>CAWHBI010000001.1:0-80299 GCA_963827545.1 uncultured Alphaproteobacteria bacterium
ACCCACCAGTAGGAGATACCGTAGGCGCCATCGATCACCTTCTTGTGCGTGGCATCCAGGATCTCGAAAGGCGGCACGACCGCACCGCCTGGCAGCGCATCGATCTTGAGGTTGCCGCCGGTCAGCTTGTCGACCCGATCGGCGAAGAACTTGAAGGCGTCCTGCGTGGTGGACGATGGCGGCACCGCCGACTGCATCTTGAGGGTTCGAGGCTGCTGGGCGAGCGCCGTGCCGGCGAACGCCATTGTGGCGGAGACCGCCGCGATCAGAGCCGCTCTCATACGCGAATTGATCTTCATTGGTGTCTACCTCCCTTTGTCAGACTGCAGGCGGACCTCGTTGTTCCACCCGCGAACAAGCCTACCGCGAGTGAGGTTCATCAGCCAGAGCAACGCGCTGCCTAGCTGCGAATAAGACGAATTCCGCAAGCCGCTCGGTACTGCGAAACGGCCCGTCGGGTGATAGGACGGCTTTGGGTCAAGACTTCAGAAGGCGCCAGCAGAGCTGGCGCAGTCCAACCGGCGAAAGACCGGTCCGAGTAAGGCCGCAGCGGGCCGCTCGGTCGCGAGTGTTGCGTGAGCCGTCGCCAATGGCAGACTTATTCGCGCCGCGGGCGGCCAGACTGAGGCCCGCACTTCTCCATCGGCAGCGCCGTCGTCAACCAACGGTCCTTGGTGACGGTCACGACGTAGCGTCGGCAGCCGGACGCGGCGCCCCGCACGAAGCTGACCCGGAAAAGTGCGAGCTCTGGCTCGCGCTGACGCGGCCAGACGAAGACGCCGCTGTCTGGCGTCTCGGCCACGGCGGTCTGAATGGCGATGCCGGCATTGCGGTAGTCGGCCGGTGAAAGTCGTGCCAGCAGGACTCGCGACAGGCCAGGGTGAAGGCCGACCGCTTCCGCACGCTTCTGGTAGGGGTCGGCAGGATCGGCATCTGGCGCGAGCGGCGGCGGCTCATAGGGTGTGGAGGCAGTCGGGACCGTGGCTGTCGTCAATGGCGACGCTGCCGAGGGCGGTGCGTCGAGGGCGGCGAGCTTCATCGCCGGCTCGGCCCTGGCGGGCGGGGCAGTCGCGGTCACCGGCGAGCGTGGCTGGACGGGTCCGGGCGCCCAGCTGTCGAGCGAGGAAGACACGGCCGCGATCTTGGCCCACAACCACTCCCGCCAGGCCTGATCGCTCAGCAGCGCCCAGCCGCCGCCGATCATGATCAGGACGACGATGCCTCGCAGGAGGGCCTTGGCGGCGCGTGAGCCGGTTCTCTCGCCCGGCCAGGGCTCGTCATATGCGTAATAGTCGTGGGAATGCCGAGCGGGGGCTCTCATGACTGACCCCTCATCCGTTGCCGTTTGTAGCTACACCCCGCGGCCGCCTACGCCGCAGCAAATTCCCGGCAAAATAATGGCGACGCGCGTGGGAATGGCCGCTCGCCGGCGGTTCGTCGGCTCACGCATGCTCTTGTCATGCAAAGGCAAGGACTGGAGAGAGTTCGTGAGTTTGGGAAGGAACTCTCCTGGCCGGGCGCGCGTCGTGCTCGAGCGGGGGCCGGTGTTCGACGAGGCGGCTATCTGTTGCCCGCTAGCTCTTCGGCGACATCTTCTGCAGCGTGTCGACGATCGCCAGCAGGTCGTCGATGAACTGCTCGCGCTGCTTGCCCGACAGCGCATCGAGGATGCGCTCGTCCACCTTCTTGGCCAGCGGCTCGGCCGTGCGCAGGACCCGGCGGCCCTCGTCGGTCAGCTTGACGGCGTAGGCGCGCGCGTCTTCCCGCGTGCGCCGGCGCTGCAGCAGCCCCTTCCTCTGCATGCGCCGCACGATGTCGGCCAGCGTCGAACGATCAATTCCGGTGCGGTCGACGAGGCCGGTCTGGCTCAGTCCCTCGTTCTGGGCCACCGTCATGAGCACGGCGAGCTGCCGCGGGGTGAGCCCGCCGACCTTCATCTCGGAATGGAAGATGTCTCCGGCACACTGTCCCGCACGGTGCAGGAGATGGATGGGAGAGCGATGCAGCCGATCGGTACTGTCGCGTTTCATTGCGGCACTCACTGGGCCCTTGCAGGAACACGGCGGGCACCGGGCGCATTCGCCGAGGCATCGCTCGTTGCGAAAAGATGAATGCAGATGATATGCGGTGTCGCCCCTCCCAGACAACTGGCAGTCTTGCGGCTGTGAATTCTACCTTCAATCGGGCAGCGAGCACAGGCTCAAGGCGTCAACTTGGGGTTGCTCAGAATCGCGCCGCCTCCCGGTGCGTGTGGGGTCAGCGACCGCGACAAGGGCGGGACAACCCCGGCTCAGGCGCTTGCCGCAGCAGTCCGGATGGCGCCAGGCCGCACCGGATCGACGATCCAGCTTGTCATGCCCCTGGCTGCGACAGCGCAGACCTCGCACCGCTCGGCGGGCAGCTTCTGGGCGGCGTACATCAGCCGCGGCCTTTCGCCTCCTTTGCGAGAGTTGATCTGCGGCCAGTCGAGAAGGCGCGCCGCCCGAGTCACGACCCCACCCTGCTGTCGAGCCCCGTGAGGCACAACAAATCGCTTTCAAGAAAAGACCATTCGACGCAAAACCGAATGGCCGCATTCGACAGTCCACGGGCGGACGACTGACTAAATTCCCGCGTGCGCGTGATCGCTCGGCAGTGAGGTGCGTGTCACAAGACGCCGTTCTCAATCAGGGCAGATTCGAAGCGTGGAGGTTTCGCGTGGGGGCGCGCCCGCGCTCGAAGGTTGATCGAAGGGCCAGGAATCGGCGTCATGCTGCGGGTGCAATGCCCGCTTCGATGCCGCATTGCGCTTGACTCGCTCGCGCTGCGGCGTAGGGTCCGCGCCGCTCGCAAATCCCTGCGAGTTGGAACCTGACAGAGGCAGCCATGGGAGCGCTACCAGCCCGATTTTTCGCCGACAGCGTCAACCGCATCTCCCCGTCCCAGACCATCGGGATGGCGACGAAGGCGCGGGAGCTGAAAGCGAAGGGCCGCGACGTGATCTCGCTGTCCGCGGGCGAGCCCGATTTCGACACGCCCGACAACATCAAGGAAGCTGCCGTGCGCGCCCTGAAGGAGGGCAAAACCAAATACACGGATGTGGACGGCATCCCGGAGCTCAAGGCTGCCATCGCCGCCAAGTTCAAGCGCGAGAATGGGCTCGACTACAAGCCGTCACAGGTGTCGGTCGGCACCGGCGGCAAGCAGGTGCTCTACAACGCGCTCATGTGCACGCTCAACCCCGGCGACGAGGTGGTGATCCCGGCGCCGTGCTGGGTGTCCTATGTCGACATCGTGCTGTTGGGAGGCGGCAAGCCCGTGTTTGCGGACTGCAAGATCGAGGACGGCTACCGGCTGAAACCCGAGGTGCTGGAGAAGGCGATCACGCCTAGGACCAAGTGGTTCCTCTTCAATGCGCCCTGCAACCCGAGCGGGGCCGCGTATTCAAAGGCCGAGCTCAAGGCGCTCACCGACGTGCTGATGAAGCACAGCCAAGTGTGGGTGCTGACCGACGACATGTACGAGCACCTCCTCTACGACGACCACGTCTTCTACACGCCGGTGCAGGTGGAGCCGGGCCTCTATGAGCGCACGCTGACGCTGAACGGGCTGTCCAAGACCTATTGCATGACCGGCTGGCGGCTGGGCTACGGTGCAGGTCCCGAGCCGCTCATCAAGACCATGTGCAAGCTGCAGTCGCAGTCGACCTCCAACCCGTCGTCCATCACGCAGTGGGCGGCGGTGGAGGCCCTGAACGGGCCGCAGGACTTCATCGCGCGCAACAAACAGGCGTTCAAGGAGCGGCGCGACCTGGTGGTGTCGATGCTGAACCAGGCCAAGGGCATCAAGTGCCCGAAGCCCGAGGGGGCATTCTACGTCTATCCCTCGTGCGAGGGCTTGATCGGCAAAACAAGCGGCAAGGGCACCCAGATCAGGAACGACGAGGACTTCGTGCTGGCCCTGCTCGAGGAAGAGGGGGTGGCGTGCGTGCAGGGCGCAGCGTTTGCCAAGAGCCCGTTCTTCCGCATCTCGTATGCCACCTCGAATGCGGAGCTCGAGGACGCCTGCGGCCGCATCCAGCGCTTCTGCGGCAACGCGCGCTGACCATTTCCCTCTCCCCATGCTTCTTCAGCATGGGGAGAGGGTCATGGCAGAGCCATGCCTCCGGCATGAGGTGAGGGGCGGCACAAGGCTCGGACGGTGCTTGAGGCCGCCCCTCACCCCAACCCTCTCCCCGTAAGAACGGGGAGAGGGGGAAGCCCCAATGCTCTTTCTCCTCAAGATCGCGATCACGCCGCTGCTGGTGGCCGGCGTATCTTTGGCGGCGCGGTGGTGGGGGCCGACGGTGGGCGGGTTGTTGCTTGGCCTGCCGTGGATGACCGGCCCCGTGCTGTTCTTTCTCGGGTGGGACAAGGGCGAGGCTTTTGCGGTCGGCGCCTGCATCGGCATCGAGCTTGGCGTGGTGTGCATCGCGGCGTTTGTCTTGGCCTACGCTGCGGTTTCCGCATGGGCGCGCTGGCCGCTCAGCCTTACGGCTGGCGTGGCTGCTTTCGCTGCCGCTGCCTGGGTGACGCAGAGCGTGACCCTGCTGCCGGGGGCGGCAACGCTTCTTCTTCCACCGCTGTGGGCAGCGTCGGGTGCAGCCGCGCTCAGTCTGCTTTTGGCGCTGCTCTTGCTGCCGCGCCCCCGCTCGCCAGCGCTGCTTGCGGCTCTACCATGGTGGGACATTCCCGCGCGCATGCTGGCGACCTTCGCCCTCGTTGCTGGAATCATGGTGCTGGCCGATGTGCTCGGGCCCGAGCTGTCCGGCATCGTATCGACGTATCCGGCCATTCTCACCGTCATCGGCACCTTTACGCATCATCGCTGGGGCCGCGACGCGGTCTTGCGCATTCTGCGCGGGCTCATGCTCTCGCTTCTCACCTTCGTCGTGTTTTTTCTGATCGTCGGCTTCACGCTTCCAGGCCTGGGGTTGATCGGCGCCTTCGCGCTTGCGGCTGCCACCGCGATGGCCATGACCGTTGGGCTGTTCGCCTTGAACCGAGGACGCGCGGTGCGGTAGGACTGCAACTCGGGTCCCGGTGGAACATCTCAATGAACGCGCCACAGCCCTACACGGTCGAGGCCTACAACCTCTCGCATGCGTCGGAGAACAAGATCCACGACGACAGCGTGGCGCAGAAGCTGGGCTTCGCCGGCGGCTTGGTTCCGGGCGTGGAGGTTTATGCCTATGCCTGCCATCCGGTCGTGCGGCGCTGGGGGCGCGCCTGGCTGGAGCGCGGCCGGATGGAGTGCCGTTTCCTCAAGCCCGTTTATGACGGGCACCTGGCCGTGGTGACGGCGACCGAAGCCGGAGGCGGCCTCGACCTCAGCCTTGAAAGCCAGGGGGTGCTATGCGCCTCGGGGCGGGCGACGTTGCCGGATGCCGCAGGCCCGCCGCCCCGGATCGACGACTACGCGCTGAATGCGCCGCAGGCGAACCGCCCCCCGGCCGACGAAACAAGCCTCGCGGCGGGGACCTGGCTCGGCATCCGGCCCTTCCATGCGACCCCCGAAACTGCAAGGGCCTATTTGCGCGACATTCGCGAAGCCGATTCCGTCTACGCCGAGGAAGGCCTGGTGCACCCGGGCCAGCTGCTGCGCCTGTGCAACCTCGTGTTGAGAGAGAACGTGATGCTGCCGCCCTGGATCCACACGGGCAGCAAGGTCGCCAATTTCGGGGTCGCGCGCGTCGGCGATGAGCTCTCGGCCCGCGCGCGCGTTGCCGCCAACTATGAGCGCAAGGGCCACCGCCTGGTCGATCTCGACGTGGCCCTCATCGCCAATGGGCAGACCGTGATCGCGCAGGTGCTACACACCGCCGTGTATCGGCTGCGCCAGCTCTCTGCGCCGTAGCCTGGCCGGCGCGCCCGGCCCGACCGAGGGTTGTCCGTGCCGATCGAGCGCGCGGGGTCCCGCCCCGGTTGTGCATCAAGCATCCGTGAGCAGCACTTTCGGAAATTCGCCGAGAGCGCCATATCACGACCACAGGGCCGGCAAGGCCGTGTGCGAAGGACGATCGGAAACGCAAGCCGCGGGAACAGGCCATGCGAGAGCTGAAAATCATGCTGGCGGCGCTGTCGATCATTGCCGTCCTGGCGTCTGCCGCGCGGGCGGATCCCGGTCCAGGCGAGAGCAAATGGGCTGCGGCGACAGGCGTGGCCTGGATCGGGGAAGGGCGAGAACGCGATCGCGGAGCCCCCACGCCGGGCCCGACGGACCCTGATGGTCCTGTCCGCTAAGCTAAACTAGCGCCCCACGAACTTGGGCATGCGCCGCTGGTTCACGGCATCGACGCCTTCCTTGAAGTCCTCGGTGCGGCGCAGCCTGGTCTGCTTCTCGAGCTCGATGTCGGTTGCCGCGCGCACGCGGTCGGCGAGACCGGCGCGCATGGTGGCGCGCGTTTCCAGCACGCCGAGCGGCGAGCACTCGGCGATCTCGGCGGCGAGCTTCAGCGCGGCGGCGCGCACCTGATCCTGCGGCACCAGCACGTCGGCGAGGCCCATGCGGTGGGCTTCGTCGCCCGGGATGCGCCGGCTCGTATAGAACATCATGGCTGCCTTCGACGGGCCGATCAGGGCCGGCAAGGTGTGGGTGAGCCCGAAGCCGGGGTGGAAGCCCAGTCGCGTGAAGTTGGCGCAGAAGCGCGCTTCGGGGCACGTCACGCGCAGGTCCGGTACAAGCGCGAGCCCGAGGCCGCCGCCGACCGCGGCGCCGTGGATCGCACCGACCATGGGCTTGGCGGTGCGGTAGAGGCGCACCGCTTCGATGTAGAGATGGCCGGCCTGGCCCGTCTCGGAGCGCTTCACCAGCACGTCTTGCACGTCGGCGCCGTCGCCGAGCTTGGCGCCGGCACAGAAGGCAGTGCCCTGGGCTGCCAGCACGATGGCGCGGCAGGTTGAGTCCTTGTCGAGCGCCTCGCAGGCGTCGGCGATCTGGCGGATCAGCTCGATGTCGAAGAAGTTGTGCGGCGGGCGGCGGATCTCGATGGTCGCCACCATGTCCTCGAGGTCGACGCCGATGTCTTTGAACGGGCCCATGCTTTCCAAAGGGGTCAGACCCCTTTCCTCCAACGTTGCTTCTATCGTGTACGGTGGTGGAAAGGGGTCTGACCCCTTTCCACGCAGCAGTTCACGGATTTCTTGCCATCATGCGAAATTTTCCCGAGGTGGGGGGAACCAGGCCTCTCAAATCGGGTTATGCAGCCGTGGGACGCTGAGAACGCGCTAGCGCCGCCCCGGTATCCCAAGACATAGGCTCCGGCCCCTTCCGGTCTGGAGCCTATTTCTGTTCCGCCGTTGGCGCATTGGTCCCAAATCGCCCGCTCCGTTCTACCAGCCATCATCGCAGCCCCAGCCCGCGGGCGATGATGCCGCGCAGGATCTCAGTGGTCCCGCCTTGGATGGTGAGCTTGGGCGCGATCAGGGTGGCAAAGCTGAGCTGCTGCTCGAAGGTGGCGCGGTTGGCCGAGCCTTCCTCGACGAAAGCGGCCAGATCGCGCGCTCGAGCGGGGAGCCTCTGCTCCCAAATCGTGCCGACATCCTTGACGATTGCCGCCTCCACCACCGGTTCCTTGCCGGCGTGCAGCATGCCCGCCACCGACACCGACATGCGTCTGAGCGCGTGCAATTGCGCGACCAGCCGTCCCAGACCCTCCGCGCCGCGGACATCCGGCTTCTCGCCCAGCACGCGCACCAGCTCGGCCAGCACGTAGTAGGTCTCGAGGAAGCGCTCCGGCCCGCTGCGCTCGTAGGCGAGCTCGCTCGTCGCCTGCTTCCATGCGCCGTCCACCTCGCCCAGCACGTGGTCGTCCGGCATGAACGCGTCCTGGAACACCACCTCGTTGAAGTCGTGCTGGCCGGTCATCTGGTAGATCGGATTGACGGTGATGCCCGGCGTCCGCATGTCGACCAGGAACTGCGTGAGGCCGTGGCGGCGGTTCTCCTTGGTCGGCGCGGAGGTGCGGAACAGGCCGATCATGTAGTGCGCCTGGTGCGCGTTGCTGGTCCACACCTTGGTGCCGTTGACGAGCCAGCCTCCGTCCGTCTTGGTCGCCTTGGTCCTGGCGGCGAACAGGTCCGAGCCCGAGTTCGGCTCGCTCATGCCGATGGCGAAGCACACCTCGCCCTTGCAGATGCGCGGCAGCACGTCGGTCTTGACGCGCTCGCTCGCATACTTGATGAGCACCGGTCCGCTCTGCCGGTCGGCGACGAAGTGGAGCCGCACCGGCGCGTTGGCGACGCGAAACTCCTCGGTGACGACGTAGCGCTCGAGGAAACTCTTCTCCTGGCCGCCGTACTTCTTTGGCCAGGTCATGCCGATCCAGCCTCTGGCGCCCACCTTGCGGCTGAACTCCTCGCTGTAGGCCTGGTCGTTGCCGGCAGCATGCGGATTGTAAGTGCCGGCTTCAATTTCCCTGGCGAGGAAGGTGCGCACCTCTGCGCGCAGGCTCTGGCACTCGGGCGGCAGGCGAACGGGATCGAACGTGAGCTCAGTTGCCATCGCTTGTTCTCACCGCGCCGCCAGCATGGGCCACAGGCCGTCGGCGCCCTTGGCAGCAACCTTGGCCCCGAGCTTCACCGCCCAGTAGCTCTCGTTGCCGAAATCGTCACGCCAGGCCCACAGCCGCTGCGTGAAGCGGTGCAGCGTGTGCTCCCTGAGTGAAGCCGATGGCGCCCAGCACCTGGTGCGCGATGCCCGCGCCCTCGCCCGCCGCCTCGCCGACGCGAATCTTGGCGGCGGCCGCCTCGAGGAACACGCCTTCGTCGAACGCGTGTGCCGCGGCGTCCCCTCCCCCCTTGTGGGGGAGGGACAGGGAGGGGGGGATCGCAGAACGCTGGCCATCGGGGTTCCCCCCACCCCTAACCCCTCCCCGTCGTGTCGAAGACACGCCTCCGGCATGGGGGGAGGGGAATCCGGTGGCGATGGCATCGGCGGCGGAGCCTGCGGCGGCGACGGCAGCCGCGACCTCGCCGGCGAGCCGAGCCAGGTTGTGCTGCACGGCCTGGAACTTGGCGATCGGGCGCCCGAAGGCCACGCGCTCGGTCGCATAGCTGACCGACGCATCGAGAATGGCTTCGAGCGCCCCTGCCATTTGCATGGAGCGCACTACAGCGCCCATGAGCAGCAGGGCGTCGCCGTCGATTCCGGCTGGCGCGTCCTTCACGGCGACGGGCCGCACGCCCTCCAAAGTCACGGCGTTGAGCGCATCGCCGGCAATCGACGTGCCGTCCGCGACGCGGGCTGCGGCGGTTTCGACCAGAGCAATGACCGCGCCACCGCCCTCTCGCCGGGCCAGGAGCGCCAGGTGCTTGGCCTCATTGGCGAAAGGAATGGCGCGCAGGCGGCCGGTGAGCGAGCCGCTCTTGGCAAGCGTGACCTGATCTCCGTCGCGCGTCGGGCCGCAAGACATGGGCCCAGCGGGCGCAGACACGCCCGCCTGCGTGAGCAGCCAGCCGGCGAGCAGGGTTTCGGTGACCGGCAGTGGCGCTGCGAAACGTCCCGCCTCGCGCACAACCGCGAAGCCTTCGGCGAGACCGGCACCAGCGCCGCCGAGGTCGTCGGGCACCCAGGCAAGCGGCAGCCCGGCCTCTTCCAGCGCGGCCCATGCCGGCGCCTTCCAACCCGTGTCAGCCGCGCGGTTGATGGTCTGCGGGTCGCAGAGATCGCTGAAGATGCGCGTCGCGGTCTCGGCGACGATGTCGTCACTTGCCATGAACCTTCCCACCAGTTCGTTCTTCTTAGCCCGGTGTCATCAGGCCCACAACAGCGGCCGTCATCAGCGTCGACAGGGTGCCGGAGACCATCGTCTTGGCGCCGAGGCTCGCGATCTCGGCGCGCCGGGCCGGCACCATCGCTGCAATACCGCCGACCATGATGCCGAGACTGCCAAAGTTGGCAAAGCCGCACAACGCATAGGTCAGGATCAAGCGGGTGCGCTCTGACACGGCTTCGGGAGCAATGGCGGCAAGCTGCAGGTAGGCGATGAATTCGTTGAGCACCGTCTTGACGCCGAGCAGCGCGCCGGCCGTGCTGCACTCGGCCCAGGGAATGCCGATAAGCCAGGCCAGCGGCGCGAACGCCCAGCCGAGGACCTGCTCGAAGGTGAGCTTCCACCCAAGCGGCTCGCTGATGAGCCCCAACAGCTGGTTGGCGAGCGCCACCAGGGCGACTGCGACGATGAGCATGGCCGTCACGTTGGCGAGCAGGATCACGCCTTCCCACGTGCCCTGCGCGATGGCGTCCATGCTCGAAGAGGGCGGATCGTCGATGGCGATGCCATCGCCCCCCGCGGCAGCGTCATGCTTCTGGAGCGGATCTTCGGGCACCATCAGCTCGGACAGCATCAGTGCGGCGGGAACGCTGATGACCGAGGCAACGATCAGGTGACCCGCCGCGCCGGCAAGCACAGGCTGTAGGATGGTGGCATAGACGGCGAGCACCGTGCCGGCCACGCCCGCCATGCCAACCGTCATGGTGGCGAAGAGCCCGGCGCGGCTCATGGACGCCAGATAGGGCCGCACCAGCAGCGGCGCCTCCACCATGCCGACGAAGATGTTGGCCGCGGCCGATGTTCCCACCGGTCCCGACACACCGAGCGAGCGGCGCAGCGCCCAGCCGATGGCGTGCACGATCCTCTGCAGCACGCCCCAGTGATAGAGGAGCCTGGAGAGCGCGCTGATCACAAGG
Source organism: uncultured Alphaproteobacteria bacterium (assembly GCA_963827545.1). GTDB lineage: Bacteria > Pseudomonadota > Alphaproteobacteria > Rhizobiales > Hyphomicrobiaceae > AWTP1-13. Next base: position 10,708 of record CAWHBI010000001.1, read on the forward strand.
ATGAGCGGCAGTGCATGAAACGCCAGAATGAAGCTGTTCTGGGGGTTGATGCTCTCGAACGGCGCAGGACCACCGGCCAGGTAGCCAAACACCAGCCGCACACCCGCGCCGGTCGCCGATTGCAGGGCCGTCACCAAGCCCGCTGCCCAGTCGAAGGCAACACGCACGGCGCTGACGTTGAGCATGATGCCGGCAATGGCGAGCTGCAGGCCGAGGCCGGCGGCCAGGAGGCGCGCCAGCCGTGCCGGTCCAATGGCTGCGCGCCGCTCCGAAATGAGCCATGCGATCAGCGGAATTGCAATCAGTCCGACGAGGCTCTGCGCCTGAAGTGGCATGATGCCCCTCCCCTCTACTGCGGCGTGGCTGATCGCTGTCGGCTCTGCCCGGCCGCCTCATCGCGGCGGTCGTATGTCGAGCAACGGCTGGCTCACGCTTTCGACCCCAACCAGAGCCAGCACCGTGAGGAGGAGGAGCTGAGGGCCAAGGTAGGCGTCGGTGGGCTTGTACCATTCGCGTTGCGAGTGCCAGGCGCCGCCTTCCCCGCCCCCTCCTATGGTCACAGCGGGTATTCCCAACGACATGGCGAGGTTGGAGTCCGTGCTCGACCCTGCGAACGTGACCCGGGCGGGCCGGCTGACAGCGGTGACGGCGCGGCGCGACGCCTGCACGATGGCCGCATCCTCTGCCACGGAGCCCGCGGGTCGAGCGCCGATCAGCTTGATGTCTGCGCTGATCTTGTCGGAGCCCCAGCGCCTGTTCTCCTCAGTCACGGCGGCCTTGATCAGCGCAAGCACGTTCGCCTCGAGCTTCAACAACTCCTCGGTGTTGTCTGAGCGCATGTCTATGGCCATGCGTGCCTCGGCGGCGATGGCGTTCACCGACGTGCCGCCGCGCACTGTGCCGACCGTGAACGTTGTCTTGGGGTCGCTGGTTGTTTGCACGTCGGAGATTTTCGCAATGGCCCGTCCCATGGCGTGGATCGCGCTCGGCAGCCCGAACTCCTGGAAACTGTGCCCGCCAGGACCCTTGAAGATGATCTCGTAGCGGTGGCTGCCGGTCGCCTGGTTGACGATGCGGCCGATGTTGAGCCCGTCGACGGAGATGAACCCGTCGATGTCCTTATGGTCGCGGAACAACGCTTTCACCCCACGCAGATTGCCCAGCTCCTCCTCGCCCACCGTGCCGACGAATACCACCTCGCCCACCGTCTTGATGCGGTTCTCATTCATGGCCTTGAGCACAGCCAACAGGGCGGCCAGCCCGCGCGAGTCGTCGCCGATGCCGGGCGCGAGCAACATGCCGTCCTTCTCCTTGACAGTGACGTCGGTGCCTTCGGGAAACACCGTGTCGAGGTGTGCCGAAACGACGAGCTTGGGGCCCGACGCCGCGCCCTTGCGGATGCCGATGACGTTGCCCTCGCTGTCGATGGAGGCGTTGGCGAGCCCCAGCTCCTGAAAGCGCTTGAGGAAGTACTCGGCGCGCACCTTCTCCTTGAAGGGTGGGGAGGGGATCTCCGTCAGTCGCTTTTGCTCCTCGAGCGTGCGGGCATCGTCAATCTTGATATCGTCGACCGTCCTGGCGACCGCAGGGCTCGCTAGAATTGCCTCATAGGCGGCGTCTGTCTGCACCGCCATTGCGCCGCCCTGGGCCAGCGAGGCATTGCCGCACAGCAGCAGGGCCGAGAGTGCGGTGGCCGGCCCGCATAGGCGCAGGATCATTGACACCTCCCCGGGAACGCTTTTCGATGGGCGCACTATGCGCCGCCGGCGCGTGGCTGCCTACTCCACTCGCGCGTGCGGTACGGATGCTCCCGCTCAGGCTTCAGCGAGGGTGCAGGTTGCCAGCGTTTCCGACTTCAGCCAGGCCTTGACGTTCTGCAGGGCTTCACGGTCCTGGCAGCCGTCGCCGAGTGCGGCATGGTAGATGGCAAGCTGCCGGTCCGCGCTCGTGCCGCGCGCCAGTATTGTCTCGGCGTGCTCCACCTCGCCGGGACAATCGAGCGCTGCTGCATGCGGGCGCAGAATGTCGAGCAGCCGCCGCGTTGCCGACGGCACATCGGTGGGAGCCCGCTCACGGAACGGGTCTATCATCTCGGCACGTAACCCGAAGCGCTGCACGCGCCATTTGTTCTCCTTGGCAAGCGCCCGGCCAGGCGAGTTGATGGAGCTATTGATCGTGCGATCGGCGACCAGCGCGCGGACGAGGCAGCGATAGAGCGCAGCGATGGTGAGCGTATCCTCCAGCGACGTACAGGCATCGGGAATTCTGAGCTCCAGCGTGCGGTACTTGTGCGAGGGCCGGATCGCCCACCAGATGTAGCTCGGGTCGCGGATCGCGCCTGCCTCGCGCAGCACCTCGATATAACCGCGGTACTGCAGCCAGTCTGAGAATATCGGCGGCAGGCCAGTGCGCGGCAGCTCGTCGTAGGAGGTCATGCGGTAGCTGGAGAAGCCCGTGTTCATGCCGCGCCAGAATGGTGAGGACGTGGAGAGCGCCAGCAGGATGGGCAGGAAGGGGATCGATCGGCGCATCACATCGAGACGCAGATCGTCGTCGGGAACCTCCACGTGCACGTGCATGCCGCACACGAGGTTGCGGAAACCCAGAATCTGCAGCTCCGCCATCACTGCATCGTAGCGCTGCTTCTCGGTCTGCAATTGCAGCGGCCAGTCCGCAGTGGGATGCGTGCCCGCAGAGATGACCGACAGTCCGCTTTCGCGCCCCGCCGATGCCAGTGCTGCACGCGAGCGCTTGAGGTGGCTCCGCGCCTCCGCGAACGTGTGGCACACGGGCGTCGCCGCCTCCACCTGCGACTGCAGCAGCTCGCGATGCACGGCACCGCCGGACAGCTCCTTCGCCCGCGCCAGGAAGGCCTCGTGCGCGTGCGGCTTGAGCACATGGGTGTCCTCACAAACGACAAAGAACTCTTCCTCGATGCCGAACGTGAGGTTCATCTCGTGACGCCTCGTGGGGCGGGCTGGTGCCGCCTGGCTTGCGTAGAAGCAGAACGCTTCACGACGACTGGCGTTGCCGGTCGCGCTCTTGCCGCGCCCTCTGGGATCGGCCTTGTCAGGCCGCGCCTGCGTCTGAGAAAGCGCCCCCGCGCCAGAATCGCCCCGCACACAAGGACTGATGTGGCAATCAGGCAGAAAGATGCCCGCCGCAACTGCTTTGCCTGACAACCCCAGCGTCGCGCTTTCCTCGCGACCCAGCTTAGTCCGGCCTTCGGCCGTCAGCCAAGCGGGTACGAACCACCGACACGCTCATTGCTTGCGTGGCGGAGCCTTGCCCGGGCGCGGCGGCAGGGACTTGAGGTAGGCCGCAATGGCTGCCCGGTCGTCGCCGGACAGCTTGGCAGTGTTGGTCGCGACGTCGGCCATGGTCGATCCCACCGAATCGCCGTCCGGGGTGAACCCGGACTCGAGCAGGTAGGCGATGTCCTTGCCGGACCACGCGGCAAGGCCGTCGGCATGTGGGGTGATGTTGGGCACCCAACCCTTGCCTTCGGCGTCCAAGCCGCCGGCGAAGCGGCGTGCCGGCACGATGCCGCCGAAGAGATCGCGCGGGCTGTGGCACTCGGCGCAGTGGCCGGGTCCCTCGACCAGGTAGGCGCCCCTGTTCAGCATGGCGCTCCCGGCGGGATCGGGGGCGAAGGGCCTGCCGTCGAGATACAGGAGCTTCCACAGCCCGAGCCCGCGGCGCACGTTGAACGGGAAAGCCCAGATCGTGGGGCAGCGGAGGGCGTCGCATCGGCCGGCACGGTCTTGAGGAACGCGAACAGGTCGCGCACGTCCTCCAGACGCATGCGCTGATAGGAGGTGTAGGGGAAGGCCGGGTATAGGTGCTCGCCGCTGCGCCCCACGCCGCGTAGCATCGCGTTGATGAAATCGGGTTCGGACCAGGCGCCGAGGCCGTGGCGCGCATCGGACGAAATATTGGGGACCCGGAAGGTGCCGAAGGGGGTCTCGAGCGCCAGCCCGCCGCCGAGCCGGCGGTGATCTTCCTGCTTGGGCGTGGCGTGGCAGGAGGCGCATCCGCCGATATTGAACATGGTCTCGCCATTGGCGAGGTTGGCGGTGTACGCCGGCAGGCCCCCTGTCACCGCCAGCTTGGGGATGGTGAGAACATAGAAGGCGATGGCCCCTACGAGAGCAAGCGCGACCAGTACCGCAGCAATCTTTCTGAGCCGCATGCGTTCTCCCCGGGAGAGGCGCGACCGCCAGGCCGCGCCCTGACGAAGCACAAACCGGCGTGGCAGAATAGAGGCCGGCTACGCGTGCAAAATGCGCGCGGGAGGCTTCCCGCGCGCTTCTTTCCAGTTGCAGTCGTCGCACCCTTGCCGCAGTGCGGCACACTGCGAGCTTTCAGGGTGGTGACGCCTACGATTTGGGCTTGCGATAGGCCTTGTGGCAGCCACCGCAGTTGGCGGTCACCTTGGGCCACTCGGACTTGAAGCTTCCGTCGTCCTTGATGGCGGTTGCGGCTGCCTTGGCGTCGGCGCCCAACTTCTCGAACTTGGCGAACAGATCGGCCTTGTTCTCGAAGGCGGCCGGAAGCGCGTCGGTTTCGCCTGTCTTGGAGTCGTCAGGGAATACCGTCTTGCCCTTGGCAGCGACGTCCTGCAGCGTCTTCAGGGATGCCTGTACCTTGGCAAGGTCGAACGGTGCATCCCCCTTTGCCATGGCACCCGGGTCCTTGGCCGCGCCCCCCAGCGCCTTCATGGCGTCCTTGCGCTGGGAAATGGCGGCTGGGTTCTGCGCAAGAACGAGAGTGGTTCCGACGGCGAGAACCACCAGGCCTGCAATCACTCGAAGCATCTCGTCTCCTCCACGTGAGCGACGGCAGGCACTGATGAGGTATGCCCTCACCGAGCCGAGGGCCCTGTGCCCGCCCGATCCTGCGCGGATTCCCTGCATCCGCGTCAAATTAGAATACTTCGAGACTGTGACCTGTAAATGCCACGGCGTGCACTTTATTTCACCGGGCTGGCCGGAATAAAATGCACACGGCGAGCGTCTGCGAGAGTATCTCGCGCGCGTCGAGAGAAGGGGATCAGCGTGGCCTCTCGCCGGGAAGCCGTTGCTGCGGAACTGCCGCGCCTGCGCCGCTATGCTCGGGCCCTTTTGGGCGACGACGGCGAGGCCGACGACCTCATCCAGGACACACTCGAGCGAGCGCTGGCACGGCTGCAGCAATGGCGCGATGGCGACAGCCCGCGCAAGTGGCTGTTCTCCATCCTCCACAACCTGCACGTCGACGGGCTGCGGCGGAAGTCGCGGCGGCCACCGCACGTGGGTCTGGAGAGCCTCGGCGTCGATCAGTCGGCGCCGGCGGCCGACGGCGCCAGCGGCCGTGATCTCGACCGTGCGCTCCAGCTTCTGACCGGCGAGCAGCGGCAAGTCGTGCTGCTCATCGGCTTGGAAGGCCTGAGCTACGCGGAGACGGCCGAGGTTCTGGACATCCCTGTCGGCACGGTCATGTCGCGGCTCGCGCGGGGGCGCGAGCGGCTGCGCACCCTCATGGACTACGAGGGCGGTGACAAGAACGGCCGCACAGCGCTGCGGAGGGTCAAATGACCGGGCAGCGTCGCGTCAGCGAGGCCGAGCTGCACGCCTTCGTGGATGGCGAGCTGACGCCCGACGAGCATGCCGAGATCGAGGCGATGCTGGTGGCTGCTTCATCGGATCAGGCGCTGGCGCACGAGTTCCGCGATCTGAACGAGGCGATCAGGGTGCGCTATGCCGGGCGGCTCAAGGAGCCGGTACCGCCGGTCATGCACAAGCTGGCGATGCGGCTGGGGCGCGACCGGTTTCCCGCGGGGCGGCAGCTGGGCCGCTTGGCAGCCGCAACCCTGGTCATTCTGGCCGCTGGCGCCGCAGGCTATAGCCTGCGAGACCTGATTTCGGAGCCGCGCACTCCCGATGTCGCCTTCGTGACGACGGCGCTCGCCGCGCACACTGTCTATGTGCCCGAGGTGCGCCATCCCGTCGAGGTCAAGGCGGACGAAGCGCATCTGGTGCGGTGGCTGACCAAGCGTGTCGGCGCCGACGTGCGCGCGCCCTCGCTCGCGGAACTGGGCTGGAGGCTCATGGGGGGTCGCCTGCTGCCCGACCATGGCGTTGCGGCGGCGCAGTTCATGTACGAGGACGCCAGCGGGCGGCGCCTGACGCTCTACATGCGCAGGGAGTCGGGTCTCAACAACACGTCGTTCCGTTTCTTCGAGAAGGATGGCTTCGGCTCGTTCTACTGGATCGACCGGCCGCTCGCGTATGCGCTGTCTGGCCGGCTCACCCGTGACGAGCTCATGAACCTCGCCAATGTGGTCTACGCGCAGATCGAGGCAGGGAGCAGAGCGCCAGCCGAGCCCCGTCCCGCCCAATAGGCCATGGGATAGGCTAGCGCGCGTAGGGTGAGGGCTGGTGCTTCGGGTCGATCGGCACGCAGTTGCGGTGCCCGGCCTCGATGCAGGTCTGGATGCGCGAGTAGGCACGCAAGCTGTCGATGAGCCAGCTGCCGAGAACGACGATGGCGACGATCACCGCCAGCGCGGCGAGGTTCTGCCGCATGCGCAGGCGGTCTTCAGCCAGCTCATCGGCGGCTTGTGACAGGCTGGCTGCTGGTATGCTGGCGCTCAGGATCGCCGGCGGCTGAACTGGCCGGCTCGGCCGCAGCCTGGCGCGCGCACTCTTGAGCGGAATGACATTCATGTCGTGGATCGGCGACCGCAGGGAGCGACTCGATCTTGCCAGATGCCTCTTTCCTGCTCAAGGTCTGGTCATGACGCTTGTCGATCGCCTGCGTGCCGCCTGGGCCTGCGCGGAGTGCCGCCTCTACCGGCGGACCGCGCTCGCCCTCGTCGCGCTTGCGACCCTGTTCTGGATGTTGCGGTAGGAGCCCGTGGGCCGGTACCTCATCGAGCGGGGCTTCCGCGAGCGTGATCGGGCCACAATCGTGGGCCTGATGCGCGAATACGAGGCGGGGCTTGGCGTATCCCTCTGCTTTCAGGGCTTCGAGGCCGAGGTCGCCGGGCTGCCTGGCGACTACGCCCCGCCCGGAGGAGAGATGCTGCTTGCCCGCGACACCGAGCAGGACGGGCTGATAGGTTGCGTGGCCCTGCGGCCTGTGCCGAATGTGCCGGATCTTGGCGAGATGAAGCGTCTGTATGTGCGCCAGGCTGCACGCGGCTGCGGTCTCGGCCGCCAGTTGGCACGCGCTGCCATGGAGCAGGCGCGTCATTTGGGGTACCGCCGCATGTGTCTCGACACCTTGCCCAGCATGACGGAAGCCCAGGCACTGTATCGCTCGCTTGGGTTCCGGCTCGTGGGCACCAGCAACTCCGAGCCTCAAGTGCTGCTGTTTGAGCGGGAGCTTGCCCCTCATGACTGCTGACCTGGTGCAGGATCATCGTCTGCGGCTGGCAGATGGGCGCACGCTGGGCTATCGGGTCTATGGCGATCCGGCCGGCGAGCCGGTCCTGTTTCTGCACGGCACGCCCGGCTCGCGCCTCAAGTTCTCGATTGCGCACGAAGCCGGCAGCGCCTTGCGCCTTGCCGTGGTGGCTCCGGATCGCTGGGGCTATGGCCTCACCGATGCGCCGTCCGCTCCGACCCTGCAGGCATTCGCCGGCGACATGGCTGCTCTGATGGACAGCTTGGGCCACGCGCGCTTCGCGGTTGGCGGCATTTCGGGAGGCGGACCCTATGCCACGGCTGTGGCCGCCTGTCTCAATTCCAGGGTGTCAGCGCTGGCCCTCGTCAGCCCGGTTGGCCCGATCGTCGATGCCGCACTGGGATCATCGCTGCCATTCTTGCACCGCTTCTGCTTTACGGTGCTGCCGCGCGGGCCCTGGGCCGTCTCGGCGGCGATGCGCGCCTTCCGCTGGAGCCTCACACACACACCACGCCTCGCCGGCCAGCTCACGACTTGGCGCGCGGCTCGCACGGACAAACGGGTGATTGCCCGCCCCGACATCTCGCAGCGCATTCTCGGCAGCTTCCGGGAAGGTTTGAGACCCGGCACCGCAGGGCCCAACATCGACCTGGCGCTCTTCTCGCGCCCCTGGCAGGTCGACCTTTCGGCAATCATCGCCCCCGCGCGGCTATGGATTGGCAGTGCCGATTCCAATGTGCCTCTGGTGGCCGTGCGCGCGCTGGCCCAGCGTATTGCCAACTGTAGGGTGACGGATCTGCCCGGCGAGGGGCATTTGTGGGTTTCTGTGCACCACGCCGACGTGTTGGCCTGGGTGGCTTCGATGGTTCAGGAGAAAGCCGCCAGCACGCACTGACGCCGTCGCACGCAGAACCCGCGGCTTCAAATCGATCGTGTCAGGCTGGGGAGGCCCGCCGTCCAAACAGGCCAAGGACGCCCTTGAGCCAGTCCCCGCTGCCCGGCTTGCGCTGGGTCGGGTCAGCGTGGAGCAGAATAGCCTCGCCGGGTCGCCACTGAGCCTCGACCACCTTCACTTCGGCCTTGACGTCCTCATAGGGCTCGTCAGAAGCGGCCATCGCGAAGCCCGCGGCCCGCGCAGCGCTGTTGAGTGTTTCCATTCCCATGGCGTTATTAACTCGTAAGCCCAAGTTCGCGTTCCAGGATCAGCTCCCGGGCTTGATCGCACCGCGACGTGCTCGCCTGCCGTGGGATCGCTTAAGATTTAGCGCGGCATTATGGCCGCAGGTCAAGGCAATTCACAAAAGATCGTGATTACGCGGATGCAGCAAGGGGAGGGTCGGCGTTTGCCGGCTGCCCCGAGGAGCCCGAGTGCGTGCAGACGCAACCCAGGTCATAGCCGAGGTAGCTCCAACTCGTGCGCTTGGCTCCGCCGGCGACCGAGACGGTGCCGAATGCGCTCGCGATTGCGGGCCAAGGCGCCGGTCCGCCCATTGGTCGCGCACGCCCGGACGCTCATGGATATGCACGACCGGCAAATTTTCCCGTTAGCCCGCTTGCGCTTGCTCCGGCGCGGGTTCACCATATTGTTACGCGCCCCATGAAGCTCAGGCGCGGGCGCGCGCGAGCTGACGCGTCCCTTTGCCTGGGCCAGTCAAGGAGGATCCTATGGGGCAAAATGGTGGCTCTGCCGCTCGCAGCTCCCGCTGCATCGCACTGGTCGGGCCTTACCTTTCCGGCAAAACCACACTTCTCGAATCCATTCTTGCCCGCACCGGCGCCGTGACGCGCCAGGGCAAAGTCACAGACAAGAATACCGTGGGCGACGGCTCGGCCGAGGCCCGTGACCACGGCATGAGCGTCGAGCTCAATATCGCCGACGCCACCTTCCTCGGCGAAAACTTCACCTTCATCGACTGCCCAGGCTCCATCGAGTTCCAGCACGAGGGTGCGCTCGCCGTCACCGCCTGCGACGCCGCCATCGTGGTATGCGAGCCCGACACCAAGCGCGTGCCCGCGCTGCAGCTGATCCTGAAGCAGCTCGAGGATCGCGGCATTCCCCGCTTCCTGTTCCTCAACAAGATCAATTCCTTCGACGCCCAGGTGCGCGACATCCTGCCCACTCTGCAGCCGGCGAGCGCCAAGCCGCTGGTGCTGCGGCAGATTCCGATCTGGGAGAACGGCGTCGCATCGGGCTTCGTCGACCTCGCGCTCGAGCGCGCCTTCGTCTACCGCAAGCAGTCCAATGCCGAAGTGATCGAAATGCCCTCCGCCGTGAAGGATCGGGAGACGGAAGCCCGCTTCAAGATGCTCGAGCAGCTCGCCGACTACGACGACGAGCTGATGGAGCAGCTGCTGGCTGACGTGCAGCCGCCGCGCGACAAGGTGTTCGCCGATCTCGTCAAGGAAGTGCAGGACGGTCTGATCGTGCCGGTGCTGCTGGGCTCGGCCGAGAACGGCAACGGCATCCTGCGCCTGCTGAAGGCCCTGCGCCACGAGGCTCCGTTCGTCGATCGCACCGCCAAGCGCCTGAAACTCGAGAATGCGAAGTCGGCCGCCCACGTGATCAAGACGATGTACACGCCGCACGGCGGCAAGGTCAGCGTCGTGCGCGTGCTGGCGGGCGAGTTCGGCGAAGGCACCGTGGTGCAGGGCGCGCGTGCCGAGGAGCGCGCGGCTGCTGCCTTCTCCCTGCTCGGGCAGGATGCCAAGAAGCGCGCGCCCGCCAAGGCCGGCGAGACGGTGGCGCTGGGACGCTTGGAAAAGATCATCTCCGGCGAAACGCTGTCGTCGGAGAAAGGCGGCAGCACGCAAGTTCCTGCACCCGTGCCGGCTCAGCCGGTTTATGGCGTGGCCATCAACGTCAAGGATCGCAAGGACGAGGTGAAGCTCACAGGCGCCCTGGGCCGGCTGATGGAGGAGGACCCTTCGCTCAAGCTGGAGCACGCCAAGGACACCCACCAGATGGTGCTGTGGGGGCAGGGTGAGATGCACCTGCGCGTGGCGCTGGAGCGGCTCAAGCGCAAATACGGCGTCGACGCCGAGTCCAAGCGGCGGCAGGTGCCCTACAAGGAAACCATCCGCAAGGGCATCGAGGTGCGCGGCCGGCACAAGAAGCAATCGGGCGGGCACGGCCAGTTCGGCGACGTGGTGATCGACATCAAGCCGCTGCCGCGCGGTACGGGCTTCCAGTTCGCGGAGAAGATTACCGGTGGTGTGGTGCCGCGGCAGTTCATTCCCTCGGTGGAGATCGGTGTCACCGATTATCTGCAGCGCGGGCCGCTCGGCGGCTTTCCGGTGGTGGACGTAGCGGTCACGCTGACCGATGGCTCCTACCATTCGGTCGATTCCTCTGACATGGCCTTCCGCCAAGCCGGCCGCATCGGCATGGCCGAGGGCATGCCCAAGTGCAGTCCGGTCCTGCTGGAGCCGATCATGGAGGTGGAGATCGCCATTCCCTCCGATGCCACCGCGCGCATCAACGGCATGATCCCGCAGCGGCGCGGGCAGATCCTGGGGTTCGACGCGCGCGAGGGCTGGCCTGGCTGGGACGTGGTCAAGGCGCAGCTGCCGGAGTCCGAGATGCAGGACCTGATCGTGGAGCTGCGCTCGGCGACGGCGGGTGTCGGCACCTACACGGCCAAGTTCCACCACCTGGCCGAGCTGACCGGCCGGCTGGCGGACAACGTGCTGGCCGCGCACAAGGCCGCGGCGGAGTAGATTCCCTCTCCCCACGCTTCTTCAGCGTGGGGAGAGGGTTAGGGTGAGGGGCGGCATAAAACTCCGACGGTACTCGAGGCCGCCTCACCTATCCGAGACTGGCTCCGCCATGGCCCTCTCCCCGCAAGCGGGGAGAGGGAGGGCGCCTGCTGCGCCCCCAGTCCCGCGATCAGCGCGCGCAAGGCCTCGTGATCCTCGCGCGTGAGATCGCACAGCGGCGGCCGCACCTTGCCGGCGCTGCGGCCGATGATGGCGGCGCCCGCCTTGACGATGCTCACCGCATAGCCCGGCTGGCGGCTGCGGATGCGCACGTAGGGGATGAGGAAGTCCCGCTCGAAGCGTGCGAACGCGGCAGTGTCTCCCGCATACACGGCCCGGTGCACGTCGATGGCCGTGCGCGGCACGAAATTGAAGATGGCCGAGGAGTAGCTGGCGAAGCCCTGGGCCGCGAAGGCGGGCGCATAGGTCTCCGCGGTCGGCATGCCGTTGAGATAGACCAGCCGGTCGCCCAGCAGGCCGCGAATGCGCATGTTCTGCTCGGTGTCGCCGATGCCGTCCTTGAAGCCGATGAGGTTCGGGCAGGCTTCGGCGAGGCTCGCCAGCGTCTCCGCCTGCAGCCGGCAGTTGGCGCGGTTGTAGACCACGATACCCAGCCTGCAGGCCTTGCACACCGCCTCGATGTGCGCGCGCAGGCCCTCCTGCGGCGCCTCGGTCAGATAGGGCGGCAGCAGCAGCAAGCCATCGGCCCCCAGACGATCGCTCTCCTTGGCATAGGCCACGGCCATGCGCGTGCCGTAGCCCGCGGCTCCGAGGATGGGAATGCTGCCGGCGCGCAGCTTCACCGCATTGGAGAGGAGTGCGGCGTACTCTGCGTCCGCGAGCGAGAAGAACTCGCCCGCGCCGCCGGCCATGAAGAACGCCGCAGGCCGGTAGGTGGCGAGCCATTCCAGGCGTGCCGCTGAGGCCTTGGTGTCGAGTGCGTCGGCAGCGTCGAAATCGGTTGCCGGGAACGCAAGCAGACCCTGCGCCAGCGCCGACTTCAGTTCCTGCGGAGTCAAGTTGGCCATTGCTGATCGACCGCGAATTGGAAGCGTGGGCCGATGCCCACGCCTCGCCCGGTTCACGCCGCGCCCCTATACTATCGGCAACGGCCGATCACAACGGCAAGGAGGGAGGCACGATGATCTACCGCGCGCGCAAGGCGTGCTCGTTGCTCGCTGCCTGCGCAATCCTCGCAACTGTCGCGCACGCGCAGGACTTTCCCAACCGGACGATCCGTCTGCTGGTCGGATTTCCAGCCGGGGGGCCGAGCGACATTCCCGCCCGCCTCGTCGCCGAGAAGCTGCGCGAAGCGCTGGGGCAGCCGGTGGTGGTCGAGAACAAGACCGGGGCAGCCGGCATGATCGCGCTCAACGAGATGCTGGCGCAGCCGCGCGACGGGCACACCCTGCTGCTGTGCTCCTACCTCGAGCCGTCGAACACGCTGCTCTACAAGAGCGTCGCCTACAAGCTCGAGGACATCGCGCCGATCAGCCTGGTGTCCAAGGCCTACTATGCGTTCACGGTTCCGACAGCCCTGCCCGTCGGCAGCATGCAGGAGTTCATCGCCTACGCGAAGGCGCGGCCGGGCCAGCTCAACTACGGCCGGGTCGGCGCCGGCTCGGTGACCGAGCTGCTCGCCAAGCAGCTGGAGAAGGTGGCCGGTATTTCGATGGTCGGCGTGCCCTTCCGCGGCACCGGACCCGCGCTGCAGGAAGTGGCCGGAGGCCGGCTGGAGTTCATGGTCGGGCCGCTGGCGCTCAGCCTGCCGCTGCACGAGGGTGGCCAGGTGAAGATCCTCGGGCTGACGAGCCCCGAGCGGCTCCCCGCCGCGCCGCAGGTGCCGACGCTCACCGAGCAGGGCGTGCCGATCGCCAGCTACGGCTGGTGGGGCATGTGCGGCGGCGCGGGCATCCCGAGGCCCGTGATCGACAGGCTCAACAAGGCGGTGGTCGCGGCGGTGAACGGGCCCGACTACCGCTCGGTGATGGAGAAATCCGGTGCGATCGCGACCGCTTCGACACCGGAGGAAATGGTCGCCGTCATCGCCGAGACCGTGCGCGACGTCGGCGCGCTGATCAAGGACCTCGGCATCAAGCAGCTGGAGTAGAGCTGTCCGAGGGCAATATGGTTAACACTGAACACTTCAATGTTTCACGTGAAACAACGAAGCGTTCAGTATTAACCATATTGCTCCGGCGACGGACACCCACCCAGCGGCACGCCCTGGGCGCTGAGCGCCCAACAAGCTCCTAGCGCGCCCTTGCCGCTGTGACCCGGTCCGGCAGGTCGAGGCCGACGCCGACGAGGTGGCCGAACAGATCATAAAGCCGCTGCACGTCGGCCCGCGGCAGGGGCGGGCGCAGGATCGAGGCGATGTTGGCGCGCAGGTGGTCGATGCTGCCGGTGCCGAACAGCACCACGTCGATGCCGGGCTCGTGCCGGGCAAAGCGGTAGGCGGCATCGACGACGCTCTCGGCCCCGCCTTCGTGCACCAGGAAGTCCAGCGGACCTTTTGCCTCGGCCAGTGCACGGGGGAGCTTTCCCTCGGCGGCAAGCTCCGCGATGCTGCTCTGCAGCAGCCCCGGCTTGCTGAAGATGTTGCGCACCGCGAACATGCACAGCGTGCCGACCTTGTTGGCGCGCGTGCGCTCCAGCAGGTGCTTGCGCGCGTTCTGGTGCAGCATGTGGAACGCCAGCATGAACACTTCCCACACCGGCTCCTCCACGGCGCGGGCCAGCATCGTGTGCTCGGGGTCGCGCGGACCGGTCTCGGAGACGGCCAGGTGGCGCAGCTTGCCCTTCTCCTTCTCGCGCAGGAGCGTGGGGACGATCTCGGCCATCGCGCGATCGTAGGCGCCGGGCCACAGCCCATGCAGGTGGAAGACGTCGACATAGTCGGTGTCGAGGTTGCGCAGCGAGGTTTCCAGATTGGCGACGACATCGGCCGCCGAAAACGGCCTCGAGCCGTCGAGACGATTGATGTGGCTCTTGGTGGAGATCACCACGCTGTCGCGCGGCCGGCCTTTGATGGCCTTGCCGACCACGCCCTCCGTCTCGTAGGCGATCGCCGTGTCGAGGAAGTTGACGCCGAGGTCGATCGCCTCGCGCACCAGCGCAATCGACTGCGCCTCGGTGAGCCCCGTGCCCAGCCCGATGCGGCTGTTGCCGCCGCAGCCGAGGCCGGCGACGCTGACCTTGAGCCCCGTCTTGCCGAGCGTCGTGTAATGCATCGATGCCTCCGGAAGTGCCCGCCGTCGAGATACGCACTACGGCATGGGCATGCGGTTGATGCAACTCCGCGCGAGGCCGGGCAGGTCTGCAAAGTTGGGGCTAACCGATGCGGTGGCTCAACCCGACGCTTCCTTGGGTGTGCGTCCGCCTCCAGCCCTATTGTTGGTTTCACAGGGGGGTAATGTGATGGCAGTGGTGGCTGAGAATGGCGCTGGAACTCATTGGGCGGGTAACCGCAGCGTATGCCGATCAATCTCAGATACGACCTGCGGTTCCGGTTCGACCGGACATTGGCCCTTCGATTGGAGGCAGCATGGCGCAAAGTCGATCGAATGGGGGAATTGGCCGTCAAGCCGACGTGGTGGGATGCGTTCCATGCCAATCGCATGAAGCGAAGCTTCATCCGGCATCGCCTGATGTATCGCATCAAAGCCAGAGTCCATGTCGCCTATACACATGTGGCAGCCATCCTCGAGGGAGGGGCGAACGCCGGGGAGGGGGCGCTCATCTTTCTGCCGTTCTACGTGCTGGCCTGGCTCATTGCGCCGAGGCCCTTCCCGCGGCCGCCTGAAGTACTCGGAGAATACGACGCGTTTCTATTGAGGTGTGAGATCGAAGACTTGCAGGACGAGCTGCAAAGGCGCGTCGACAAACGCAAGGGCAAGCACGCGACCTGACTGTCATCGGCAGCCCTGCCTAGAGCAAGATCGTTTCTGATCGAAGCGCTTCGCTTCGATCATGGAACGTGAATCTTGCTCTCGAGTTCATGAATAGAGCAGGATTCACGCTTCGGCCGCCACGTTGCAGCTGAGGCAAAGTGATTCAATCCGAAGCGATCCTGCTCTAGCGCCTCTTTCGCTCGAACAGCCTCGCCCAGTCGTCGGCCCAGACGTGGAGCGGCAGGAAGGCTTCGAGCAGTTTCTTGCCGTGGACGGTGAGGCCGTAGCCTCCGGGGCCATGCTCGACGAGTTGTGCTTCGCGCAATTCCTTGAGCCGCACATTGAGCACGCTGGGGTTGGTCTGGGCCGCCTCCTGCAGGCCCCTGAAAGTGAGGCTGCGATCCCTGAGCTCCCATAGGATGCGTCCTGCCATGCGCCGGCCCAGCAGATCGAGCAGCGCCATGATCGGACGCCCGGTGGCAGACCCGCGCACGCGCCGTTTGGGTAACGGAGTGACCATGCTATTATTTCCGTAGCATAGAGGCAATGCCCGTGCTAAGGAAAACATAGCACAGGAGGCCGTTCATGTCCGCATCGCCGCGCATCGCTCCCGCTGCCCCTCCTTATCCAGCAGAGATTCAAGCCCGCTTCGACGCGCTGATGCCGCCCGGCGTCGAGCCGCTCGTGCTCTTCCGCGTGCTCGCCCGCGACCAGCGCCTGTTCCAGCGCTTCATGGGCGGCGGCCTGCTCGACCGCGGCCACCTGACGCTGCGCCAGCGCGAGATCGTCATCCACCGCGTGACCGCCCAATGCCGCTCCGAGTACGAATGGGGTGTGCATGTCGCGTTCTTCGCCAAGCGCGCGGGCCTCGATGCTGAGCAGCTGCGCTCGACCGTGCACGGCGGCGCGGGCGACGCCTGCTGGAGCGCCGAGGATGCGCTTCTGATCCGCTTCTGCGATGGCCTGCAGGCGCAATGCAGAGTGGAGGACGCGCTGTGGGGTGAGCTGCGCGCCGCCTTCAGCGAGGAAGCCATCCTCGAGCTGCTGCTGCTCGCCGGCTTCTACCGCACGGTGTCGTATCTCACCAACGCGCTGCAGCTGCCGCTCGAGCCGTTCGCGGCGCGCTTCCCGGCGTGAGGTGGGGTCTCCCTCTCCCCGTCTTCACGGGGAGAGGGTCGGGGTGAGGGGCGGTTCCAGACTCCGCGCACAACTTTGTGCCGCCCCTCACCTCATGCCGGAGGCATGGCTTCGCCATGACCCTCTCCCCACGGAAGAGTGGGGAGAGGGGATACTAGCTGTTCGGCGGCGGCGTTGCCTTGCCCCAAACCTGTTCCAGCCGCTGAACGCGGCCGCAGCCGTGCTTGTAGAACTGGTACCGGTTCGCGTTCTTCTTGTGGTAGTCCTGGTGATAGTCCTCGGCCTCGTAGAACGGGCCGGCCGCCGTTATCTCGGTGACGATCGGCTGCTTGAACCGCCCCGATGCCACCAGCGCCTGCTTGGTCTCCTCGGCCACCTTCCGCTGCTCGGCGTCGTGGTAGAAGATACCGCTGCGATAGGGGCTGCCCTTGTCGCAGAACTGGCCGCTCGCATCGACGGGATCGATGTTGCGCCAGAACCAGTCGACGAGCTGCCGGTAGCTCACCTTGCCCGGATCGTAAGTGACGCGCACCGCCTCGGCATGGCCGGTTTTCTTGGTCATGACCTGCTCGTAGCTCGGGTTGGCGACCGTGCCGCCGATGAAGCCCGAAACGGCCGTGATCACGCCCGGCACCTTCTCGAAAGCTTCCTCCACGCACCAGAAGCAGCCGCCCGCGAAAGTGGCGATTGCCGTAGCGCTGCCAGGCTTCGCGGATGGCGCGGTTTGCGCGACCGCGCCGGAGATGCTGGCGAGCAAGACGATCGGCGCCAGCCACCGCAGCGTACGGGTGAGGTCGAGCATGGTCGTCAGCCTCTCAAAAAATGTGTGCCGGCGCTACGACGGCTTCTTCTCGGGGATGAACTTCATGGCCACGCCGTTCATGCAGTAGCGCAGGCCCGTGGGCTTGGGTCCATCATCGAACACGTGGCCCAGATGTCCGCCGCAACGCCGGCAATGCACCTCCGTGCGCACCATGAACAGGCTGCGGTCAGAGGTGGTGCCGATGGCGTTGTCGAGAGGGGCGTAGAAGCTCGGCCAGCCGGTGCCGCTGTCGTACTTGGTGGTGGAGGAGAACAGCGGCAGCTCGCAGCCCGCGCACAGGTAGGTGCCGGCGCTGTACTCCTTGTCGAGCGGGCTGGTGAAGGCGCGCTCCGTGCCGTGGCCGCGCAGCACGTAGAACTGCTGTGGCGAAAGAATCTTGCGCCAGTCCGCGTCGGTCTTGGTAACCTCGAACGTCTTGGCCTGCTTGGGATCTGCGCCGGCCAGCCTCGGCCGCAGGAACGCGGCGAGCGCGCCCAGGGACACTCCCGCACGCAGCAGATTGCGGCGGTTGAGCATGACGGATTGCCTCCCTTTGTATTTGTGGCCATGCCTTTGGGGAAAGGTGGCCCTTTCAGGTTTCCGATATAGGCCATGGCGGGCGCGCGCGCGAAGCGCATTCCGTTCACGGGCGATCAAGACTGCGTCAGGCTGTCACGCCGGTTACGCCATTCTGCCGCCGGGTCCTGCGATCCTCGAAGACGGCAAACAGGGCCGTGATCACCATGAACACGACGGCGGTGCCGAAGATCCAGCGCGGCGCGCCGTTGTCCATCAACCAGCCGAACAGCATCGGTCCGACGATACCGCCGATGTTGAATCCGGTCGAGACGATGCCAAACACGCGGCCAGCCGAGCCCGGAGGCGCCGCCTTGCGCACCAGCATGTCGCGCGAGGGCTGGATGATGCCGAACAGGAAGCCCGTGAGCCCCATCGCCCCCACCAGCACCGGCACCGGCAGGGTGAGCGTCGCAACAGCAAGCGCGGCCACGGCGGAGAGGGCGAACCCGGCAGCGGCAACGTCCCCATGGCGCCGGGTCTTATCGGCCAACACGCCGCCGACCAGGACGCCGAGTGCCGAGGCTGCCAGGTAGGCGGTGAGGGCGGCGGTGGCCGCCGGCAGCGAGACGCCATGGCCGGCCATCAGCGCCACGATGGAGAAGCTGTACATCGCGCTGTGCGACAGGGCGAGGAGGGTGAAGAACGCCGTCAGCCCGAGCACCGTCGGCGTGAGGATGCCGGCGATGCCGGCGTCGACGTTGCGCATGGTACGGCCGGACCGCGCCCGCTCGCCCGCGTGTTGCCGGCCCGGGACGAGGAAGACTACGGCGGCCGTGATCCAGGCGAAAAGGCCCGCAAATACCAGCGAGGAGCTGAGACCGCCCACCGCTGCAATTCCGAGCAGCAGGGGAGGGGCGATGGCGCCGCCGACGAAGCCCGCGAACGTGTGAACGGAGAATGCCCTGCCGATGCGGTCCTCCGAGATGTTGTCGGTCAAAATCGAGTAGTCGGCGGGGTGGTAGACGCAGTTGGCGAGGCCAATCAGAACCGCTGTTACGATCAGCCAGCCGTAGGAGCCCGTGACGCTGAGCAGCAGGAATGCCAAGCCGCCGAGCAACAGGCCGGTGACGAGAATGGGTCTGGCGCCGATGCGATCCACGACGAAGCCCATTGGCGCCTGGGTGAGGCCAGACACGATGTTGTAGGTGGTGAGCGCCAAGCCCAGCTCGAAGAAGCCGACGTTCATGTGCTCCTTCAGCAGCGGCAGCAGGACGGGCAGCACCATGATGTGCAGATGGCTGATGAGGTGCGCGCCTGACACCACGACCAGCGTCTGCAGCTCGCCCGCTGCCAGCCATGCAGCGCGCGCCCGCGCCGAGGTATCGGTGGCCATTGAACCCGCAATCTGCCCGGCATTTCCCCGGCCTGCGTATCACACAGCGGGTTCCCGCAGCTATGCCAACGACGACGGGCTGGCCTGCCGGGTCTCCGGTCGAGGCGCGACAGGCGTGTTGCAATGCGGAAGCGGCGGACGGACCGATATGCTTTCCAGGCGGAACCAGCTGCGAAATTTGCGATGGAGAATCGTTGTAGACAACGCTCATACATCTGCGAAAATTGCCGCCAGACGGAAGGGGCGAGTGATCCGCAAGAGCGAGCAGCTGCAACACCTCTCCCAGCAGTTCAAGGACAAGTTTGGGGGGGACTAGATGCGCCCGGCCTTCAAGTTCGTCGCGATCAATGCGATCATTGTGTTTGTTGTTTTCAATGTCGTTATCTGGGGCATCTGCCTCGCGACCAGCGTTTACACTGCATTGAGCTCAGGCGCCAAGACGGAGATCGCCGTCAACGCGCGCAGGAAGGCTGCTCTGCCCAACTACGCCAACGTCGATTGGGCACTGACGCATTTCAAGGAGTTCGCTTCGCTGCAGTCGAGGTATGTCAGCTACCTCGGATGGCGCCGCCTGCCCTTTGAGGGAAAGACCATCTCGATCGGGGGACACTATGCGCAGCGCCGCACCATCGGGTCCAACGATGCCTCCAAGCCCTCCGTTTACTTCTTCGGCGGTTCAACCATGTGGGGAACGGGAGCAGACGACGCCAACACCATTCCATCCCGGTTCGCGCAACTGTCCGGATATCGCGTGGAGAATTTCGGCGAGACTGCCTATACGGCGCATCAGGGCCTGATGATGCTCATCCGCCTCCTGCAAGACGGCCACCGGCCCGACATCGTCGTGTTCTACGACGGCGCGAACGATGTTGTGCACAAGTGCCGATCAGAGCTCAACGCCTGGTCTCACGCCCGCGAGCATCAGATGTCATCTGCATTGCAGGCGGGCATCGTATGGAAGGGAATACGGCCTCCAATACATGTTCAGGCCACTGGCGGCGCTCGCGGGCACCGTCTCCGGCTCTTTTTCCAGGCGCTCGAGGAGCGACGACAGCTTCTTCAGCTGCCACAGCGACACGAAGAAGGCACAACAAATCGCCGACAATCTGCTGGAGGACTGGGCGCTGGCGCGCAAGCTGGTCGAAGCTCACAATGGCAAGTTTTTCGGTGTTCTCCAGCCCATTTCCTATTTCAGCGAAACGAAGGTGGATCACCTCAAGCAGCGGGACACGGAGAGGAAGCAGTTTGCGGCCGTCTATCCCCTCATAAGGCAGAAGATGGCGGAGCAGTCGGACCTCTATGACTTCACGGATATGCTGAACAAGCAGGAATACATCTATATCGACTTCTGCCACCTGTCGCCGAACGGGAACCTTTATGTAGCTCAGAAGCTGGTGCAGACGCTGGTGAAGTGACGCGCGCACATCGAAGCACGCTGGAAAGGGGTCAGACCCCTCGCGCCTACGATTTGTCTCGGCATCGGCGTTGGAGGCGAGGGGTCTGACCAGCTGACCCCAACTAGCCCGAAATCGGCACCGCTCGGTCCACCATGATCTCGTCGGTGCTCATGCAGCAGCGCAGCGCGATGGCCTCGACGCCCGCGGCCCTGGCCGCATCGAAGGCTTGGCCATAACCAGGATCGATGTCGCGCGCCAGCGCGAGGCGCCGCGCCTCGCTGCGCTGGATCAGGAACACCATCACCGCGCGATGGCCCAGGCGCACCATGTCGCTCATCTCGGCCAGATGCTTGGCCCCGCGTTCGGTCACCGAATCGGGGAACTCGGCGAGCCCGTGCCGGCGCGAGAGGTGCACATTCTTCACCTCGACGTAGCAAAGGCCCTTTTTGGCGCATTCCAACAGCAGGTCGATGCGACTGTTCTTGCCGTACTTCACCTCGCGCCTGAACGTTTGATAGCCGGCCAGATGCCTGATGCGCTTGCCCGTCACGGCCTCGGCCACCAGCTTGTTGGGGTGGCCCGTGTTGATCCCGACCAGCAATGGGCCCTGGCCGAGGTCCACTTCTACCAGCTCCCAGGTGAAGCGGTACTTGCGTGTCGGGCTGTCGCTCTCCGACAGCCACACGGCCGAGCCGGGCGCCGTCAGCCCGATCATCGACCCGGTGTTGGGACAGGTAGCGGTGACGAGCCGCCCGTCGTCGAGCCGGACATCGGCCAGGAACCGCTTGTAGCGCTGGATGAGCGTGCCACGATGCAGCGGTGAGGGCAGGCGCATGGACGAGCCTGACGCTAGAGCAGGATCGCTTCGGATTGAAGCACTTCAACTCCACAATGCACGTATCGGCCGAAGCGTGAATCCTGCTCTATCACAATTGTTTAGATCGAGATTCACGTTCTCTGATGGAAGCGCATGCGCGCTTCCATCAAAACGATCTCGCTCTAGGCGGCAGCCTTCGCTGCGGCTCGGATCGCCGCGATGTTCTCCTGGTACTTGCCGCCCTTGAACACCGCCGAGCCTGCCACCAGCACGTTGGCGCCGGCTCTGGCGCAGGCGCCCGCTGTATCGGGCGTGACACCGCCGTCGACCTGCAGATGGATCGGTCGTTGGCCGATCATGGCGCGGATGCGGCCGATCTTCTCGGTCATGGCGGGGATGAAGGCTTGGCCGCCGAAGCCGGGGTTCACGGTCATCACCAGGATCAGGTCGAGGCGGTCGAGCACGTACTGGATCGCGCTCTCGGGCGTCTGCGGGGTGAGGGAGACGCCCGCCTTCTTGCCCAGCGAGCGGATCAGCTGCAGCGAGCGGTCGAGGTGCGGGCCGGCCTCCGCGTGCACGGTGATGATGTCGGAGCCGGCTTGCGCGAACGCCTCGATGAAAGCATCGGCCGGCGCAATCATCAGATGCACGTCGAGCACCTTGCTGGTGTGCGGCCGGATCGCTTTCACCACTCCCGGACCGATGGTGATGTTGGGCACGAAGTGGCCGTCCATCACGTCCACGTGCACCCAGTCGCAGCCGGCCTTGTCGATGGCGCGCACCTCCTCGCCGAGCCTCGCGAAGTCGGCGGAGAGGATCGAAGGCGCGATCAGGATGTCGTTGCTCATGTTGCTCTCCTCGCCGTCGTGCGCGCTCCCTCTCCCCGCTAGCGTCCATGCGGAGCATGGCTTCGCCATGACGAGAGGGTCGGGGTGAGGGGCGGCACAAAGCGCCGACCGAATTTGGGGCCGCCCCTCACCCTAACCCTCTCCCCACCTGAAGAGCATGGGGAGAGGGAATAGCTCAACCGGTGCCGCGCGTCTTGGTCTCGCCGCGCCTGGCACGCTTCTCCAGGAACTCGATCATGGCACCGGCCACGTCCGCGCCGCTCGCCTGCTCCATGCCCTCGATGCCCGGCGAGGAGTTCACCTCGATGACGACAGGCCCGCGATTGGAGCGCAGCATGTCGACGCCGGCGACATTGAGCCCCAGCACCTCGGCCGAGCGGATCGCCGTTCTGCGCTCGTCCTCGGTGAGGGCGACGGCCTCCGCCTTGCCCCCGCGATGCAGATTGGCGCGGAACTCGCCCATGCGGCAGGACCGCTTCATGCTGGCGACCACCTCGCCGCCCACCACCAGCGCGCGCAGGTCGACGCCGCCCGCCTCCTTGATGTACTCCTGCACCAGGATGTTCATGTTGGCGGCACTGAACGCCTCGATGATCGATCTGGCGGAGGCAGCCGTCTCGGCCAGGATCACGCCCATGCCCTGCGTGCCTTCGAGCAGCTTGATGACGCAGGGCGTGCCACCCACCTCGTTGATCACGTCCTCCGCGCGGCGCGGCCCGTGTGCGAATGCGGTGACAGGCAGGCCGATGCCATCGCGTGCCAGGAGCTGCAGGGCCCGCAGCTTGTCGCGCGAGCGGCCAATGGCCACGCTCTCGTTGAGAGGGAAGACGCCCTGCACCTCGAACTGGCGCAGCACGGCAAGGCCATAATGCGTGATCGAAGCGCCGATGCGGGGAATGACGGCGTCGTACTGAGGCAGCAGGCGGCCGCCGTGCATGAGCGTGGGCCGGCTCGACGTGATGTTCATGTGCACGTGCAGCGTGTTGATCACATCGATCTCGTGCTTGCGCGCCCGCGCCGCCTCGACGATGCGCCGATGCGAATAGAGGCTCGGATTGCGGGCGAGCATGACGAGCTTCATGAGGTCTCCGGCAGGGTCTCCGGACCGCCCCCTGTCAAAGGCCGCGAAAGGCCGGAATGGTCAACATGGCAGCTTTGGCTGCCGCCTTCTGATAGTCCATCCCTGCCCCGGCGGCAAAGCCCCGCGCGCCAGGCATCAACAGGCTCACTTGCCAAGAATTTGAATTGTTTCCGAATATTGCCCTAGTTCTGGGGGAGCGCGTACTCGCTCTGCGATGTTGGCCCCACTGTGGCACCGTCGGGCTCGATGCTGGCATAGAACAGCCAGGCGCCCAGCATGGTCGCGACGAGGAGTATCAGAAGTCCCAAAGCGGCCCGGCGCAGCGCCCAGCCGAGCGTGGCCAGTTGGGGCTCGGGCTGCGGCTCGAGAGACAGACCTGGAACGCTCGTTGGTGCAGACATCGGCCAAATCCTCCCCCTCGATACGCAATAACGGCGCTCAGAATTGCGGGCCCGTGCCGGTCGCGCCAAGAAAAAGGCGCGCACAATGAGACGCCCGCGCCAGCTTCCTTGTAACGCTTCGTGATCGAGTTTCCCGTCGACGCCGCCCCTCGAGACGCCCAGGCCATGATTGGTCCGAGGAGGTGGGCAACGTCAAGGCGGCGCTGCAGCGCCGGCGCACGCTCGCCGCATCTGTGGCTCGGAAGCGACATAAGAGCGGATGGGCCGCGATCTATCGCACGCGCCGGCCGAATATGGAGATTGCGGCCATTGGCAGCAGGAACGCGATGATGACGGCTGTGACGACCAATGCCGGCAGGTTGCCATAGGACCCGCGGTTCACCTCGAAAATCAGGTTGAGGTACTTGGTCAGCAACCCTCCCGCCACCAGCGCCAGGTTCATCAGCGAGGCCATCAGCGCGAACCAGGTGGCCCGGTGGCCCGCGGGCGCGTAGATGGCCACGAGCGTAAGCAGCGGGATCATGCTGAGCTGCGCGAAGGGCGATGTGGCCACCGTGCCGAACAAGGCGATGCTGCGCGCGCCAATGCCGAAGAGTTGCTCTGTCACCTGGTGCAATTGGAACACCAGCAGCAGAGACGGCAGCGACAGGATGGTGCCGAGAATGGTGATCCACAACAGCACCTGGGCCACAGGCTTGCGCGTCACCACATCGGAGAGCATCCAGAGGGTGACGATGGCGACCCCGGAGCCGATCTGCGCCAGCACCCCGAAGAAGGCCTCGTCGAAGCCCAGCACGTCGATCAGGAACCAGGTGTAGCCGTCGCCGACGCCGGGCACCGCGCGGAAGGCGAAGATGATGATGACCGCATACGTGATGCGCATGCGCGTGGCATGGTCGATGTCGTGCGTCACCCTGGTCAGCATCCAGATTACTACTGCCATCGACACGACGAAGATGATCTCCTGTCCGTAGTCGATGCCGCTGACGGCAAGCAGCATGACCACGGCGCCGAAGGCGAGCCCGCCGCCGAGGATGCGCCAGTCGATCGGGCGGCGCTCGCTGGTCTCGAGCCGCACGAGCAGCGCGCCGGACATCGAGATCACCGGCACGATCAGTCCCAGCAGGAAAACCTTGTCGTAGGAGAGGTACTGCGCCAGCAGGCCGGAAAGGCCGGCCACGGAGAAGATGCCGAATGACAGGGCCAGGCGCCCCAGCACCTGCACCATGCCGAGGTCGTGGTCGATCTCCTGCTTCAGGCGCGGGCTGCCGTCGGGGTTGTGGCGCGGGACCACCTCCGTGCTCATGGCATCGGCGACGACGTCCTGCACGACTGTGCCAGTGACAACAAGCAGCGAAGCGATGACATAGAGCTGGTCGGCCGGCAGGAACGTGATCCATTGCCCGGCGGCGCCAGCCAGCAGCACGAAGCCGGCAGCGATCAGGCTGGCACCGACGAACACGTACACGCGACGCTGCGAGCCGAGCAGCGGCACGGTGTCGACCAGCTCGCCGAACACCATCTTGATGGTCCATGGCAGGGAGAACCAGACGGAGAGCGCGGCCAGCTCGGCGGGCGACCACGTGAGGGATTTCCGGATCCAGAAAGTCTGCAGCAACGCCCACCAGCCCCGTCGCGCCGTAGGCGAAATAGACCATCAGCAGCGGGAGATACGAGAGCCGCATGGCACGGATCGGCGCCAGCAGCGCCTTCTCGATCTGTTGCCTCCAGTACGAGGCGCGTGCGGGCTGGGTGGCATCCATGGCGGGCGCTTTCCGCTGATATGCTTAGCGCTCGACCATGCAGGGCGGACATAGACACGGCAAGGGATCAATTGGAGCCGTTGCAAACAGCTCCGGGAATCAGCAATCTCTGCACCTCGCCAACATTGTAAGCGTCGGCAGGAGGCTGTGGTCAGGCGGCCTTTGCGCGCACGTTTCGGTGGATGCGCGAGCTACGAGCACCAAGCGGAAACCGCTCGAGCAGGGCGGTCCATGCGCGAATGCAAGACGCTATTGCTCTCACATCCAAGACGCCCTCGAATCTTGCTCACGGCTACCCGGAGCTTGTCGGAACTTGCCACACGGTGGGCTCTTACCTTCTTCGGATGGAAGGCGCTGTCATGTGCGTTCAGGTCCTCGTACTGACCACGTACATCGTGCGCGGTTTCGAAGGAAGCAACCTTGCCTTTCAAATCTTGGTCCAGCCTCGCGACGGAGAGCAGACTGCTATCAACGTTGGGGCCAAAGCGCTCTAGGACAGCCAGCGCCTGTTTCAAAGCAGCGGGTGGGTCATCAGGATAAATCTTCCCTGCGCGCTCGATGATCTCTGAGATTTCGGGAGTTTCCCGCTTCGACTCTGACCCTGCAGGCATGAGCGCGGCCAATTGCAAGCGCAGATCCGAGTTCTCGAGCGAAAGCTTGTCTGCAACCCTCGCAAGCTCCACTGCTCGGGCGAGCTTCGCCGCCAGCTCTTGCGGGTCCGCGGTGTGCAATTGCTGCTCTTGTCGCAGACTTTCCAGAAGTGGTTTCAATGCAGGAACGCTCGCTTGCAACCCGTCATACGCTGTTCGGGCGGAGTGCGCTTGCTCCTCTACTTGGACCAGTCGTGCGACGAGTACCAACAAGAGGAGGAAGAGCACAAAGATCAAAACCTCAGGCAGGGAGAGTCCTAGGGCAATGCCACGTCCATACCTGCGCCTGACCGTTGTTGCATTCCGCTGGGTTCGGCCATCGAGGTTCAAATTATTCAGGACAGTGGTCCGCAACATGCGCTCGCCTTTGATTGAGGGCGACCCGCCTCGTGGCATAACAGATCCAATCGCCATGCTGTGCCCGCTTTCTTACAAGCAAGTCGCAACGCTTCCGAAGCGTCATGCAATGGCCGAAACGAATGAAGATGCGGTCGGCTCGCGCCTTGCCATTTGACCATCTTTTTATTCAAATTTTCGCGCTGGCCATCACACGACAGACGCAACGAACTGGACCTCGCCCTAGGCGTCTCCCCAGCCTCCGCGTCGCCGCAGTCCCGGTCACTCTATCCTTCGAGGCTTTCCCGAGCCTTTAGGGGTTGGGATTAACTATTTGAAAGAAAGAAAGAAAATAGAGCGATCGGCATTGCGGGGGCAACTGCACGTCCTGGTCGCAGCTGCCCCCGTGCTCCGCCCGGCCGTGGTGCAGGCGCGCGTCCACAAATGCCAGGGCGAATCCATCGGCTAGCCTTCCGGCTCGAGGACAATCCGACGACCATTGCAATGCTGCAAAGCTGCGCCTCGGATGCCGCAGCGGCCTACGCGGCCAGCAATGGCGCGGCCCTGATCCAGGCTTTCGAATCGATCGGACGCGAGATCGCCAGGCTGCGCGTCGCCGGCTGAGCGCAAGGGGCCTCCCTGGCACCGACGGTGCACCCGGCGCGCAATTGCGCACAGCAATTCGGTCCGGCGGCCGCTGCGTCGGCCAAGGCCGACGCGAGTTGGTCCCGCCACATGGCGGTATTCCCCAGGCCGGGCACGAGCCGAGCTGGCAGGCCGAGGCGTCGCCCTGCCGCGCATAACATGACGCCAACCTGTTGAACGCCTGTGGAAAGGCCGAGCTTGGCCGGTGCCGCATTTGGCGATTGGCCCCCGATTGCCGCAAGACTGGGCCCGGGGTCGCATCTTGCGTGCGTGTGGGGCCACGCGTCCGGCATGTCTTGGCCGGGTGGGCGGCAAGCAGCGGGGTCAGTGGGTCATGTCGATGTCGCGAGGCGGCCGCGCCGCAAGGCGCGCTCTGTTGGCCGCGCTGTCGCTGGCGTGTGGCCTCGGCGGGGGGACGCCAGAGGCGCTTGCGCAGGTGGCGCGGCGCGAGGCCGCCCTGCCGAGCGATCCAGACCACCGTTCGCATCTGGTTGTCCCGCCGCTCACCCGCTTCCCCATCACCCGCAAGGTCACGATCGGCCTCGACAAGTCGATGCTGGTCGAGATGCCCGTCGATCTCAAGGACGTGCTCGTTTCCAACCCGCAGGTCGTCGATGCGGTGGTGCAGTCCTCGCGCCAGGTCTACCTGCTGGCCAAGGATGTGGGCGATGCCAACGCGTTCTTCATGTCGGCTGACGGTCACAGGCTCGTGTTCCTCGAGATCACGGTCGTGCGCGACCTGACCCCGCTCAATGATGCGCTGAACCGCCTGCTGCCGGGATCGCGCATCAAGGTCGAGGCCGTCGGCGACAATGTCGTGCTGACGGGCAGCGTCATCAATCCGATCAACTCCAACCGTGCCGGCGAGCTTGCCACCCGCTATGCCAAGAAGAAGGACAGCGTCGTCAATATGCTGAGCGTTGCCGCCAAGGAGCAGGTGCTGCTCAAGGTGCAGGTGGCGGAGATGCAGCGCGACGCCATCCGGCGGCTCGGGGTCAATGTGCCGGAAGCGGTGCTCAACTCGCGCAACGTCACCTTCGCCCAGGTCATCAAGAACGCCTTTCCGGTTACCACCGCGGCGGTGCCGCAAGCCATGCCCGGGACGCTGCCCTTCGTATTCGCGGGCGCCGCCGCGCAGGCCGCCTGGAGCAACAACGGGCAGAGCGTCACGGCGCTGGTCGAGGCGCTGGAACGGGCGGGGCTGATCCGCACCCTGGCGGAGCCCAACCTCACCGCCATTTCCGGCGAGACGGCGAAGTTTCTGGCCGGCGGCCAGTTCCCGATTCCCGTCCAGAGCCAGGAGCGGCAGGTCACGATCGAATGGAAGTCGTTCGGCGTCGATGTCTCGTTCACGCCCGTGGTGATGAGCGAGGGCCGCATGAGCCTGAAAATCGCGGCCGAGGTGAGCGAGCTGACGAGCGACGGCGCCGTGACCCTCAACGAGATCTCGATTCCCGCACTCAAGGTCCGCCGCGCCGAGACCACGCTCGAGCTGCCGAGCGGCGGCACGCTGGCGATGGCCGGCCTGCTGTCGGACGAGACGCGCCAGAGCGTGGAAGGGGTGCCGGGCGTCAAGGACGTTCCCGTGCTGGGCGCGCTGTTTCGCAGCAATGATTACCGCCGGCGCGAGAGCGAGCTCGTGATCCTGGTCACGCCCTACCTCGCCACCCACGCGCCGAAGTCCGAGTTCGCGCGGCCCGACGGCGGCTACGCGCCCTCGAGCACGCTGCGCGAGCTGTTCCTCGGCCATGTCAACCGCACCTACGGGCCTCCCGGCTTCACGCCGCGCGGGCGCTACGAAGGCGATTTCGGGTTCATCGTCGACTATCCGGACGGGGGATTGAAGCCATGACGCGCGCAAAGCAGCGGGCCGACAGCGGTATCAGCGCGAGCGTAAGGCGGTGCATCCTCGCCCTCGCCGGATCATGCGCGGTGCTGCTGGGGGCGTGCGAGGAGCAGCGCCGGCGCGAGGATGCCATCGCCGTCGGGCTGACCAATCCCGAGCTGCGGCATCCCATCGGCTTTGCCGATCACCGCGAGAGCCTGGATGTGGAGGTGCCCGTCGGCGCCGACGGCCTGAGCCCCAACCAGCACATCGACGTTTTTCGCTTCCTCGAGCGCTACCGGCGCGAAGCCAACAGCCGGCTGGTGATCCTGGCGCCGGCCGCGCCGCGCGATCCGGCATCGATCGCCCAGTCGCTGCAGGGCATCCAGCGTCACGTGGTGGAGGCGGGCATCGACTATCGGATTGCGCGCGGGCCGCGGCAGTCCGGCGCGGGCGTGCCGACCATTCGCATCGCCTACCGGCGTCCAGTGGCGGTGCCGCCGCCGTGCGACCAGTGGGGCGAGAACGTCGGCCGCAATGAAGCGCGCGTGCCCTATCCCAACTTCGGCTGCGCCACGCAGCGCAACACCGCCGTGATGGTCGACAACGCCCGCGATCTGCAGCGGCCGCAGGACGAGAATCCCCGTTCGAGCGAGCGGCGCAGCGTCACGTGGTCGGGCTATGTCGGCGCCGCCGGCGGAGGCAAAGGCGATGGCGGCGACGCCAGCAAGGCCGCGCCGGCCATGAAGAAGTGACGATCCGACACTCCACCCGTCATCCCGGCCAAGCGATTGGCCGAGGCCGATGCCGGGATAGGTTCATCAGGGTGACGGTATGAGAGCGGCCCCGCCTATTTCCCGGCTGGCGCTGGCCCGCCGAGCTGGTAGGTCGGCTGCGGCAGGGCAGCGTTCGCGTTGCGCTCGGCGTCGGTCTTGCTGGCCGGCGCCATGGCCGCAGCGCGTGCCTCCGCGAGCGTCTTGAGATAGGCGATGTTGTCGCTCGCCGTGTCCGCCGGCAGAGCGGCGGCTGCCGCCGTGCGTGCCTGGTCGTACTTGCCGCCAAGCCCGAGCACCAGCGCCAGGTTCTGCTGCACCGTGACGCTTTCCGGCACCGCCTTGGCTGCCGCCGCCTTGCGCAGCAGCTTCTCCGCCTCGAGGCCTTGCCGCTCAGCGCGTAGGAGAGGGCGAGGTTGTTGAGGATGCTCGGGTGATCGGGCGCCAGCGCCAGCGCCTTGGCAAACTGCGCCTGTGCTTCCGGCTGCTTGCCCCGGCTGGCCAGCGCGGCACCGAGAGCCGAATGCAGCCGCCAGTCGGGCGCCTTGGGGTCGTGCGCCGCACGCAGCAGCGTTTCGGCCTTGGCCGGATCGCCCAGCTCGAGCGTCATGAGGCCGCGCTCCAGCAGCAGCCGCCGGTCGCCGGGTTTGCCCTTGGCCGCGGCGTCGAGCACGGCGAGGGCGTTGGCCTTGGCGCCGGCCGCGCGCAGTGCCTTGGCATAGGCGAGAGCGGCCGCGGCATCGGCCGGGTTGGCTTTGTGGGCGGCGGCGAGTGGCGCGAGACCGAGGGACGCGCTTGCGTTTTTCGGGGCGGCGGCCGGCGGCGCAAGCGCGCCGGGGATCGGCGGGGCCGACGGGTCGGCGCAGGCGCCGAGCACGAGCACCGCTGCCAAGCTTGATGACAGCTGCAACGTCTTCAATGGCTTGAGCGACATCCCCAACCCCTCCACGACCGCGCACCACTGACAGGAACGGGCATCCGTCGTAGACAGATTCGCTGCCGCGCCGCTGCGGCCACGGCCTCTCTCCCCGTTATCCCCAAGGTGTGGCGGCGCCTGCGGTTGGCAGGGGTCTGACCCTCGCGCCCACCAATCGTGGCAACGCGGAGAAGGGGTCGTGAGCCCTCGCACAGACCGATCACTCCGGTCAACTAGGCTGGAGACGATCGGACTGCAGCCCTCCTGCACCTGAGCGCGTGGCGCAATAAGGCGACCGCCGCATTCCGCCGCTCTGGGCAACGGTCGCGGTCGGCGCAATGCGCTGCCGCGTATCGCGCCCTACGCAAGTCCGCACCTCTTACAGATGCGCCTTCCACTCCGGCCGCGCCTTCAAGGCGCCGGCGTACTTGAGGCCGATCTTGCGCAGCCGCTCGGGCTCGAACTCCTGCTGCGCCAGCGCCATGCCGCGGTCGAAAACCTCCGAATAGCGACTGATGCGGTCGCCCTCCAGATCGAAGCGGCCGATGCCGTCGAACATCACGCGCGCGCCCTTGGCCTCGGGTCGGCGGGAATCGAAACTGAACCGGTAGCTGGCGTAGCCCACATTGCCGGTGCGCACGGGATCGAGGAACTCCCAGCGGAAATTGCGGCCGCCCTCGGCGAAGTGCGCCAGCATGGCCTTGATCGCCTCGCGCCCGGTGCTGGGGCCGAAGAAGTAGTCGTCGTAGGTGCCGTCGGCCGTGAACAGGTCGGCCAGCGCCTCGCCGTTGCCGGACGCCGCCGCGGCGGCGAAGCGCGTCACCAGCTCGCTGAACTCCATGTGACTTCCTCCTCGTGTCTGTTGCGGCAACAATAGCCGCGGGCACGCCGACCTGCCATGGTGGCGGTAGTGCCGACCAGCCGGGAGACAGACCGATGCTCGAGCTCAGACCCAACTGCGAGTGCTGCGACAAAGACCTGCCGCCCGAGGCGGCCGACGCGCTCATCTGCACGTTCGAATGCACCTTCTGCATCGACTGCGCGGCCAACCGCTTGCCCGGCGGCCGCTGTCCCAACTGCGGCGGCGAGCTGGTGCGCCGCCCGGTGCGGCCCGCGCCGATGCTCGCCAAATATCCGGCCTCGACCAAGCGCGTGACGAAGCCGCATGCGGGCTGCAGCAAGGCGGCCTGAGCCGGCCGGCCCTACACCGCCGCGGTAATCAGGATCTCCACCAGGTCCTTGTCCTCGAGCGCCACGCCGATGCAGGCGCGCTGGGGCGGGTTGGCTGGGTCCACCCACTCGTCCCAGGCGCGGTTCATCTCTCCCTTCTGCGCCATGTCGGTGATGTAGACCGTGGCCCGCAGGATGCGCGACTTGTTGGACCCGGCCTCCGCCAGCGTGCGGTCGATGGCCGCCAGCGCGTCTCGCGTCTGCTCATACAGCGACGGCGTTTTCGTCGGCGCGGTGGCGACCGCGTACACGATGCCGCCGTGGATGACGGCGCGGCTGCGTGTGGGCGTCGTGCCCGCTAGGCGCTTGATCATGGGAAGCCTCTGATGTGTAGGTTGGGTCAAGCGAAGCGCAGACCCAACACAAGTTTCCAGGTGCACCGGAGTGTTGGGTCATCGCTGACGCTCGACCCAACCTACAGCGCTACAGCACGGCCTCCGCCAGCAGCTCCAGCGCCTTGGGCTGCGAGCTGCGGATCAGCATGCTGCCGACGTGGCCCCTCTTGCCGGCGGCGACCCAGCGCTGCAGCCGGTCGCGGATGCGGTCGGCCGGGCCGACCAGATGGCAGGCGTCGACCAGCTCGTCCGGCACGGCCGCCTCCGCCTCGGCCTTGTTGCCGGCGAGGTAGAGCTCCTGCACCTTGCGCGCGGCATCGCCGAAGCCGAGGCGGGTCGCATAGTCGGTGTAGAAGTTCTTGTCCTTGGCGCCCATGCCGCCGATGTAGAGCGCCATGTTGGCGCGGATCGGGGCCATGCAGGCCTTCACGTCGTCGCCCATGCTGGCGGCGACGAATGGCGCGATATCGAACTGCTTCAGGCTCTTGTTGCCGGCCGCCTTGAAGCCCTTCTCGATGGGCTCCTGGAACACGTGGTACTGCTCGGGGTCCATCCACACCGGGAAGAAGCCGTCCGCCACTTGCGCCGCTGCCTGCACGCCGGCCGGCGTCAAAGTCGCGGCATAGATCGGGATCGGCTGCTCCAGGTGCAGGATGCTCTTGAGCGGCTTGCCGAGCCCGGTGCTGCCGGGCCCGCGATAGGGGATCTGGTACTCCTTGCCCTCGAAGCTCAGCGCCTCTTGCCGCGCGAACACCTGCCGCATGATCTCGACGTATTCCTTGAGCCGGGTCACGGGCCGGCCATAGGCGACGCCGTGCCAGCCCTCCACGACTTGCGGGCCGGAGGCGCCGACGCCCACAATGAAGCGGTTGTTGGAGAGCTGCGCCAGCGTCATGGCGGTCATGGCCGCCATCGCCGGGGTTCGCGCCGGCATCTGCATGATGGCGGTGCCGACCCTGATCCTCGTGGTGTTGGCCAGGATCCAGGCGGCCGGCGTCACGGCGTCCGAGCCGTAGGCCTCCGACGTCCACACCGAGTCGTAGCCGAGCGTCTCGGCATGCTTGATGGCATCCAGCGGAATATTGATGTGGCGGCCGGAATAGCCGGCGAGAAGCCCCAGTCTCATGTTCGCGTCTCCAACCCTGTCGGCATACCCGACACTACGCATCTCATCGGTGGGCCGGCAAGGAAGGAACGCCAAGCCGGATCAAATGCACGCTGTAGTCATGGCATGCCAGGCCTTTCATACCGGCGAGCCAATGAACCTACCCGTCATCCCGGAAGCCGAGGCGCAGCCGAGACTATCCGGGATCTGCCGCGCCGACACAGCGGGCGGCAAATCCCGGCTCTGCGCGATCGCGCTTGCAGCGCGATCGCTGGGCCGGGATGACGGGTCTAGTCCGGTTCACCGCTCGGCCCAGGCGTCGGGATCGAGCGGGTAGATCGGACGGCGCACGCGGCGATAGGTAAGGCGCCGGTAGTCGAAGTCGATGGTGCCGGGGGCGGCCACATAGAGGATCGACTTGGCAATCGGCGCAAAGCCGGCGCGGAAGTGGTTCATCGATTTGACCACCACATAGCGTTTGGCCGCCGGGTCGAGCCCCAAGTTGGTGAAGGCGCTCGGCGTGAACGTCTGGGTGCGCTTGGAGTTGAGCACGATGTCGATGCCGCCAGCCGTGATGGCGGCGCAGTCGCCCATGCGGACCTTGCCGCCGAGACCGTCCTGCATCACCTGGCGCGCGAGCCGTGTGACGGTCGCATCGAGGTCGATCGGATCGCCCGACATCGGCCCGAGCTTGCCGCCGACGCGCAGGCGCATGCGGGCCCCCTCGCCTGCCTCGAAGGCGAGCGCGACGGCGCCTGGGTCCCAGATGCTCCCGAGTGCCGCATCGCGCATGCCGCGCGCCAGCATGGCGCGCAGGATGAAGGTGGAGTCGCTCGGCGCGCCACCGCCGGCGTTGTCGGCCATATCGGCCAGCACGATCGGACCGGCCGGCAAGGCCAGCGCCTGGTCGAGCGCCGCATCGAGCGGCATCCATGGGGCCTCGATGCGATCACGCAGGCCGCGCAGCTCGCGCCCGAGCGATGCGGCGAGCGCCTGGCCGTCGGCCGCCTCGCTGTCGGTGATGACCAGCACGCGCGTGCCCATGGCCGAAACGTCGCCCCAGGGAAAGCCGTGCGCAATCGAGATCGACAGCACGCCGTCCCGCCCTTCCAGTCCTTTGATCTTGCTCACGAACGTGGCCATGGGCTCGAGCGTGGTCGGGTAGAGCCCGATCATGCGGCAGTCGAACATGGCCATGCGCGGCCGCGCGCGCCCTTCCGCCGCCGCGGCGATAATGTCGAACAGCTCGGCGGCGCGCTCGCGCACGTCGATGTGCGGGTACTCCTTGAAGATGACGATGGCGGTGGCCGCCGCCACCAGCTCCTCGGTCAGGTGACAATGGAGATCGAGCTCCACGCCGATGGGCACGCCGGGGCCCACGATGGCGCGGATATGCTGCACCAGGTCGGTCTCGCACAACTCGGTCTCTTCCGCCACCATGGCGCCGTGCAGGCTGAGCAGCACGGCATCGACCGGCATCGCCTTGGTGAGGTCGGCCAGGATCTCGTCGCGGAAGGCTTGGTAGACGCGCTGCACGGTAAGCCCGGCCGGCACCGCAAAGGTGCACAGGCTTTCCGTCACCCGCCACCCGCGGGCCCGCCCACGATTGCGGAACTCGAGCATCGGCAGGGAGAAGAGGTTCGGGGTGTCGCTATAGGCGCCCCCGCGCACCAGCGAGGTGTCGGCGAACAGCTGTGCGCCGGTCGGGATCGGCGAGAAGGTGTTGGTCTCGGTGCCTAGCGACGCGGTGAAGAGGTGCATGTGTCGGGCCCTGCGCTATCGGGCCGACACTACAGCAGATCTGTAAACGCGGGCCAACGCTGCTGCTAGAGCAGGATCGCTTCGGATTGAAGCACTTCGCCTCAACTGCAACGTGGCGGCCGAAGCGTGAACTCGGCAGGTCGGCGGTGACCCCAACCACGGAACGCGATCACTGCCTGAGACGCAGCAGCGCGTCGCGCGGCAGGTAGCCCATGGGCTGGCCTGCCACGGCGATCTTCGCCCATCCACCGTCGCCAACCCACTCAACAACGCGAACCTGCTCGCCTTCCTCGATCGTGCGCGTTCCCGGTGCATTGACGGCTGGCGTCTCCCGAAGGATTTCATCGCGCCTCAAGGCATGCGTCGGCGCAACGGGAATTTCGGTGCTCAGGGGTGTCAGGCCAGCACTACGCACGCCGATTGGGAAATTGCCCTCGATCTTGTTGTGCGGGTACTGCGGCTCCCCGGTCAGCAGCTGGCTGAACTCCGGCACCTTGCGATCGACATGGGTTGCGACGTCCATGACGTAGACATGCTCGCTGCTGCCTTCACTCTTGGCCAGCGCCTCGAGAATGGCATAAGTCAGAACGCCATGACCCTTGTAGCCCTCGATGGCCGCATTGCGCGCGGCCGCGATGACGCTGCGGCCCGTGGCGAACTGCAGGCGATCCATGGCCGCTTCGCGCTCGCTGGCTCCCCGGCTTAGGACTACCGCTCCCGCACTTTCGCACGTATCGAACACGAGGATGCTCTTCTGTGCCGGGATCATGGCGAGCCATGCCTGCCACAGGTCCTGGCCGATGCCGTGGGTCTTGACACCCCGGCCGTCCTTGAAAGTTATGTCCTGCGGCAGGAAGTAGTAGGTGCTGGCTGAATTGCGTCCGTGCCCCGCGACGAACAGCACGAACACATCATTCGCGGCAACCTTGCTCTTCAAGCTCCTAAAGGCCGCGTCGATGCCCTGCTTCGTAACTTCGGAGTCCAAGAGCACGGTCTTGTGCACCGTGTGATAGATCGGCGTCGCTGCCTCCTGCACTGCGGCGACGAACGTCTTCGCATCGGAGACTGCGAACTGGAGTCGCCAATCCTTGTCGGCGTAGCTGCTCACTCCAATGGCCAGGATGTACATGCTCGGGCGCCGCTCGGTGGTGACGTAGCGGTCCACTTCGAATGGGCGGTGAGGCTGGGACGCCAGCAGGCCTGCTTTGTTGTAGGCCACCAGGTCCACGAGATTGCGCTTGCTTGGATCGATCTTGAAGGTCTCCTCGGCAGTGCGATAACCGGCGACAGAACGCGATGCCGCGGGAGCGGCGAGGCCGCCTTGCGTGACGCCGTTGACGCGCCACACCACCTTGTCCCCGATTCCGCCGCCAGTATCGACGATGCGCGCTCTCAGCCGCACGGTGTCCTCGGTTCTGTCGTCTGGCCGCGCGGGCAAAGGCTCGATCTGGGGAGGGGGACCGGAGCCGAGGATCTTGTAAAGATGCAGCTCGTTCGCCGCCTCTTCGTACTTGAGCAGGGGATCGCCTTTCAGCAGCTGCTCGACCAGGTCCGGGCGATAAAGGTGATCCGCGACCTGCGACACCGACGTCGTTTCCAGGCCACGAACAATGGAGAGCAGGTTCGGGCTCTTGCTGGAAGCAGCGTAAAAGCCCGCTGGCGTCATCGCCAGCCACTCGTTGCCCGACGAGCTGAACAAGGTTGCCAGTACCTGACCGTTCGATGGGTTCCAAATGCGAACCGTTCTGTCCCAGCTTCCAGAGAGCAATCGACTTCCATCGGCTGAAAACGCGACAGAGCTGACCCTGACAAAGTGCTCGTCGAACGTGCGCAGGTGCTGCCCGGTTGCGGCGTCCCAGAGCCTCAGCGTGCTGTCAAACCCGCCGGAAAGCAGGAGTGCGCCATCGGGCGAGAAGGCCACCGCTTCGACCGCGCCCCGGTGTCCTGCTGAGCGTGTGAATCACCTCTCCGGTCGCCGCATTCCAAAGTTTGAGCGTGTGGTCCCAGCTGCCAGACAAGAGACGGGCTCCGTCGGGCGAGAACGCGACCGAGGTGATGGGAGCGGTGTGGCTTTCGAGGGTGCGAAGAAGTTGCCCCGTTGCCGGGTCCCACAGCAGAATGTTCTTTCCACTGCCCGAGGCCACACGGCTACCATCTGGCGCGAAAGCCACTGAGCTCACGGGTCCCGCGGTTGCTTCCATTGTGCGCAGGAGCTGCCCCGTCGCCGCGTCCCACAGCTTGAGCGTCTTATCGGTGCTTCCCGAGACAACGAGCTTGCCCTCAGGTGAAAACGCAACCGCTGCCACCTGATTGGAGTGATCTGCCAGCGTCAGAAGCGCCTTGCCGGCAGCCGCGTCCCACAGCTTCACCGTCTTGTCGTCGGCGCCCGAAAGCCACCGTTTGCCGTCGGCGGAAAAAGCGACCGAACGAATTGGGCCGCTGTGGCCTCTGAGAGAGTGCAGCCGAGTTCCAGTCGTCGCGTCCCATACATCCAGCGTCCCGCCGATGCCGCCCGCGAGCAGGCGCGTGCGATCAGGCGAAAGAGCCACCGATAGCATTGGGCGAGAGCGCGACTCAAAGAGGCGGATCGGTTGCCCACTTTCCGCATCCCATAGTCTTATGGCGGTGCCCTGGGTACCCGAGATGAACCGGGCGCCGTCGGCCGAGAACGCCACAGAGCGCACGGCACTGGTGTGGTTGTCCCACGTGCGCAGAAGTTGCCCAGTGGTTGGGTCCCACAGCTTGAGCATCTTGTCGGCGCTGCCCGAAAGGACGCGAGCGCCGTCTGATGAAAAAGCAATGGACCAGACATCATTCGTGTGCCCCTCGAAGGTGCGCAGGGCTTGACCCGTGGCAACCTCCCACAACCTGACCGTCTTGTCCTTGCCGCCCGAAACTGCGCGCGTGCCGTCCGGTGCGTAGGCGACGGTGTAGACCGGTCCTGAGTGGCCTTCGAAGGTGCGCAGCGCCTGCCCGGTGGCGACGTCCCACAGCTTGAGCGTCTTGTCTGCGCTGCCTGAAAGTATGCGCGTGCCATCGGCAGAGTAGGCGATTGAATAGACCGGCCCTGAGTGTCCCTCGAACGTGCGCAGCGCCTGCCCCGTTGCGGCATCCCACAACTTGAGTGTCTTGTCTGCGCTGCCCGAAACTATGCGCGTGCCGTCGGATGAATACGCGACCGAATGGACCGACCCGGCGTGCCCCACGAGGGTCCGCACCAGTTGGCCCGTGGCAGCGACCCACACCTTGAGCGTCTTGTCTCCGCCGCCTGAAACCACCTGCACTCCGTCGGGCGAGTACGCGACCGAGTAAACCGGGGCAGCGTGTCCCTCCAAGGTGCGCAGCAGTTGGCCCCCGGATGCGTCCCATAGCTTGACCGTTCCGTCCAAACTGCCGGAGAGCGCGCGCACGCCATCGGGAGAAAGGGCGACCGAGTAGACCGCAGCAGCATGGGCAATACTGGGGACGATTTCGATCTTGGTTTCGATCTTGGTCTGGTCTTGCGCGGCTGCTGGTGGCGCCGATGCAGCCAGCCAGCTGAAGCGTCAGGACCACTGCCACGGTAGCTCTGCGAATACACCTCAACAACATGGTCGCACCTCGAAATAAGTAGTGCTGCACAACACTCGTCCGATGCCGTCCAACCTGCATCGGGACAAGGCATGATGCAATGGAAATTCAGAATAGTAGTGCTGCACGACACTCGTCCGATGCCGTCCAATCTTCAACGGAACAAGGCGAGATGCAACGGCAATCACCGCCATCAGCCCGCAAAAAAAGTCAAGTTGCCCCGGTGACGTGGGGCGTGGATCAGTGAAAATTGGGTCCGCGGCGCCTCAGGCTTAGGGGATGCCGAGAAAGTCTCGGATTGCATCGGCGGCTGCTGTCGCATCCTTCCTGTCGGTGTGCGGGAGTGCCCAAGCGCTGCCATCGCCCATGACGAGCATGACACTGCAAAGTTCGACGCCAGAGGCACGGTCTATGTTCGCGTCTACATTGACCCCGACAATGTCGGCAAGCGGACGCTCCCTCGGCTTTTTTGCCCAGAACAGAAACTTGCTCTGCATGGTGGCTTTGGCCGCGGTCCGATCCAGGACGAGGGTCGTCGAGCCAGATTGCAGCCCCAGCCGTTGCGGGGCGCGTTCGATTGTAGTCAAAGGGCACCTCCCGTATGTCCGCAGGAGCAGTCCTTGGCGCCATGATTAGCGCTTGATGACGACGCACTATATACTGGAAACCAATGTAAGGGGCCCTAAGGCCAGCGCCGTCCCGCCCAAACGCACTTTAAATCTTGCCCGCCTCCACCGCATGGCACGCGGCCGCATGTCCGGCACGCTCCACCAGCGCCGGCGCATCGACGCGGCAGGGCTCGAACGCGTGCGGGCAGCGGGGGTGGAAGGCACAACCCGGCGGCGGCGCAATCGGGTTCGGGATCTCGCCCTGGATCGACCTGCGCGCGCGCCCTGTCATGGCGAGATCAGGCAGCGCGTCGATCAGCATGCGCGTGTAGGGATGGCGGGGCCGCTCGAACAGCTCCTCCGCCGGCGCCAGCTCGACGATGCGGCCCAGGTACATCACACCGATGCGCGCCGCCATGTGCCGCACCACCGCCAGGTTGTGGCTGATGAAGAGGTAGGAGAGCTGGAACTGGTCCTGCAGATCGCGCATCAGGTTCAGGATCTGCGCCTGCACCGAGACGTCGAGCGCGCTGGTCGGCTCGTCGCACACCAGGAACTCGGGATTGGACGACAGTGCGCGGGCGATGCAGATGCGCTGACGCTGGCCGCCCGAGAACTCGTGCGGATACTTGGCGCCGTCGGCGGGGTCGAGGCCGACGAGACGCAGCAGCTCGCCCACGCGGTGCTCGATCTCGCCGTTGTCTTTGGCCAGCCCGAACGCCCGGATCGGGTCCGCGACGATGCGCTGAACGCGCCAGCGCGGATTGAGGCTGGCGAACG
Source organism: uncultured Alphaproteobacteria bacterium (assembly GCA_963827545.1). Lineage (GTDB taxonomy): Bacteria > Pseudomonadota > Alphaproteobacteria > Rhizobiales > Hyphomicrobiaceae > AWTP1-13. Next base: position 50,438 of record CAWHBI010000001.1, read on the forward strand.
GGTCCTGGAAGATCATCTGCAGCCGGCGGCGCAGCATCTGCCGCTCGCGCTGCTGCGCCGGCGCCCACATGTCGATGCCGTCGATGGTCACGCTGCCGGCCGTCGGGGGCAGCAGCCCCACGATCATGCGCGCCACCGTCGACTTGCCGGAACCCGACTCGCCGACCAGAGCCAGCGTCTCGCGCCTGGCGATGCTGAAGCAGACACCCCTCACGGCCTGCAGATACGCGCGCTCTCCGCCTTCGATGACGCGGTTGAGCCAAGGCTTGGAGACGTCGAACACGCGGGTAAGATCGCGCACCTCGACCATCGGCGCCAGGGTCATGCGCGCGCCTCGGCACTCTCGGCCAGCAGCCAGCAGGCCGCCTCGGAGGCGCCCGCTGCGATGCGCTCCGGCCGCTCGCGACGGCAGCGGTCGAAGGCGTGGCTGCAGCGGGGGTTGAAAGCGCAGCCCGGCGGAATGGCGGCGAGGCGGGGCATGCTGCCGGGGATTTGCACGAGCCGGGATGCCCGCGTCGCCACCGTCGGAATGGCCCCCATCAGGCCTGTGGTGTAGGGGTGGCGCGGGCTCTGCACCACCTCGCGCACCGGGCCGATTTCGACAATGCGCCCGGCATACATGACGGCCACGCGGTCGGCGGTCTCGGCAATCACGCCCATGTCGTGAGTGATGAGCATCACGGCGGTGCCCCGCTCGCGGCACAGCCGCTTCAGGAGCACGATGATTTGCGCCTGGATCGACACATCGAGCGCCGTCGTTGGCTCGTCCGCTATCAGCAGCTCGGGCTCCGCACACAACGCCAGCGCCAGCACTACGCGCTGGCGCATGCCGCCCGAGAACTCGTGCGGATAGCTGTCGATGCGCGCCCTCGCGCCCTGGATGCCGGCCTCCTGCAGCAGCGCGATCGCCCGCTCGCGTGCTTCGGCCTCCGTGACGCTGGCGTGGGCGCGGATCGTCTCCACGATCTGATCGCCGATGCGATAGAGCGGGTTGAGGCTGGTGAGCGGGTCCTGGAACACCATGCCGATGCGCCGGCCCCGCACCTTGCGCATCTCCTCGGCGCGCAGCGCGTCGATGCGTTGTCCGCTCAGGTGCACTTCCCCGCCCATGATGCGCCCCGGCGGCTCGATCAGGCCGATCACCGCGGCGCCCGTGAGCGACTTGCCGGCGCCCGACTCCCCCACCACCCCCAGCACCTCGCCCGCAGCAATGTCGAACGACACGCCGTCGACCGCGACCAGCGTCCCGCGCCGGGTCGGGAACGCGACCCTCAAATCGCGGACGGAGAGCACCGGTTCGGCCACGGTCACCTACTTGGCCGCGACGAACTTGATGTGCACCGTGTTTTCCGGCGATACGGGAATGTCGAGGTCGCGTTTCATGGCGTAGGCCAGCATCTGATGATGCAGGGCGATGTAGTTGGTCTCGTCAGCCAGCACCTTCCAGATCCTGGCAATCGTGGCGTCGCGCTTGCCCGTATCGACCTCACTCGTCAGGCTCTGAATGGCCTTGTCGGTCTCGGCGTTCGAGTAGCGTGTGGCATTCCAGCTCCCCTCGCTGCCCGAACGGGTGTGATAGAGGAACGAGAAGATGTAGTGGCTGTCGTAGGGCGGCACGCCCCAGCCCAGGAGGTAGAATTCAGTCTCGGGCGGGTTCTTCTGGATCAGCGTGAAGTGCGGGCCCTTGGGCTGCGCCACCAGGTTCACCTTGACGCCGATCTTGGCCAGCATGGCGGATCCGGCCTGGCAGATGCCCTCGTCGTTGATGTAGCGATCGTTGGGGCAGTGCAGCGTGACCTGGAAGCCATCCGGATAGCCGGCTTCCTTGAGCAGTGAGGTGGCCTTGGCGAGATCGACCTTGGGCAGGGTGTCGAGCTCCTTCGTATAGCCGTTCACGAACGGGGGAGCGATGATGCCGGCCGGCACCGACTGGCCGCGCATGACCGCGCGCTTGATGGCCTCGCGATCGATCGCCATGTTCATCGCCTGCCGCACCTTCTTGTCGGCGAACGGGTTCTTGCCCTTGACGTTGGAGGTCTTGAGCTCCGGCGAGGCGACGTCCATGCCGAAGAAGATGGTGCGGTTCTCAGGCCCGAGGTTGACCTTGAGGGCGGGCGTCTTCTCCAGCCGGTCGATGTCCTGCGGGGGCACGTCCTGGACGAAATCGACCTCGCCCGACAGCAAAGCTGCGACGCGCGTGGCGTCCGACTTGATCACGACATAGGTGATTTCGGAAATGCCGAGCGGGACCTCGCCGTTGCCCCAATAGGCATCATTGCGTTTCAGCACCGTGCGCACGTCCTGCTCCCGCGAGACCAGCACGTAGGGTCCGGTGCCGTTGGCGTTGCGAACGGCGAAGTTGTCCTTCTTGGCCTTGTAGTCCTGGACGGTGATGGTGTTGTTTGCCTCCGACCATTCCTTGTCCATCATGTGGAGGTTGGTGAGGTAGTTGGGGAGCAGCGGGTTGGGCCCCTTGGTCTTGATGTGCACCGTATGGTCGTCGACCTTGCTCACGCTGTCGATGGAGGTGAGCAGGCCCTTCATGTCCGAGGTGGGTTGCCGTGCACGGTCCAGCGAGAACACGACGTCATCGGCATTGAAGGGGTTGCCGTTGTGGAACTTGACGCCCTGGCGCAGCTTGAATTCCCAGACCGCGGGGTCGGCCGTGATCTTCCAGGAGACCGCAAGGGTGGGACGAATCTTGCCGGTGTGATCGCGGATGAGCAGCGGCTCGTAGATCTGGTGGTTCAGGTTGTGCGTCGGGCTCTCGTTCTGGGCGTGCGGGTCGAGGGTGAGGGCATCACCCGTGCGGGCCCATTTGAGGCTGCGTGCGTCGGCGGCGGCCGTTGCCAACGCCAGTGCTGCAAGCGCCGTTGCTGCCTTGAGGATAGAGCGCGAATACATCGAGGCCTCCATCGTTTCAACATGCGCCGCGCGGTTCCCCTCCCCCTTGCGGGGAGGGGTTAGGGGTGGGGGGAACCCCAACGGCAACCGTTCTGCGATCCCCCCTCCCTGCCCCTCCCCCACGTCGTGTCGAAGACGCGCCTCCGGCACGATGGAGAGGGGATGTTCGTGGCCTCGCCATACTACCTGAGCTTGGGGTTGAGCGCATCGCGCAGCCAGTCCCCCAGCAGATTGACGGCCAGCGCCAGCAGGGCCAGCGTCAGCCCCGGGAAGGCCACCATCCACCAGGAGCCCGAGAAGAGATACTTGTTGCCGACCTGGATCATGGTGCCGAGGGAGGGTTCCGTAGGGGGCAGGCCGACGCCCAGGAAGGAAAGGGTCGCCTCGGTGATGACGGCCAGCGCCAGGTTGATGGTGGCGATGACCAGCACTGGGCTCAGGACGTTGGGCAGGATGTGCTGGAACATGATCTTGACGGGCCGCAGGCCGATCAGCCGCGCCGCTTCCACATACTCTTTGTTGCGCTCGACAAGGGTGACGCCGCGCACGGTGCGCGCGTACTGCACCCAGAAGGCGAGCCCGATCGAGATGACCAACACCCAGAATTTTCCGCCCTCCAGCCGGTAGTTCTTGAAGATCGCCAGCGCCACGCCGTCGATCAGCAGCGCGGTGAGAATCGCGGGGAATGTGAGCTGCACGTCGGCGATGCGCATGATGAAGCTGTCGGTGCGCCCCCCGGCGTAGCCCGCCCACAGCCCCAACGTCACGCCCAGCCCTGTCGCCAGCATTACGGAGGCGAAACCGATCAGCAGGGACGCGCGCGTGCCGTACAGGATGGTGGAGAGGATGTCGCGACCCTGGTCGTCAGTGCCCAGCAGGAAGCGGCTATCTCCGCGCCCATCCCAGGCAGGCGGCAGGTCTGCATTCAAGAGCTCGAGCGACTTGAGGTCGTAGGGGTCGTGTGGAGCGATCAGCGGGGCGAGCAGCGCCGCCCCCATCAGCAGCACCGTCAGCAGCGCCGCGGCGACCACGAGCTTGGAGCGCCAGAAGCTATAGAAGAGATCGCTGTCGAGCATCGCAGCTATCCGCGACCGTCCCGCTGGCACGCCCGAGTTCCCCTCCCCATCATGCCGAAGGCGTGTCTTCGACACGACGCGGGGAGGGGCTAGGGGTGGGGGTAAGCCCGATATGTCGCTCATCGCCGCCTCACGCCCCCCGTCCCTGGATGCGGATGCGCGGGTCGATGCGCACGTAAATGAGATCGACGATGAAATTGATGAGCACGAACAGGAATGCCACCAGCATGAGATAGGCTGCCATCACGGGAATGTCGGCGTGCTGCACGGCCTGGATGAACATCAGGCCCATCCCGGGCCACTGGAACACCGTCTCGGTGATGATGGCGAAGGCGATGATGGCGCCGAGTTGCAGGCCGATCACGGTGATGACGGGCACCAGAGTGTTCTTCAATGCATGGCCGAAGTTGATGGCTCGCTCCGGGAGCCCCCGCGCGCGGGCGAACTTGATGTAGTCGGTGCGCAGCACTTCGAGCATCTCGGCGCGCACCAGGCGCGTCACGAGCGTCATCTGGAACAGCCCCAGTGTAACGGCCGGCAGAATGATGGCCTTCAGCCCGGATACCGACAGCAAACCCGTTCTCCAGAAGCCGATGCGCAGGGTATCGCCGCGCCCGAAGGACGGCAGTACGCCGAGCTTCACGGCAAACACGTAGATGAGGAGGATGCCGATGAGAAACGTGGGTAGCGAGATGCCGACGAGCGAAATGGTGAGGAAGACCTTTGACAGCCAGCTGTCGCGATGGATGCCGGTGTAGACGCCCATCGGAATGCCCAGCGCGACTGCGAACAGCGCTGCCGCAAGGGCGAGTTCCACCGTTGCGGGAAAGCGATCGGCGATGATGGTCATCACCGGTTGCTTGATCTGGTAGGAGATGCCGAAGTCCAGCTGCGCCGAGTTGGAGACGAAGCGCCCGAACTGCACCGCAAGGGGATCATCGAGCCCAAGCTCCAGGCGCAGCTTCAGTCGATCGTCGAGGGACGTGTCCTGGCCGACCATCTGATTGACGGGATCGCCGACGTAGCGAAACAGCACGAAGGCCAGCAGCGCCACGGTCAGCATGACCATGAGCGCCTCGAGAAGCCGGCGGACCGCGAAAGCGAGCATCGATAACCGTAGGACCCGCGAGGGCGGCGCTGCCGAGCCTGATTGGCGGGTTCGGCAGCAGCCCTGCGCGCGGCCCTGCCCCTACTGCATCTTCACCCAGTAGAACAGGATCTGGTTGTCGGCGCGCTGCGCGATGCTGACCTTGCTCGACACGCCCCACACGAGTGCCTGCTGGTGCAGGGGGATCACCCCGGCCTCGTCGTGGTTGATGCGGTAGGCCTCGGCAATCATCGCATCGCGTTTGGCCGTGTCGGTCTCGACCAGGATCGCCTTGTTGAGCTCATCGATCTTCTTGTTGCAGTAGCCGCCGTAGTTGAACAGCCCGCCTACCCCATCGGCATCGCGGCAACCGAGAATGTTGGCGATGACATTCCAGCTATCGAACGATCCCGGTGTCCAGCCGAGCAGGTTGAAGGACGAATCGAATTTCTTGGCCACTCCCGCCTTCTCGAAGTACTTCGCCTTCGGCATGGAGTTGAGCTTCACCTTGATGCCGATGCGCGCCAGCATCTGCACCACGGCCTGGCAGATCGCCTCGTCGTTGACGTAGCGATCGTTGGGGCAGTCCATCTCCACCTCGAAGCCGTTCGCATAGCCGGCGTCGGCGAGCAGCTTCTTTGCGGCCGCGACGTCGTACGGCCAGCGCTTGAATTCGCTGGCTCGCGCAAACAGCAGCGGAGAGATGAGCAAAGCGGAATTCGCCGACATGCCGCGCATGATCTTGGTGTGTATCGCGTCCAAGTCGATGGCCTGATACACGGCCCTGCGCACGCGCGCGTCCTTGAAAGGATTCTTGCCCTTCACGTCGGAGTAGAGGAGCTCGCCGCGAAACGAGTCCATGTGGAGGAAGATGGTCCGCAGCTCCGGTCCGGTGAGCACCCTGGCATTGGCGCTGCTCTTCACGCGCTCGACGTCCTGGACGGGCACCGGGTCCATCATATCGATATCGCCCGACAGAAGCGCCGCGACCCGTGTGGAGTCCGATTTGATGGTTTGAAAAATGACCTCGGTCAGATTGTGCTGAGGCTTGTCCCACCAGTTCGGGTTGGGCTTGAACACCGTCTTCACGCCGGGTTCATGGCTGACCAGGATGAAGGGGCCCGTGCCGTTGGCCTTGACGGCAAAAGGATTGAGGGACGTTGCCGTAGCCGGTTGCGCCTGCGTGGCGCCGTTCGCCTCCGCCCATTTCTTGGAGAAGATGTACCAGGTGTCCCATTCGGCGTGGAGGATGGGGTTGGGCGATGCGAGGACGAAATCGACGGTGTAGTCGTCGACCCTGACCGCTTTCATGTCCGCCGGGGCGCGAGTCTTGATCTGGGAGCCGGGGCTGCGCATCCGGTCGACCGAGAAGAGCACGTCGTCGGCGGTAAAGTCTTCGCCATTGTGAAACTTGATGCCCTTGCGCAGATGGAAGCGCCATTTCAGCGGATCGATGATCTCCCATCGTTCCGCCAGGCCTGGGATGATCTTCAGATCCTTGTCGCGCTTGGTCAGTCCTTCCATCACGTTGCCCAAGGCGCCCAGCGTGAAGCTCTCGTTCAGCGTGTAGGGGTCGAGGGCATTGAGGTCCCCCTGAAAGGCGTATCGAAACGTCTTGGCCGCAGCGGGGGCGGTGCTGAGAGCGAGCGCCAGCGCAAGCACGCCAGCCATGGCAACCGATTGACGCCTCATAGTGACCCTCGCTGAAAACTGGGTTTGGCCTGCAGATCACGAATTGTGGCCGAAGTTTCGAGGTCGGTCCAGCCCAGAGAGGCGGCGACCGTCTGGGGGCGCATCGGTCGTTCGGGTGATCCGAAGCTCGCAGGAAAGGCGCACCGGTAAAGGTCTGGGGCAAGCCTTGACCCGCGCGCGGGGGTGCCGCTTTAGTGCATGCCACACCAAGCTGGCCAATCCGCAGGCTTCGACATGCAAGGCAATCGAGCTGCCACAAGAGACCTTCTCAAGGGCGCCACGGGCGATTGGGAGGTCGTGATCGGCCTGGAGGTGCACGCCCAGGTCGCCTCCAAAGCGAAGCTGTTCTCCGGCGCTTCCACCGGGTTCGGCGGCGAGCCCAACAGCCACGTCTCGCTGGTGGACGCGGCCATGCCGGGCATGCTGCCGGTGATCAACGAGGGCTGCATCGCCCAGGCCGTGCGCACCGGCCTCGGCCTCAAGGCCAGGGTCAACCTCACCTCGGTGTTCGACCGCAAGAACTACTTCTATCCGGACCTGCCGCAGGGCTACCAGATCTCCCAGTACAAGCAGCCCATCGTCGGCGAGGGCGAGGTGGATGTCGAAGTTGACGGTGGGACCATCAAGGTGGGCATCGAGCGGCTGCACCTGGAGCAGGACGCCGGCAAGTCGATCCACGACCAGCACCCTGAATATTCCTACGTCGACCTCAACCGCTCGGGCGTGGCGCTGATGGAGATCGTCTCCAGGCCCGACATGCGCTCGGCCAGGCAGGCGCAGGCCTACGTCTCCAAGCTCAGGACCATCCTGCGCTATCTCGGCACCTGCGACGGCGACATGGAGAAGGGCAACCTGCGCGCCGACGTCAACGTGTCGGTGCGCCGGGCGGGTGAGAAGGAATTCGGCACCCGCTGCGAGATCAAGAACGTCAACTCCATCCGCTTCATCGGCCAGGCCGCCGACTACGAGGCGCGCCGGCAGATCGACCTCATCGAGGACGGCGGCACCGTCCAGCAGGAGACTCGCCTGTTCGACAGCGCCAAGGGCGTGACGCGCTCCATGCGCACCAAGGAGGAGGCGCACGACTATCGCTATTTCCCCGATCCGGACCTGCTGCCGCTGGAGCTGACGCAGGACTACGTGGACGGTCTGAAGAAGGACCTGCCGGAGCTGCCCGACGCCAAGCGCGCTCGCTTCATGAAGGCATACGGGCTCTCCGCCTACGACGCCGACGTGCTGGTCGCCGAGCGCGAGAGCGCCGACTTCTTCGAGGCCGCGGCCAAGGGCCGCGACGGAAAAACTGCGGCGAATTGGGTGATCAACGAGCTGTTCGGGCGGCTGAACAAGGAGGGGAAGGACATCGAGCATTCGCCGGTGTCGGCAACGCAGCTCGGCAGCATCATCGACCTCATCGCGTCCAATGCCATCTCCGGCAAGATCGCCAAGGACGTGTTCGAGATCGTCTGGAGCGAAGGCGGCGACCCGGTCGACATCGTCGAGCAGCGCGGTCTCAAGCAGGTCACCGACACCGGCGCCATCGAGGCGGCGGTGGATGCCATCATCGCGGCCAACCCCGACAAGGTCCAACAGGTGAAGACCAAGCCCGCCATGCTCGGCTGGTTCGTCGGCCAGGTGATGAAATCGACCGGCGGCAAGGCCAACCCGCAGGCGGTGAACGAGGTGCTCAAGAAGAAGCTGGGGCTCTGAGGTGTCAGACCCTGCGGGTCTGACACCATGGCGCAGCCGCCTTGTCCGCTCCCGCCCGATCCATGCTAGGCTGAATGCCATGAACGTCACCCTTCCCACTCGCCGCCTGACCGTCGATGAGTTCCTGGCGTGGGCCGTGCGTCAGACGGAGGGAAAGTACGAGCTCATCGATGGTGTCGTCATCATGCAGCAGGCGCAGCGGTGGGGACACTCCAAGGTCAAGTTCGAGGTGGCGCTGGCGCTCCGCGATGCATAGCTGCAGCTGGCGTTCCCTGTTACGTGGCGTCCGACGGGCCGACGGTGCGCATCAGCAAGCACGAGGCCTTTGTGCCTGATGCGCTGGTGGCGCCGTTGCCCGAGCCCGCCTGGGAGAGCCTGGAGGTCGCAGACCCCGTCATCGCCGTCGAGGTTCTGTCGCCGTCGACGGCGCGCACCGACGCGACCACCAAGCGCAAAGGCTACTTCCGGGTGGCGAGCGTGCGGCACTATCTGATCATCGATCCAGAGAGCCGAACCATCACCCATCACAAGCGCGGGAGAGGTGCGACGTGAAGACGCGCATGGTCCGCAGGGGCGTGCTGGCCCTGAATCCTCCCGGCATCGAGGTCCGCCTCGCCGACGTGTTCGGGCCTGCCCGCCCATGATGGACCTCACCTCGCTCCTCGTCTTCACCGGCGCGCTGCTCGTTGCCGCGGCCTCGCCGGGCCCCGGCATCGCGGCCATCGTGGCGCGCGTGCTCGGGCGCGGCATGAACGGCGCCATCGCCTTCACGGCCGGCGTTGCGCTGGGCGACGTGGTGTGGCTGACGATCGCCATCCTCGGCCTTGCCGTCGTGGCGCAGACCTTCCAGGCCGTGTTCCTCGCGATCAAGTATGCCGGCGCCGCCTACCTGCTCTATCTCGCCTGGAAGCTGTGGACCGCGCCGGTGGCCGCCCACGATGTGGCGCCCGACACCTCGGATGTGAAGCGCGTGCGCCTGTTCCTGGCAGGGCTCGCCGTGACGCTGGGAAACCCCAAGGTGATGGTGTTCTACCTGGCGCTGCTGCCCAACATCATCGACCTCACGACGGTGACGATCTGGGGCTGGCTGGAGCTGTCGCTGGTCGTGCTCGCCGTGCTGACGCTCGTGTTCGGCAGCTATGTCGTGCTCGCTGCGCGCACGCGCCGCCTCTTCACCAGCCCGCGTGCCATGCGCTTGGTCAACCGCGGCACCGGCGTGGTGATGGCCTCGGCTGCGGCCGCGATAGCCGCGAAGTAGGCGTGCGCTCCCTCTCCCCGCATAGCGGGGAGAGGGGAGGCTCAACCCTTCGCCCTGGCGGCGCGGGCCTTGCCGGCCATCTTCTTCAGGCGGCGGCGGGCGCCCAGCGTGTTGCCCTGGATGCGCGTGACCTTGGCGCGCGGGATGACGCGGCGCTTTTTCTTCTTCTGCTTCTCGACGTTGCGCGCGGACCGGATGGCCATGTCGTATTCCTCAGCCTGTTGACGGATTGCTGCGCCGATTTAGGGGCTTTCGCCGTGTCGGACAAGCCCGAAATCATGGCCTAAATGATGGGGCCGAAATGATGCGGCGTCCCCGCCTCAGCGCCCGTCCTTGAGCAGCCACACGTGCAGCGGCATGCCGCCCTTGGGCCTGAGCGTCACGCGGCTCAACGGTTCGGGCGCGTGCTCGCCGTCCCATTCGAAATCCGCGCGCCGCACGAGGGTGGCGAGGATGGCCACCGCCTCCATGATGGCGAACGAGGCGCCGATGCAGGTGCGGGGCCCAAAGCCGAACGGCATGAACTGCGTGCGCGCGTACTTCGCCTTGCGCTCTGGGAAAAATCTCTCTGGATCGAAACGGTCAGGGTCGTCCCACAGTCTCTTGTGCCGGTGCACGGCGAAGATGGGAATGAAGATCAACGCCCGGTCAGGAATAGTCTCGCCGCCGAGCGACACGGTGCCGGCCGCCTGCCGCGTCATGATCGGCGCCGGCGGATAGAGGCGCATGGCCTCTTCCAGCACCGCGCGCGTGACAATGAGGCGGTCCATATGCTCCGCAGCGATTGTCCCCTCGCCGGCAACCTCGCGCACCTCGCGGCGGATGCGGTGCTGCCACTCCGGTGCGCGGGCGATGAGATAGAGCGTCCATGTCAGAGCCTTTGCGGTCGTCTCGTGGCCGGCGGCGAGGAAGGTCACCAGGTTGTCGATGAGCTGCTTGTCCGACATGGGCTGGCCGGTGTCGGGGTCGCGCGCGCCTGCCAGGCGCGCCAGGAGATCGTGGCCCTCGACCCCTGCGGCGCGCCGGCGCGCCAGGATCGCGGCAACCGCGTCGCGCAAGGCCTGCCCGGCCCGCCGGCGCGCGAACTTGCCCGGGTACCAGAGCCAGTGCGGAAAGCGCAGCAGGGCCGCGGCGATGTCCCACGATATGGTCGAGAGCGCCTTATCGGCGGACTTGAGGATGGCTCCGGCTTCCGCATCGGCACTGCCGGCGAACATGGTGGCCGAGATGACGTGGAAAGTGGTCTCGGTCATGTCGCGGTCGATGGCCTGCAAGGCGCCTGCAGGGCTCGAGCGCCAACGTTGCAGCTGATCCTCCGCCGCGGCGCTCATGGCTGGGACGAGGTTGGCGAGGTCGGCTGGGCGGAACAGCGGTGCTGCCGTGCGCCGCTGCCAGCGCCAGCTCGCGCCCTGCGAGGTCAGGACGCCGTCGCCCAGCGTGTGCTCGAACACACGGCGCTCGAGGGGCGTCTTGGGAAACTGCTCGGCTTGGGTCAGCAGCACCTTCTCGAGGAGTGCCGGATCGGTGACCCAGGCGATGACGGCGCGGCCGTTGTCGTAGACGACGATGGGCTCTTCGTAGACGGCCTGCGGCAGGCTGGCGAGCGGGTTGCGCACGAAGCGGAACAGGAATTTGCGCAGCGGCAAAGGGCGAGCCGCCGGTTGGACAGTGGGCGGATACAGTCGACCGCTGCTTCGTTCGGGAGCGAGCGTGGATGACATGGCGTGCTTCCGAGGCGGCGGCGGAGAGAGGCAGGCGCGAACTGTACCGCCGTCAGGAAACATACTTCAGCAGCCACCCCATACCAAGTTTTCCCGGTGCCAGAAGCACCGCGGCCCAAAGGAAGGCCGAGCTCCAATTGGCGATTTGAAACCTGAGACGGGGCATCTCGGTGATGCCCGCGACGATCGGCACGCTCGCGCGAAGGGGCCCGAGAAAGCGTCCGATGACAATAGCCCACGCACCCCAACGCTTGAAGAACACGCGGCCCTGGTCGATCAGGTTGGGATGGTTCCTGAGTGGCCACATGCGCTGGATCTGCTCGTGGTAATGGTAACCGAGCCAGTAGGAAAGCCAGTCGCCGAGCGCCGCGCCGATGGCCGCAGCCGATACGATGGTCCAGAAATTCAGGGCGTCCGATGCTCCCACCAACGGGCCGATGCCAAGCACCATGATGCCCCAGAACGGGAAGATCAACGACACGAACGCCAGAGATTCCCCGAACGCCAGCGCGAGCACGATGAGCGCGGTCCAGTTCGGGTACTGTCGCACAAGTTCCAGGACCCAGTTCTTGAAGTCCCCAATGACGCCCATGTACTCGGCAAGCATACCGTGGTCCTGTCGCTGACTGTATGACGAACTCTCTGTAGAGGAAGTGCGCGGCGATGTCTCGCTCGGGGACTGTGCGCGGGCCATCAGGCCGCAGGCCTACGCCCTGCAGCGGCGCTTCTTCATCTCGGCAACAAGCTCCCGATTGACCTCGGCGGCGAACATGGAGGCGCGTGAAATCTGTGCCGGCGAAAGGCCTTGCGCCCCCTTGAGCACTTTGGGCGCGCCTTCTGCCTCTTTGCGCGCATGCGCCAACTCCTCGCACGTCAGCTCGGCCTTCTTGCTGCGGAATGCAAACAGCCGCACGCCTGATGCGTGCGCGTGCGGTGTGGCCGTCTCCTTGACCCAGCTGCGGTTCTTGTCAGCCAGCATGGACTTGAGGGTGACGTCGCGCTGCTCGACGCATTCGGGGCTGTCGTCGATGCAGGATAGCCCTGCCCTGCTGTCCCCGGGACCCAGCATGCCCGAGCACGCCGACAGGACGAGGCCGAGGCCGCCGAGCACGGCCAGGATCATCTGTCTCGGGCTTGCAGCGTGCATGGTTTCCTCTTGTGGTTCGGTGAGCGAGCCCATAGAAGGCAGGCACGGCCGCGGCGAGGCGCCGCAACCAAAGGACGCGAGCGGCGACTGTATGGGATTCGCCTGCCTCGCACATGAACGCTTTGAGTTCAAGTCTGTAGCAGGGAGTAACGACCATGGCTCACGCCATCCGCATTCACCAGACCGGCGGCCCCGAGGTGTTGAAATGGGAGAGCGTGGAGGTAAGCGCGCCTGGTCCCGGGCAGGTGCGGATCAAGCAGCACGCGGTCGGCGTCAACTACATCGACACCTATCAGCGGTCCGGACTCTACAAGCTGCCGCTGCCGTTCGTGCCGGGCAATGAGGGTGCGGGAGAAGTGGTGGCGATCGGATCAGGTGTCACCGACTTCAAGGTCGGTGATCGCGGCGCTTATGCCGGCGCGGTCGGCGGCTACGCGGACGAACGCGTGATGCCGGCTGATCGCCTGGTCAAGCTGCCCGACAGTATCGACTACAAAACGGGCGCGGCCATGATGCTGCAGGGCATGACGGTGCGCTACCTGCTGCGGCAGACCTACAAGGTCACGCCCGGCACGACCATGTTGCTTCACGCGGCGGCCGGCGGCATCGGTCTCATCGCCAGCCAGTGGGCGCGGCATATCGGCGCCACCATCATTGGCACCGTCAGCACGTCCGACAAGGCGGAGCTGGCGAAGGCCCACGGCTGCAGGCACGTCATCAACTACAAGACGGAAGACTTCGTGAAGCGCACCAAGGAGCTCACCAACGGCCAGGGCGTCGATGTGGTCTACGACGCCGTCGGCAAGGATACCTACCCGGGCTCGCTCGATTGCTTGAAGCCGCTCGGCCTGTGGGTCAGTTTTGGCAACGCCTCCGGTGCGATCACCAATTTCGATTTGCTTGGACTATCCGCCAAGGGCTCGCTTTATGCGACACGGCCGACGCTCGGTACCTATGTGGCGAAGCGCGAGGACCTGCTCGCCAATGCCAACGAGCTGTTCGACGTGGTCAGCAAGGGCATCGTGAAGATCAACGTCAACCACACCTACCCGCTGAAGGACGCGGCGCAGGCGCACCGCGACCTGGAAGGCCGCAAGACCACGGGCTCGATCGTGCTTTTGCCCTGACGTTGAGGGGCGTGGACACCTCGCGCCAGCGAGAGCCCACGTTACCGAGAGTTGCGTTGATCCCCGCCCTTGGGGAGCTAACGTCTTTGCCGAGAGAGTGTCTCTTCAGGGATCGCAAACCATGCCGCAAAGGCCCATCGAAGTTTACTACTGGCCCACCCCCAACGGGCACAAGATCACCATCATGCTGGAGGAGTGCGGGCTCCCCTACGACATCAAGCCCGTCAATATCGGCCGTGGCGACCAGTTCACGCCCGAGTTCCTGGCGATCTCGCCCAACAACCGCATGCCGGCCATCATCGATCCTGACGGTCCCGGCGGCAGACCCATCTCGGTCTTCGAGTCCGGCGCGATCCTGCAGTATCTCGGGCGCAAGACCGGCAAGTTCTATCCCACCGAGGAGCGCGAGCGAGTGCAGGTCGAGGAGTGGCTCTACTGGCAGATGGCAAACCTCGGCCCCAACGCCGGCAACGCGCATCACTTCCGCAACTACGCGCAGGACAAGGTCCAGTACGGCATCGACCGCTTCACCAACGAGGTGAACCGGCTCTACGGCGTGCTCGACATCCGCCTCACCGATCGCCCCTACCTCGCCGGTGAGTACTCGATCGCCGACATGGCCAGCTATCCCTGGGTGCGCCCCTACAAGAACCAGGGCCAGGACATCGCCGAGTTTCCCCACCTCGAGCAATGGTTCCAGCGCATGCGCGACCGGCCAGCCGTAGCCAAGGCGGTGAAGGTCGGCGAGGAGCTGCGCTCCGCGGCCTACAACCTCGCCACCGACAAGGACGCCCAGAAGATCCTGTTCGGTCAGCGCGCGCGCAAGTAGAGGGTCTGCACGGCAATTGTTCCTCTTCCGGGGCATTTGGGAGCGCGGCTGTTTTGCGCTATACTTGTGTTGTCGTCTGAGGAGCAGAACGTGGCCAAGGTCGTCTACAGAAGCCTGAAGCAGGAAGGCCGTCGGCCAGGCTCGCGTGCCGTTGGGAAGAAGCGAGTTGCTGGCGCGGAAGGGACGATCGAAAACCGTCCATACTTTGGATGCGAACAGCGCAAGCTTCGACGAAGATCTGCTCTACGTCTTCGGCAGGAACGTAGCCAAGGCCCGGCGTGAGAACAAGCGCGTCGTCGGGTCGCCCGATATTGCCCCGCGGAAGCGCTGAGCGCCCAATCTTCTGGATCGTGGCTGGCCCCAACGGTTCCGGCAAGAGCAGCGTGTATCAGGACGCCGACATCGAGGCGTTTCCGCGCTCGGTGTGGATCATCAATCCGGACCTCCTGACCGCTCGAATTCAAGAGGTTGAGGGCCTGTCGCTTCGCGCCGCGAACCTGCAAGCTGTCCAACGCATCGAGGCCTGGCTGGAAGCTTCAATCCGCGCCCACCAGACGGTTGGCGTGGAAACTGTACTTTCGACGGACAAGTATCGCCGCCTGGTGCTCGATGCCAAATCGCTTCAGGTTCGAGATACGCCTGACCTACGTCATCCTCGGATTCTCCCGATCGTAACGTCGAGCGCGTAAGGCTGCGCGTTGCCAAGGGTGGCCACGACGTGCCGAAGGACAGGATCGCTTGCCCGCTACTCGGCGGTCGCTCGACGCAGCTCCCGTGGTTCTTGGAGCAGGCAGACCAGAGCGTCGATCTTCGACAATTCCGGCGCGTTCGCCGCGCCTTGATCGGGCCAGAAGCAAGAGGGCACGATCACTCTGGATACCGATGCCCTGCCGCAGATTATCGAGGCGGTGAAGAAAATCGCGACCGGATGAGGGCTGCCACGACGTGCCGCGGGTTTCGTGCGTTCTGGTTAGCCGAGCATGGAGAGTTCTCTAAGTTTGCATTAAGCGCTATCTCAGCGTGGGCGAAATGCGCCAGCTTGACTGCGAGAAGCGCGGATTGTTTACGCTGTTGCGCTCCTTGCATGCTGCGAGTTTGCTTCGAGATT
Organism: uncultured Alphaproteobacteria bacterium; assembly: GCA_963827545.1. Classification (GTDB taxonomy): domain Bacteria; phylum Pseudomonadota; class Alphaproteobacteria; order Rhizobiales; family Hyphomicrobiaceae; genus AWTP1-13. Next base: position 66,094 of record CAWHBI010000001.1, read on the forward strand.
TACGAGATTTAATCCGACACTTGACATGGTTTGCTGCGACGGGCGCTCGATCGGCGAGGCTTGGCTGCCTCGAACACGGCTCCCGTCCGCGCTCCTCTCCGCGACTACCGAGAGGCAAGGCAAGCAGATCAGGGAATGGTGTCATGGCACGATTTGAAATGAACGTCATCGAGGCAACGGACGCAGGAGCAGCCGGCGGCACGCCCGACGCGCTGTTCGAGCTGGGCCTCATGCACTCCGCCGGGCGCGATGTCACGCTCGACCTGGTGACGGCGCACAAATGGTTCAACCTCGCGGCTCTGCGCGGGAACGAGGAAGCCAAGCGCTACCGCATGGAGATCGCCCGCGAGATGACCAAGGCCGAGGTCGCAGAGGCCCAGCGCCAGGCACGCGAGTGGCTCAGCTGTCACTGAGGTGGCTGCCTGCGCTTGGCGCACTTCGGTATGGCGCGAGGCTAGTCTTTGCAGCTTGTGAACAGCGTGGCGATGCAACGCCAGGTCTTCTTGGTGGCGTCGCCGACGTTCTGGCCGATGGAGGTGGCCTGGTCCTTGATAGTCTCGTTCGCCTTCTTCAAATCGTCGGCGGTCTTCTCGTTGGCGCGCTTCGCCATCTCCTCCACCGTCTTGGGAGGCTGATTGGCAGCGCTGGGCGGTTGTTTTGCCGCCTCCGGCATGGGCGGGGAGACAGCCGCGTTGTGCGCCGCCCACGGGACCCGCTTCACCGGGCCATTGCAGTCGAACACGGTGCCGCCCTTGGGGCTGCACGTGGCGTGGCGGCCCTCTTTGAGCATGGCCGTGACGCACAGCATCTGCAGGGGCTGGCTGCCGCCCGGTTTCGCACCTTCAATGATGCAGCGGTAGAGCGCATTGGGCTGGGTGCAGGCGATGCAGTATTCCTGTGCCTCGGCCCGCCCATTGAACGCACAGAAGGCGGCGCCAAGCATCACGCCGATCCACCGGCCGCTAGGCGACATGAGACGCAAGTCGTCTCCTTTCTCCACTATGGCAGGCATGCGCTCCGAATGCGGCTATTCCTGGATGAACATGCTCGAGCTCAAGGTGTGCCGTTGCGCCCGTGCGCCTTGTACGGCGGCCGCTGCGCGAGCCGGTCATAATAGGCGGAAACGGCTTTGAACTCCGGCTTCTGGAAGGCAATCGAGAACCAGCGGTTGACCACAAGCCCTACGGGGATGTCGGCAATTGTGAAGTTCTTTCCCAACACATGTGGGCCGTTGGCGGAGAGGTGCTCATCGAGGACACGCATCTGCGTGCCCCATTCCTTGGCGGCGCTCTCGACCATGTTGGCAAAGGCTGGGTTCTTCACGACCAGGGCGTGAAAGACGGGGCGCATGCCGCCCGCGAACTCGGTCGAGGCCCAGTCCATCCAGGACTCGATGGTGGCCCGCTGCTGCGGGTCCTTGGCATAGAGGTCGGCGCGCCCGTGCTTGTCGGCCAGGTAGCGCACGATGGTGTTGCTCTCCCGGAGCCGAAAGTCGCCGTCGTCGATGACGGGGACCACGCCAACGGGGTTGATCTTGCGAAACACCGGATCGTCCGTTGGGCGGAAGCCGCGCCCCCAGTCCTCGCGCTCGTACTTGAGGCCGAGCTCGTCGAGCATCCAGAGCACCTTGCGCACGTTGATCGAATTGGCGCGGCCGTAGACCTTGAGCATTGGCTCTTTCTCCCTGGCGATGTTTGCCTGCTCATCTTAGAGGCTGACGGTCGGCCCACCACAAAAAAGATGCCGGCGTGGCCCGCCGGCATCTGCTTTGGATCCGGTATTGCTGCGCTTCAGGTGCCGCGACCCCAGAACGCGCAGTAGCGCCTCAGCACGAAAGGCAGGTTGTTCTGATAGCCGGCCCAGGATTTATACTTGGGCAGCTTGAGCTCCTTCTCTACTGTGTCCCAGCATTTGCCTTCGCGTGCAGCCTTCTGCACCTCGCTGGAGGCGTCCTGCAGGAAGGTCAGAAGACTCTTCGCGTCTTCCTTGGTGCCGAGGCGGCCGCCGGGCCCCGGGTGCCCCGGTATCATCCGCTCCCAGTCCATGGCGATGATCCGCTTTATGGAGTCCTCCGACTCCAGTGGATAGAAGTCGATCATGCCGCGACCCGGCACCGACGCGACCGGAATGAGGTCGACGACGAATATGATCTTCTCCTTTGGGAGCCGCATCACCAGCGTGGAGTCCGAGTGGTTGAGGCCCACGTATTTCAGCTCGATCGTGGTGCCGCCCAGCTTGATGGTCCTGCCCTTGTCGCCCACCGTCTCGTCCGGCATCACCGTGTGCGGGTCTTTGATCTGCGCAAGCCGCTCCTTGGCCCGCTCGTGCGCGATCACCTTGGCGCCGGCGTCCTTGAACGCCTTGCCGCCGGCAATGTGATCGAAGTGGTGGTGGCTGTAGATGAGATACTTGATCGGCTGGTTGGTGACCTTCTTGATCTCGTCGATGTAGGACTGGCCGCCGGTCGGGCGCCCGTAGGCCACCGGATCGGTGGCGATGACGCCCGCTTTGGTGACGACGAACATCGCCTGGTGGTTGACGTTGCGGAAGATGTAGACGTTGTCGGTGCCCTCGACCTTGGTCGTCTCGATCGGCGGACGGCTGGCTGCAGGCGGGGCCTGTGCGAGGCTCGTTCCGGCAGCCATGCGATCAAGGGCGGCGGTTGCCAACGCAAGGACGGTTCGTGCGAGCATGAGACGCTTCCTTTTCTCCCTTGAGGCATCGAAAAGACTACGTTTCATAGACGACGTGCGCCGCCAATGCTTCCTCACCCTCGCGCAAGTGTGATCATTGTGCGGGGCAATCAGCCGCGCTGCAGTGCAAGACGTAAGGCGTCGGCTACAGCGCTTGGCGTCGCGCATACCATTGCGCCGGCCGCTTCCAGCGCGGACTTCTTACCCGCGTAGCTGCCTCTGCCGCCCGAGACGATGGCGCCGGCGTGCCCCATGCGCTTGCCGGGAGGCGAGGCGGCGCCGGCAATGAAGGCGGCGATTGGCTTGCTGCATGGTGCGTGCGTACTCGGCCGCTTCCTCCTCCATGGCGCCGCCGATTTCGCCGATCAGCGCGATGGCCCTGGTGCGCGAGTCCTGGTCGAGCGAGACGAGGGCGTCCCTGGTGGTGGTGCCGATGATCGGGTCGCCGCCGATGCCGATAAAGGCGGAGATGCCGAGGCCTGCCTGCACAAGGTTGAGGCAGACGAGGGTTCCGAGCGAGCCCGATCGCGAGATGACCCCGACGCTGCCGGGCTGAAAGACGCGCTGGTTGAATGCCGGCATGAAGCCGAGAAAGCATTCGCCCACTGTGACGATACCGGCGGTGTTGGGGCCGAGCACCCGGGCGCCTCGTTCGCGTGCGGCGGCCAGCACATGCATGGTGTCATGCACGGGCACGTGCTCGGTCAGGCACACGATCTTGCCGATGCCGGCTGCGATGGCGTCGAGCGCGGCTTCCTTCACGCCCAGCGGAGGAATGAACATCACGGCTGCATCGATATGGGTCGCGCGCACCGCGTCGTGGGCCGTGGCCCACACCGGCAGTCCCAGATGCGTCTCGCCGGCGCGCTTGGGATTGACGCCGCCCACGATCCTGGTCCCGTAGTCGCGCATGCGCTCGGACCAGAAGGTGCCCTGCTTGCCGGTGATGCCCTGCACCAGCACGGTCTCGCCGCCGCGGACGATCACAGGTGCTCCGTTCGTAGGTCGCGAAGCGGAGCGCAGACGCGAACGCGCATCCGCTGCTTTTGGGTCATCGCTCCGCTTGACCCAACCTACGCCAGATCGGGCGCGCCTGGGAGCAGGGAGAGATGCGCCGCACTCTCAAGGGCCCTCATCGCGCCGCCTCCACAGCTGCCCGCACCGCGTCGTCCATCAGATCGAACGGGGTAAGGCCCAGGCGCTGCTTGACCATGGCGATGGCCTCGTCCTCGCCGGTGCCGTGGATGGTGAAGAAGATCGGGATGGCCGGCTTCAGGTCCTGCCAGGCCCTGATCACGCCCTCGACCATGACGTCGGTGCGCGCGAACGCACCACAGAAATTGACCAGCAGGCATTTCACCCGCGGATTGGCAAGCACCAGCTCCAGCGCCGGCTTGGCCTTGGTGTAGCTCTCCCCGCCGATCTCCATGAAATTGGCCGGGCTGCCGCCGAAGTGGCGCACGGCGTCCATAGTCGTCATGGTGAGGCCGGCACCGTTGGCGAGCACGCCGACATCCCCGTCCAGCTCGATGAACTTGAGATCCAGCGTGCTCGCTCGCTCTTCGAGCGCGGTCAGCTTTTCGGGTGTGCCGGCCTTCGCCAGGTCCTGGCGGCGGGGAATAGCGCTGTCGTCCATGGTGAGCTTGCAGTCCAGGGCGATGAGGCGGCCGTCTCTTGCAGCGACCAGGGGATTGATCTCGATAAGCTCGGCGTCGCTCCCGGCATAGATCGCGTAGAGGCGGAGCAGGACATCGACGAGCGCGCTGCGATCGCACGGCAACCCTTCGGGCAGCGCGGCGTCCAGCATGCCGGCGTCGAGACCCTTGCGAATGTCGATGCCGAGGCGGACCAGCGAGTTGGGGTGGGCTGCGGCGATCTCCTCCACATCCATGCCGCCATGGGCGGAGAACAGCAGCAGCGGCCCCTTGGAGGCGGGGTCGTTCAGCACCGCCGCATACAACTCGTGAGCGATCAGCACCTGCTCCTCGACCAGCAGCTTCGCCACGCGATGCTCGCCGATTGTCATGCCGAGGATGGCGGCAGCTGCCTCCCTCGCCTCGTCCGCATTGGCGGCGACCTTGATTCCGCCGGCCTTGCCGCGCTTGCCGGTGGGCACCTGGGCCTTGAGCACGCAGGGCCCCAGCTTCCTGACGATGCCGGCAGCCTCCGCGGCGGTTGTTGCGAGAGCGCCCTGCGGTATGGCGATGCCCGCTGCCCGCAGCAGCGGCTTGGCCGCGTGTTCCTCGAATTTCATGAAGCAGTCGGCTTTCGCATGGAGCCTATTCCCCCAGCCAGATCACGGCCGCAGCCGCAGCCGCGCGGGCGTCCTCCAGGCTCGCATAGCTGAGGCCGGATGCGAACCGCACCGGCGTCCACGCGCCCTGGTCCTCCGGATCGCGCCGGAACTCCTCGTAGCCGAACGTGCCGTCCGGCCGGCGGAACAGGTCGACGCAGCGCAAGCCATCCTCGGTCTCCAGGCTCGCCAGCACAGTCCAGGATTTGTCGATGCGGCGCGACATGCTCCGCTCACTTCCCGTACTTGGCCCAGTAGGCGCCGAACAGCGCTTCCTCGCTGGGCTTGTCCTCCGGGATGGTGGTGACGAGATGCGTGATGTTGACGAAGCAGCGCCAGTTCAGGTTCTCAGAAATCGAGTTGCCCTGCCAGGTGCCGCAGCCCATGGACAGCGTGAACGGCAAGCCGTTGTCGAACCCGCCACCGTTGCCGAAGGTGTGCGCCTGGTTGACGAGCACGCGTGCCACGTCGATCTCCTCCGCCAGCTCGCGGGCATGTGCAAGGTTCGTGGTGTGGATGCCGCACGAGTGGCCTTTGCCCTGGTGGTCGAGGATGTCGCGCACGATCCGCTTGGCGTCGGCGAAGTCCGTTGCGCGATAGACAGTCAGCACCAGCGACAGCTTCTCGCCGGATAGGGGGTAGTCCTTGCCGGTACCCACCTCCTCGACCATCACGAACTTGCAGCCCTTGGCCTTCGCCCCGAGTTCGAATACGTCAATGAGGGCGTCTGGTCCCTGCGCGATCACAGCGCGGTTGAGCTTGCCGTCCTGCCATAGCCGCTCGACGATGCGCTGTCTCTCCTGTGGTGCCGCCAGATAGCCGCCCTCCGCTTTCAGCGCGTCGATGGCCCGTTCGTAGATCTCGTCGAGGAGCACGACGGCGTTCTCCGACGAGCACGACGTTGCATGGTCGAACGTCTTCGACAGCATGATCTTGCGCGCGGCATCGGGGAGGTCGGCCGTCGTGTCGATGATGACTGGCGCATTGCCGAGCCCGACGCCGATGGCAGGCGTGCCCGACTTGTAGGCCTGGCGAACGTTGACCTGGCTGCCAGTGACGACGACCAGATCAACGAGTTCCATCAGGCGGGTCGTCATATCGCGCGTGACGGGGCTCGGCAGGATCTGCACCAGATCGGCAGGCAGACCGATCCTGGCAAGTTCCCGGCGCATGCCCTCCACGGCGGGCTCGGTGGCCGCCCACGCTGTCGGCGGCGGGGCGATGATGATGGCATTGCCGCCCTTCAAGGCCATCATCGCCTTGTTGACGGGGGTGGCGGACGGGTTGGTCGATGGCGTGACGGCGCCTACCACGCCGACGGGCTTGGCGTATTTGACGATGCCCTTGTCCGGAATCTCCTCGATGATCCCCGTTGATTTCACCCTGAGCAGGTCCCGCAGCGTGCCAAAGGTCTTGCGCTGGTTCTTGACGACCTTGCTCTCGACTTCGCCTATCCCGGTCACGTCCACCGCGATTTGGGCCAGCTGGCGCGCGTTTGCGGGCTTGTAGATGGACCAGGCCAGCGCGGTTACCGCCTCGTCGATGCGGGCCTGACCTTGAGTGCTGATTTCATTGGTAAATGCTCTTATTGCCCGGCGCGCCGCCTCGACCAGACCGACGACTGGATCGGCCTCTGCGTTAGCTGGCCGCACGCGCCGGTTGCGGTCAGTTGATCGAGTTTCTGCCATAATTTACCACTCCTGGGAGCGCAAAATGGGACCAGTAGTCTCATAGTGCGATAGGGTAGAGTGCCATCGACTCGGCGGCGTGGGTCATTGGGCCCTGAGAATCCTTGGCGGGAAGGCGATCTCCCCACTATTGTATGCCTAAGGCGCGGTCTCAACAGCCGCATGGATTGAAGCTGCAGGGACATTCCGGGAACGCCACATGCAGAGGACTGCAGAGGACCACCAGCGGTTGAATGTGCTCGGTAAGGCCTTGGCAGTGCTCGAGGCTGTAGCCGATCAGCCATATGGCATAGGCCTGCCTGATCTGGCTGTTCGGCTAAACCTTCCACGTCAGACCGTCCACCGTGTCCTGCGCCAGTTGCAGGACAGCGGTCTATTGTTGCGTGACCCCGTGCGCGAGCGCTTTTCCGTGGGGCCGCGCATGACGCGGCTGGCGCTGGGGGCGCTCCGGTCGAGCAACCAGTGGGCACCCGTCAGGGCAGTCTTGCAGGAGTTGGTGAACGATGTCGGCGAGACCTGCAACATAGGCGTGCTCGATGGCCTCGACTACGTCTACATCGAGCGCATCGAATGCGAGTGGCCGCTGCGCATCCATCTGGAAGTGGGCAACCGTACGCCGGCCCACTGCATCTCCGGGGGCAAGGTGTTGCTTGCCTATCTCGAGCCCTCGCTGTGCGGCCGTTTGCTCCGGAGCCGCCCGCTCGTTGCCAGAACGCAGCGGTCGATCACGCGTGTCCCCGATCTCGAGGCCGACCTGGCCAAGGTTCGCGCCCAGGGCTACGGCATGAACGATCAGGAGAACTTCGACGGCATTATCGCCGTGGCGGTCCCCGTCAGGGACGCCCAGGAGCAGGTGGTCGCTGCGCTGACGATGCATGGACCGGTGCACCGCCTGTCGCTCGATGCCTGCGAGGCTCAAGTTCCCCGCCTGGCCCGGGCGGCCCAGCGCCTCGCCCAGGCCTGGGGCGTGGCCTGACGCATCGCCGACAAGTGCCTGTCGTCGCCTGCGTGGACGCCCTTGCTGCCCGGGCACGGAGCAACCATCTTTTCGCCAAGTCGTGGGGCTAGCCAGTACGTCTCCGGAGCGCCCCCGGCGGCCATGCTCGCGTGTTGACTTCACGGAGCGGTCAACGCAACCATTCTTGGCGGGCGAGCGCAGGAGTTCCCTTTGGAGGCATATTCATGCGTTTCCATTTCCTAGCCGTCTGCGTGATCCCGAGTGCAGTTGCCTTTGCCGGCCCAGCCGTTGCGCAATCGGGCTTCCAGTTTCCCTCGTGCCTGTCGTCGGTCGTTTCTGATCCGGGCGCACAGCTCAAGCGCTTCATACCGCCGGAGGCGCAGGGTCCTGCGGCGCGCCAGATGCGCGGCGTCGTGGCGCGCTCGCTCACGTGGCGGCCCGGTCAAACCATCAAGGTGTGCTTCAGGTCCGGGACGCGGGGTGCACATCAGCGCGTGATCCGCGTCGCGCGCGAGTGGATGCAGTATGCCAACATCGTGTTCGACTTCGAGGAGAACGGGACGCCGCGCGTGTGCCGGGGCGACGGGCACGAGGACATCAAGGTCGATTTCGTGGACAACAGGGGATGGTGGTCTGCGTATGGTACCATGAGCCGGCAGCGCGACCCCTCGATGAACCTCCAGTTCTACGGCGTCGACACGCCCCGCTATGCGAATGGCCAGGCTGCCCCTGAGCTGGACATGCGCCGGACCATCCTGCACGAGTTCGGTCACGCTCTGGGCATGATGCACGAGCATCAGAGCCCCAGTGCGGAGTGCGACAACGAAATCGACTGGGAGGCCGCTTACCGGATGGGCGCCAGCCTGGGCTGGGACAAGCAGATGGTGCATGCGCAGATGCGCCAACTGACGAGCCTCGAAGAATTCAACATGACTGCGGTCGACCGCCGGTCGATCATGCACTACAGCCTGCCGCCGGAACTCTTCAGGCAGGGCAAGAACAGCCGGTGCTGGGTGAGCGGCAACGATGATCTGTCGGACCAGGACCGCCGCTTCATGACTGCCGTCTACCCCAGGGGCGGGCGCCCGGTGGAGACCTCCAGCGCGCCCAGCACAGTGCCTCCCGTGGCGGCCACGCGTGGGGCGAAGCCTCCGGTTGCCGCCATCAACGACAAGGAAACGCTGATCAAGCAGTATGAGGAGCTCTTGAGGCAGGCCGGCGTCGCCGCGGACAGGATCGCTCAACTGAGCCGGGAGTTCCGCAAGACCGTGCTGGGCCAATAGGGCTCCCGCGCATCGGGACGAACAAGGTGCGAGGTTGCCGAGCGTCGGTGCGCCGTCCGTCGCTCGTTTGACACTGGCGCGCGCCGCATGTGAAAAAAAGAAGGCCGGCCCGCCAGACGCCCCGATCGGCAAGCGGTCTCGGCCCATCGAACCATTCTTGACAACAGCCTAGAGTTTCGGGAGCAGGGCATGCCCAGGATGACGCCCAGCGAGGCCTTGGTGGAAACGCTCGTCGCGCACGGCGTGAAGAACGTGTTCGGCATCGTCGGCTCGGCCTACATGGACGCGCTCGACTTGTTTCCCGCGGCCGGCATTCGCTTCATCCCGACCGTGCACGAGCAGGGGGCGGGCCACATGGCGGATGGCTATGCGCGGGTCTGCGGGCGCCAGGGCGTGTGCATCGCTCAGAACGGTCCGGGGGTGACGAATTTCGTAACCTCCACGGCGGCGGCCTTCTGGGCGCACTCCCCCGTGGTTGTGATCACGCCGGAGACCGGCTCGATGGGCATGGGGCTCGGCGGGTTCCAGGAGACCGACCAGCTGCCGATCTTCTCCAAGATCACCAAGTACCAGGGCCACGTGAACAACCCGGCCCGCATGGCAGAGATCGCCGGCCGCTGCTTCGACATGGCGCTGTCGGAGCGCGGGCCGACCCAGCTCAACATCCCGCGCGACTACTTCTATGGCGAGATCGACTGCGAGATCCCGCGCCCACAGCGCATCGCCCGCGGCCCCGGTGCCGAGGAGAGCCTGGACGAAGCGGTCAAGCTGCTGTCGGAAGCGAAGTTCCCCGTCATCGTGTCGGGCGGTGGCGTCATCATGTCGGGCGCCAGCGAGGAGGCCGTGGCGCTGGCCGAATTCCTGCAGGCGCCCGTCGTCAACAGCTATCTGCACAACGACAGCTTCGCGGCCGACCACCCACTGTGGTGCGGTCCGCTCGGCTACCAGGGCTCCAAGGCGGCGATGAAGATCATCGCCAAGGCCGACGTGGTGCTGGCGCTCGGCACCCGGCTCGGCCCCTTCGGCACGCTGCCGCAGCACGGCCTCGACTACTGGCCCAAGAGCGCGAAGATCATCCAGGTCGACAGCGACCACCGCATGCTGGGCCTGGTCAAGCAGATCTCGGTGGGCATCTGCGGCGACGCCAAGTCGGCGAGCAAGGCGCTGCACCTGCGGCTCGCCAACCGTGACGTGGCGGCGCGCAAGAACGCCGCCGAGCGCATGAAGACGGTGAAGGCCGAGAAGGACGCCTGGGAGAGAGAGCTCGGCGAGTGGACGCACGAGAAGGACGCGTGGTCGCTCGAAATGGCCAAGGGCTCCGATCGCATGCACCCGCGCCAGATGCTGCGGGAGCTGGAGAAGGCCATGCCGAAAGGCGCCATGGTGTCCACCGACATCGGCAACATCTGCTCGGTGTCGAACAGCTACCTGCGCTTCAACCAGCCCAACTCGATGTTCGCGGCCATGAGCTTCGGCAATTGCGGCTATGCGTTCCCGACCATCATCGGTGCCAAGGTGGCTGCACCTGAGCGCCCGGCCATCGCCTATGTGGGTGATGGTGCATGGGGCATGAGCTTCGGCGAGCTCTTGACCTGCGTGCGCGAGGACATCCCGGTGACCGCCGTGGTGTTCAACAACGAGCAGTGGGGCGCGGAGAAGAAGAACCAGGTCGACTTCTACGCCAACCGCTTCGAGGGCGTGAACCTGAAGAACCCGAGCTGGGCGGAGGTGGCGCGCACGCTGGGGGCCGAAGGCGTCGTGGTGAAGGCACTCGGCGATGTCGGCGAAGCCCTCGACAGGGCGGTGGACGCGCAGAAGAAGGGCAAGACGACGGTGCTCGACGTGCACGTCACCAAGGAGCTGGGCGATCCGTTCCGCCGCGACGCGCTGAAGAAGCCCAAGCGGCTGCTCGACAAGTACAAGCACACCAACGTGGCCTGACCTGCATTGGACCTAAAGGGTCTAGGCTGGGATGAGCCAGGGGACGGCACGGGGAACAGGCATGGCCGATCGGCTGAAGGGAAAGCTCGCGTTCTGCACGGCCTCGGGCGCCGGTATCGGCAGGGCGACCGCGACGGCGTTTGCGCGCGAGGGGGCCAGGGTGATCGCCAGCGACGTCAACGAGGCGGCGTTCGCCGAGCTCAAGAGCGCAGGGGTCGCCGAGTGCGTGAAGCTCGACGCGCGGGACACGGCGGCGATCGAGGCGCTTGCCAAGCGCCTGGGCTCCGTGGACGTGCTCTTCAATGCGGCAGGCTTCGTGCACCACGGCACGGTGCTCGACTGCACCGAAGAGGACTGGGATTTCGCCTTCGACCTCAACGTCAAGTCCATGCACCGCACCATCAAGGCCTTCCTGCCGGGCATGCTGTCGAACGGCAGGGGCTCGATCATCAACATTGCCTCCACCGTCGGGGCCAGCAAGGCCGCGCCCAACCGCTACGTCTATGGCGCCACCAAAGCGGCGGTGGTCGGCCTGACCAAGGCGGTGGCCATGGACTTCATCGGCAAGGGCATCCGCTGCAACTGCATCTGCCCCGGCACCATTGCGACGCCGTCACTGGATGATCGCATCAGGGCCCTCGGCAAGCAGGTCGGCGGCGAGGAGAAGGCGCGCGCCATGTTCATCGAGCGCCAGCCCATGGGCCGGCTCGGCACGGCGGAAGAGATGGCGCACGTGGCCGTCTACCTGGCCTCCGACGAGTCGGCCTACATGACGGGCTCCTCCATCACGCCGGATGGCGGGTTTACGCTGTGACGGGTCGGCTGACCTGGGAGCTGATCCGCAGGCGCGCTGGTATTGCGCGCGGCTTGCCGAATCGCAGTGACCTCGCCGCTGCAATCTTGATCCGGCCCTGCGGGCTCGTGGCCTACGACATCCTCTACCGGCCGCATCGGGCGGAGATCGCTCAACTGATCGCGTCGGCAACGGACGAGGAGCGCAATCCGGCCGAGAAATTAGTCCGTGTAAGTGCGCGGCCTTCTCTTTGCCGCATCGGCCTCTCGCAAGAGGCAGCTTGGGTGATATTGCCAGAGCTGACGGATGATCAGTCTCGCAGCGAAGCTCGCTTCATTGGCAGATGCGGGTGACGCTCTGTGGAGCATGCGCTGGCGATCCACTTGTCGGAGCAGGAAGATCGCGCTCATTGTGTCGCGGCCTGTTATGGGGCGCGGCATTCGCGGGTTTTCGCGCCAGCGTCTGAGGCTTTGCTCGACCGACCCCTACATCGGTACGCCGCTAGAAGAAGCTACCACACTTGGTGCGATATATCCTGTGCCAAGCCAATACCATACCAACCCCGAGGCCGTGGCTCGGCGACATGCATATGTCCTATCGAGGTTGCAGACAGGTTACTGATGAAGGGACGTGACGCCGATGCCCCGCTTCGCCGCCAACCTGAACTTCCTGTTCACGGAGCTGCCGTTCCTCGACCGCTTCGAGGCGGCGGCCAAGGCTGGTTTCAAGGCCGTTGAGTCGACCAACCTCTATGAGGCTACCGCGCCCGAGGTTGCCGCGCGGCTGAAGGCCAACGGCCTGACGCTGGCGCTGCACAACACGCCGGCAGGCAACCCCGAGGCCGGCGAGCGCGGGCTGGCGGCGATCCCGGGACGGGAGAGCGATTTCCAGGCCGCACTCGAGACCGCGCTCCGCTACGCGGATGCAACGGGCGGGCGCAAGGTCCACGTGCTTGCTGGGCTCGTGCACCAGGGCGCGCGCCGTGATGCTTTTGTCGCCAATCTCAGGAAGGCTGCAAAGCTGGCGAGCGCCAGCGGCGTCGAGCTTCTGATCGAGCCGATCAACCGGCGCGACATTCCGGGCTACTTCCTCAACAAGACGCGTGAGGCCCGGGCCATCATCCACGAGGTAGGCGAGCCAAACCTCGGCCTGCAGCTCGACCTCTACCACCGCCAAGTGGAGGAGGGCGACGTTGCCATGGCCATCAAGGAATTCGGCCCGCTCGCCCGCCACTACCAGATCGCCAGCCCACCCGACCGCGGCGAGCCGGACGAGGGCGAGTTGAATTACCGCTGGCTGTTCAAGGCGATCGACGCGAGCGGGTTCGACGGCTGGGTCGGCTGTGAATACCGCCCGCGCCGTGGCACTCTCGAAGGCCTGAAATGGGCTGCCGCCTGCGGCGTGACGCTCGGGTGAGGTCATGCCGGGCCTCGTGCCCGGGATCCATCGGGCCGCCTGCTCCGGAGCACGCTGAGGACTGGATACCGGCGACAAGCGCCGGTATGACAAGCGCGAAGTCTTTATCGGGGAAGGTCCAATGAAAGTCCTCATCATCGGCGGCGCGGGCATGATCGGCCGCAAGCTGGCCGAGCGGCTGGCACGCGACGGCGCGCTTGGCGGCAAGGCCATCACGAGCCTGACCCTGCACGACGTCGTGGAAGGCGCGGCTCCCGCCGGGGCGAGGATGCCCGTGAATGTCATCACCGGCGACCTGCCGGCGCCGGGCGAGGCCGTGAAGCTCGTGGCCGAACGCCCCGATACGATCTTCCACCTCGCCGCGATCGTTTCGGGCGAGGCCGAGCAGGACTTCGACAAGGGCTACCGCATCAATATGGACGGCACGCGCTCGCTGCTGGAAGCGGTGCGCGCGGCCGGCCACAAGCCGCGCCTAGTGTTCGCGAGCTCGATTGCCGTGTTCGGCGCGCCGTTCCCCGAGGCCATCGGCGATGAGTTCTTCAATACGCCGCTCACCTCCTACGGCACGCAGAAAAATATCTGCGAGCTGCTGATCTCCGATTACACCCGCAAGGGTTTCCTCGATGGGCTCAGCCTGCGGCTGCCCACCATCTGCGTGCGGCCAGGCAAACCCAACAAGGCGGCTTCCGGCTTCTTCTCCAACATCATGCGTGAGCCGCTGGCGGGGCAGGAGGCGGTGCTGCCCGTGGCCGAGAGCGTGATGCACTGGCATGCCTCCCCGCGCGCGGCGGTGGAGTTCATGCGGCACGCGGCAACGCTGGATACGGCCAAGGTGGGCCCGCGCCGGGCGCTGACCATGCCAGGCCTTGCCGTGACGGTAGGCGAGCAGATCGCGGCGCTCAGGAAGGTGGCTGGCGACGAGGTGGTTGCCCGCATCCGCCGCGAGCCCGATCCGTTCATCGAAGCGATCGTGGCCGGCTGGCCGCGCAGGTTTGCCGCCAAGCGCGCACTGGAGCTGGGGTTCAAGCCGGACGCCAGCTTCGAGGAGATCGTGCGCATCCATATCGAGGACGAGCTGGGCGGGCGGATTACGTAAAGGGTCGTACTGAGCAGCCTATCTTTCCCACCCGTCATCCCGGCC
>CAWHBI010000002.1:0-95643 GCA_963827545.1 uncultured Alphaproteobacteria bacterium
CAGCTGCCGGTCAGCGTCTTCAGGAGCCGCTGCACGGCCCCAGTGGGCCGAGTGGCCGACGCGCCAGCGCCCTTCTTGCGCCCTGTCCCGAGGATCTCGACCTCGGCTTCATCGATTCGGCTGTCGGGCGGGACGAAGGGCTCTCGCGCCCCATCGCCGGCCTCGAGCGGCGGCGATGCCGGGTCGGAGGGGGACGCTCTGCGCCGTGCGCTCGTGACCGGCTCTCTGATTACGAAGGTCACTGTTGCCTCGACCGGCTCGCCGCTTTCCGCCTGGCCGGGACGGGGCCTATTCTGCCAATCTTCCTCGAGCCGCCGCGCACGCTCGGCCGCGTCGGTGTCGATGGGTGGCGACGCCGCGACGGCAGGAACCGCTGGCCGCCGCACGGCAGGTGCGGGGGGTGTGGCGATCGCCTCATCGATGGAGACAGGGCGGTCAGTCGCGTCGTCGCTCGGGGGTGGCTCGGATCCCGCCACGGTTTCAGCATCGAGCGCGGCGTGCACAAATTCGGCTTCGGCCGCGTGCAGCACATAGGCTGGCGACTCAGCAGCGGACGCGAGCGGCGGCGAGCCTGCGCCGCCCGCTCCCGCATCGCTGCGGATGGCCTCCAGGATATCGGGCAGGTCGATCTCTCGCTGTTCCGCCTGTGCTTCCGGAGCGGCATCCGCCTCTTGGGCGGCGGGTGGCGACCGCACCGCCACCACGTCCTCGGTCGTCGCAGCAGCCCCTACTTGACTGCTCTCCACGCGGCGCTGCAGCAGCGCCGCCTGCTCGATCCAGTTCTGGCGGCTGATCTGGCGGCCGAGTCCGAGCGCTGCGGAAACGGTGCTTACATCGACAGGGCGCCAAGCGGCAATCGTTCTGTAGTGCGTGACGCCCAGCACAGCCAAGCGGCGGGCCAGGTCGAGGCTGATGCCGCGAATGCGCGTGAGATCGTCGGGCGGCCCCATGTCGGCCCAGGGGCTAGGCTGCGGCGTCTCTTGATCCTGCTCCTGCGCGCGAAGGTTCTCGATGGCCTCGGTGACGAGCTTCCAGGATTTGTAGAGCGGGTTGCCGGCAAGCGCGCTCTCGAGCTGCGCCGTGCGCTCGGTGCTGGCCGCATCACCGCGACCGGGCGACGCGCGATGGCGCAGCGCGAGCCAGCTGGCGTCGCCGCTGAGACCGATCTCGAGCTGAGCACGCGCCTGCTCCAGCGCGATCATCTCGTCAGTCCTGTGGTCACGCCCCGTCACTGTCCCCCCTCCGGCGAATAGCCGCGGTCGCGCAAAACCGCCGCCCCCGACCAAGGAAAGCCCTAATCGAGAGGCCAGAATACCAGCTTTCTCAGCCGATCGTCATGCCGCCGGGCTACAGGAGGGCGGCAGAACGCTCGACGACGGAGGGCATGCTCGCTTATGTTCGCGCCAACCCATCAGCAAGACCATGTTTTTTCTGGCGCCACGCGCCGCAGCGCCCCGGAGCGGCCAATGATATTTAGACAGATCAGGAACATCGCCACGGCGATCTACTCGCTCTACGCCGACAGCGGTTTCGCCATGGCAGGTGCAGTCGCCTTCTCGTTCGTCCTCTCCCTGTTTCCGTTCTGCATCTTTCTCGGCGCGGTCGCAGGTCTGTTCGGGGGGGAGGCGTTCGCCAAGCAGGGCATCGAGCGCCTGTTCGAGATCGCGCCGGCCCCGGTGGCGGAGGCCCTGGCGCCCGAGGTGATGGCCGTCATGGGCCGCAGCCGGTTCGACCTGCTTACGTTCGGCGCGCTCATCTCCCTGTTCTTCGCCACCAGCGCCATCGAGAGCCTCAGGGCGGCGCTCAACGTCGCCTATCGCCAGAAGGAGAAGCGACCCTACTTCCTGTGCCTGATGGAAAGCTCGCTGTTCGTCATTCTCAGCGCGCTCGGGATGCTGGTGCTGACCTGGGGCGTGGTCGTGGGGCCCGAGATGGTGGCGCGCTTCAAGCCGGAGCCGCTGCGCTGGCTCGCCGACACGGGCTGGCTGGCCCTGATCGTGCGCTTCGCCATCGTGATCGCTGCCATCGGCCTGGTGCTCGTCGCCTATCATCTCTGGCTGGCGGCCGGACGGCGCCGTCTCTCCGACGTGTGGCCCGGCGTGGTGCTCAGCGTGGTGCTGTGGGTATTTGCGGCCAGGCTGTTCGGCTCATGGCTCACCGTCACCGACTATTCGCGCTTCTATGCCGGCCTCACCCAGATCATGAGCGCGCTGGTGTTCTTCCAGGTCTCGGCGATCATCGTCATCCTGGGCGCCGAGCTCAACCGCGGCCTGCTGGAGATCAAGGAGCGGCGCGCCGCAGCCTGACGGCGAAAGGCCCGACGCGCTCGCCTCTCGAGGCGTCAGCCGAAGCGCTTGCGGCTTTCCTCGATCGCGTCCTCGAAGGTGCGCAGGCCCGTGGTCGGCGCGCTGACCAGCACCGCCATGTTGCCGGGCTTGTGCTCGTTCTTCCACATGCGCGTGTGGGCCTTGGGGATTTGCGCCCAGGGGAACACTTCCGACATGGCGGGGTCGATGCGGCGCTCGACCACGAGCTTGTTGGCCTGTGCGGCCTGCAGCAGGTTGGCGAAGTGCGAGCCCTGCACGCGCTTCTGGTGCATCCACAGATAGCGCGCGTCCATGGTGAGGTTGTAGCCCGTGGTGCCGGCGCAGATCACCACCATGCCGCCGCGCTTCACGACGAACACCGACACGGGGAACGTTGCGGCGCCAGGATGCTCGAACACGAAGTCGACGTTGTTGCCTTTGCCCGTGATCTCCCAGATGGCGGCACCGAACTTGCGCACCTCCTTGAACCACGCGTCGTACTCGGGCGTGCCGACCTTGGGCAGCTCGCCCCAGCAGTTGAACTTCTTGCGGTTGATGACGCCGCGGGCGCCGAGCTGCATGACGAAGTCGCGCTTGTCGTCCTCGGACACGACGCCGATGGCATTGGCGCCGGTGGTGGCGATCAGCTGCACGGCCATTGATCCCAGGCCGCCCGAAGCGCCCCACACGAGGATGTTGTGGCCCGGCCGGATGACATGCGGGCGATGCCCGAACAGCATGCGGTAGGCGGTGGCGAGCACGAGCGTGTAGGAGGCGCTTTCCTCCCAGGTCAGGTGCTTGGGCCGCGCCAGCAGCTGGCGATCCTGCACGCGGCAGAACTGCGCGAAGGAGCCGTCCGGCGTCTCGTAGCCCCAGATGCGCTGGCTGGGCGAGAACATCGGGTCGCCGCCGTTGCACTCCTCGTCGTCACCGTCGTCCTGGTTGCAGTGCACCACGACCTCGTCGCCGACCTTCCAGCGCTTCACCTTGGAACCGACCGCGTAGACGATGCCGGCCGCGTCGGAGCCGGCGATGTGATAGGGGTTCTTGTGCACGTCGAGCGTGGAGATCGGGGTGCCGAGCGCGGCCCATACGCCGTTATAGTTGACCCCCGCCGCCATCACGAGCACGAGCACGTCGTGGCTGTCGAGCTCCCAGGTGGGCAGCACCTCGATCTGCATGGCCTGGTCAGGGGGGCCGTGCCGCTCCTTGCGGATCGACCACGCATACATCTTGGCGGGCACGTGACCGAGCGGCGGGATTTCGCCGATCTCGTAGAGGTCCTTGCGCGCTATCGACGGCGCAACTGCCGGTGCCGCCACGGCGGTAGTCGACGGGGCGGTAGTCGACGACATTGGGACAACGTTGGTGGGCTCCTGCGCGCTGTCCTTCGGGCCTGATTGCGTGTCGGAACGCTGCTTTGCGCGTGCTGCCATTTTCGCCACCTCCCGAGCACTCACGGGTGCCCTCGCCATTCAGCGCGCTATCAGGGGCCGGATGTTGCAACGCAAAGCGTCCGACAGATCGCGGCGCCGCACAAGTGAATTTTGCATTGCACGATCGGCTATGGCTTAGGGCCCCATTAACGCACCCTCGACTACCCTGACGAGGGAGCGCGCCTCGCCGCGAGCCCGGTCATGAATGCAGGCGGTGCGCCATGGACGAAGTCTTCAAGCATATCGGCAATATCTATGCCATGGATCGGCCAACTTTGGCCGTCATCTGCGCCTTGTGTGCAATTGCCGCGTTCGCGCTCAAGGACTACATGGCCAACCCGATTATGGTTATCTTCGTCTATCCTGTACTTTTCCTGTTCTCTGTCCTGATTCAATACTTGTTCATCCTGGGGGAGCTTTATCCGCCGAAAAAGATCGATCAGTGGCTCATGTGGACGATCATGGCCTCGATCTGCGGGAATATTATGGGGATAGCCCTTGTCGCCTGGGTAGGGAGGTTCCGCGAGGACGCGCGCGCCAGGCGCATGTACAAGCCCATCGCGACCCAGCAAGGCCGCCGCTAAAAGCAGCCGCCGCTGCTCGTTCCTTGCGCTCCACGCGGCGGCCAAGATCGGCTTGCGCCGCCCACGCCGTGGGCTACCCTGTGGATCATCTCGCGAATGCGAAAAGGAACGGATGCCATGACCCGGCGCGCGCGTGAAGGTCTCGCAGCGGCCAGTCCCGAGCGCGATAAACCGTGGTTGATCCGCACCTACTCGGGACACTCCACAGCAGCCAAGTCCAACGAGCTCTACCGCAAGAACCTCGCCAAGGGGCAGACCGGCCTCTCCATCGCCTTCGATCTGCCGACGCAGACCGGCTACGACTCCGATCACGAGCTGGCGCAGGGCGAGGTTGGCAAGGTCGGCGTTCCCGTCTCGCACCTGGGCGACATGCGCACGCTGCTCGCCGGCATTCCGCTGGGCGAGATGAACACCTCCATGACGATCAACGCCACGGCGGCGTGGCTGCTCGCGCTCTACGTGGCGGCTGCCGACGAGCAGGGCGTGGACCGCGCGCGGCTGACCGGCACCATTCAGAACGACATCATCAAGGAATATCTCTCGCGCGGCACCTACATGTTCCCACCCGAGCCGTCGCTGCGGCTGATCAAGGACACCATCGTATTCTCTTGCGGCACCATGCCCAAGTGGAACCCGACCAACGTGTGCTCCTACCACCTGCAGGAGGCGGGAGCCACGCCGGTGCAGGAGCTGGCCTTCGCGCTGGCAACGGCGCAGGCGGTGCTCGACGCGGTGAAGGCATCGGGCGAGGTGGCGCCGGCTGATTTCGGCGCCGTGGTCGGACGCATCTCCTTCTTCGTCAATGCCGGCCTGCGGTTCATCACCGAGGTGTGCAAGATGCGCGCGTTCACGGAGCTGTGGGACGAGATCACGGCGACGCGCTACGACGTCAAGGATGCCAAGCACCGCATGTTCCGCTACGGCGTGCAGGTGAACTCGCTGGGCCTGACCGAGCAGCAGCCCGAGAACAACGTCTACCGCATCCTGCTCGAGATGCTGGCGGTGACGCTGTCCAAGGATGCGCGGGCCCGCGCCGTGCAGCTTCCGGCCTGGAACGAGGCGCTGGGGTTGCCGCGGCCGTGGGACCAGCAGTGGTCGATCCGCATGCAGCAGATCCTCGCCTACGAGACCGACCTGCTCGAATACTCCGACATTTTCGAGGGCTCCAAAGCGATCCGCAGCAAGGTGGAGGAGCTGAAGGCCGAGGCCAAGGCGGAGCTTGCCCGCATCGACGAGATGGGAGGCGCGGTGGCGGCCATCGACACCATGAAGCGGGCGCTGGTTGAGAGCAACACCGAGCGGTTGCGCAGGATCGAGTCGGGCGAGCAGATCGTGGTCGGCGTCAACCGCTGGACCGAAACGGAACCTTCGCCTCTGGCCGCCGGCGAGGGCGCGGTGGAAGCCATCGATCCCGCCATCGAGGCCGAGCAGGTGGAACGGCTTCGCGCCTGGCGCACCTCGCGCGACGCCAAGGCAGTGAAAATGGCTCTGGCTGGGCTGGAGAGTGCAGCCAAAGAGGGTCGCAATGTCATGGAACCGTCGATCGCCTGCGCCAAGGCAGGTGTCACGACCGGCGAGTGGGGAACGGTTCTGCGCGCCGTGTTCGGCGAGTACCGTGCGCCCACGGGCGTCTCACGCGCCATGGCCTTGCCGAGCGGCGACGATGTCGATGAGGTGCGCGTCGAGGTCGACCGGGTTTCGGCGCGCCTCGGCCGCCGCATCAAGCTGCTGGTCGGCAAGCCGGGCCTCGACGGCCATTCCAACGGCGCCGAGCAGATCGCCGTGCGCGCCCGCGATTGCGGCATGGAGGTGGTCTACGAGGGCATCCGCCTCACGCCCGCGCAGATCGTGCGCGCGGCTGGCGACGAGGCCGTGCACGTGGTGGGGCTCTCGATCCTGTCTGGCAGCCACGTGCCGCTGGTCGAGGAGGTCATGCGGCGCATGCGCAAGGATGGCCTCGACGACATCCCGCTGGTGGTGGGCGGTATCATCCCACCCGAGGACGCCGCCAAGCTCGAGCGGCTGGGCGTTGCCGCGGTCTTCACGCCAAAGGACTTCCAGCTCAACGCCATCATGCGCGACATCGTGCGCCTGGTTGACGGGATGGCGCAGGCGGCTTGAGCGGTCGCCGACCTGTGCTCAGCGGGCCCTGTTCTTCCGGCCCTTGCGATTGACGAACGCGTCGAAATCGAAGGGCGTTGAGCCACCGCTCTGCTCACCCTCGATGAGTGCGGCACGCAGGGCCTCGACCTTCATCTCGCGCTCTTCGAGGAGTCGAAGCCCTGCCCGCACCACATCGCTGGCCGAACCGTAGCGGCCTTCGCGAACTTGGCGCTCGATGAATTCCGCAAAGTGGTCACCGATGATCACCGACGTATTCTTTGGCACGGGCCCATTCTCGGCTCTGTTGGCTATGCATGCGTACCAGATTCTGGTACTCGCGGCACGCTTAGGTCTTTGCGGCCGTCCACTCCCGCCAGCGAATATTGATGGTGCCTTAACCGTCTCCGCCGCATATGCGGGGCTCAAAGACAATGCTGGTGCGGGCGGGTCGGCTATGAGGTCGCAATATGCGACCTCAATCGAGCGAGGGGAAATTGTCTATGGGCGCCCGTGACTTGGCAGACCCTGCCAGCATCGCCACAGCAATTTCCGAATTCCGAAACCAGCGTGTGATCCTTGACTCCATTCTTGCCGACATGTTCGGGGTCGAGACGAAGCGCCTCAATGAGCAGGTGAAGCGAAACTCGGAGCGCTTTGGGCCGAGGTATGCCTTCCAGCTCTCTGAGGAGGAGATGAAAGCTTTGAGGTCGCAATCGGCGACCTCAAACGAAGGCAGGGGCGGACGGCGCACCCTGCCATGGGTCTTCACCGAGCACGGCGTGGTCATGGCCGCCACCGTGCTCAACTCCGAGCGCGCTATCCAGGCAACCGAGCTGATCATCGACGTGTTCGTCGACGTGCGACGGCGCATCGGGGCTGGCCAAGGTATGGCATCAGCGCTGGTGCCAGTGCCCGCGAGCCCGGTAGAAACCGGCATGGCTCGCATGTCCAGCATGTGGGGCGGCATGGGGCCGAAGCTGCAAGCGGCATTGGAGCGCGTGCTCGACACTGTCGTCGATCACCAGCGCGAGGCGACAGTCAGACAGGAAGCGCAAGAACTGATAAGCGAATCGATCCAAAGCCTGAAAGAACGCCTGAAGAAGTCGGGCCTTGAGAACGAGGAACTGGCTGCGCGTGCGACAAAGCTCCTGGCCGAGGCGGAAAAGGAGCGCTCGTTAGCCAAGAAGACGCGCGCAGAAGCCGAAGGCCAGGAGTTCGCAACGATCGTCAAGAAGCTGCGGCTCCTGCTGGAGGCCCACCGTGCAATGGAGCGCGATCAACTGGATGGATTTCTTGGGGTGCTAAAGGAGCTTGGGGAGAAGTGAGGGCCCCCAATCGGCCGCCCCCGGGCGATCCCTGCGCCAAGCAGGCTGTGCGGCACAGGCCCTTGCAAAGGATACTTTTCCGTCAAGGTTGACGTGCTGCCGCCCCGGCGCAATGTGAGGATCACAGCTTCACGGGCGGAACACGTCGCCGAGGGGCAGCATCGCAGTATCATGGCATCCACCGTCGGCAATATCCTCCGCCTCTCTCGCGCCGGCGTCGTGCTGGCGCAGCACGGCGTGCGCTTCGTGCCGGTCGGGACCAGGCCGCCGCTGGCGCTCTACCTGGCGCGGGCCGCGACGCTGCCGATCCGCGCGCTCATGTGGCCGTTCCGCGCCCGCCAGCCCAAGGCGAGCCGCGTCGCCGGCGCGCTGACCAGCCTAGGTCCCAGCTACATCAAGCTCGGCCAGTTTCTTGCCACCCGCCCCGATGTCATCGGCCCCGAGCTCGCCAGCGACCTGCGCCACCTGCAGGACAAGCTGCCGCCGTTCTCCATGGCCGAGGCGCGCCAGGCCATCGAGGAGCAGCTGGGCGGCAGGCTGGAAGATCACTTCGCCGAGTTCGGCCCGCCGGTCGCGGCAGCCTCCATCGCCCAGGTGCACAAGGCGGTGGTGGTCGAAGGCGGCGTGCGCCGCGACGTGGCGGTGAAGGTGCTGCGCCCCGGCATCGAGAAGCAGTTCCGGCGCGACCTCGACAGCTACTTCTTCGCCGCCCGCCAGATCGAGCGCTTCCATCCGCCGACACGGCGGCTGCGCCCTGTCGCCGTGGTCGAGACGCTGGCGCACTCCGTCCAGATCGAAATGGACATGCGGCTCGAAGCCGCCGCCATCTCCGAGATGGCCGACAACATCGCCAAGGATCAGACGCCGGAGCTTGGCGGCTTCCGCGTGCCGACCGTCGACTGGCGCCGCACCGCCCGCCGCGTGCTGACGCTGGAATGGATCGACGGCATTCCGATCGGCGACCACGCCGCCCTCAAAGCCGCCGGCCACGACCTCAAGCAGCTCGGCCTCACCGCGCTGCGCTCCTTCCTGCGCCATGCCATGCGCGACGGCTTCTTCCATGCCGACATGCATCAGGGCAACCTGCTGGTCGACAAGGAGGGGCGCATCGTCGCCGTCGACTTCGGCATCATGGGCCGGCTCGGCCCCAAGGAGCGGCGCTTCCTGGCCGAGATCCTGCACGGCCTCATCACGCGCGACTATCACCGCACCGCCGCCATCCACTTCGAGGCCGGCTACGTGCCGCCGCATCAGTCGGTGGAGCTGTTCGCGCAGGCCATGCGCGCCATCGGCGAGCCGATCCACGGCCGCACTGCCGCCGAGATCTCCATGGCCGACCTGCTGGGCCAGCTGTTCGCCTACACCGAGGTGTTCGACATGGCGACGCGGCCCGAGCTGCTGCTGCTCCAGAAGACCATGGTGGTGGTGGAGGGCGTGGCGCGCTCGCTCGATTCCGAGCTCAACATGTGGACCGCGGCCGAGCCCATCGCCCGCGAGTGGGTCGAATCCAACCTGGGCGTGGCCGGCCGCCTCAGAGAGGCGGGCGAAGGGGCGGAGCTGTTCGGCAAGGTGGTGGCCGAGGTGCCGCGCCTGCTGGAGCGCGCGGAAAGCACGGCCGTCGCACTGGCCGACATGGCCCGCGGCGGCCTGCGCCTGGACGACGAGACGGTCGAGCGCCTGGCCGCCGCCCAGGCCCGCCACAACCGCTGGACGCGCTGGGCGCTCTGGACCGGTGCGCTGGCGCTGGTGGCAATTGCGGTGTGGCTGATGCTGCCGGTCGGCTAGCGAGGCTGGCGGCGGCAAGCCGTACCACCAGGGGTTGAAGAATGTCAGCTTTTCCAAAGGTGAATTGATATTGCCGTCTCAGATCTCGATGGTTACCAAGGCAGCAGGTCTGGCGCCCCGTCGGAGCGGTGACCATTCGTTCCGAGACGTACTTTGCTGATGAATTTCCCGTGCGTTCGCGGTCGTGCGGTTGGCCTTGCCATTCTCCTGGCGGCCATCGGGTGGGTACACACTGCCCGCTCCCAAGATCAACCCTATACGCTGCGCTTCCATCACTACTTGCCGGCCGCCTCGGTTGAGCACAACGACTGGCTCACCCCCTGGACACGCCTCATCGAGGACAACTCCAAGGGACGCCTCAAGTTCGAGATTCATCCCGCCATGAGGCTCGGGGGGAAGGCAACGGAGCTCTACGACCAGGTCAGATCCGGCGCCGTCGACATGATCTGGACCATTACCGGGTATTCGCCCGGGCGGTTCCCGCGCCTGGAAGTGTTCGAGCTCCCGTGGGTGGCCTCGAGCGACGCCATTCGCGCCAGCGCGGCGGCATGGGATTTCTATGAGAGATATGCGCGCGAGGAGTTCGACGACGTCAAGCTGCTGGCCATCTCGACCACCGGCAAAGGCACGCTGTTCATGCGCGATCGGGAGGCGAAGCGCCCCGGCGATCTCGCAACAGCTGCCGATCCGCGTGCCTTCACCCCTGGTCGGCCAGACCGTCAAGAACTACGGGGCGTTTCCCAAGACGCTGGCCGTGCCGGAGCTGGCCTCGGCGCTCTCCAAAGGCGATGTGGCCGGGCTGGTGACACCCTACCGCATGATTTCGACCAACAAGCTCGAACGGCTCGTCAATCATGTCACCGAGTTCATGGGTGACGAAGCGCTCTATACCTCGGTCTATCTGATCGTGATGAACAAGGCCCGCTATCGCAGCCTGCCGCGGGAGTTGCGCAACGTGATCGACGACCGGTCCGGGCATCGGCTGTCGGCGCTGCTCGGATGGCAGATCGACCTGTGGGAGCGCGATGCGCAGCGCAGCGTCAGAGAGGGTGGGGCGCAGGTTGTCAACGTCGAGGGCGACGAGCTCGAGCTTTGGAAGGCGGCATCGGCGGACCAGATCGCGTCGTGGATCGCCAAGCGCGATGCGGCGGGCGACAACGGCAGGATGCTGCTCGAAGCTGTCCGCAGGATTGCCGAGCAATATCGCTGAGGTCCTCGATCCACCTTGTCATCCCGGACAGCCTCGCTACGTTCGGCCAGGATGACGGGCGGGTTCGACTTGAGCTGGCTCAGTGGCCCCTGAAGGAGCCTTTGGGACCGGCGCTGCAACATGGCTCTGTCCGCAGCCTGCCATAGGCCGCCAGGATCTGCCGGATCTGGTCGCCCGGGTTGCGCATGTAGGCGTCGAGGACACCGGAGCTGCAGGCCCGCCACTCGGCCACCTGGTCCGGCGTGAGCTCATGGATTTTCATACCCTTGTCGCGCGCGAAGGCGTAGGCGCGAGCCTCGATGCCGGCGATTTGGTCGCGCAGCGCCGCCTCCGCCTTTCGCGCCGCCTCCATGATGATGGCCCTATGGTCAAGGGCAAGCGACCGCCAGACCTTCTCGTTGACGACGACAACGAACTCCAGCGCGGCATGCTCTGTTCGCGTGATCGTATCCGCCACCTTCCAAAGCTCGCGCGTGTCGACGCTCATGATGCCGGTCATGATCATGTCGAGCGCGCCGTTCTTCATGCCATCGTACATCTTCGAGCTGGAGAGGACCGTGGGTGTCGCGCCGCATTCCTTGGCAAATTCCGCCATCGTCTCGCTGAAGACGCGCACCCTCTGCTGGTGGATGCGGCCGGGCAGGAGGGCGTCTCGTCCCTTGGAGAAGAACACGGTGGACCCGTACGACTGCCACCAGAGCACACGGACTCCAGTGGCTTCCAGGATGGCGCTGTCGATCAGCTTTCGCAGCACGCTGTCGGGATTGGTGCTGGCGCGGACAAGCGCCTCGAAATTGAAGAGGAAGGGCTGCTGGATGACGTCGACGGTAGCCGTCCTGTAGGAGAACTGGCTGAGCCCGGCGACACCCATCTCGATCTCGCCGGCCGCCACGGCGTCGACGACGCGGTCGTCGATGTAGAGCTGGCCTTTGTCGAAGATTTCAATGGTGATGGTATTGCCGGTGCGCTTCTCCACCTCGTCCTTGAACTGCATGAGGTTGACGCCGAGATGGTTCGTGATCGGCACCTGCAGCGTGAGCCTGAGCTTGATCGGCTGAGCAACCGCAAAGCCGGGCATGGCCGCAACAAGTGCCAGCAACAGTCCGGCCCATCGCCCTTTGCGCATGCGCCCCTCCGTGATCGCCCCAGCGCGATATCGTGGTGAGATCGTGGCACCAACGTGGCTTGCTGACAATCGGATCACAATGGACCGAGGCGCGCGAAGCGCCGAGCTAGTGGGAAGAGGCCCCAAGACGTGCAATGTCCTTCGGCGACTATCAGACCTTCATCTTGGGGTCGAGCCAGTCGCGCAGCGCATCGCCGAACAGGTTGAAGCCGAAGACGGCGAGCGAGATGGCGATGCCGGGGAAGATCGCGACCCAGGGCGCGCTCTCGGCATATTCCTGCGCCCCGCCCCTCAGCATGAGGCCCCAGGCGGGAACCGGCTCCTGCACGCCGAGCCCGAGGAACGACAGTGACGCCTCGATCAGGATCGCCTGACCCACGGCAGCCGTCATCATGATGAGGTAGGGCGCCATGACGTTCGGCACCATGTGGCGCAGCACGATGCGCGCGTGGCTGAAGCCGCAGGCGCGCGCAGCATCGATATAGGGCGTCTCGCGCACGGCCAGCGCGCTCGAGCGCACCACGCGCGCGCAGCGCGGAATGAAGGGGATGGTGATGGCGATGATGACGTTGAAAGTGCCCGTGCCGAAGATGGACACCACGGCCAGAGCCAGGATGATCAGCGGGAACGCCATCACCACGTCCATGAGGCGCTGGAAGATGAGATCGAAGCGCCCGCCGAAGTAGGCGCTGGCCACGCCGAGGATGAGGCCGATGGTGGCGCCGACGAAGGCTGAGACGAAACCGACCAGCAGCGCCGTGCGCGCGCCGTAGACGATGCGGGTGTAGAGGTCGCGCCCGAACTGATCGGTGCCGAGCCAATTGTCGGCGCTCGGCGGCTCCAGCATGGCGGCGAAGTTGTTGCGGGTGGGGTCGTGGACCGTCACCAGATCGGCCAACGCCGCCATGACGATCATGACGATGACGACGAACCCGCCTGCCGCACCGAGCGGGTTCTGGGCGCAGAACTGCCACAGCAGGGCCAGGCGCGATGGCCTCGGCGGCGCGTGGTCGATTGCGGAGGCGGCGGGTGGGGACATGATTGCCATAAGCACCCCGTCAGCGGTTGTAGCGGATGCGCGGATCGAGCCACGCGTAGATGATGTCGACCACCAGGTTGGTGAAGGCGAAGATGCCGACCACCAGCATCACCAGCGCCTGGGTCATGTTGTAGTCGTGGTTGGCGACCGATTCCACGAACAGCTTGCCGAGCCCGTTGAGGTTGAACACCTGCTCGGTGACGACCAGGCCGCCCATCAGGAAGGCGAACTCGATGCCGATGATGGTGATCACGGGCAGCAGCGCGTTGCGGAGCGCGTGCCGACGCACGATCAGCTTCTGGAATACGCCCTTGGCGCGTGCGGTGCGCACGTAGTCCTCGCGCAGCACCTCGAGCATGGCCGAGCGGGTCATGCGGGTGGCGACGGCAGAATAGCGATAGCCGGTGGCGAGCGCCGGCCAGACCAGCATGCTCAGGTTGTGGATGGGGTCGACCCAGATAGGCACGTAGGTGATGGGCGGCATCCACGGCGTACCGAACCAGGCCTTGGAGGTGATCAGGATGCCGAGGATGATCAGGATGCCGAGCCAGAAGGACGGCATGGCGACGCCGGCGATGGAGAACGCCCGCACCACGTAGTCGACCCAGGTGTTGTGTTTCACGGCGGAGATGGTGCCGAGCGGGATGGCGAGCAGGATCGCCGTCAAGGTCGCCATGATGGCGACCTGCAGCGAGAGCTGGAAGCGCAGGCCGATCTCGTCGATGATGGGGCGGCCGGTCCACATGGACGTGCCGAAGTCGAAGGTGGCCAGGCCCTTGATGAAGACCAGGAACTGCACCAGCACGGGCTGATCGGTGCCGATCTCGGCGCGGCAGTTCTTCAAGACCTGCGGATCGACGCCGCCGCCGCCGGTAGCGAGCCGCAAGACGCAGATGTCGCCGGGAATGAGACGCATCAGGAGAAAGACGAGCACGGCTGCCCCGAACAGCGTCGGGACCATCAAGAGAACGCGCTTGAGGATGTAGATGAGCATGGCTTCACGGTGAGCCCAGAGCCCCAGCTGGCACGCAACAAAGGCCAGCCAGCCGGGGCCGCAAGCGCGCCTGCAGGCGTCGCGCTGCTACTTGTCGATCCAGACCACCGAGAGGTCCTGGTTCAGGTAGTGGCTGGGCGTGATCTTCCACCCTTTCATGTAGGTCCGGTGCGCGATGATGCGGTACCACCACAGGGTGATAAAGTTGTGGGCCTGCTCGTCCAGCACGCGCCGCTCGTAGGCCCGCATCAGCTTCTTCTGCTCGGCTACGTCGGCCGTCCTGTTCATGGCGTCGTGCAGCCTGTTCAGCTCCGGATCCTCGAACTTGCCGTACTGGTCGCCGGCATCGGGCAGGAACTTGGAGACGTCGACCAGCGGGTTGACGATCGACTGGCAGTTGAAGTCCATCGTCACGTCGAAATTCGCGTTCTCCAACGATGCGTAGAACGGCCCTGTCGCCTCCACCTTCTGGTCGACCGTGATGCCGACCTGCTTCCACTGGTCGATCAGCCACGTGCCGACGATGGTGTAGGGCTGGTCGATGCCTCGGTTGAGCAGCGTGAACTTGAGGTTGGGGACGCCGGCCTCCTTGAGGAGCCGCTTTGCCTCCTCGCGCGACTTGTTGATGTCGGTCCAGTAGCCGGCAATCTTCTCCAGCTCCGCATTCGGCGTCGCCAATGGATGGCCGGGGAAGGCCACACCGCCGACCGCCTTGACAATGGCGATTTTGGAGAGGTCCTTGGATCCGCCCCAGCGATCCACGGAAAGCGTCAGCGCCCTGCGCACGCGCACATCGTCGAACGGCTTGTTCTTGTGGTTGGGCGTGACGAGGAGTGAGCAGTTCCAGTCGCTTTCCTGCACCGTGATGTCCTTGCCGAGGGCAGCGACGAGATCGTCACGGCTCTTGGGAGGAAGGCCGCGGAACTCGGCTGCTGCCTGGTCGCCACGGATCGCCTGCACACGCAGGGTCTGCGTCTTGGCGAAGATCGCCTCGAAGCCGTCGAGGTAGGGCCTGCCCTTATGGTAGTAGTTGGGATTGCGCTTGCCGCGCACGAGCGCGCCCGCCTCACGCGAGTCGAACACGAACGGGCCCGAGCCCATCACGTTCTTCTCGTACCAGCGCTGGTCCTTGTCGAGGACCGCCTTCGAGTAGACGAAGTTGTAGGGCGTTGCGAGCGATGGGATGAAGGCGCCGGAGGGGTGTTTGAGCTTGAACACCAACGTTTCGTCGTCGGGGGCAGTTACGCTCTCAACCATGCTGAACTGCGCCTTGCGCGCGCTCGAGATCCCCTGGGGCGGGAAGACGATGCGCTGGAAGGTGGCGTGCACGTCCTTGGCGGTCAGAGCCGAGCCGTCGTGGAACTTGACGTCCTTGCGAATCTTGAACGTGTAGGACTTGCCGCCGTCTTCCGGCTCGGGCATCTCCGCGCACAGGTCGCACACGAAGTCGCCGGGTGCGGCGGGATTCTCCGGGTTCACCCGGATCAGCGTGCTGTAGAACGGCGCAATCGGGTGGATGAGGGCGAACGTCGTCTCCTTGTGACCATCGAAGCTAGGCGGCTCGTCGGGCACGACGAACTTGAGGATGCCGCCTGTCTTCGGCGTCTCGGCTCGAGCCGCCGGCGCCACGATCGGCACCGCGAAAAGCGCTGCCAGCATGGGCAGGGCGTATTTCCAGTTCAGGGGCTTCATGTCGGATCCTCCCTTGGATTCTGACTTTGTTCCGGCAGCCACCGCCACAGTCTTTTTTGTGTACGACCAGCATCGTCCAATTCCAGGTCGTTTTCAAACCCCATTGTCGAGGCCTCGAAATGCGGCGCGTGAACCGTTAATCAGATGGGACGGAGCCCAAGCTGCGCCCAAGCTTTGGGCAGCGAGGCGGCGACACCAGCGCGCAACTCGAGGTGGAGAGCATGCATCCGGGACAGAAGCTGAAGGCCGCACTGGCCGAGGAGCCTTTCGTGACCGCCCCCGGCGTGTACGACATGATCTCCGCCAAGATCGCTGACGGGCTGGGGTTCAGGGCGCTCTACATGACGGGATACGGGGTGTCCGCCTCGCACCTGGGGCTGCCGGACGCGGGGCTCGTCAGCTATGCCGAGATGCTGAGCCGGGTCGCCCAGATTTGCCAGGGCACGTCGACCCCCGTCATCTGCGATGCCGACACCGGTTTCGGCGGCCTGCTCAACGTAGAGCGCACGGTCCGGGGCTACGAGGCCGCCGGCGCCGCCGCAATCCAGATCGAGGACCAGGTGTTTCCGAAACGCTGCGGGCACACCCCGGGGCGGCGCGTGGTGCCTGCCAAGGACATGGTGCGCAAGATCGAGGTGGCGGCCGCCAGCCGCGCCTCGCCTGACTTTCTGATCGTTGCCCGCACTGACGCGCGCACGCAGCACGGGCTCGACGAGGCCCTGCGGCGCGGCGAGGCCTACGCCAAGGCCGGGGCCGACATACTCTTCATCGAGAGCCCCGAGAGCGAGGAGGAGATGGCGCGCATAGGCCGGCATTTCGACGTGCCGCTGCTCGCCAACATGGCCGATGGAGGCCGTACGCCGATCCTGTCCAGGGAGAGGCTCCAGGCGCTCGGCTACAGAATGGCGATCTTTCCGGCGACTGGATTCCTTGCGACGGCCAAGGCCCTGGAGCATGTCTATGGCGTGCTCAGAGAGCGAGGGTCGAGCGACACGCTGGGTTCGGAGCTTTACTCGTTCGACAGGTTCTGCCGCATGATCGGCTTCGAGCACGTGTGGGAGTTCGAGAAGAGCTGGCCGGAGGCGTGAAGCCGCGCCGGGCCTCGGCACGAGCGCCCCGTTTACCGGACAGACAATAGAGTTGCCCCGCCCAACTCCCGCCCATTGCGCCATGGGCAATTCCCCATTAAAATCCGCGAATGAGCGCAGCCACCGAAGCCCTGCTGGCCGAAATCGAAGCGTTCCTGGCCCGGAGCGGCCTGACGCCCACCAAGTTCGGCATCGCCGCCGTCAACGACGGGCATCTGGTGGCCAATCTGCGCCGGGGGCACAGCATCACCTTGAAGACCGCCGACAAGGTGCGGGCCTATATGCGCGAGCAGCGCGATCGCGACCAAGGTAAACCGTTAACCTTACCGGGTGTTTCACGTGAAACATCCAGGGGTCGACGCATCGTTTTGATCATCGGCGGCGGCATCGCCGCCTACAAGTGCCTCGACTTGATCCGGCGTTTGCGCGAGCGCGGCGTCGGGGTGCGGGCGGTGATGACCCGGGCGGCGCAGGAATTCATCACCCCGCTGTCGGTCGGGGCCCTCAGCAGCGAGCGCGTGTTCACCGACCTGTTCGACCTCGACGACGAGCGCGAGATCGGCCACATCCGCCTCTCCAGGGACGCCGACCTGATCGTGGTCGCGCCGGCCACCGCCGACCTGCTGGCCAAGATGGCCGGCGGGCATGCCGACGACCTCGCCTCCTCAGTTCTGATGGCCACCGACAAGCCGGTGCTGGTGGCGCCAGCCATGAACCCGCGCATGTGGCTCAATCCGGCCACGCGGCGCAACGTGGCGCTGCTGGAGGCCGACGGGGCGCAGTTCGTCGGCCCCAATATCGGCGAGATGGCGGAGCGCGGCGAGGCGGGGCCTGGGCGGCTCGTCGAGGTGCCGGAGCTGGTGGCGGCGATCGAGGAGATGCTGGCGTCCCCCTCGATAACCCCCACCCCTAGCCCCTCCCCGCACTTAGAGGGCGCGCCTCCGGCGCGACGGGGAGGAGATCTCCCCCTTGGCGGCCGGCATGTGCTTGTCACCAGCGGGCCGACGCATGAGCCGATCGATCCCGTCCGCTACATCGCCAACCGATCCTCCGGCAAGCAGGGCGCCGCCATCGCCGCCGAGGCCGCGGCGCTAGGGGCCCGTGTGACCCTCGTGTCCGGCCCGACCGGCGTTGCGCCGCCGGCCGGCGTCGACTTGGTCAAAGTGGAAACGGCGCGCGAGATGTTGGAAGCCGTGCGTGCCGCCCTGCCCGCCGACATCGCCATCTTCGCCGCGGCGGTGGCCGACTGGCGCGTCGCCAGCCAATCGCGTGAGAAGATCAAGAAGGGCGGCAGGGGGACGCCGAGCCTGGCGCTCGTCGAGAACCCCGACATCCTGAAAACCATCGCCTCCGACCGCACCGGCCGGCGCCCGCCCCTCGTCATCGGCTTTGCCGCCGAGACCGAGGATGTGATCGAGCACGCCAGGAAGAAGCGCAAAGCCAAGGGCTGCGACTGGATCGTTGCCAACGACGTCTCGCCCGAGACCGGCATCATGGGCGGCGACCGGAACCATGTTCACCTGATAACGGCCGAAGGCCTGGAGAGCTGGCCGGACCTCGACAAAACGCAAGTGGCACACCGCCTTGTCGCACGTGCCGCCGCATGGCTCGCCGGGCACACGGCCGTGACATGACCCGCAAGCCCCGCACGTCTCAGCAGCGCACCTTGCGCGTCACCGTCGTGCGCCTGCCGCACGCTCACGGCCTGGCACTGCCGGCTTACCAGTCGGAGGGCGCGGCAGGCATGGACCTGCTCGCGGCGGTCGCGCGCACGATGGTCCTGCAGCCTGGCGCACGCGCGCTCGTGCCGACCGGCCTGATCCTGCAGCTGCCTTCCGGCTACGAGGCGCAGGTGCGCCCGCGCTCGGGGCTCGCGCTGCGCCACGGCGTCACCGTGCTCAACAGCCCCGGCACCATCGACTGCGACTACCGGGGCGAGGTGCAGGTGCTCATGATCAACCTCGGCGAGCGTCCGTTCCCCATCGCGCGAGGCGAGCGCATCGCTCAACTCGTGGTGCAGCGGGTGGCGCGCGTAAGGCTCACGGAGCAAGCCGCAGCCTCCGCCACGCGGCGCGGCGCAGGCGGCTTTGGATCGACAGGCATGGCTACCGGCGCGAAACCCAAGGCGCGCGCGGCGACGCCCCGCAAGGCGCGCCCGGCAGAGCGGCGGCGCTGAGAAGCGCACCGCGCCCATTACAGCCCGTTAATCATCGCACTGATTGTAACCAGACGGACACGGGCGCTGCCCGCCTTCAGGCCGCCTCAGGTCGACCGCGCTTTCGCCGTCACTTGATCGAAGCGCGGCCCAAAAACCCGCGTACGTATAACGCGTTGCATCGAATCATTGAGGAAAGGGAATGAGCATGCGTATTTGGTCTGCAGCACCTCTCGCGGCGGCGGCGTTCGCGACTTTGGGAGCCGCCGGCAGTCCTGCTTTCGCGGCGCCCGAGCAGAAGATTTCCGGCCCCCACACGCACGAGAACCTCGCCATCTATTTCATCCACGGCACCAGCGCCGGCGGTCCCGTGCCGCTCACTCTGGCGGAGGCGCTGACCAAGGGCCGCGTACAGGTCATCGAGACCGGCCGCGTCAACGAGCTGCAGATCGAGAACACTGGCGAGGAGGAGGTCTTCATCCAGGCCGGCGACATCGTCAAGGGCGGCCGCCAGGACCGCGTTCTGACGGTGAGCTTCCTGCTGCCGCCGAGGTCGGGAATGGTGCCCATCGCCTCGTTCTGCGTGGAGGCGGGCCGCTGGTCGGGGCGCGGCACCGAGGACTCCACCCGCTTCTCGAGCGCCGCCGATGCGATGCCGTCGCGCCAGGCGCTGATCGTCATGTCGGCGCCGCCGCCGAGCACGGCGCCGGTGGGACCGAGGCCGGCCGGCGCACAAAACATCGCCCAGCACGGCGGCGATACCCCCAATCGGCAGCAGCAGGTGTGGGATTCGGTCGCCAAGGTCCAGGCCGACCTTTCGACCGGCCTCAACGCGCCTGTGGCCGCGCCGCAGTCGAGCACCAGTCTTCAGCTTTCGCTCGAGCATGAGAAGGTCAAGGAGGCGAGGACGGCCTACATCGCCGCACTCGAGGCGCAGGGTCTCCAGGAAGGCGACGTGGTCGGCTACATCGTCGCCATCAACGGCAAGACGGTCAGCGCCAACATCTATCCCTCCAACGGGCTGTTCCAGAAGATGTGGAAGAAGCAGCTGGCCGCGGTCATCACCGAGGCTATCGGTGACAGGGCGGGATTAGAGCCAGCCTCTCCCCCGCCGACCACTGCGGCGGCCGGCGAGTTTCTGGCCGCGGCCGAAAAGGGCACTGCGCAGGAGCGCGAAACGGCCGCCAGCATGCGCCAGGAGACGCGTGACAGCTCCGGCGCGCTCTACAACGAAGCCCGCCGGGACAAAGGCGGCTGGGTGCACAAGAACTACCTGAGGAAGTAGCTCCTGGCGATTTCGTAGATTTCGTAGTTTCGTAGCAACCGTTTTGTTTCGGTAGCGCGTCAGGCCATTGAAGGCTGCCACGTTTGGCCTTTCTTGACCATGGCATTGAGGATGGTGAGAAGCTTGCGCATAGCGGCGACGATGGCGACCTTGCCGGGTTTGCCGCTGGCGCGCAGGCGCTCGTAGAAGGCCTTGATCTTGTGGTTGTGTTGGATGGCCACGCGGGCGGCGTTGAAGAGGGCTTTGCGGACATCCGAGTGACCGCCACGGATGGCGCGATAACCGCGCCGTCGGCCACTGTCGCATGGAAAGGGTGCAAGGCCGGTGAGAGCCGCGATGCGGTGGCGGTAGCACCGGTCCGATCTCCGGCAATTCGGCCACCAAAGTGGCCGCCACGATGGTGCCGACCGAGGGCGTGGAGGCTGAGGAATTCCAAAAGGGCGCCGAGAGTTCCGCATCGCTGGCAATGAGGCTCTCGATCTCCCGCTCGAGTTGGGTGCGCTCGGCGCGCAAGGTCTCGAGCGCGGCAGCTTGCGCTCGCGCTTGCAGGCTGTCGGGGCTCCGTACAGCTTGAGCTGAGCGCAGCGTGCGGTGATCTCCTCGCCGATCTGGGCCCGATAGCTGAGCAATTCCTTGAGCTTGGCACGGACGCTGGAGGGCAGTGCCGATGGCGCCGGCTTCATGTAGGCGCCGTAGCTGGCTAACACTTTGGCGTCGATCCTGTCGGTCTTGGCGAGTTGGCCCGTGCCCTCGGCAAAGGCGCGCACACGCGCAGGGTTGACGATGCTGCCTGGTAAGTCGGCCGCGACCAGCGCTGCCAACACCGGACGCTCCAAGCCCCCGGTCGCCTCGAGCACGACACCGCGTACACTGATTGCGCGCAGACGCTCGGCCAGCGCCGAGCGACCGGCAACACTATTGGCAACCCGGAACGGGGTCTCACGCGCCACGTACACATCGAGGAAACGCTTCGAAACATCGACGCCGATCCACTCGCCTGTGTGGGTGATCTTATCCCTGCCTTGTCTGCGGCGTCATCTTGCGCCGGGCAACCGTTCGGGCTCTAGATGCGGCGGGGCGGGATCATGCTACGCGCGGGTTCGCACCCGTGGTTGGGTTCGATCTCCGACCCCGCGAACGTGTCCCCCTAGGGGGACACGTTCCCCACCCTTATGCCTGAATTGCAAGAGACAAGGTTGGGTTAGCGCGGCCGCGACGGCAATCATTCTTCAGGTCCGCTCAATCCGCGCGTAACCCAACTGGGGCGCGCGCCGCAGGCACGGGAGTGTTGGGTTGCGGGCGGATGCGGGCGTTGCGGAGCTAATCGCTCTCGCCCGCGGTGGCCGCGCCAACCCGACCTACGCTCTACTGCGCTCTACGCCGCTCCGTCGCCTAACCCTCGCCAGGCACAGTGTTTGTAGTCAACAGCACAAAAGTGATCCACGCGAGCTCGTTCGTGGTAACGCCTTTCAATGCTATGAAAGCGACGCGTGGCACTGCGCTCGGGGGCACATCGAATTGCGAGCGGAGGAGGGAATGAGAGGCATCGTGGGGTTCTGTCTGCTCGTTGCCGCGGCGATCCTGCCGTGGATGCCGCAGGCTCTGGCGCAAAGCGGGGTGGTGAGCGGCCCGCCGCAGGTGCGACCGGGACCGAGCGCACCAGGACCGACCAGCCCGGGCCAGCCGGTGCCGCAGGACGCAGGCCTGACGTGGATCGCGGTCGCCGGCGGCTTCGATGGCAGCGGGCGCAGCGTCGGCGTCGGCTACTCCGGCCACTTCGGCTCGCGTGCCAATGCCGAAAATGCGGCAGTCGACGCGTGTCAGCGCAACCGCCGCGGCGTTCAATGTCGGCAGCCCCTCGCGGTGTCGACCGGATGCCTCTTCATCGCTCCCGGAAACCGGCCCGGCGGCGTCACGTGGGGCCGCGGTGCAACGCGCACCCTTGCCCTCGAGGAGTGCCGTCGAGGCGGATACACATGCGACAGGGGTAGAGTGATCGGTGGCTGCTTACCGGGTTACAGTAGTAGCAATTGAGACCCACGGATCGAGCAAGCGGAGAGGAGAAACCCGTGCTTCCGCGCCTTGCGACAGTGTCTGCCTTGGTCTTGCTCGCGTGTGCAGCGGCCTACGCACAGGAGGGCCCGCCGCCTCGCGGAGACGACGCGGCACCCCGCCAGGAAGGCCCGCCGCTCCGCCAGGAGGAACCGCCGCCGCCCCGCCAGCAGGCTCCCCCGCCGCGTGCAGACACGCGTGGCGCAAGATGCGGCGCCGTGGCCTACACGGCTGACGGCGCGTTCGGCGCCGCCTACGGCATGGAGAATTGCGGCGACGCCGAGCGCCTGGCGATCGAGGAGTGCAGACGAGAGTTGACCGACAAGGATGATTGCGCGCGGGGGGTGGTGACGAGGCAGGAACTCGTGGTTCCACATTCAGTTCTGTCGCCAAGGCAACGACTGGACCACTCACGTCACCAGCAAGCCCACGCTCGCCGAGACCAACCGCGACGCCAGCGAGTGGGCGCAGAAATCCAAGTACGGCTCCGGCAATTGCCGCCTTGTCCCGAACGGCCTCGTGCACTCCGGCGGCCTGCACACGAAGATGTAGACGTAGCAGCGGATGTAGTAGCAGATGTAGGTTGGGTTAGCGCGGCCACGACGGCAATTGCCTTGGCTCAACGCCCTGTACCGCGCGTAACCCAACTTTTCTCCAAACTCGGTGGTCTATTGGGGTGTTGGGTTACGCGCGGAGCAACGTTCAAACATTGTCTCCCCGCCGATGGCCGCGCTAACCCAACCTTGTCTCTCGCGATTCAGGCATAAGGGTGGGAACGTGTCCCCCTAGGGGGACACGTTCGCGGGGTCGGAGATCGAACCCAACCACGGGTGCGAACCCGCGCGTAGCATGATCCCGCCCCGCCGCATCTAGAGCCCGAACGGTTGCCCGGCGCAAGATGACGCCGCAGACAAGGCAGGGATAAGATGACCCACACAGGCGAGTGGATCGGCGTCGATGTTTCGAAGCGTTTCCTCGATGTGTACGTGGCGCGTGAGACCCCGTTCCGGGTTGCCAATAGTGTTGCCGGTCGCTCGGCGCTGACAGAGCGTCTGCGCGCAATCAGTGTACGCGGTGTCGTGCTCGAGGCGACCGGGGGCTTGGAGCGTCCGGTGTTGGCAGCGCTGGTCGCGGCCGACTTACCAGGCAGCATCGTCAACCCTGCGCGTGTACGCGCCTTTGCCGAGGGCACGGGCCAACTCGCCAAGACCGACAGGATCGACGCCAAAGTGTTAGCCAGCTACGGCGCCTACATGAAGCCGGCGCCATCGGCACTGCCCTCCAGCGTCCGTGCCAAGCTCAAGGAATTGCTCAGCTATCGGGCCCAGATCGGCGAGGAGATCACCGCACGCTGCGCTCAGCTCAAGCTGTACGAGACCGACAGCCTGCAAGCGCGAGCGCAAGCTGCGCTCGAGACCTTGCGCGCCGAGCGCACCCAACTCGAGCGGGAGATCGAGAGCCTCATTGCCAGCGATGCGGAACTCTCGGCGCCCTTCAAATCCTCACCTCCACGCCCTCGGTCGGCACCATCGTGGCGGCCACTTTGGTGGCCGAATTGCCGGAGATCGGACGATTGTGTCGCCGCCGCATCGCGGCTCTCACCGGCCTTGCACCCTTTCCATGCGACAGTGGCGGACGGCGCGGTTATCGCGCCATCCGTGGCGGTCGCTCGGATGTCCGCAAAGCCCTCTTCAACGCCGCCCGCGTGGCCATCCAACACAACCACAAGATCAAGGCCTTCTACGAGCGCCTGCGCGCCAGCGGCAAACCCGGCAAGGTCGCCATCGTCGCCGCTATGCGCAAGCTTCTCACCATCCTCAATGCCATGGTCAAGAAAGGCCAAACGTGGCAGCCTTCAATGGCCTGACGCGCTACCGAAACAAAACGGTTGCTACAAGACGCTCCTAGTCACGGGCATCCTCCGAATGAGCAATCGCGAGACCATTGTCGGCCTCATCTCGGACACACATGGGCTCGTGGGCCCGAAGCACTCGCAGCGCTCGACGGGTCGGAGCTCATCATTCACGCTGGCGACGTCGGGCGGCCAGAGGTCATCGAGGCGCTACAGGCCATAGCCCCTACGTTCGCCGTTAGAGGGAACATCGACACTCAGGACTGGGCAGCGGCCCTCCCGCTAACAAAGGTGGTCGAGGCGGGCGAGGTCTGTTCTGGGTGTTGCACGAGATCGCGCACCTGGAGCTCGACCCAGCCGCTGCTGGCTTCGCGGCCGTCATTTTCGGCCACTCGCATCAGCCCTCGATCGAGACCAAGGATGGGGTCCTGTACGTCAACCCGGGAAGTGCCGGTCCGCGTCGTTTCAAGCTGCCGGTGACGGTTGCTCGCGCCAGAGTATCGGGGCGGAGAATCCAGGCGGAGATTTTGGAATTGAACGTGTAGGGAGTGAACGTCCTGAACCTGAAAACCGCAGCGCCACCTCGCCACGCCTTAGGAGCTGCACGCAAAGGCACCTATATTTGCGGTAGATTGCTCCCAGGAGAAACAGCGGGTTCCTACACATGGCCCTAACCGCCCAGGAAATCGAACGCTACAAGCGCCACCTCGTGCTGCGCGATGTCGGCGGCCAGGGCCAGCAGAAGATCAAGGCGCGCGCGTCCTGGTGATCGGCGCGGGCGGCCTGGGCTCGCCGGTGCTCATGTACCTCGCGGCCGCCGGCGTCGGCACGCTCGGAATCATCGACGACGACCGCGTCTCGCTCGACAACCTGCAGCGCCAGATCGTGCACGACACCCCGCACGTGGGCGTCGCCAAGGTCGAGAGCGCCAGGGAGACCATCGCCAGGCTGAACCCGCACGTGCGCGTCGAAGCCCACGAGGCGCGCATCGATGCGGAGAACGCCCTCGACATCATCGCCCGCTACGACGTCGTCGCCGACGGCTCCGACAACTTCGCCACCCGCTACCTCGTCAGCGATGCCTGCTACCTGGCGAAGACGCCGCTCGTGTTCGCGGCCGTGGGACCGTTCGACGGCTACGTCACCACCCTGAAGCCGCACGAGCGCGGGCCGGACGGCAAGCCCTATCCCAGCTACCGCTGCCTCTTCCCGGAGGCGCCGCCGCCCGGAACGGTCGCCAACTGCGCCGAGGTCGGCGTGCTGGGCGCCGCCGTCGGCGTGATCGGCACGCTGCAGGCAACGGAGGTCTTGAAGGAGATCCTCGGGCTCGGCAACAGCCTGGCCGGCCGCCTGCTGCTCTACGACGCGCAGGCTGCGCGCTTCACCGACATCAAGGTCGCCTGGGACCCGGCCAACCCGCTCTCGGGAGAGAAGCCGACCATCCGCGACCTCTCTATCCACGAGGGCAAGGGGACGGCGCAGTGTGCGCGGCCTGAAGGGACACGCTTGAAGCGGGGGCAAGACCGTGGCCATTCGCGGCATCCTGTTCGACAAGGACGGCACGATCATCGACTATTGGCACACTTGGCTGCCCATCAACCGCCAGGCGGCGCTCTACGCGGCACGCGGCGACAAGGCGCTGGCCGACGATCTCCTGCGCCTCGGCGGCCATGATCCTGCGACCGACCGCGTGACCCCGGGCACCCCGCTCGCCGCCGGCGACTTCGACGACATCGCCCGGGCCTTCGCCGCCCACCCCCGCGTCGCTCCGGCCTCCGAGCTGGCGGCCGGCATCGAGCGCATCTTCCGCGCCGGCGGCGCGGAGCACTCGGCCCTCATCGATGGCGCGCGCGCCACGATCGTCGAATTGCGCCGCCGCGGCTTTCGCATCGGCCTCGCCACCAATGATTCGGCGGGCGGACTGGAAGCATCGCTGGCGCAGCACGACATCCTGGAGCACTTCGATTTCACGGCCGGCTGCGATTCCGGCTACGGCGCCAAGCCCGATCCGCGCATGGCGCTGGGCTTCTGCGAAGCCGTGAAGGTCAGCCCGGGCGAGGTGGCGGTGGTCGGCGACGCCGTGCACGATCTCGCGATGGGCCGCGCCGCCGGCGTTGGGCTCACCGTCGGCGTCCTCAGCGGCACCAGCGAGCGCGAGGACCTCGAAGGCCACGCCGACCTGATCCTCGACAGCATCAGGGACATGCTGCCGCTGCCGCAGTTTCAGACGCCCTAGCCCGCCGCTTCAGACCGAATCTCCTCGGGTTTGCCTTGCATTATTATGCATTTCGGGCTAGACAAACGGAATAATAATGCATGCGTGTTGCAGCGGCGGCCGCAGCCGGGCGAGAACGTCTGCGCGACAGACAGTGGGAGTGACGCCGTCATGGCCAAGCGCATCGATTTCCAGACCGAGCCCGCCCGCTACCGTCACTGGAAGCTGAAGTTCGACGGCGACGTGGCCGAGCTGCTGATGGACGTCGACGAGAACGCCGGCCTGTTCGAGGGCTATCAGCTCAAGCTCAACTCCTACGATCTGGGCGTCGACATCGAGCTTGCCGACGCCGTGCAGCGGCTGCGTTTCGAGCACCCCGAGGTGAAGGTCGTGGTGCTGAAATCGGGCAAGGACCGCGTGTTCTGCGCCGGCGCCAACATCCGCATGCTGGCGGGCTCCACCCACGCCCACAAGGTCAACTTCTGCAAGTTCACCAACGAGACGCGCAACGCCATGGAGGATGCGAGCGCAACCTCCGGACAGAAGTATCTCTGCGCGATCCGCGGCACGGCGGCCGGCGGCGGCTACGAGCTGGCCTTGGCGACCGACCACATCCTGCTCGCCGACGACGGCAACTCGACGGTGGCGTTGCCCGAGCTGCCGCTGCTCGCCGTGCTGCCGGGAACCGGCGGGCTCACCCGCGTCACCGACAAGCGCAAGGTGCGCCGCGACCTCGCCGATGCGTTCTGCACGGTCGAGGAGGGCGTGCGCGGCGCCCGCGCCGTCAAGTGGCGGCTGGTCGACCAGACGGTGCCGAACTCCAAGTTCGAGCAGACCGTCAAGGACACCGCCAGGAAGCTCGCGGCGCAGTCGGACCGGCCCAGCGGCGCCAAGGGCATCACGCTCACCCCGATCGAGCGCAAAATCGAGGCGGATGCCGTCACCTACTCGAGCATGCGCGTCGATATCGATCGCGCGACGCGGCGCGCGACGATCACCATCCAGGGGCCCGCCGCCGCGCCGCCCGCTTCGGCCGATGCCATGCAGCAGGAGGGCGCCCAATTCTGGCCGCTGCGGCTGGCGCGCGAGCTCGACGATGCCATCCTGCACCTGCGTCTCAACGAGGCCGACATCGGCGTCCTGATCTTCAAGTCGCAAGGCGAGCCGGCCCAAGTGCTGGCCTACGATGCGTTCCTGGAGGCCAACAAGAGCCACTGGCTGGCCCGCGAGATCCTGCACTACTGGAAGCGCGTGCTGAAGCGCGTCGACGTCACCTCCCGCTCGCTGGTGGCGCTGGTCGAGCCGGGCAGCTGCTTTGCCGGCACGCTGGCCGAGATCGTGTTCGCCTGCGACCGCTCTTTCATGCTGGTGGGCGGCTTCCAGGGCGACAACCGCCCGCCCGCCGCCATCACGCTGTCGGCGCTCAACTTCGGCGCCTACCCGATGAGCAACGGCCTCACGCGGCTTGCCACGCGCTTCCTCGGCGAGCCCGAGAGCGTGGAGGCGGCGAAGCCGAGACCGGCAAGCCGCTCGAGGCGGAGGCCTGCGAGAGCCTCGGGCTCGTCACCTCGGCGTTCGATCACGTCGACTGGGACGACGAGGTGCGCATCTTCCTGGAGGAGCGGTCCTCCTTCTCCGCCGACGGCCTCACCGGCATGGAGGCGAACCTGCGCTTCGCCGGCCCCGAGACCATGGAGACCAAGATCTTCGGCCGCCTCACGGCCTGGCAGAACTGGATCTTCCAGCGCCCCAACGCCGCCGGCGCCGAGGGCGCACTCAAGCGCTACGGCACCGGCGTCAAGGCCAATTTCAACCCGGAGAGGGTGTGACATTCTCCCTCTCCCCGTCCTTACGGGGAGAGGGTCGGGGTGAGGGGCAGAAGAAACGACGGCCTGAATGTGTGGCCGCCCCTCACCCTAACCCTCTCCCCACGGAAGAGTGGGAGAGGGGACAGGACCGAGCAAGAGGAAACGCGAGATGCCCGAAACCACCCACGTCGACTACTCGACCAAGATCCCCAACAACGTCGGGCTGATGGACGACCAGCGCGTGCTGAAGGCGCTGGAGCAGTGGCACCCGGGCTATATCGACTGGTGGATGACCATGGGCCCGGAGGGCTTCCAGACCTCCGATGTCTATCTGCGCACCGCCATCAGCATCGACCCCAAGGGCTGGGCCAAGTTCGATTACGTGAAGATGCCCGACTACCGCTGGGGCATCCTGCTGGCGCCCCGCCACGAGGGCCGCCAGGTCAATTTCGGCGCCCACAAGGGCGAGCCGGCCTGGCAGGAGGTGCCGGGCGAGTACCGCGCCTCGTTGCGGCGGCTGATCGTCATCCAGGGCGACACCGAGCCCGCCAGCGTCGAGCAGCAGCGCTTCCTCGGCAAGACCGCGCCTTCCCTCTACGACATGCGCAACCTGTTCCAGGTCAACGTCGAGGAAGGCCGGCACCTGTGGGCCATGGTCTATCTGCTGCACAAGTATTTCGGCAAGGACGGCCGCGAGGAGGCCGACGAGCTCCTGAACCGCCGCTCGGGCGATGCCGACAAGCCGCGCATGCTGGGCGCCTTCAACGAGGAGACGCCCGACTGGCTCTCCTTCTTCATGTTCACCTACTTCACCGACCGCGACGGCAAGATGCAGCTCGAAAGCCTGGCGCAGTCGGGCTTCGATCCGCTCTCGCGCACCTGCCGGTTCATGCTGACCGAGGAGGCGCACCACATGTTCGTCGGCGAGACCGGCGTCGGGCGCGCCATCGAGCGCACCTGCCAGGCCATGAAGGAGGCCGGCATCGAGGACCCGAACGACATCGCCGCCGTGCGCAAGCTCGGCGTCATCGACCTGCCGACCATGCAGAAGAAGGCCAACCTGCATTTCTCGCTGTCGCTCGACCTGTTCGGCTCGGAGGTGTCGACCAACGCCGCCAACTACTACAACTCCGGCGTCAAGGGCCGCTTCCAGGAGACCCGCATCGAGGACGATCACCTCCTCACCAGCGCCACCTACCCGGTGAGCAAGCTGGTCGACGGCAAGATCAAGATGGTCGACGAGCCGGCGCTCACCGCCATCAACATGCGCCTGCGCGACGACTACGTGGCCGACTGCGCCAAGGGCATGGAGCGCTGGAACAAGGTGATCGAGAAGGCCGGCGTGAACTACAGGCTGACGCTGCCGCACGTGGCCTTCCACCGCCACATCGGCGAGTTCCAGAACGTGAACGCATCCCCTGCCGGCGAGGTGCTGAGCGACGCCGAATGGGCCAAGAGGAAGGACCAGTGGCTGCCGTCCAAGGACGACGGCGACTTCATCGAAAGCCTGATGGCGCCCTGCTGGGAGCGCGGCAAGTTCGCCTCCTGGATCGCCCCGCCCAAGGTCGGCATCGACAACAAGGGCGGCGACTTCGAGTACGTGAAGATCCACCAGGCGTAGATCCGAGTCCCCTCTCCCCATGCTTCTTCAGCATGGGGAGAGGGTTAGGGTGAGGGGCGGCCCCAAATGACGTCGGCGCTTTGTACCGCCCCTCACCTCATGCCGGGGAGAGGGAGAGACGCTGCCCACTCACCGCACAGCGTGCTATGGCAGTAGGCGCCCGTGGCCGTTGCAAATGGACGTGCGCCGTGCGAGCTAGGGCGCAGCAAGAGCTGGCCGGCAAGGATCGGCCGCATTCGAAGCTCCGTCAGCATCCGGACCAGTGCATGCGAACTTAGGGAGGAAACCATGATGAAAACTCGAAACGTGCCCGTCTCGTTCGTACCCGTCTCGCGCAGAAGCCTGATCAAGGGCAGCGCGGCGCTCACCGCGGCCACCGCGATCCCGACGGGCTGGGCGATTGCCCAGGCCAAGCCCTTGAAGGTGGGGCTGATGCTTCCCTACTCGGGCACCTTCGCTCAGCTCGGCGAGAACATCACGCATGCCATCGAGCTGCTGATCGCCGAGAAGGGCGGCAAGCTCGGCGGCCGCGACATCCAGATCGTCAAGCTCGACGATGAATCCAAGCCCGATGTGGCCCCGCAGAACGCCGACCGCCTCGTCAAGCGCGACCAGGTCGACGTGCTGATCGGCACCGTGCACTCGGGCGTGCAGATGGGCATCCACA
The DNA here is from genome assembly GCA_963827545.1 of uncultured Alphaproteobacteria bacterium. Taxonomy (GTDB): domain Bacteria; phylum Pseudomonadota; class Alphaproteobacteria; order Rhizobiales; family Hyphomicrobiaceae; genus AWTP1-13. The sequence continues at coordinate 30,344 of CAWHBI010000002.1, forward strand.
AGGTCGTGGCCGAGAGCGGCACGCTGACGATCGTGCCGAACGCCGGCAACGTCGCCGTGACGCGCGACCTGTGCGCCAAGAACGTGTTCCGCTCTTCCTTCACCAACTGGCAGCCGGCCTACGGCATGGGCGTCGCCGCCGCCAAGAAGGGCTACAAAAAGAGCGTGTGGGTCACTTGGGACTATGCTGCCGGCGCCGAGAGCGGTGCTGGATACAAGGAGGCTTTCGAGAAGGGCGGCGGGCAAGTCCTGCCCAGCCTCTTGCTGCCGTTCCCGCAGACCAATTTCCAGCCGCTGCTCGCGCAGATTCCCGGGCTCGGTGTGGATGTGGTCGGCGCCTTCTTCGCCGGCGGCGGTGCGGTCCAGTTCGTCAAGGAGTATGCGGCCGCCGGGCTCAAGGCGCCGCTGTGCGGCTCGGGCTTCCTGACCGAGGGCACGCTCGGCGCGCAGGGTAGCGCAGCCGAGGGCATCGAGACGGCGCTGCACTATGGCGATGGACTGGACAACCCGAAGAACAACGCCTTCCGCAAGGCCTTCAGGGACAAGGCAGGCCGCGACGCCGACGTCTATGCCGTCGGCGGCTACGATGCAGCACAGCTGCTTGCTGTCGGCCTCGAGGCCGTGAAAGGCAAGATCGAGGACGAGGCCAGTCTCTACAAGGCGCTGCGCGCGGCCAAGATCGACAGCCCGCGCGGGCCGATCAGCATGTCGCCAGCGCAGAACGTCACGCAGAACATCTATCTGCGCAAGGCCGAGGGCGGGCAGAACAAGGTGATCGGAACCGCTGTCGAGAATCTCGCCGACCCGGGCACGGGCTGCAAGCTGGCTTGATTACGCATCTCTCCCTCTCCCCGCCTGCCGGAGGAGAGGGCATGCGGGGCGAGGGGCGGCCCCAGGCGCAGCCTCGCGCGATGGGTTTGTGTCCGCCCCTCACCCTAACCCTCTCCCCACTGGAAGATGTGGGGAGAGGGGAGTGGGGCCAGGGAACAAGGACGTGCCGCATGGATTTCCCGGGCCTCTTCGCGCAACTCCTCAATGGAGTTCAATACGGCCTGCTGCTGTTCCTCATCGCCAGCGGCCTGACGCTGATTTTCGGCGTCATGGGCATCATCAATCTCGCCCACGGCTCCATGTTCATGATCGGCGCCTACGTGGCGTTCCTGGTCGCCCGGCAATGGGGATCGGTGTGGATCGCCCTGCCGGTGGCGATGGCGGGCGGCATCCTGCTGGGGCTGCTGCTGGAGCGCGGCCTGTTCCGCTTCTTCTACCATCGCGAGCACCTCGACCAGGTGCTGCTGACCTTCGCCCTCATCCTGCTGTTCGAGGAATCGCGCTCGCTGATCGTGGGCAACGACTTCTACTCCGTGCCGGTACCATCGCTGTTCGACTTCTCGGTCCCCATCACGTCGGGGTTCAGCTATTCGGCGTACCGTTTCATGGTGATCGGCATCTGCCTGGCGCTGGCGGCGCTGCTGTTCTGGTGGATCGAGCGCACGAACATGGGAGCCATCATCCGCGCGGCCGCCGAGAAGCCCGAGATGGTGGACGTGCTCGGCATCGACGCGCGCCGCATCCACATGACCGTATTCGCGATCGGCACGGCGCTTGCCCTGCTCGCCGGTGTCCTCGCCGCGCCGCTTTACTCCGTCTACCCCAACATGGGCGATGGCTTCCTCATCATTTCCTTCGTGGTGGTGGTGATCGGCGGGCTCGGCTCCGTCTCGGGCGCGTTCTGGTCAGCGCTGGTCATCGGGCTTGTCGATACGCTCGGCAAGGCTTACGCGCCCAGGGTGGCGGGCCTTGCCGTGTACGTGCTGATGGCCGCCGTGCTGCTCTGGCGCCCCTCCGGCTTGTTCGGGCAGCGGACCGCGTGAGATAGAGGAGCGGGCAGAGATGCTGCCGGAGAGCATGGCAGTGCGCCTGATGCTGGGGCTGGGAGCAGCCGTGCTTGCCCTGCTGCCCCTGCTCGTGTCGCCCTACTATGTCGAGCTCGGCACCTACGCGCTCATTTCCGCCATGCTGGCGCTCAGCCTGCAGCTGCTGGTGGGATGCACGGGCCTCGTCAGCCTCGGCCACGCGGCCTTCTACGGGCTCGCCGCCTACACCGTCTATCTCATCACGCCGGCGAGCGGCGGCCGCTCGATCCTGATCACGCTGCCGGCCGCGGTCGCCGTGGCGGGCCTCGCCGCGCTCGTCATCGGCGCCCTGTCGCTCAGGACTCGCGGCTTCTTCTTTCTGATGGTGACCCTGGCCTTCGGGCAGATGGTGTTCTTTCTCTTCCACGACACCAAGCTCGGTGGCGGCACCGACGGCGCCTTTCTGTCGCGGCCGCTGTTGTCGATCTTCGACTGGCAGCTGGAGCTCAACCGCCGCCAGCGCCCGATCGCCATCTACTACGTCTCCCTCGTCCTCCTCGTTGGCATGTACTTGGGACTAGTGATGCTGCTGCGCTCGCTGTTCGGGCGCGTGCTCGAGGGCATCCGCGTCAACGAGGGACGCATGGTCGCGCTGGGGTTCAACACCTATCGCTACAAGCTGGCGGCTTTCGTGATCGCCGGCCTGCTCGCCGGCGTCGCCGGCCACATGTGGGCCATGCATCGCGGCTTCGTGAACCCCGAGCTGATCGGCTGGCACCGCTCCGCCGAGGCACTGCTGATGATCCTCATGGGCGGGCTCACGACGCTGCACGGCCCCATCATCGGCGCTCTGGCCTATACGGGCCTGGGCGAGGTCGCCCAGCTCGTCACGGAGCGCAAGCTGCTGGTGGAGGGCCTCGTCATCCTGTTCGTGGTCATTCTTCTGCCGAAGGGCCTCAGCGGCATCAGGCTGCCTCGGTGGCCGCTGCAGTCGCCGCTGGCGAAGGGATCGCCGTCCGGTGCAGCCGAGGCCCGCCCGCATGGCTGACGGACGCCCATCGACGCCGCCGGTGCTTGCGACGCACGGGCTCACCCGCAATTTCGGCGGGCTCGTCGCCGTGCGCGAGGTTTCCGTCTCGCTGCACCACGGGGAGCTGCACGCCATCATCGGGCCGAACGGCGCCGGCAAGACCACGCTCGTCAACCTGCTGTCCGGCGAGATCAGGCCAACGGCGGGACGCATCGAGCTGGAGGGCCGCGAGGTGGGGGGCGAGCCGGCCTGGCGCCTGGCGCGACTGGGCGTTGGGCGTTCTTTCCAGCGCACCAACATCTTTGCTCCTCTCAGCGTGCTGGAGAACGTGCGGCTTGCAGCGCAGGCGGTTGAAGCCTCCGGGCGCAGCCCGCTGAGGCAGGCCAAGGGCGAGACCGATCTCATCGCCAAGGCACAGGAAGCGCTCGAGCGCGTCGGCCTCACCAATTCAGAAGCGCGCGTTGCCGGCACCCTCTCGCACGGTGAGCAGCGCCAGCTCGAGATCGCCATGGCGCTCGCCGGCAACCCCAAGGTGCTGCTGCTCGACGAGCCGCTGGCCGGCATGGGCCCGGAGGAATCGGAACGCATGACCGCCCTCCTCAAGGGCCTGGCGCGCGAGCACGCCGTGCTCCTCATCGAGCACGACATGGACTTCGTGTTCGCCGTTGCCGACTGGATGACCGTGATGGCCGAGGGCGCCGTGCTGGCGGAAGGGCGGCCGGAGGCGATCCGCGCCAATGTGGCCGTGCAGCAGGCCTACCTCGGGGGCCATGCCTGATGCCGGCTGCCTCCACCAGCGCGCCCATCCTGGCGGGGCAGGACCTCAATACCTTCTACGGCCAGAGCCACATCCTGCGCGATGTTTCCATCGCCATCCGGCCCGGCGAAACCATCGGCCTGATGGGCCGCAACGGCATGGGCAAGACCACGCTCATTCGCACGCTGGTGGGGCTGGTGCGGTCGCGCAGCGGCCGTATCGAGGTCGACGGGCAGGACGTCACGCGCACGCCGGCGCATGCCATTGCCCGGCGCGGCATCGCCTACGTGCCGGAAGGCCGCGGCATCTTCGCAACGTTGAGTGTGGCCGAGAACATGGCGATCGCCGAGCGCGCCGGCACGCGATGGCGCAACGCGCTGGACGCGCGATCGCGTGCTCGAGCTCTTCCCGCGCCTGGCCGAGCGGCTCGGCAATCGCGGCGATCAGCTCTCCGGCGGGGAGCAGCAGATGCTGGCGATCGGCCGCGCGCTCGTCACCAACCCGCGCCTGCTCATCCTGGACGAGGCCACCGAGGGCCTGGCACCGATCGTGCGCGAGGAGATTCTGGAAGACCATCCGCCTCATCCGCGCCACCGGCATGGCCACCCTGATCGTCGACAAGACGGTCTCGGTCGTCACCGAGATCGCCGATCGCATCGTCATCCTCGTCAAGGGCGAGACCGTGTTCGAGGGCACCCCCGCCGAGCTCACGGCCAACCCCGAGCTCATGCACCGCCACCTCGGCGTGTGATGGCCGCGTGGCGAGCCAATCAATCAACCCGTCATCCCGGAAGCCGAGGCCTTGGCCGAGGCTATCCGGGACCTGCCACATCGACATACCTCGCTGCAGATCCCGGCTCTGCGCGATCGCGCTTTGAGCGCGATCGCTGGGCCGGGATGACGGGTGGAGTGCTAAACGCCGGGGCGCGGCGCTTTCCTCGCCGGCGCCCCGCCGCGCGCCTGCGCCGCGCGCCGCTGCTGCGCCGCCGTCTGCAGCGCAATCCAGCGGCGGCAGCTCACGAGCTTCCGGTTGCAGTACACCGCAATGGCAGGCGCCTTCTCAGGAGGCGCCGGACCAAGACGCGGACCTGGCCGTAGCGTCACCAGCCGCTCGCCGGCCTCGCCGATGTCCTGCGCAGCCCTGGCGATCAGCTGAGCCGCGCTCATGCCGCTCATGAAAGGGTTGGCGGCAAACACCGGAGGGCTGAGAATCTCCGCAAGTTGCGTCTCGGGCTGCGCCCGCAGAAGGCGCACGGCAGCGGTCGGACCCACCAGAAAAGCCAGTCTCAGGTGGCCGAACGTCGGTTTCAGCCCCTGCTCGGAGAGGTGCGCCAGATTGTCCCTCGAATAGGCGGCGGCAGCCCGGCGCGCAAAGTCCCGGTTGGTCCGCAGGGCGAGGAGCTGCTCGTCACTGAGGGGCGCAACCTCGGCGGTGAAGTGCCGCCGCGCCACCTCGATGAAGGTCGCCTTGATGAACTGAAACGGTCCGAGCGCCGTCGAGCGTGGATTGGCCGCCAGGTCGCGGCCGTCCGACTCGGCCAGCATCAGCCGGTCGAGGAAGGTCTTCGAATGCCGCCTCGGACGCGCCGATGGCCGGCTCGTGCCCGATGGCCTTGCCGGCCGGGCCCTCGGCCGCAAACGCCGCATCGCAGACAAGGGCCCCGGCGATAAGCCCCACCGCAATCCTGCGGACGAGGCGAATGGTGAGGGTACCCAACGGTGCGTGTTTCTCCGGTTCGTGTTTGGTCGGCCCCGGATGATGCCCATGCCCGCGCTGCCGGCGTCAATGGGGAAACCCCCTGCCGATATCAAATCGTCGCAGTCAAGGTGCGAGGCACACTCAGTTCTTGCGGACTTGCGCCATCTCGAGGTCGACCTCCGCCAGCTCGCGATCGAGGTCGACGGCGACGCATTTCTTCTCGCCCATGGCGCGCTGCACGGCGTACGCATGCGCGCGCTCGCGATTGTATTCCGCGACGGCGTCCAGGCCTTTTTCGGCCCGCTGAACAAGCGTCCGAACAGCGAGAAGGCGGTGGGAGGCGCGGTTGCCAGCTCGACTTTGGCCTTGGCCGGCAGCCCCTTGAGGATCTGGATGCGCCCATAGATGTTCCTGTAAAGCCCCTGACAGTCCGCCGATTGCTCGCTGCGTTCGAGAATGTAATTCCCGTCGCCCTGCAGTCCGACCTTGGCGCTGGCACAGCTCCACAGGCACGGTGCGCCCGCCAACAGCACTAAGCAACGGATGGTGCGCACGGACTTGACGGTCGCCTGTCGCCTGAGAGTAATGGCCGCAAGTGGAGCGTCAAAGTATGGCACGCGGATGTCCGCTACCCGGGCTGGAGAATCGAGGCGTACGCGCTGGAAATGCTTCTAGGCGCCCTTCCGACATGATCGCAAGGCACTCCCAGCAACACAACATGCCCTTTGCCACCATCGACGGCCGCCGCATCGAATATCGTGCGATATTGGGAGACGCCGGCTCGCGTCCGACTTTGGTGTTCCTGCACGAGGGCCTGGGCGCGGTTGCCCTATGGCGCGACTTCCCGGACAAGGTGGCGCGCCGCCTTGGCGCACCTGCGGTTGTCTACTCACGTTTCGGTTACGGCCAGTCCGATGGGCTCCTGGCCAGGCGCACGCCGCGGTTCATGCACGAGGAGGCACTCGATGTCCTGCCGCGCCTGCTCGACCAGCTCGGCATCGAGCGCCCGCTGCTGATCGGCCATTCCGATGGTGCCTCCATTGCGCTCATTCACGGGGCAGTTTCGAAGCGCCCCGTGCACGGTCTGGTATGCATGGCGCCGCACGTGTTCGTGGAGCCGGTGTGCGTGGAGAGCATCGGCAGGATCCGCGAGACCTATCGCGCGACCGACGAGTTGAAGCAGCGCCTCGCCAGGTATCACGCACGCGTGGACGACGCGTTCCTGGGATGGGCGGACATCTGGCTGGAGCCCGAGTTCCTGACGTGGTCGATCGAGGACCTCGTGGGCAGCATCACGCGGCCGATGCTGCTGATCCAGGGCCGCGACGACGAATACGGCACGCTGGCCCAGCTCGACCGCATCGAGGCCCGGGCGAATGCGCCCACCTCACGCCTCGTGCTCGACCGCTGCGGCCACTCCCCGCATCGCGACCAGGAGGCGGCCGTGGTCGATTCCATCGTTGCCTTCGCGAACGGCCTCGTCTCGCCGTAGGGCGCAATAGCGAAGCGTATTGCGCCGTTTTGTCCGTGCAATCGGCGCAATGCGGCTAGCGCCTTATTGCGCCCTACGATGTTCTCAATACAGCGTGTCGCGGTAGGCCTTCTCCAGCCGCGCCTCGGCGGCCACGGGATCGAGGCCCTTCACCTGGTCCGAGATGGCTTCCGCGAACGGTGCCAGGCCATCCAGCGACGGCCACTTCTCCTTCTGCCACAGCCCCGAGCGTATCAGCGCCTTGCCGCACTGGAAGTAGACGCTCTTGGCCGTGATCTCCACGATCGCCCGCGCCGCCTTGCCGCGCACGGCGTGCTGCGCCAGCAGCCCAGGCTCGGTCAGCAGCCGCGCCGTGCCGTTGACGCGTAGCGTCTCCCGGCGGTCGGGCACGAAGAAAAGGAGGGCAATGCGCGGGTTGGCGATCAGGTTCTGGAAGCTGTCGAGGCGGTTGTTGCCGGGCCGATCCGGAAGATGCAGCCGCTGCTCGTCGATGACGGCGACGAAGCCCGGCGCATCGCCGCGCGGGGAGGCATCGGGCCAGCCGTCGGCATCCGCGGTCGAGATCACCAGGAACGGCGAGCGGCCGATGAAGTCGCGGGCGTGCCGATCAATGAAGGCCAGCTCCTTCTTGAGCGAGATCTCGCCCGGCTGGTCGTAGCGGGCGCGCAGGTCGGTCAGGCTGCAGATTTCCGTCATTGCAGAGCTTCTCCCATCAGGACTTGGCGGCTTGCAGCACGGCGTGCACCGCCCGCTTCCAGCCGGCATACTTGCGCTCCCGCTCCTTCGCCTCGAGTGCCGGCTCGAAGGCGCGCTCGAGCTTCCAGAGCTTGCCGAAGCCCTCCGCATCGGGCCACGCGCCGGCCTTGTGTCCCGCCAGCCACGCCGCTCCCAGCGCCGTCGTCTCCTGCACGACGGGCCGCTCCACCGGCGCATCGAGGATGTCGGCGAGGCGCTGCATGGTCCAGTCGCTTGCCACCATGCCGCCGTCGACGCGCAGCACCGATTTGGCCTGTGCCGTCCAATCGCCGCGCATGGCTTCGAGCAGGTCACGCGTCTGGTAGCACACGGCCTCCAGGGCCGCGCGCGCGATCTCGGCGGGGCCTGTGCCGCGCGTCAGCCCGAGCAGCGCCCCGCGCGCCTCGGGCTGCCAGTAGGGCGCGCCGAGCCCGACGAACGCCGGCACCAGATACACGTCCTGGCCGGCATCGGCACCGGCGGCGAGCGTTCCGCTCTCCGGCGCCGAGGCGATGATCCTCAGACCATCGCGCAGCCATTGCACCGCGGCCCCGGCAATGAAGATCGCGCCTTCGAGCGCATAGGTGCGCTTGCCATCGAGCTGGTAGGCGACCGTTGTGAGCAGGCGGTTCCTGGAGGGCACGGGCTCGGTGCCGGTGTTGAGGAGCGCAAAGCAGCCCGTGCCGTAGGTGGCCTTCACCATGCCGGGCACGAAGCAGGCTTGTCCGATGGTGGCCGCCTGCTGGTCGCCGGCCACGCCCAGGATCGGCAACGCCCTGCCCAGGATCGAGGCTTCGGTCGTGCCGTAGTCGGCATTGGAATCGCGCACCTCCGGCAGGATGGCGCGGGGAACATTGAACAGCTTCAAGAGGTCATCGTCGAACGCGCCCTTGCCGATGTCATAGAGCAGCGTGCGCGACGCATTGGTGGCATCGGTGGCGTGCACGCGCCCGCCCGTGAGCCGCCAGATGAGGAACGAATCGACCGTGCCGAACGCCAGATGCCCCGCTTCGGCGAGCTGGCGCGCGCCTTCCACGTGGTCCAGCAGCCAGGCGATCTTGGTGGCCGAGAAATAGGGATCGAGCAGCAGGCCGGTCTTGGCCGTGACTGCCGGCTCCTGGCCTTCCTCCTTCAGCCGTCGGCAGATGTCGGCGGTGCGGCGGTCCTGCCAGACGATGGCGCGGTGGATCGGCTGGCTCGTGCGCCGGTCCCAGATGATGCAGGTCTCGCGCTGGTTGGTGATGCCGACCGCGGCGATGTCGCCGGCCGTGAACCCCGCGCCGGAGATCGCCTGGCGCGCCGTCTCGACCGTGGTCCGCCAGATGTCCTCCGGGTCGTGCTCGACCCAGCCCGAGGCCGGGTAATGCTGGGCGAACTCCCGCTGCGCCAGCCCGCGGATGCCCAGATCCGCGCCGAACACGATGGCGCGGCTGGAGGTGGTGCCCTGGTCCAGCGCGAGAATCGAGCCCGACTTGTGCATTTGCCCCCTCCGTGGGCCCTCCTGGGGCTGTCCCATCGCGGCGCCGAAGCCTAGGCGACGGAGGATCGCGGCGGCAAGTCTCATCGGTTCTGCTCCTCCGCACGGCCGGGGCTTCCACGCCCGGCCGGTCTTGGGCTACGCTCGCCTGCTGACACATCGCTGTTATGGGGAAGCGCTAGGGCTCACAAGAACAAACTCGGGGCCCATGGAGGATTTTGAAAATGAGAAGCTTCGTTAGGTTGGGCTGGCTCGCCGCCGGCGCGGCTCTGTTTGCGGCTGGCGACGCCGCCGCACAGACCGAGATCCAGTGGTGGCACGCGATGACCGGGGCCAATAACGACGTCATCGTCAAGCTGGCCAGCGAGTTCAATGCCACCCAGAAGGACCACAAGGTTGTTCCGACCTACAAGGGCAGCTACCCCGACACTCTGAACGCCGGTATCGCCGCGTTCCGGGCCGGCAGTGCTCCGCACATCATGCAGGTGTTCGAGGTCGGCACAGGCACCATGATGGCGGCGACCGGCGCCGTGAAGCCTGTGCACGTGCTCATGAAGGAGGCTGGCGAGCCGTTCGATCCCAAGACTTATCTCCCCACCATCACCGGCTATTACTCCACCACCAAGGGTGAGATGCTGTCGTTCCCGTTCAATTCGTCCAGCACGGTGATGTGGTACAACAAGGACAGCTTCAGGAAGGCGGGGCTCGATCCCGACAAGCCGCCGAAGACCTGGCCCGAGGTGTTCGAGGCCGCCAAGAAGCTCAAGGCGTCCAGTCATCCCAACTGCGGCTTTGGCAATGCATGGGTCACGTGGGTCAACCTCGAGCAGCTCTCCGCCTGGCACAATGTGCCGCTCGCCACCAAGGCCAACGGCATGGACGGCTTCGACACGGAGCTCAAGATCAATAGCCCGCTGCACGTGAAGCACCTCGAGAACCTGGTCGAGCTGCAGAAGGATAAGACCTACGATTACTCGGGCCGCACCAATACGGGCGAGGGCCGCTTCACCTCCGGCGAGTGCCCGATCTTCCTCACCTCCTCGGCCTTCTTCGGCAATGTGCGCGCCAACGCCAAGTTCGACTTCGGCAACGCGCCGATGCCCTATTACCCCGACGTTGCGGGCGCGCCGCAGAACTCCATCATCGGCGGGGCATCGCTGTGGGTGATGGGCGGCAGGAGCGCCCAGGAGTACAAGGGCGTCGCCAAGTTCTTCACGTTCCTCTCGGACACCGACCGGCAAGTGGACCTGCACAAGAAGTCGGGCTACTTGCCGATCACCAGAGCGTCCTACGAGAAGACCAAGGCGTCGGGCTACTACAAGGAGTTCCCGTATCTGGAGACACCGCTGCTCGAGCTGACCAACAAGGAGCCGACCGAGAACTCGCGGGGCCTGCGCCTCGGCAACATGGTGCAGCTGCGCGATGTGTGGGCCGAGGAGTTCGAGGCGGCGCTGTCGGGCAAAAAGTCGGCAAAGCAGGCGCTCGACGACGCGACCTCACGCGGCAACGCCATGCTGCGCCAGTTCGAGCGGACAGTGTCGCGGTAGTGTTCGAGGGGTGTCAGACCCTCCGGGTCTGACACCGTAGCGCTACACTCAAGGTAGGACGACGCTCAACGAACTGGGCGGAGCCATGGTGTCAGACCCGGAGGGTCTGACACCGGACGACATGGGGGCCCCATGGAAAAGCGCGCGATCTTTGGCGGGAAGGCGCTGCCCTATCTGCTGCTCGCGCCACAACTTCTCGTCACGCTCGTTTTCTTCTATTGGCCCGCGAGCCAGGCTGTCTGGCAGTCATTCCTGCTCCAGGACGCCTTCGGCCTCAGGACCGACTTCATCTGGTTCGAGAACTATCGCGATCTCCTGCACCAGCCCGACTACTACCGCGCGATGGCGACCACGGCGATATTCTCGGTCGCCGTAACCGCGCTCTCGCTGTCGATCGCGCTCCTGCTGGCGGTGCAGGCGGACAAGAGCATCAAGGGCGCCGGCATCTACAGGACCCTGTTGATCTGGCCCTACGCGGTGGCCCCCGCCATCGCCGGCGTGCTGTGGCTGTTCATGTTCCAGCCCTCGCTCGGGCTGGTGGCGCGCGGGCTGCGATCGCTCGGTATGGAGTGGAACCCGCTGCTCAACGGCAATCACGCCATGGCGCTGGTCGTGATGGCCTCGACCTGGAAGCAGATCAGCTACAACTTCCTGTTCTTCCTGGCCGGCCTGCAGTCGATCCCACGCTCGGTGATCGAGGCGGCGGCCATCGACGGCGCGCGCCCGGTGCGCCGCTTCTGGACCATCATCTTCCCGCTCTTGTCGCCCACCGCCTTCTTCCTGCTCGTCGTCAACATCGTCTACGTCTTTTTCGACACCTTCGGTATCATCGATGCCATGACCGGCGGCGGCCCTGCCAAGGCGACGGAAACGCTGGTCTACAAGGTGTTCTTCGACGGCCGGCTCGGCGGCGACCTCGGCAGCTCCGCGGCGCAGTCGGTGATCATGATGATCATGGTGATCGGATTGACGGCCATCCAGTTCCGCTACATCGAGCGCAAGGTGACGTACTGATGCCCAAATCCGTGATGTGGAAGGAGCTGACGGCCGAGGACCTCAGGGCCAAGGCAGCGTCGGATGCAATCGTCGTGCTGCCGGTCGCCTCGATGGAGCAGCACGGGCCGCATTTGCCGGTCGGCGTCGACACGATCCTGTGCGAGGGCGTCTGCAAGGCCGGCGCCGAGATGGCTGCGACCGTCGTGCCGGTCGTGGTGGCGCCCACGCTCTGGTGCGGCATGGCCGAGCACCACATGGCATTCGGCGGCACGTTCACCTTCGACATCCCGACCTACCGCGCGGTGCTGCTCGCCTTTCTCAAGAGCCTCGAGCGCCATGGCTTCAAGCGGGTGTTCATCGTCAATGGCCACGGCGGCAACATTGCCGCGCTCAACGCGTTCCTGCCCGACTTCGCGCGCGAGACCGATCTGAAAGTCCGCTGGGCCACCTATTTCGATCTCGCGGCGTCGGACCTCGCACCTGTGCTGGAAGATCAGAAGAGGGTGCATCATGCCTGCGAGGTGGAAACTTCGCTGATGATGGTGCTCGCCCCCGACACGGTGAAGCATGATCGTCTGCCGGAAGCGTTCGGCGGCGTGGCCGGCTCGAACGCGCCCGACACATGGTACGCGCAGCCCGCGCGCTTCCGCTCGTTCAAGGAGTTCACGCCGAGCGGCGTCAACGGCGATGCTCGCCGCGCGAGCCGCCAGAAGGGCGAGAAACTCCTCGCGATCTGCGCGGAAGGCCTCGCCGGTACATTGCGCGACGAGAAGACCTGGGGTTGACGGCGATGGTCGAACGGCGGCGCCTCGGAGATCTCATCCCGCACCTGATCCTTCTGCTGGGCGTCGCTGTCCTCGCCTTTCCGGTGTACCTGTGCTTCGTCGGCTCAACCCTGCCCCAGGCCACCATCGCCAACGGCCAGATGACGCTGGCGCCGGGTCCGCTGTTCGTCGAGACCTACTGGCGCACGCTGTTCGTCGGCACGTCGGGCACCACGCGAGAGCCGGTGGGCACGATGCTGGTCAACAGCTTCATCATGGCTGCCATCATCGCGGTCGGCAAGATCACCATCTCCATCATCTCCTCCTACGCCGTCGTCTACTTCAAGTTTCCGCTGCGCATGGCGGCCTTCTGGCTGATCTTCATGACGCTGATGCTGCCCGTCGAGGTGCGCATCTATCCCACCTACAAGATCGCCGCCGACCTCGGCATGCTCGACAGCTACGCCGGCCTCACCCTGCCGTTGATCGCTTCGGCCACCGCCACGCTGTTCTTTCGCCAGTTCTTCATGACCATCCCCGATGAGCTGATCGAGGCCTCCAAGCTCGACGGCGCCGGCCCGTTCCGCTTCTTCAAGGATACGGTGCTGCCGCTGTCGCGCACCAATATCGCAGCGCTGTTCGTCATCCTCTTCATCTACGGCTGGAACCAGTACCTGTGGCCGATCCTGATCACCACCCGCGACAACATGCAGACCATCGTCATCGGCATAAAGAAGATGATCGTCACCGCCGACGCGCTGACCGAGTGGAACGTGGTGATGGCCACCGCCATGCTGGCCATGCTGCCGCCGGTGGCCGTGGTGGTCCTCATGCAGCGCTGGTTCGTCAAGGGCCTGGTGGAGACGGAGAAGTGATGCTGGCGCCGAGACTCCCTCTCCCCGCAGGCCCTCGGGCCATCCACGCTGACAGGCGATCCGCAGTGAACCCGAGGGCTTGCGGGGAGAGGGTCATGGCGGAGCCATGCCTCCGGCATGAGGTGAGGGGCGGCACAAAGCGCGGCCGGTGCTTCTTTCCGCCCCTCACCCTAACCCTCTCCCCACTGAAGAGTGGGGAGAGGGAATGGGCGGCACGCGGGAGCGTCACATGGCCTCGGTGACGCTCGACAATGTGCGCAAGGTCTACGCCGGCGGCGTGGAGGCGGTGAAGGGCGTGTCGCTGGCCATTCCCGACGGCTCCTTCACCGTGCTGCTCGGGCCCTCGGGTTGCGGCAAGTCCACGCTGCTCAGGATGATCGCCGGCCTCGAGACCATCACCGAGGGCACGGTGTCGATCGGCGGCAGGAACGTGAACGCGGTCGAGCCCGCCGAGCGCGATATCGCCATGGTGTTCCAGAACTACGCCCTCTATCCGCACATGTCGGTCTACGACAACATGGCCTACGGCCTCAGGAACCGCGGGACTTCCAAGCCCGAAATCGAGCGGCGCGTGGCCGAGGCGGCCAAGCTGCTCGCCATCGGCGACTTTCTCAAGCGCAAGCCGCGCGAGCTTCAGCGGCGGCCAGCGCCAGCGCGTGGCCATGGGCCGCGCCATCGTGCGCGAGCCGCAGGCGTTCCTGTTCGACGAGCCGCTGTCGAACCTCGACGCCAAGCTCAGGGTGCAGATGCGCATCGAGATCCGCCGCCTGCACAACCGCCTCAAGGCCACGTCCATCTTCGTCACCCACGACCAGATCGAGGCCATGACCATGGCCGACAAGATCGTGGTCATGAACCAGGGCCGGGTGGAGCAGACCGGCGCGCCCAGCGAAGTCTACCGTTCTCCCGCCACGCGCTTCGTCGCCACCTTCATCGGCTCGCCGGCCATGAACCTGGCCCCGGGCCGCGTCACGGCGCCGGGCGAGGTCGAGGTCGGCGGCGGGCGCATCGCCTTCGACGCCGCTGCACTGCCGATCGAGACCGGCCGCGAGGTGGAGGTCGGCATCCGCCCGGAGGACCTGCGGCTCGCAGCCAACGGCGAAGGCGCGCTGACCTTCACCAAGGACTTCGCCGAGGAGCTTGGCGCCACGCGGCTGTTCCACGGCACGGTGGGCGACGACGCCGTGGTCGTGGCGCTGTCGGGCCCGGCGCCGCCGGGCGACAGCTTCGGCCTCAGTGCCGCCCCGGACGCCGTGCATCTGTTCGATCCGGCTACGGGCAACAGCCTGCGCCGCGGTGAAGGCGGCGTAGGTTGGGTCGAGCGTCAGCGATGACCCAACACGTCTTCTCCGGAGTTGCGTTGGGTCTGCGCTGCCGCTTGACCCAACCTACAGGAGCCGAAAGCGTAAGCGATGATCGATCTCGTCCTCGAACCCCCCGTCCTCGTCTTCGGCGGGCCGTATTCCAACCTGCGGGCCCTGGCCGCGCTGCGCCAGCGCGCCGATGAGCTCGGCATCGCCCCGTCGCATTGCATCTGCACGGGCGATGTCGTGGCCTACTGCGCCGAGCCGGAGGAGACCACGGCCGCGCATTCGGCACTGGGGCTGCCACGTCATCGCCGGCAACTGCGAGGAGCAGCTCGCCGCCGGGGCGCAAGACTGCGCCTGCGGCTTCGAGCCGGGCACCGAGTGCGACCAGCTCGCCAAGGGCTGGTACCCCTTCGCCAACGCGCACATGTCGCCTGCGAGCCGCGCCTGGATGGCGGACTTGCCCCGAACGCTCACCTGTGCTGTTGGCGGCGTGCGGATTCGCGTCATCCATGGCGGCGTCGACGTGATCAACCAGTTCATTTTTGCTTCCCAGCGCGAGGTGATCAACGAGCAGCTGGAGCAGTCCGGCGCCGACGTCATCCTCGCCGGTCACGCCGGCGTGCCTTTCATCGAGAAGGTCGGCCGGCGCGTGTGGTTCAACCCCGGCGTCATCGGCATGCCCGCCAACGACGGCACGCCCGAGGTCTGGTACGGCCTCATCGGCCTCGAGGACGATCGCCTCTGCTGTCGACGCGCCGCCTCGGCTACGACCACCACGCCGCCGCAGCCGCCATGCGCCGCTCGGGCCACGCCAACGGCTACGCCCGCACACTGGTGACGGGCCTGTGGCCCAGCCTCGACGTGTTTCCGGCCGCTGAACGCGCGGCCACAGGCAGGCGCGCTGCGCCCGCGCACCCTCTCTCCGTGCATTCGCAATTCGCGCACGCTACGGCGCGCAGCGCGATGCACTCTGCCCGCGCAAGCGGCGCATGATAGCATGCTGGAGAGCACCAACATCCCCGCAGCGGATTCCGCCCGGGGTTTTGGGTTGGAGGAGCAGGGCGCCCAGCGCCATGCCGACCAAGAATTTCTTACAGGCGCCAGGCGCACCTGCTCTGCCGGCAGTCCGGGCCCCATGCATGGCGATCCGCTGGTCTGGCGGCCACGCCCGTAGGAACGATCGCACTGCGGCCCCCGGCTCCAGACTGAGGCAGCAGTTCCGGAACTGCCACCCCATTTCCGGGGTGAGATCGTCATAGCACCGCCTGAGGGGGACGGGGATAAGCACCCTGCCGCCGGCCCTTTCTCTTATCCCCGCCCTGCCGCGCGCTCTTATGCTGCCGGCATGCAGAGCGACAATCCCTGGCGCGCACCGCGCCTCTCCTACAACGCGTGGCGCCTCATGGAGCTTCTGCTGCGCCGCGGCGGCGGGATGCGCATGGAGCCGCTGCTTCGGGCCAGCGACATGTCCCACGACAACCTGGTCCTCGCCATCAGGGAATTGGCCGAACGCTGGTGGGTCGACATCGTCTGGCGTGCGCCCTCTGCGCGCCACCCCCGCACGGTGCCGGAACGCTTCCGCGACGTGCGCCGCATCGTCACCACCCGCACCGGCCGCCACTGCTACCGGTTCGTGCCAACGTCGTAGAGCACGGTCTGCAGCTCCTCCGCCCCGGGACCGGGCGGCGCCTTGATGAGCAGCGTAGGGCGCAATAAGGCGACAGCCGCATTGCGCCGTCTTTGCAGGCGCGTGCATCGGCGCAATACGCTTCGCTATTGCGCCCTACGATGCAACCAATCCCCCTTGAGCGCCTTCGCGATCAGCTCGCGCGTGTTCTCCACGCCGTACAGCTCGATGAAGCTGCCGAAGCGCGGGCCCGCGTTCCTCGCCCAGCAGCACCTCGTAGATGGCGCCGAACCACGCGTTGGAGACGCCGGCTTGTCGGGCGTTGCACCCTTGGCGTTCGGATCCTGATAGCGTGGGATGGCGCGCCCGACGTCGTAGAGCACAGCCTGCAGCTCCTCGGCCGTTGCGCCGGGCGGCGCCTTGGCAAGCGCATCCGACAGCGCGCGCAACGCCTCCGCCTCGACCTCGTCGGCCAGGCGGAACTTCTTTTGCGGCTTCACGAAGTCCTCGTAGTAGCGCACGCGCGTAGCCCGCGAGCTGGTCGAGCAGCGGATGCGTCTCGGGCGCTGGCATCCGGCGCGTGGCGGCGGATGAAGCCCCACAGCACGTCCTTGTCGTGCGCGTTCGAGGCCGCCACCAGGTTCAGCAGCAGCGCGAAGGAGATCGGCAGCTCCGCCGCCGGCGGCGCGCCGACATGGATGTGCCACACCGCGTTGTCGAGCTTGGCCTTGGCGTCCTGGCGCGGATAGGCGGCGAGAAACTGCAGGTACTCGTCGACCGTGCGCGGGATCACATCGAAGTAAAGCCGCTTGGCCGCCTTCGGCTTCTGGAACATGAACAGCGACAGGCTCTCGGGCGAGGCGTAGGTCAGCCACTCCTCGATGGTGAGGCCGTTGCCCTTGGACTTGGAGATCTTGCCGCCCGCCTCGTCCAGGAACAGCTCGTAGATGAAGCTCTCTGGCGGCGTGCCGCCGAGCGCCCGGCAGATCTTCGACGACAGCGTCACCGAATCGATCAGGTCCTTGCCGCACATCTCGTAGTCGACGCCCAGCGCGGTCCAGCGCAGCGCCCAGTCGGCCTTCCACTGGCACTTGACGCGCCCGCCCGTCACCGGCGTCTCGACCTTCTCCTTCGTGTCGGGGTCGACGTAGACGATCGGTTCCCTTCTTCGGGTTGCGCTCCACCATCGGCACCTGCAGCACCTTGCCGCGTCCTCGGCGAGATCGGCAGGAACGGTGAGTAGGTGGCGCGCCGCTCGGGCCCCAAGGTCGGCAGGATGATGTCCATCACCTTGTCGTAGACCTCGAGCATCTTGAGAGCGTGGCGTCGAAGCGGCCGCCCTTGTAGCACTCGGTGGCCGACAGGAACTCGTAGTCGAAGCCGAACTGGTCGAGGAAGCGGCGCAGGCGCGCGTTGTTGTGCGCGGCGAAGCTCGGATACTCGTTGCTGAAGGGATCGGGAACGGCTGAAAGCGGCTTGTCGAGGTGTTCCGCCAGCATGTCCTTGTTGGGCACGTTGTCCGGCACTTTTCGCATACCGTCCATGTCGTCGGAGAAGCAGATGAGCCGCGTCTTGATGCTTGCCCTCGGTGAGCACCTCGAAGGCGTGCCGCACCATGGTCGTGCGCGCCACCTCGCCGAACGTGCCGATGTGCGGCAGCCCCGACGGGCCGTAGCCGGTCTCGAAGATCACGGTCTTGCCGGCGCCGTCCTTCGAGCGTTTCCAGCCGCCTGATGATCCGGCGCGCCTCCTCGAACGGCCACGCGCGCGCGTCCTTGGCGGCGGCAGCCAGCGCGGGCTCGAGCGGTTGTGTCATGTGCGGGCCTATGGGTACGTGTGTGGAGCAGCGTCGACAGGGTTGGATTGCTGGTGTCGATGATAGCCTGACGCGCGAACGCTGCTCAACCCGTATCGGCAATTCGGGCCTGGCTTGCATTGTAACACGAACGTGTTACACTGACGCATCAGCGGTACACACCAAACGCTACAAGCAACTCGAATGCCCAAGAACGCCTATATCAATGCCCGGGTCGACAAGCGCCTGAAGGCACGCGCCGAGAAGGTTTTGAGCCAGGTGGGCATCAGTACTTCTGATGCCGTGACCATGCTCTTGCACCAGATCGTATTGCGCAAAGGGCTCCCGTTCGAGGCTCGCATACCGAGCGAGGATACGGTCGCCGCAATGGCAGAGCTGGATCGCGGAGCCGGAGAAAGCTTCGACGGCACGGCCGAGGAGCTCCTTAGGAAGGTTGCCGGCTCACGTAAGCCGCGGCGGGCATGAGATCATTCCGCCTTGCTAGCGCCTACAGGAAGGACCTAAAGCGCATCAGCCGCCGCAACTACGACCTGACCCTGCTCGCGGATGTCCTCAACGCGCTCCGCGAAGGCCGGCAGCTACCGGCTGCCCGACGCGATCACGCGCTCAAGGGTGATTGGAAGGGCTGGCGCGAATGCCACATCCAACCCGACTGGCTGCTGATCTACAGGACGACCGACACCGAAGTGCTGCTTGCTCGCACCGGCACGCATGCCGATTTATTCGCCAGATGATCGAGTTCTTCCTCCCTCACATGCGCTCATTCTCGGGGCTCGATCACCTTTGCCGATCGGCTCTTCACCACCGCATCGAGCGCCATCAGCTCGCGCACCAGCCCCTCGAATTCCCCGAGCGGCACCATGTTGGGCCCATCGGAGGGGGCGTTGTCGGGGTCCTGGTGCGTCTCGATGAAGACGCCCGCCACGCCCACCGCCACCGCGGCGCGCGCCAGCACCGGCACGAAGGTCCTGTCGCCGCCAGTGGCGCGTGCCCTGCCCGCCCGGCTGCTGCACGGCATGCGTGGCATCGAAGATCACGGGTGCGCCGATCCTGGCCATGATGGGGAGCGAGCGCATGTCCACCACCAGCGTGTTGTAGCCGAACGAGGCGCCACGCTCCGTCACCAGCACGTTGGGGTTGCCGCTGCCCGTGATCTTGGCGACCACGTTCTGCATGTCCCACGGCGCCAGGAACTGGCCCTTCTTCACCTTCACGGCCCGGCCCGTCTTCGCCGCCGCGATCAGCAGGTCCGTCTGCCGGCACAGGAAGGCCGGGATCTGCAGCACGTCCACCACCTGGGCGAGGCGCGCGCATTGCTGCCGCCTCGTGCACGTCGGTGACGACCGGCAGCCCTAGCGTCTCGCGGATCTCGGCGAACACCGGCAGCGCGCCCTCGAGGCCGATGCCGCGCCCGCCCTTGAGCGACGTGCGGTTGGCCTTGTCGAACGAGGTCTTGTAGACGAGGCCGATGCCGAGCCGGCCGCAGATATCCTTCAGCGCGGCGGCCATCTCCAGTGCATGCGCACGGCTCTCCATGGCGCATGGGCCCGCGAACAGCGCGATCGGCCGGTCGTTGGCAAACGTGACGTTGCCGATGGTGACGGACGCGTTGGGTTTGGGTGAATCGCTCATCCGCACAGCATAGCACGCCCGCACTCCACGCTGTAGACTGGGCGTGCCCGTCATCGTCTCTCGCACCAGCCCGCGCTGGGCTATGCTACTTCGCAGGGATGGCCAGCGGCTGTCCCTTTTCCACCGTGTAGGACACGATGACCTTGGCGCCGCCCGCGCCGGCCTTCGCGTCGTGAATGGCGCCGATCGGGATCTGCCAGGAATTCGCCGGGCTTGAATGTCTTGTCGGGCTGCCCGTCGACCATCAGGGTCAGCTCTCCTCGAGCTCTCGATCAGGGTTCCTTGCTCGCCGCCGGGATGAGTGTGCTCTGCCGATCCGACGACCCGAGACCGGAAGCTCGCATGTCGAGCTACCACCTCCGTATTCTTTCTTCGTCGAGGCACGTCGACCTTCTGCAGCACCGAGCGTTCCTGATGGTCGTGTCGGCGCTTGCGCATTGAGGCGAGCCGAGCACAACACTGGCGACTGCGGCACAAAGCACCTCTTGAGCATTTGTTTCTCCCATCCTTACCAAGGCATATACCCCGGCGACACCGGAGCGCGTCAAAAATACGCGATCAGCCGCCCGCACGCTGCCACCGATACCCAGATCAGCAGCGACGCGACGGCCGCCAGCCGCACCCGCGCCGGCAAGGCAGCGCCCGCCGGCATGTCGGCGATCTTGGCCAGGGCCGGACCCGCAATCAGCAGCGCGTTGAGGATGCCGAGCGCAATCAGCCCCGCCTTCACCTGGAACACGCCGTTCGTGGCGACGTGGCTGGCCTCGGCGGCGAACAGCATGAAGCCGGTGAGCGCCATCAGCGCGAGGCCCAGCATCGCCATGCGCCGCGCCGGTCGCACGATGGCCGCCGGCGGCGCGGCAGCAAAGGCGCCGAGCAGGCGCATGTCCATGATCGCAACCGAGCCGGCAAACAGCGTGAGCGCCACGATGTGCCCGACGTTGGCGGCGGGATAGGCCCAGGTCGACTGCCGGATGGCGAGCGCCAGCCCCGACTGCTCGAGCGCGATCAGGAACTGCGGCGCATCCGCCAGCACCAGCATCAGCGCATCTCGACCGTCTTGCCGTCCACGGTGATGCGCTCGGCGCGCATTTCATCGGGCTCCGCTTTGGAGGCGTAGCCCTCGGCCTTGACGGTCTTGCCGACGCCAACGAGCTCGGCGGTGGCCCCGCGGCTCTGCATGCGCGAGACGGGAGCAAGGGTAACGGTCCATGTCTTGTCGGGCGCCTTCACGGTGATGGTCGCGTGCGGATTGGTGTAGCTGGATGCCTGGATCGGCCCTTCCACAACGATGGTCTTGGAGGCGTCGTAGCTGCCCCAGCCGTGATGCGCCAGCACCGCAGCCGGCGCGGCGAGCAGCAAAGCCGAGAATACGAGAGGTCTGCGCATCGGTTGTCTCCGCTGTTGTCGACGTCCTGCACCTAGTGTCCTGATCGCGAAATTCGTCTCATTGTGCGGCAAACTCGGAACGAATTTCGCGATCTGAAGGACACTAGCCAAATTAACGATTCTAGTGTGATTAAGATCGAGAAGTCCGCTCACGAACCTAGCCCAGCGCGATGGTGCGGACTTCTCGATCATCACACTAGGTGAGGACTTACTCGCAGGATCGCAACCCGGCGCCTATCCATCAACCCCGCGGGCCGGCGCGCACGGGCTTGGCGCCCTTGCCCGATGTCACCTCATAGCGCGGCAGATGATCGCTCACTTCGAACCATGGCAACTGCTCGGCGACATAGGAGTGCCCCGTCGGGGGCCACTGCGCTGGATCGTCCAGGGTGCCGTGAAAGAGGTGCACCTCGCCCGGCCAGCGCACGCCCGCGTACGCCATCGGAGAGCCGCAGGTGGGACAGAAATAGCGTTTCACGCCCGGGGTGGATTCATAGGCCGCCGGCTCGCCCTTGAGATAGCGGAACTGCTCCAGCCGCACGCCGAGGTAGGTGGCGATCGGCGACGAAACCGCCCGCCGGCAGCTTTCGCAATGACAGTGCATCACCCACTTGGGGGAGCCCTCGAACTCGTATTCGATGGCACGGCATTGGCAGCGGCCTTTGGTTGTCGTCATGGGATGCGCATCCGATTTCCTTTGACTAGCGGCTTGCCCGGGCTTACCGGCGCCGCCGTGCTCTACGACTCCCCTCGGTTCCGTCCGGCGTCGGCCAGAAGTCGTCGTGAGAACGGTGGATGTCGTCCTGCTTGGCTGATGCCGGTGAGGTCCCGGACCTTCGCCAGGATCCGGTCATAGCGCGGATAGCTCCGGGTCTCGCCGAACATTCGAATGCTGCGTCCGTTGTCGAGGCGCATGACAGCACGATAGGAGTAGCCGCCGGTCTCCGGGTCGCGCGTTCCGTCAGGCCCGAAGGAAGACACCGCCTGCATGGGGAGGAGCTCCCGGTTCTTGCGCAGGGGCGTGGTGCGGATCACCGTCACCTCGCGCCTGCCGCGATTGAAGACCACCTCCATGACCCAGCGGAACGATAGCATCTTGGATGACGTGGCGAGAATGGCAAAGCGCCCTTCGACGTAGAGGCCCATTCCGGGCTCGCTGAGCGAGCCCTGGTCGTCCTGGGACGCCGCGCGCGCGGCGTTCGGGCTCCCCTTTGCGATCCCCGTCGCCGAGCAGACGGAACTGATCATCTTGTCGAGCTGCGGATAGGTCTCGTGGGCATAGGTCAGCCTCCGGGTAGTGCCATCGCGCAGCTGCAGCTCGACGACGCAGCCTTCCGTAACGGCCAGCGCATCGACGTCGGCAAACGCAAACTCCTGCATGGAATGGCCGCAGATGGACCGCATCTCGACGGTGACCCTGCCCGCGCCACGGTCGAACCTCGTCCGGAAGCTCTTCGAGCAGATCGACAGCACGGCAACCATGGCCCCCAGCACCAGAAAACCACCGGCGACATCAGGCCCGGAACCGAAGGTCCGCACCAGAACAACGATAACGAGGATGGTCGCGACCGCGGCCGCGCACATCTGACCGAGCCTGGGCGCGGGACTGTAGAGCGTGGCGGACCCAGCGTCGATGCTGGCACGTACGTCGGAAACCCAAGGCATGACCCACCTCTCGCCTGTGGGCAGCGCCGAACAAGTGCAAAGGCAATGTATCCCATGGTGCTGGCCGCAGCTATGCCCGCCGGGCGGCCATGCGGCATGCCTACCCCAGCGCCGCCCTTACCGCCGCCCTGATCTGCTCCAGCGTGAACGGCTTGGTGATTACCTGCGAAATCCTGGGCTTGAGGTGCTGTGCGCGCTCCAACTCGTCGGCATAGCCCGACATCAGGATCACGCGCAGCTTGGAGTTCGCAACCAGCGCTTTCTCCACCAGTGCAATGCCATCCAGCCCCGGCATTTGCACGTCCGTCATCAGCAAATCGAAATTGCCAGGCGCTTCCCGCAATTTGTCCAGAGCCTCCGAGCCGTCCTGTGTCGAGTTCACCGCATGGCCATCCGTCGCCAGCGCACGCTGGACGAAATCGCGCGTTGCTGCGTCGTCGTCGGCGAGAAGGATGCGTGCCATCGTGCCCTCCTGCGTGCTTCATCTCGTCCGGGCCGGTCGCAAGTCGAGGCCCTTCACGTCCGCACCACCCGCCCAACGAACGGCAGCTCGCGGAAGCGATGCGCGAGATCCATGCCGTAGCCTACCACAAATTCTTTGGGACACTCGAACGCCGTGAAATCCGCCGCGATCGGGCGGCACGCGGAGATCGAGCCTGGCGGCAGCAATCTGCGGGCCAGCGCGTCGACGCGCTCCGCTATGGCCTCGGACGAGAAAATGACCTCGACGGCCTCAGGCGTTGGCGACCGAGTATCTGGCATGCCCGACCTTGGGCCATTGTGGTGCAACCGTCATAGCAGAGTTGCGCGCCCGCCGGTGGGTGAATTGCGCGGGGGCGGCCCCATCAGTCCGCCACAATCCTGACCATTGATCCCACTTCCCCCGCGCGGCGATTGAGAGTAATGAGCCGACGACTTCCGGATGGCGCAAGAGTTCTCGCGTGATCAGACTGCATGCAATCGGTTTGCGATACGGCCGCGGTGCCGAGGTGCTGCACGACGTATCTTTTCATTTGCGGCCCGGCTCCTTTCACTTCCTCACCGGGCCGTCGGGCTCGGGCAAGACCTCCCTCTTGCGGCTTCTCTTCATGTCCATCGAGCCGACGCGCGGGGCGATGCACGTTCTGGGCCAGGACATCAGCCGCGTCACCCCCTCCAAGCGCGCCCAGCTGCGCCGCCGCATCGGCATCGTCTTCCAGGACTTCCGCCTGCTCGACCACATGACGACGTGGGAGAACGTGGCCATGCCGTTGCGTGTGACCGGCAAGCGCGTATCCGACTACAAGGAGGACGTGACCGACCTCCTGCAGTGGGTGGGCCTCGGCGACCGAATGCACTCCGCCCCCTCCATACTCTCCGGCGGTGAGAAGCAGCGCGCGGCGATCGCACGTGCCGTCATCAACAAGCCTGAGCTGCTGCTCGCCGACGAGCCGACCGGCAACGTCGACCCGCAGATGGCCCGGCGTCTCCTGCGCCTGTTCGTCGAGCTCAACCGGCTTGGCACCTCGGTCCTGATCGCCACCCACGACCATCAATTGATGCGCCAGACGAAGGCGCCGCGCCTGGAGCTGCACGACGGCCATGTCCGGATCGTTTGACAGACCGACGGGGCGACCGACACTGCGCCCGCACCAGACCCGGGTCGAGCCCACGCTCCGGGACGGCCCGCAGACCAGCTCTCCCTTCACCGTCACACGCGCCCGTACCGGGACCACGTCGCGGTTCGAGCACAGCGCAGAAGGCAGCGGACGCACACGGCGCACTGCCCGCAACCTCACCAACGCACCCATCGTGCCGGCGGGCTCGGTCACGGGGCGGTCGCTGACCGTCGTCATCACCATCATGTGCTTCCTTGCCTCCCTCACGGCTGGCGCGGTCTACATGATGAACCAGTCGGCATCGGCGTGGCTGCGCGATATCGCCAGCGAGGTCACTGTGCAGATCGAGGTCAAGGAACGCGTCGATCTCGACAAGATGGTCGCCGATGTCACCGGGTTCTTGTCGCGCCAGTCCGGCATCGCGCAGGTGCGTGCGCTGAGCGTGGCCAACTCCGCCCTGCTGCTGGAGCCCTGGCTCGGACAGACCGAGGCGCTGAAAGCGCTCCCCGTGCCCCGTCTCATTGCGGTCGAGCTCGACCGCAGCACACCGCCCGATTTCGACGTATTGCGCACGGCGCTCGTCAACAATTTCCCCGGCGTCACCATGGACGACCATCGCCGCTGGCAGGCGCAGATCCGCACCATCACGCGCTCCTTCGCGCTGGGCGGCCTCGCCATCCTGCTGCTGGTCGGCGCCGCCACCACCGCCATCATCGTCTCCGCCACCAAGAGCGCCATGGCATCGAACCGGGACATCGTCGAGGTGCTGCACTTCGTCGGCGCCACCGACCGCTTCATCGCCCGCGAGTTCGAGCGCCATTTCCTCCGCCTCGGCGTCAGGGCCGGGGTGGTCGGCGCGCTATGGGCCACCTTCGTGTTCCTCGCCATGCCGACGGTGATGGAGCTGATGGGTGGCGGCGCGGTGACGATTGCCGAGATCCGGCGCCTCATAGGCATCGCCACGCTCGATCCGCCCGGCTATTTCCTGATCGGCATCGTGGTGCTGGTCATCGCTGCGCTTTGCATGCTGACCTCGCGCATCGGCGTCTATCGCATCCTGAATAGTCAGCATTAACCCTACCATCATGGCCCGTGCGGGGCGGGCAAACGCATTCGCCCTTGATGATTGGGGTCGCAACCGTGCACAATTCGGCCGGATAGAGGTGGCACGGGACGGCCCTGCCCACGCCGAGGGAGACGGTGCGGAAGAGGTGTCGTGGCACGACCTGTTAGATGGATCGCCGCAGCCGGCGGCGTGATGCTGCTCGCGTTCGCGGCTGGCTTCGTCCAGTTCGCGCGCGCGGTTGCGCACTACGCGCCCGGGCCCACGCCGCGCGCCGATGCCATCGTCGTCCTGACAGGCGGCGAGCTCAGGCTGGTAGCGGCCGCCCGCCTGCTGGCCGAGGGGCGCGGCGCCCGCCTGCTGATCTCCGGCGTCAACCGCCACACCAGCGCTGACGACCTGAAGCGCATCAGCGGCCTCTCCGACCGGCTGTTTGCCTGCTGCGTCGACGTCGACTTCGCCGAGCGCACGACCGACAACGCCGACGAGACCAAGGCATGGGCGACAGCCCGGCGCTTCACCAAGCTCATCATCGTGACCTCGAGCTATCACATGCCGCGCAGCATGACCGAGTTCGGCCGCGTCATGCCGGAGGCGACCCTCCTTCCCCATCCCGTCGTCTCCAACAGGCTGCAAACGAAACGCTGGTGGACGGATGCCCACACGGCCCGCGTGCTACTGGGGGAGTATCTGAAGTTCCTACCCTCTGCCGCCCGCTACGGAGTGGCCAGGCTGTTGCGGTGGGAGAGCAGCGCGCTCGCCGACGGCGCCACCATGCGTGCATCCACCATGTAGGGGAGCCAACCCTTGATCGTGCTCCGCTCGCTCGTCTTTTTCGTGGTGTTCTACGTCAACACCGCGCTGTTTCTCGTGCTCGGCAGCTGGCTGCTGCTGGCCCCGCGCCGCTGGGCCATGGAGGGGCTCCGGCTGCACGGCCTCGCCAGCCTGTGGTGGCTCAAGGTGATCTGCGGCACGCGCCTGGAAGTGCGCGGGCACGAGAAGCTGCCCAGGAGCGCCTGCCTCGTCGCCAGCAAGCACCAGTCGGCGTGGGATACGTTCGCGCTGATCCCGGTGTTCCGCGACCCCGCCATGGTGATGAAGGCCGAGCTGGGCTGGATCCCGCTGTACGGCTGGTTCAGTCACAAGTTCCAGCACATCTTCGTCAAGCGCGACCGCGGCCCGAGCGCCCTCAAAGCCATGATCCGCGACGCGCGCGATCGCGCCGCGCAGGGACGCGAGATCGTCATTTTCCCGGAAGGCACGCGCCGGCCGCCGGGCGCCCAGCCCGATTACAAGCCGGGTTTTCTGGCCCTCTATGAAGGGCTCGGGCTTCCCTGCGTGCCGCTGGCGCTCAACTCCGGCCTGTTCTGGCCGCGGCGCAGCCTCATCCGCTATCCCGGCACGATCGTCATCGAGATCGTCGATCCGATCCCGGCAGGGCTGCCGCGCGCCCAGGCGCGGGCCCTCATCCAGGAGCGCATCGAGACCGCGTGCGCCCGCCTGATAGCCGAGGCCCGCGCCAAGCCGAACCCGCCGCCGCCTCCGGTGGACAGGGCGCCTGTTCAGGCTGTGCGGTCGTAGCTAGGCAAACCCCGCGTCCCATGAACCGGCCAGCATCCGGGTCCAACATAAAATCAGGGCGCCTCGTGCGGGGTTGAGGCGCCCTGATCAGCTGACCCACTGGTGCGGGGTTGAGCGGGTCGCAGCGACAACGAATCGGCCCCCCCGTTATTCCTGGCCTGCCGGATTTTTTGCACGCTGGACTGTTGACAAAGTAGAACAAATAAAGAACACTCTGCTACAAGAGTCGGCAGTTGGCGCTGACTGGCTTCTTAACCCGCAAGCATCGATGTAATGATGTAATTTCGACCCGGTGCGTAGCTCCCCGCCCTCCCTGCCCCGGATCTCGCAGCAGATCTGGGAGATGAAATACCGCCTCGAGGCAGCGGACGGCTCTCCCGTGGACCGGACGCTGGCCGATACCTGGCAACGAGTGGCCAAGGCGGTGGCTGCTGCCGAGCCGAAGCGATCGCGTGCGCGCTGGGCCAAGGCGTTCGGCGAGGCCATGGCCGATCTGGCCTTCCTGCCGGCCGGGCGGATCCTGGCTGGCGCGGGCGCGGGCCGGAACGTCACGCTCTTCAATTGTTTCGTGATGGGCCGCATCGAGGACGACCTCAGCTCGATCTTCGAGAACGTCAAGCAGGCCGCGCTCACCATGCAGCAGGGCGGCGGCATCGGCCATGACTTCTCCACGCTGCGCCCCAAGGGCGCGCAGGTGAGGAGCATCGGCGCGGATGCCTCCGGTCCGGTCAGCTTCATGGATGTGTGGGACGCCATGTGCCGCACCATCATGTCGGCCGGGGCGCGGCGCGGCGCCATGATGGCGACACTCAGGTGCGACCACCCGGACATCGAGGCGTTCGTGGATGCCAAGGCGGACCCTCAACGCTTGCGCAACTTCAACCTGTCGGTGCTGGTGACGGACGCGTTCGTTGCGGCCGTGCGCAATGGCGAGCCCTGGCATCTGACCTTCGACGGCAAGGTCCATCGCACTGTGGATGCGCGCGCGCTGTGGGACCGCATCATGCGCGCCACCTACGACTATGCCGAGCCCGGTGTCGTCTTCATCGACCGCATCAATGCTGAGAACAACCTCAGCTACTGCGAGGACATCGCGTCCTGTAATCCTTGCGCGGAGCAACCTCTGCCCCCGCACGGGGCGTGCCTGCTGGGCTCGATCAATCTCGCCCGCCTGATCGACCAGCCGTTCACAGCCGAAGCGCGGCTCGACGAGACGCGGCTGGAGGCGCTGACGGCCACTGCCGTGCGCTTCCTCGACAACGCCATCGACATCTCCAACTATCCCCTTCCGGCCCAGAAGCACGAGGCCAAGACCAAGCGCCGCATCGGGCTCGGCGTCACAGGGCTGGCGGATGCGCTGATCCTTGCCGGCGTGCGCTACGGCACCCCGGAGGCGGTCGCCCTGGCCGAGCGCTGGATGGCCATCATCGAGCGTGCCGCCTACCTTGCGAGCGCCGACCTCGCGCGCCAGAAGGGCGCATTCCCCCTGTACGACGCGGCGCGCTTCCTCGCCGCGCCCCATGTCGAGCGTCTGCCCGAGGAGGTGCGCGCGGCAATCGCACGGCACGGCATCCGCAACGGCCTGCTGACCTCGATCGCCCCCACCGGCACGATCTCGCTGCTCGCCGGCAACGTCTCGAGCGGCGTCGAGCCCGTATTCGACTTCCACTATGAGCGCCGCGTGCTGGAGCGCGACGGTTCCTCGCGCACCGAAGCCGTCGAGGACTATGCGCACGCCCTCTATCGCCAGATGCTCGGCGCCACGGCACCGCTGACGGATGCGTTCGTCACTGCAGAGGAGCTCACTCCCCGCGCCCATCTCGAGATGCAGGCGGCACTGCAGCGCCACGTCGACAGCTCCATCTCCAAGACCATCAACTGCCCGGCGGATCTGAGCTTCGAGGCCTTCAAGGATGTCTATCTCCAGGCCTACGACCTGGGGCTGAAGGGTTGCACCACCTACCGCCCGAACGCAGTGACCGGCGCGGTGCTGAGCCGCTCGGCCCCGACTGCCGCCGAGCCAGGCGGGGCTGTCAGCCTGCCCATGGATGCGGCAAAGGTGCCCTTGCAACGCCGGTCCGTCGAGGTTGCGCCCGGCTCAGGCGGGGTCGTCTACATGGCCCAGCCGCTCGAGCGCGAGCCCGTGCTGGCAGGCTTCACCTACAAGCTCAGGTGGCCCGGCAGCGACCACGCCATGTACATCACCATCAACGACATCGAGCGCGACGGTCATGGCGGAGGCGCGTCTTCGGCAAGACGGCGTCCGTTCGAGGTGTTCATCAACTCCAAGAACCTCGAGCACTACGCCTGGACGGTGGCGCTCACGCGCATGATCAGCGCCATCTTCCGCCGCGGCGGCGACGTCGCCTTCGTGGTGGAGGAGCTGAAGGCCGTCTTCGACCCCCAGGGTGGGCAGTGGATGGGCGGCCGCTATGTGCCGAGCCTGCTGGCGGCCATCGGCCAGGTCATCGAGAGCCACATGATCCGCACGGGCTTCCTTGCCTCGCCGCACGAGCCCGGTCAGGAGGCGGGTGCCGAACGCAAGGTGCTGGTGTCGGGAGAGCCGCGGGCCGTGGCGCCGGAGCAGGGGGCCGGCGGGCGGGTGTGCCCGCGGTGCGGCTCGCTGTCGCTGCGTCGCCGGGAAGGGTGCTGGGAATGCAGCACCTGCGGATACTCCAAGTGCAATTGATTACCGGGCGTCAACGTCTTGAAGGAGCGCAAGCTCCCAATGCCTTGAAATCACTAACCCCCAGCCACATTTCGGCTGGAAATCGCGGGTAATATGCAGCGTTAACCATAACCGCCGTGTGCGAAAGCCGCTACCTTGGCCGCCCCCATCGTCAGTATTGATCGTGCTCAAGCCGGAGCGGCAGCGCTGGCCCCGTCGGGCGCGCCTCAGCACGTAGAAGCTCACCGGCACGTGTGGAGCGGTGCCTCGGGCAAGGGGTACGTGCACAGCGTCTACAGCCTGATCGAGTGCCCCCCTTTTCCAAAGGCCAGCTACATCCTGGTGCGCCGCGATCAGCGCGGCTGGCGGGCGGCGCTTCACATCGGTCTCGGCGAGAGCGAGGCTCCCACGCTCAATCTGGCACAGGTGCGTCAGCGGGGCGCCCAGCTCGGCGCCAACGAGGTCCATGTGCACGTCCTGGCTCGGACGGACACTGAGCGGTCGCTCGTTGCCTGCGATCTGCGGGCCGGCCAGTTCGGCGCACTTGCGGCCGAACCCGCGCGCGCCAGCGGCTAGTTGTGAACAGCTAGTCACCCATCCTTAGTCTGTAGAGAAACCGCCGTAGCGCATCCTTGCGCGCAAGCCGCCGTATGGGCGGTGGCCGCGAACGCTCGGCGCGAACGATGGCTGCGGCATAGGGGCTGGTGTGCTGCGCCCGCGCCCGCCGCCACGCCAGCGGACCGGCCATGACCACCAGGCGTTCCAGCTCCCGCTCGCGGATGCCGAGCTCGTTCAGATGGCGCACCGTGCTGACGAGGTAGTCGAGATTGGCACCCGAGACACCCCGGCCCCCTCTGATGAGCTTTGCCTGGGTCGCGAGCGGCAACTGGTGCGCATAGTTGGGGTGCGCGCGCTCGACGATGAAGGTGAGCGCCATCACCTCGGCGCAGCGATCCTGCTCCAGCTCCACCGGGACGTGCACCTCGCGATAGACGCCGTTGATGAGCTCGCGCGCCCGCAGATAGCGCAGCGTTTCCGCCACGCGGGCGGCAGCGATGCGGTAGGCGATGCCCTCGCACACGCCGCCCCGGTCGAGCCCCAGCACCATGCCGAGCCGTTCCGGCGTGCCGCGGTGGTGCACGGAGTAGATGCAGAAGCAGCGCCGGTAGCCGGTGAGGCGGGCGTGCCGCGCCTCTTCGTATTGGAACCCCGGCCGCCACATCAGCGAGCCGTAGGCGAACACCCAGAGGTCGTGGTCTGGCGCCGTCATATGTCCGAGGGCTTGGGGCTACGCCGGCCGAAGTCGGGCGCTTCGGTGTCCTGGCCCGCCTCGATGATGCCGCGCCGGGTGGCGCGCGCTTCCACGAACAGCTTGTGGAGCGTCTCGCCCTCGCCGAAGCGGATGGCGCGCTGCAGGGCGGTCAGGTCCTCGCTGAAGCGCCCCAGCATTTCCAGCACGGCGTCCTTGTTGTTGAGGAACACGTCGCGCCACATGACGGGGTCGGAGGCGGCAATGCGCGTGAAGTCGCGAAAGCCGCCGGCGGAGAACTTGATGACCTCCGTGTCGGTCACGCGTTCCAGGTGCCGCGCCGTGTTGACGATGTTGTAGGCGATCAGGTGCGGCACGTGGCTGGTGATGGCGAGCACCAGGTCGTGGTGCTCCGCGTCCATGATCTCGACGTGGCTGCCACAGGCGCGCCAGAAGGCGGTGAGCCGGTCAATGGCGCCCTGATCGGCCCCCGGCGGCGGGGTCAGCACGCACCAGCGTCCGTCGAACAGCTCGGCAAACCCCGCCTCGGGGCCGGAGTGCTCCGTGCCGGCGATGGGATGGCCGGGGATGAAATGCACTCCCTCGGGCACGTGCGGGCCGACGTCGCGCAGCACCGCGCCCTTGACCGAGCCGACGTCGGTCACGATGGCACCGGGGCGCAAGGCGGGCGCCATCTCCCTGGCCAGCGCACCATAGGCGCCGACCGGAGCGCACAGGACGACGAGGTCGGCATCGCGCACGGCCTCGGCTGCCGTCGCATAGGCCGAGCTCACCAGCCCCAGGCGCAGCGCCGTATCCCGGGTCTTTGCCGTCTTGGCATGACCGACCACGGTGCGCGCGAGGCCGGCCCGGCGCATGGCGTGGCTGAGCGATGAGCCGATCAGCCCGAGGCCGATCAGGGCAACGCGCTCAAACAGCGGCGCGCTCACGGTCGCCCCATGAATTCTTTGAGCGCCGCCACCACCTTGCGGTTGTCGTCCTCGGTGCCGATGGTCATGCGCAAGCAGTTGGGCAGCCCGTAGGCGGCGACCCGGCGCAGGATGATGCCGCGCGCCTTCAGGAACTCATCGGCTAAGACCGCATCCTTGCCGTTCGCCTTGGGGAAATGCATGAGCACGAAATTGCCGATGCTGGGCGTCACCTCGATGCCGAGCTTTTCCATTTCCACCGTCACCCACGGCAGCCATTTCTCGTTGTGGGCCACGGCCGTCTCGACGTGCGCCTTGTCGTCCAGTGCCGCCACGCCGGCTGCGATCGCCGGTGCCGTGACGTTGAAGGGCCCGCGCACCCGGTTGAGCACGTCGGCAACAGCCGCTGGGCAGTAGGCCCAGCCGAGCCGCAGCGCGGCAAGCCCGTAGATCTTGGAGAACGTGCGCGTCATCACCGTATTGTCGGTGGTCGCCACCAGCTCCAGCCCCGCCTCGTAGTCGTTGCGGCGCACGTACTCGCTGTAGGCGGCATCCAGCACCAGCAGCGTGCGGCCCGGCAACCCCTTGTGCAACCGCCGCACCTCGTCGTGGGGAATGTAGGTGCCGGTCGGGTTGTTGGGATTGGCGAGGAAGACGACCTTGGTCTTGGGCGTCACCCGCGCCAGCATTGCGTCCACGTCGACGCGGTAGGCCTTCTCCGGCACGGACACGGGCGTGCCGCCGCTCGAGAGCGTGGCGATCTTGTACATCAGGAAGCCGTGCTGACTGTAGACGGCCTCGTCGCCTGGCCCGACATAAGCGTGCGCAATCAGGTTGATCAGCTCATCGGAGCCGCAGCCGCACACGATGCGCTCGGGGTTCAAGCCGTACTGCCTCGCGATGGCGTTGCGCAGCGCCGTTGCCGACCCGTCCGGATAGCGGTCCAGGTGCTCGGCCTCGGCCTTGTAGGCGGCGACGGCCTTGGGAGAGGGCCCCAACGGCGTCTCGTTGGACGAGAGCTTGATCGGCTTCAGGCCGCCCGGCACCTCGCTTTCGCCCGGAACGTACGGGCTGATGTCCAGGATGCCCGGCTGCGGCTGGGGCGCTGTGTTGCCCATGGTGGTCCCGATTGGTCAGGTTTCAGGGGAGGTTTCAGGGATTAGGTTTCAGGTTTCAGGGACTAGATCAGGTGTCTGGAACTTGGCCCCTGCCCCTGAAACCTGCCACCTGAAACCTGACCCCTTTCTAGCGTTTGCCGGCTATTTCGCAAGCTCGCGCGAGCGCCGCGCGGCGGCGGCCACGGCCTCCCGCATCAGCTTGGCGAGACCGTTCTCCGCCATCAGCACCTGCAGCGCCGCAAATGTGGTGCCGTTGGGCGAGGTGACGTTCTGGCGCAGCAGCGTCGGCCCCAAGTCCGATCGATGCAAGAGCTCACCCGCACCGGCCACCGTCCAGCAGGCCAGCTGCTGCGCCAGCTCTGGTTTGAGCCCGGCCTTGACGCCGGCCTCCGCCAGGCACTCGGCAAGATAGAAGACATAGGCGGGCCCTGACCCCGACACGGCCGTCACGGCATCCATCAGGCCCTCGTCGCTGACCCAGGCTACCTCGCCGACGGCCCGCAGCAGCTCGTCGCAGGTGTCACGCTGCGCCGGCGTGACGTGGCTGTTGCCGACCGCCACCGTGATGCCGCGCCCCACCGAGGCCGGCATGTTCGGCATGGCCCGCACGACCGCCGTGCCTGGCGGCAGATGCGCCTCGAACCCATCGATGCGGCGACCGGCAGCGACCGAAAGCACCACCGTTTTCTTGCGCGCGAGCTGGCCCAGCGGCGGAAACACCTGGTCCATCACCTGCGGCTTGACCGCCACCACCAGCACTGCTGGCACCTCGGGCAGCGATCTCACCTCCGCCCGCACCTGGATGCGGTGCCAGTCGAGCTGCTCCTTGACGCGCGGCGAAGGCGCGGGGTCCTGGACGATGATGCGCGCCGGATCGAGACCGCGCTCGAGCCAGCCGGTGAGCAGGGCATAGCCCATGTTGCCCGCGCCCGCGAGCAGCAGGGGTCCATCCAATTTGAGGGTCATGACGCTACCTGGCGAAGGGCGCGCGCCTCTCGTGCGCGGCCAAGTCAGTGAAACACCGCCGCAATCCTAGCAAACTGGCAGAACTTGACCACCGTTGGCGGCTGCGCCGCGCTGCTAGCGGTTAGGATTTGCGTAGAGAAGCTCCAGTCCAAAGTTGCAGACGAAGCGACCCGAAGTGGACACCTCCTTCGATCGAACCCAGCCGACATGTGCGCCTCGCGGTCCAATGAGTAGCAACCAAAGCTCGCCGTCTCCGTAGCGAAGCGTTTGAGCGAGGAAATACTGGGCGCCCGGGGCCAATCCGCCAATTCTGCTGCCGCCGGGAGCATCGTAGGCGAAACCCTGACCCGTAACTCTGGTCTGGCCCAGCCTCGAGCAAGGGCCTTTGCCTTGCTCCTCGGCGAGGGCGCCCCAGACGCCGATGGCACAGGCGATGGCAGCGCCGAGCGCGAGCGGCACCAGACCCGCGGGCTTCATGGCACTGGCACTCTCTTGATTGCGCGGTCTCCTGGGCGCACTTCCCGACTGAGCGGTCGCGTGCCGAGCACAACCTTGAACTCCAGGATGTCGTCCCTGCGCTTCACGCGCACAAGGACGGCCGATCCTGGCTCCTTCAACCTCACTTTCTCGGACAGCTCTCTGCCATCCCGGATCGGATCATTGTCCAGCGCAAGGATCACATCGTCGACGCGGATACCGGCTGAGGCCGCTGGGCCGTTCGCCTCGACCTGAGCTACCCTCGCTTCGGATGGCAGTTCGACTCTCTTTCCTGTCTGGAAGTTCCAGCTGACGCCACCGCTGGTTGCGGAGAGCCCGAGCCAACCCTCGCCTTGAGCAAGGGCCTGTTCGTTTGCTGCGGCGAGGAGCAGCAGAATGCCAAGCGCGCGGGCGATCTTCATTTTCGGTTGACCCGGCCGGCAATTGCATCGGTCTTACATTCTTCCTGGCCCATAAGGCGCGGGGTCGGCCAAGATGGTGCGTGGACGCAATTTCCCGGCAGTGATCCTTTTTTGCCACGCGTTCCCTACTCCCGGCGCATCTCACCAATACTCTCGCCACAACCTGCAGCTATCGATCGGGGCGTGCGGCGATCCAACAAGCGGCTCCTGGGAGGCACCATGCTGAAGATTGCTACGGCAGCGTTGATCGGATTCATGTCTGTGGCGGCCGCCGTCGCACAGACGACCACGGAAACCCCACCGGCCAAGCCGGATGACGAGGTCGCCAAACTGCGCGAGGAGGTCGAGCGGCTGCATCGCACGCTGGAGAAGCAGCAAGGCCAGCTCGAGAGGCAGATCGAGGATTTGAAGAGGTCCATGGAAGCCAGGCTCTCCGGCGCAACCAACGGCATCGACGCCGTGAGGATCAGCGTCGACGCCGTCAAGAACGCGGTCAGCAGCATTCAGCTGCCCAGACGCCCGGCCATCACCATCACGTCGGACCCGTCAGCACCGATCGTGTGTGGAGCACTCGGCTGCGAGGCGACGGCGCTCGATCACTGCAAAAAGGTCGGCTACGAGATCGCCTATGTCGTGCACAAGCTGGAAAAGCCGACGCAGTGGCTGTTCACGTTCGTTTGTCGGGACGGCTGAGCGTCATACCGGGGCTCGTCCGCCGGGATGACAGATCAGGCCCGGCCTTCGGTCTCGAACATGGAGGAGGCGAGCGCCTCGCGGCTCTCCTTGCCGGCCCACACCACGAACTGGAAGGCCTGGTAGTAGCGCTCGCAGGCCTCCAGCGCCACCTTGAACAGCGCCTCGCACTGGCCTTCCGTGGCCAGCGCGCCGTTCAGCATCAGGCCGTGGCGATACATGATCAGCCCTTCGTTGATCCACACGTCGAAGTGCCCGAGCCACAGCTGCTCGTTGATCTGCGCCACCAGACGGTAGACCTCGTTCAGGCGGTTCTCCGGCACTTTGGCATCGAACGCAGACGCTATGTGCAGCGTCTCGAGGTCGTCGCGCCAGTTGAGCGAGACGTGATAGTCGCTCCACTGGCCGGCGACCGTCAGGGTCAGCTCGTCGTCGCTGGCGCGGTCCATCGCCCAATCGTGCTTGCCGGCGATGTGCTCGATGAGGTCGAGGGGGTTGTTGCGGGCCTGGCCGGCCTCGTTGGTCGCCATTGTCCAACTCCTTGCGAGCGCGCCTGGTCTACACGGCCCGTCGTTCGTTCCAGGCGGCCCCGCAACTTTCCGCCATCGGTCCCTTGACCGGTCATCACGTAATCCAAGCGCATCGGCGCTGGCAAGCGCACGCCCTCAGTGTCCACGAGCAAAGTGGCCCCGCGGGCTCCGCGAAGCCCGCAAAAGCCGAAAGCTGGGGACAGCCTGCCGTTAGCTGTGGAAAGCAGGGGAGGGTTGGCCTGCTCGCCCGCCGCATCGGCTCACTTGCGCAGGTGC
The DNA here is from genome assembly GCA_963827545.1 of uncultured Alphaproteobacteria bacterium. Taxonomy (GTDB): domain Bacteria; phylum Pseudomonadota; class Alphaproteobacteria; order Rhizobiales; family Hyphomicrobiaceae; genus AWTP1-13. The sequence continues at coordinate 66,580 of CAWHBI010000002.1, forward strand.
GAAAGGGCTGTCTCCAGCTCCGAGATGCGCGCGCTCAGCCGTTCGTTCTCATCGCGCGCCTTGGCAGCCATTTCCTTGACGGCCTCGAATTCCTCGCGCTGCACCACGTCCATGTCGCGCAGGATGCGCTCGCCCTGTGCCTTCATCAAGGTTTCAACCTCGCGCCGCATGCCCTGCGCGGCACCGGCAGCATCTGTCAGCAGCTTCGACAGCTCGTCGAGGAAGCGGTTGGTCGTCTGTGTCATGGGCGCGCACCTGGCCTGCCGCGGGCCTAAGACCCGCGACCCGTTCTTGTACTATGGGCATCGAGCCTGGGCCGATCAAGCCGCCCACGGCTTGACAGCCGCGAGCGCCTGCCGGATCCGTTCCCCATGCATTTGCTCGCCATTCCCTATCCAACCATCGATCCGGTGGCGCTCCAGCTCGGACCGTTGTCGGTGAAGTGGTACGGGCTTGCCTACATCGCGGGTCTGCTGCTCGGCTGGTTTTATATCAAGCGCCTGCTGAGCCAGAACGAGCTGTGGCCCGGCGGCTCGCCGCCGCTCGCACCAGCGAGGGTGGACGACCTGCTGATCTATATGACGGCCGGCGTGCTGCTGGGTGGACGGCTCGGCTACGTGTTGTTCTACGAGCCGCGCCATTTCCTGATGAATCCGCTCGACATTCCGGCCGTCTGGAAGGGCGGCATGGCGTTCCATGGCGGCCTCATCGGCTCCATCATCGCCATCGTTGCCTTCGCGCGCCGTTTCAAGGCCGACGCCTGGAGCATGCTGGACGCGTGCGCGGCGGCCACGCCGATCGGGCTGTTTTTCGGGCGGCTCGCCAATTTCATCAACGCCGAGCTGGTTGGCCGGCCGTCGACGGTCCCCTGGGCCATGGTGTTTCCTGGAGCCGGACCGGTCGAGCGCCACCCGAGCCAGCTCTACGAGGCCTTCTTCGAGGGCTTGGTGCTGTTCGCGGTCCTGTGGTGGCTCACGCACAGGCTGCAGGTTTTGCGGCGGCCCGGCCTGCTGGCTGGGGTATTTCTCTTGGGCTATGGGCTTGCTCGTTCGTTCTGCGAGTTCTTCCGCGAGCCCGATCCTGGCCACGTGCTGACGCTGGGTCCGTTCACCGCCGGCATCTTCTATTCCCTGCCCATGATCGCGGCCGGCATCTGGATGTTGCGCGAAGCCAACAAGCGCACCCCTGCTACCGCCGATGCCCAACGTCCAAGCTGATATCGGCCCGAACGCGCTTCTGGAACGCCTGCGCCGGCGGATCGGCCGCGATGGGCCCATGCCGATCGATCGATACATGGAAGCCTGCCTCGGCGATCCCGAGCATGGCTACTGGCAGAAGGCGGCCACGATCGGCGCCGGCGGGGATTTCATCACGGCACCCGAGATCAGCCAGGTGTTCGGCGAGCTGATCGGCCTTTGGTGCGCCGTCGCCTGGGAGGGCATGGGCCGGCCGGCGCCGCTGCGCCTTGTCGAGCTGGGCCCGGGACGCGGAACGCTGATGCGCGATGCGCTGCGTGCCACGCGGGCAGTCCCGGGATTTCTCGACGCGGCTGGCGTGCACCTCGTCGAGGTCAGCGCGCCCCTGCGCGAGCTGCAGCGCCGGGCACTTCTCCCTCCCCCCTCGTGGGGGAGGGACGGGGGAGGGGGGGATTGCAGAGCGGCTACCGTTGGGGCTCCCCCCACCCCTAGCCCCTCCCCACGTCGTGTCGAAGACGCGCCTCCGGCACGATGGGGAGGGGAATCCACCGATCATCTGGCACGATGTGCTCGGGGAGGTGCCGCCGGGGCCCGCGATCGTTGTCGCCAACGAGTTCCTCGATGCACTGCCGATCCGGCAGCTCGTCTACGACGGGACCACATGGCACGAGCGCGTGGTGGACGTGACTCCGGAGGGCAGCTTGCGGTTCGCCGCCGGCGCGGAGGTGCCTTACGCAAGCGAGGGCCAGCCGCCGCCGGGCGGGATCGCCGAGTTGCGCGCGGGTGAGGACGAGCTGCTCGCGACGCTGGCCCGACGCGGCGCGCCGCTGATGGCGCTGTTCATCGACTACGGTCCGGCCGATGCTTCGTTCGGCGACACCCTGCAGGCGGTTCGCCGGCACGCCTACAGCGACCCGTTGGCCGAGCCGGGCATGGCGGACCTGACGGCCCACGTGCAGTTCGTCACGCTCGCAGAGAAAACGCGCGCCGCCGGGCTCGCGGCCGACGGACCCTTGACCCAGGCCGAGTTCCTCGGCCGTCTCGGCATCGCCGAGCGAGCGACAAGGTTAATGGTGGCCAACCCAGCCCGCGCGGGCGAAATCGAGGCCGCCGTACAGCGGCTGCTATCGCCGACCGGGATGGGGCAGCTGTTCAAGGTGCTGGCGGTACGCTCGCCGACGCTTCCCCGGCCTGTGCCATTCGGCTAGACAAATTCATGCCGAAGCCCCTGCTCGCCTCCGGCCTTGCCCGCCTTCCAGGCATTGCGCACGGCTTTTTCACCCGCCAGGGCGGCGTCTCCCGGGGCATCTATGCCAGCCTCAACTGTGGCGCCGGGTCCAAGGACGATCCCGCAGCGGTGCGGGAGAACCGGGCGCGTGTCGCGGCCCACCTGGGTGCGAGCAACCTCTTGTCCGCCTACCAGGTGCACGGCACCACCGCCTTGGTCCTGGACGAGCCCTGGCCCGCCGGCACCCGCCCGCAGGCGGACGCCATGGTGACAGCCAGACCGGGCCTCGCGCTTGGGGTGCTGACGGCCGACTGTGCGCCGGTGCTGCTCGCCGAGCCTCATGCTGGGGTCGTTGCCGCGGCCCATGCCGGCTGGCGCGGCGCCTTGGCCGGCATCGTCGAGGCCGCTCTGCACGCCATGGAGGGCCTGGGCGCCCGGCGAGAGCGCATTCTGGCGGCCGTCGGCCCCTGCATCGGCCAGGACGCCTACGAGGTGGGACCGGAATTCGAGGCCGAGTTTCTCCGCCAGGATGCCGCCAGCGACCGCTTTTTCACGAGGACCCACGCCGGCAGCCGCCCCCGGTTCGACCTTGCCGGCTACGTCGCCGAGCGCCTGCTACGGGCGGGGGTCGAGGATGCCGGCGGGCTCGAGGTGTGCACCTATGCTCAGAGCGAGGATTTCTTCAGCTATCGTGGATCGCGCGCGCGAAACGAGCCCGACTACGGGCGTCAAATATCTGCCATCGTCTTGACTTAGCGATGGTTTTCCACAAGTTTGGTTGCTTCGGAGAGCTCGCGCGTTGGGGCTGCCCGAGTTTTCCCCTGGGTGTATCAGGTCCCGGATATTGTCAGGGGATGAGGAGTCTGCTGGGGTAACAGCTGTAGAATCACCCGCCGCAGGGTTAGTACGTCGGCAGCTGGGGTTCAGCAGGGCTTCAAGAAGGGGGGACGTCACGGTGACGACCACGGACGCTGCTGCGGCGCGGCGCCAGCATGTTTTGGTGGCGCTTGCCCTCGTCATCGGCCTCGCGGGCCTTGGCCTCGCAGGCTGTGGTGGCGGCTCACTGTTCGAGACGGCCAACAACACCACCCCGGATCCAGCTCCCGCGTCCAAGGCGGAGCAGCCGGCGGTCGCCAAGGTTGCGATCAACACGATCGTCGGTCCGCCCGATCCGCTCGCCAAGCAGCTGCAGCAGGAATTCACCTCCGCCCTGAACAATCAGCGCGTCGCCGTGACGGCCAGCAGGGAGGAACGCGCCGACTTCAGCCTGCGCCCCTACATTCTCGCGGCAAAGGAGAAGAACGGCACCAAGATTTCCTACGTTCTCGATGTCACCGATCCGGCGGGCAAGCGCGTCAACCGCTTTGCCGGCGAGGAGGTCGTGGGCGGCAACGCCTCGCAGGACCCCTGGAGTGCAATAACTCCGGCGGTTGCCCAGTCGATCACGGCGAAGGCGACGGGCGCGTTCGTGGCCTGGCTTCCCAGCGCGCAATCGGCCGCAGTCGCAACCAACGCCACGCAGCCAGCCGGCGCCGGCGCGAACGCCCCAAAGAGCGCCCAGGTTTCTGAGCAGCCGCCGGCGCGCGCGCCGCGGCCAGCTGCGGCCCCGAAACAGACCGTTGCCGCGGCACCGGCCGCGCCGCCGCCGGCGTCGAAACAGACAACCGGCAGCATCGATCGCGACGGTGGCGTATCGGCTACGGTCCCGACGGTGACGGGCGCTCCGGGAGACGGCACCACGGCGCTCACGGCTGCCATCAAGCGCGAGCTGGCAGGCAAGGGCGTAACAGTTGCCGAGCGTACCGCGTCCGCCTATCGGGTCGAAGGCGCTGTGACCATGGGCGAGCCGCGCGAAGGCAAGCAGGCGATCCAGATCGAATGGGTGGTCAAGGACCCGCAAGGCAAGCGGCTGGGTACCGTCTCGCAGAAGAACGACATCCCTGAAGGCTCGCTCGACGGCGCCTGGGGCAGGACGGCGGACCAGGCTGCGGGTGCTGCGGTGCAAGGTATCGTCAAGCTGCTGCCGCAGGGTAGCGGCAAGGCCGTGAACTGATGCTGTTGTCGCTCCCGGCAGGGAGTGACGGGCTGAGCACATGCTAGGAACGCATTGATCCACCACCGTTTGCAAGGTGCGGTGCCGCTTGCTAGAAGGCGCCACGTGTGAACGGAGTGCCGCAGCCGATGCCCTTCGATACGCGAGACGCGAACCGCAACCGGGGAGCGACGCGCATGAAGCTTGTCGCCGGCAACAGCAACCGCCCGTTGGCGGAGGCCATTTCGGGCATCCTGAAGCTGCCGCTCACCAAGAGCGTGGTCAGGCGCTTCGCCGACATGGAGGTGTTCGTCGAGGTGCAGGAGAACATGCGCGGCGAGGACATCTATGTCCTGCAGTCGACCTCGTTCCCGGCCAACGACAACTTGATGGAGCTGCTGATCCTGGTCGATGCGCTGAAGCGCTCGATGGCGCGGCGCATCACTGCCGTCATGCCCTACTTCGGCTATGCGCGGCAGGACCGCAGACCCGGCCCGCGCACACCTATCTCGGCCAAGCTGGTTGCCAACCTCATCGAGCGCGCCGGGGTCGATCGGGTGATGACCGTCGATCTGCATGCCGGCCAGATCCAGGGCTTTTTCGACATCCCGACCGACAACCTGTTCGCCGCCCCGGTGATGGTGCGCGACATCCAGGAACGCTATGGCACCTCCAATCTGGTCGTGGTGTCGCCGGACGTGGGCGGCGTGGTGCGCGCGCGCGGGCTCGCCAAGCGCATCGACGTGCCGATCGCCATCTGCGACAAGCGCCGTGAGCGCGCGGGTGAATCCGAGGTCATGAACGTGATCGGCGAGGTCAAGGGCAAGTGCTGCATCCTGATCGACGACATCGTCGATTCCGGCGGCACGCTGGTGAACGCCGCCAACGCGCTGCTCAACGAGGGCGCCACCGAGGTGAACGCCTACATCACGCACGGCGTGCTCACCGGCGGCGCGGTCGCCAAGATCACCAGCTCCAAGCTCAAGACGCTGGTGATTTCCGACTCGATCCAGCCGACCGAGACGGTCAAGGCCGCCCGCAACATCCGTGTGCTCTCGATCGCGCCGCTGTTGGCCGAGGCTATCGCCCGTACCGCGCGCGAGGAAAGCGTATCGAGCCTGTTTTACTGAGCCGCGCTGCGGCTACCCCACGGCGTGACATACACGGCGGCTGCGACGCTGAGCCCGAAGGCCGCCATGGACGACGGCCGACGAGCGCAAACAGGCTCCAGACCGGCGCGCCGGCCGCCGCCAGCGACCAGCCGCCGAGCGCGATCACGAGGAGCCGCACGGTGCCGGCGAGAACCGGTGCCAGCACCTTGCCCGAGCCCTGCGAGGCGAAGTAGAGGCTCAAGCCGAGGCCGACGAAGGCGAATCCCGGGCCGGCCCAGCGCAGGTAGAGGTTGGCCGCGGCGCGCACGGCCGGGATCGGCGGTGAACAGGCCCGACCACAGGTCGGGCACGATCGTCACCGCAGGCCGATCGCGCCCAGCGCCGTCAATCGCCGACGCCGGCCGCGGTCCAGGCCACGCGCCGTGCCCGCACGACATCGCGCGGCGCCCATGGCCATGCCGACCATCGGCACGCTGGCGACGCCCACGGCGAATACGATCGGCACCAGCAGGAACTCCAGACGTGCGCCGATGCCGTAGCCGGCCAGCGCCTCCGTGCCGAAGCCTGCCACCAGCCGGGTCAGGATCAGCACCGTGAGCACGACCTGGAACGGGCCACAGCGCCGACAACCGCGCCCACCTTGAGGATGTCGAAGAACATCTCGCGGTTCAGCGCGACGCCGCCGAACTTCAGCGTCAGAGCGAGCCGCGCCCCGAACGCAGGAACCAGAGCAGGAACAGCCCGGCCACGCCGAAGCCGATCACCAGGCCGGAGGCCACGCCGACCAGGCCGAACCGAGGAATTGGGCCGATACCCAGCCCCAGGCTGCCCCCGAGCACGATCTGCAGCATGGATGCGGCAAGCAGCGTGAGCGACGGCACGCGCATGTTGCCCGTGCCTCGCACGATGGAGGCCAGTGTATTGACCAGCCAGATCGCGATGGCCCCCGCAAGCGCCACGTTGGCGTAGGCCAGCGCCTCGGCAAGCACGGGCCCCGAGCCGCCGAGCGCGCGGAAGAGCGGGCGCGCCGAATGCCACGAAGATCACGCTGAAGAAGAGGCCGGCGGTGGCGCCGATGACGACCGCATGTACCGCGAGCGACTCGGCGCGCGCAACGTCGCCGGCGCCCAGTGCCCGGCTGATCGCGGAGGAGACGCCTCCGCCCATGGCTCCTGCCGACAGCATCTGCATCAGCATGATCATGGGGAACACGAGAGCGATGGCAGCCAGCGGCGTGGTGCCGAGGATGCCCACGTAGACGGTCTCGCAGATGGCCACCAGGGCGGTAACCAGCATCGCTGCCAGGTTGGGCAGGGTGAGCCGCAGCAGCGTCGGCAGGATCGGCGCGCTGAGAAGGGCGTTCTCCGGCCTTGCTGGCGGGATGGCTGCGACTGTGGCGGCGGTGTCTTTCATGCTGGGCTTTCAGCGCGGTGCTTGGATCAGTCCGACGCCACGGCGGCGCCCCTGCGGCAGGGAGGTGTGCTGGCTTGTCCGCCGCACCCTCGCGCGGACACTCGCCCGACTGCCTATCTCCTGAATAGTGACTTGTCAATGTATAGCGACTTGATCTGATATACCCGATCAGCTAAACGTGATGCATGACAACCGGATATGGCCAGAAATGCCCGGTCGCGCGCGCCCTCGACGTGATCGGCGAGAAGTGGTCGCTGCTCATCCTGCGCGATCTCGTGCGCAAGGGGCCGCTGCGCTTTCAGGAGTTCGAGCAGGGGCTGCCCGGCGTGGCACCGAATACGCTCTCGGCCCGCCTCAAGACGCTGGAGGCCCAAGGCGTGATCGCCACCCGGCTCTACGAGCAGCATCCGCCGCGCTACGAATACTTCCTGACCGAGAAGGGCAAGGCCTTGGGCCCGGTTCTGAAGGCGCTCCGCGCCTGGGGCGAGCAGTACCGGTGACCGCTGCAGCGCGCAGGCGTCGACCTCTCGGCGCATGCGTCATGCCAGCGAGCCGATGACACACCCGTCATCCCGGAAGCCGAGGCCTGGGCCGAGGCTGTCCGGGATCTGCTGCAGGCGAGCAACGTTGCTGCAGATCCCGGCTCGGCGCGATTGCGCCAGAGCGCAATCGCTGGGCCGGGATGACGGGTAGAGGGCCTGAGATGCCCGCAATCCGGACACCGCGCTTGCCCTGGCATTGACGTGCCGTGCTAGGTTCGCGTCCCGTGCAGGATCGGGAGGCACGACAGGGCGATGGCGACATTTGTCGTTTGTCACGGCGCATGGGCGCGGGCTGGGCGTGGAAAAAGGTGCGGCCGCTGCTGCGCGCCGCCGGCCATGAGATCTTCACGCCCACCTACACGGGCCTCGGCGAGCGCGCGCACCAGGTGAGCCGCGCCATCAACCTCGACACGCACATCGGCGACGTTCTGGCGGTGCTCGACTGCGAGGACCTGCGCAACATCGTGCTGGTTGGACACAGCTACGGCGGCATGGTGGCGACCGGCGTCGCCGACCGGGCGGCGGAGCGCATCTCCAGGCTGATCTACGTCGACGCCTTCGTGCCCGGCAATGGGCAGAGCCTGTTCGATTTCCTGCCCGCTCAGGAGCGGGCCCGGCGCCAGGAGGGCGCGGCCGCACAGGGCGACGGCTGGCTGCTGCCGCCCAACCCGATCCCGCCGGATACGTCACCCGAGGATGTTGCGTGGATCACAGCGAGGCGCCGCTGGCAGCCGATCGGCTGTTTCGTTCAGCCCCTCACCCTGAAGAACGCCAATGCCGAGTCTGCCGCGCAGCTACATCTACTGCACGCGCATCGCGCCCGGCGACACGTTCGGGCAGTTCGCCAAGCGGTTCCGCTCCGACCCGGGCTGGCAGTTCTTCGAGATCGACGCCAGCCACAGCCCCAACGTGACGGCGCCGGAGGCGCTGGCGCGCCTCTTGGATCAGATCGCCCGATGAGCAGCGATGAGAGGCGGCGCACGCAGCCGCAAGACGAGACCGGGCAAAGGCTGGCCGCGCCCGAGCCGGGGCTGACCCCGGCGGAGCTGATCGCCCGCGCGGCCGCCTTCCGGCCAAGGCTGCGCGCCGAGCAGGACCAGTCGGAAGCGCGCGGGTGCCATTCGCCGGAGCTGCAGCAGGAGTTCGTTGCGGCCGGTTTCTACCGCGCGCTGCAGCCCAAGCGCTTCGGCGGCTACGAGTTCGACTATCCGTCCTTCTACAAGGCCATGGTCGAGATCGCGCGCGGCGACCCGGCGGTCGGCTGGTGCCTGACGCTCGGCGCCACGCACAGCGCGCTGATCGCGGCGCACTGGCCGGAGCAGGCCCAGATCGAGCTGTTCGGCCCCGACGGCCACTTCATCGCGCCGCACCGGGCGGCGGGCCCGGCGGGAACCTGCAGGCGGGTGGATGGCGGCTATGTCGTCGACGGCACCTGGAACTACGCCTCCGGCATTCCCTACGCCACGCACTTCCTCGGCAACGTCGTCGTCTCGGGGACAGGCGATCCACCGGAGCAGGTCGTGTTCGCCGTGCCGCGCAACAGCTTTACGATTCTCGGCGACTGGGGCGGGGATGCCACGCTCGGCATGCGCGCCAGCGGCTCCAACAGCGTCGCGATCGACAAGGCGTTCGTGCCCGAGCATCACGTCGTCCCGGCCGGGGCCGCGCTATGGTCGGCCAGCGACATCGCGGCGGGCACGCACGGCACGCGCCTGCACGGCAACCCCATGTACCTCGGGCGCATGATGGGGCCGTACCACGCCTCGCTGATCACCACCGTGATCGGGGCAGCCAGGGCGGCGCTCGACGAGCTCGAGGACATTGCGCGCGTGCGCACCACCCGCTTTCCGCCGGGCCTGCCCTGGTATCAGCACGTCGACGTACAGCGCCCGTTCGGCCAGGCCCTGATGCTGACGGATACGGCCGAGGCGGTCCTCATCCAGGCCTGCGAGATGTACATGGCGAATTGCCGCCGCTGGGCGAGCGACGGCACGCCGTTTACCGTCACCGACAGCCTGCGCCTGTGGGGCATGCTGCTCAACGCCGGCGGCCTCGCCTGCGACGCGGTCGATCTTCTCTTCCGTGCCGCCAGCTCGGCAGCGGCCAAGAAGGGCCAGCGCATCGAGCGCTACTACCGCGACGCCGCCATGTACCGCAGCCACATCTCGTCCCAGTTCCCCAACCTGGCTTCCGGGCTCGCGCGCCTGCAGTTCGGCCTGCCCATGGGGATGTACGGAATCTCAGCACGGGGGGAGACCCATTGATCCCGGCAGCATCGCCCCGGCCAGCGAGCCGGGCTCGGCTTCCCGGATGCGGGTCGGTTTCTCTGGCTCGGCCGTTGCAGAACTAGGCTGGACCCAGGGCCGCCTCGATGGCGCGGATCAGGGTCGGCGACAGTGGCGCCACCAGCGCGCCGTAGCCGGCGATCAGCTTGCCGTCGCGGCCGACGAGGTACTTGTGGAAGTTCCAGCCCGGCGCGCTGGCGGCTCCCAGGGTCTCGCGCGCCCAGCGATAGAACGGATGCGCCTTGGGTCCCGACACCGTCTCCTTGGTGGTGAGCGGGAAGGTGACGCCGAACGCGCCCTTGCAGAAGCCGGCGATCTCCGCCTCCGACTTGGGCTCCTGCGCGCCGAAATCGTTGGAAGGCACGCCGACAACGACGAGGCCACGCTTCTTGTAGCGCTCCCACAAAGCCTGCAACCCCTCGTACTGCGGCGTGAACCCACAGAACGAGGCGGTGTTGACGACGAGCAGCACCTTGCCCCGCCATTTGCCGAGCGGCAGCTTTCCGCCTTCGATGGCCTCGAACTCATGGTCGAAGGCAGCGGCGGTGGGCTCGGAACGTGCGGCTTGTCCCATCGCCAGCACCATCACGCTTGTCAGCACTGCGGCAATCAGGACCTTCATTCGCTCGCCTCCTCCGTGCCCTCATGACCTTACTTGGCGCCTGGCGCCTGCGGCGGTGACTTTGCAGCCTTGGGCGGCGGCGTCGAGGCCGCCACCGATTGCGTGGTGGGGCAGTGCCGCTCGATGTAGCGGTTGATCGCCTTGATCATCTGCTTGTGGAACAGGCCGAGGGTGTCGGCGAGCTGAGCTGCCGTCTGCAGCGTGAGCCTGATGGACGGCGGGCCTTCCACGCTCTTCAGGTTGACCCAGACCTTGTCGGCCCTGCCGTCCTTGAAGACGATCTTGGGGGCCAGCACGGCCGTCACCTTCTCCAGCTTCCCGTCCTGCTCGACCACGCAATTCGCCGTGTGAGGGGGGACGCGGAACTTCGACTGCTCGTCGGACACGGCCGCCACCAGAAGGGCCCGACTGATATCGATATCGACCCTACAGCGCGCATCGCCGAAGCCCCAGCTCAGCTTGCGGCTGTCCGCCTCCTTGATCGTGGACCTCGCCCACGTCTTGGTGAGCGAGCACCGCAAGTCGTCGCCCTTGGCGTTCTTCTGCAGCAGGATGGTGCAAAGGCGCTTGTCGCAGGCCTTGATCGCCGCCTCCTCGCCGCGCTGCTCTTCCAGCGCCCGCGCCGGGGTCACGCCGAGGAGCGCGCCCGCCAGCGCGGCACTACCCAGAGACACGAGCCACGTTCGGGCTGGAAAGCGACTCATGGCGGGTGAACTCCAAAGTCGAAAGGCCGGCCGGCGCCTGAAGGGGGCTTGCCCCGGGCACGCCAAATGGCCACGCACAGCGAAAGGCTACGCGGGCTCTGGGCCGAGAGTGAGGCGGGCCCCGGCGCTGCCGCCAGAATACTTTGCAGGCGCCTTGCGCCTCACGCGGCCTTGCCGTCGATCTCGGCGAACACCTTGCGGGCGGCGCGGAAGCACTCGACCGCCAGCGGCACGCCGGCGTAGACGGCGATCTGGTGGATGATGGCCTGGATCTCGTCCCGGCTCACGCCGTTGGTGAGCGCGCCTTTCAGGTGCAGCTCCCATTCGTGCATGCGGTTGAGGCAGGCCAGCATCACGAGGTTGAGCATGGAGCGGGTTTTCTTCGGCAGGCGCTCGTCGCTCCAGATCATGCCCCAGCAGTACTCGTTGAGGATCTCCTGGAACGGCCCGTTGAAGCTGTCGGCCGAGGCCATCGACTTGTTGACGTAGTCCTCGCCCAGCACGGCCTTGCGGTTGGCGAGCCCCTTGTCTCTCAGTGCCTTGTCCATGGGTGGTTCCCTCGGGTTGGTTGTCGAAATTCTATTCAGTCCGTGCAACCGCCTTTACGCGAAGCGCGGCGTTGAGCGCAAGCAGCCGATCACGGATGGCGCGGAAGAAGCCGGGAGGCAGGACGCCGTAGTGGAACCGTGGCGGCTGGGAACCCGATACGTGGCGCAGGTCTGGACCTGGCCAGATGAAGTCGTTCACTTCCGACAAGATGACCCATGACGCCAGGTTGTCGAGACCCAAGCGTGCCTTGATAGGGGGCGGGATCTCGACGGCCGTCTGGGGCTCGGCCGGCGGCGCGTGCGTGATCGGCACCACTGTCACAAGCATCTTGTCGGCAACCACCTGGCGCGCGACCACGATAACGCAGGGGCGATCCTTGCGGCCTTCTTCCTGGCCGCTGCCGTGCTCGGCGGCCCACAGATACGAATAGCAGATGACCAGACCCGGGTGCGGATCGGGAAGCGCCAAGCGAGTGCCCTCTAGCGAGACTTCAACTCGTCATCGAGGTGCGCGTACTGGGCAGGAACTTCGGCTTCTGCGATAGCCTTGATGGTGGCTTCATCGAGGTCCTCGACACGGCGGGCCACGCGTCCCTTCATGACAGCCTCAAAGAAGTCGGCTGACACGAGAACGGTGTGGTCTCGGCCATTCTTGGTGATGGTGACCGGCTCCCTCATGGCCGCGTCCTGGTAGCGGCCGACATTCTGCTGAAATTCGGTCGAGCTGATTTTCATAGCATATTCCTTATCTATTTTATCTATAATAGATAAAGTCTCCATCTCAATGTCAAGCTTTCGGGCCTTGTCACAAGCATGGCAACAAAACTGTGCGTCAAGGCTCAGGTGGGCCGGTCACCGGGCCAGGCCTCCGGCAATCGGGTGGCGAGCCAGCGTGCGATGGCGGCGTTCACCGCGGCTGGTTTTTCCTGCGCCATCCAATGGCCCGACGGCACGACCACCTCGGTGAGGTTCTGGCAGTCCGCCCGCATGGGCTCTGCCAGCCGGGAGTCCATCGTCTCGCAGGTGTAGTCGTAGGCGCCGTGGAGGAAGAGCACCGGCAGGGCGAGCTTGCCTCCGTTGGCGGCCTTGGCCGCAAACTGCAGGTTGCGGCGGTGGTTCATGTACCAGGAGTCCGGGCCGAAGAAGCCGTTGGCCTCGAGCGCGGCGACGTAGGCGTTGAGGTCGGCCTCCGTCAGCACATCGGTATCGATCGGCAGGTCGGGGGCCTTGCCGGCGGGGCCGAACCAGCCGCCGTCCCTGCGGATGGTTGCGGTGCGGTTGGGCTTGCCCTTGCCTCGGGTCGACCCTTGCGGAACAGGGCCTTCACGGTGCTGCGGATATCGGCCTCGAAGCCTTGGCGCGCCTTGTCGAAGCTCTCCTCGTAGAACAGCTGGTAGTCCCACTGTCCGGCCGGGAACTGCGCTTCGGGGTAGACCGCCCGATCGACGAGGGGCAGGAAATTCTCGGGAGCAAAGCCCTTGGCAATGTAGGGAACGCAGAGGTTGGCGACGCCGACGCATTTGTCGGGGTGGTGGCTTGCAAGGCTCCACACGATGGGGCTGCCCCAGTCGTGGCCGACCCAGACGGCCTTCTCGCGGCCGAGCGCCTGGAGCAGCTCGAGCATATCCTCGACGATGTGCTCGACGGCGTAGTCCTCGTGGCGCTGGTAGACGCTCGATCGCCCGTAGCCGCGCATGTCGGGCGCGATGGCCCTGAAGCCCAGGGCGGCGAAGCACGGAAGCTGGTGACGCCAGCTCAGCGACAGCTCGGGCCAGCCATGCACGAAAATGATGGCGGGAGCATCGACGGCGCCGCATGCCAGATAGAATGTCGTGTGCCTCGCGGTCTTCACGACATTGTCGGTTACCGGGAATGTCATGGCGTCGCCTCCTGGCCGCGTGATCCGTTGGCAGCATCCCCCAAGCCTGCCTAGAGTAGCTGGAAACGGCAAGACGAGGAGCAGCCAATGCAGCACGTAACCCTGAAGAGCGGTGACAAGGTGCCGGTGCTGGGGCTCGGGACGTGGCGCATGGGCGAGCGCAAGTCGGAGCGGGCGGCGGAGGTGGCAGCCATCAAGCTGGGGCTCGATCTCGGCATCCGGCTGATCGACACGGCCGAGATGTACGGCGAGGGCGGCGCGGAGGAGGCGGTGGCCGAGGCGATGGGCGGCCGGCGCGACGAGATCTTCCTGGTCAGCAAGGTCTATCCGCACAATGCCTCGCGCAAGGGCGCCATCGCTGCCTGCGAGCGGAGCCTCAAGCGGCTCGAGACGGACCGGCTCGATCTCTACCTGCTGCACTGGCGCGGCTCGGTGCCCCTGGCCGAGACGGTGGAGGCGTTCGAGGCGCTCAGGAAGGCCGGCAAGATCCGCAACTGGGGCGTGAGCAACCTCGATGCCGAGCGACATGGACGAGCTGGCCGGCGTTGCGGACGGCGGCAACTGCGCGTCCAACCAGGTGCTCTATCACCTGGGCTCGCGCGGCATCGAGTGGCAGCTCATCGAGAAGTGCCGCAAGGCCAGGATCATGGTGATGGCCTATTCGCCGCTGGGACAAGGGCCGCTGCTGCGCAAGCCGGCGCTAAAGGCGGTGGCCGACAAGCACGGCGTCGATGCGGCGGCGATAGCGCTCGCCTGGGTGCTGCGCCTGCCCGGCGTGATCACCATCCCCAAGGCCGTGAAGCCGGAGCACGTGCGCGCCAACCTGAAGGCGCTCGATGTGAAGCTCGACGCGGATGACCTGAAGGCCCTCGACGCCGCCTTCCCGCCGCCCAAGCGCGCGGCACCGCTGGATATGACGTGAGCGAGGGGTGAGGGCGCGATCCAGGTGGGTAGCGCGAAGCGCGTAACCCAACGCATCCCCAGGCGCCACGTTGGGTTACGCGCGGATCAGCGTCGCGACACTATTCTCGACGGCGGTGGCCGCGCTAACCCATCGCGCTAGACCGGTCATAAGAGTCAGGACCGTTGGAGGCGAGGGGTCTGACCCCTATCCTTGAAGGACGCAGCATCTCTGCACGGCCCCTTGCACTCATTTCACCAGCAGTAGGGGGGTTACTGGCTGAAACGATAGTTCACGCCCAGGCGCACGGAGTGGACCTCGTTCTTCATCTTAACGTCGCTATTGAAGCTGTAGTTCCCATAGTCTGAGAAGCGGTAATCCAGCTTGAGCGATAGATTGCGATTGAACGCTTGCTCGACACCGACCCCAACGAAGAAGCCGTCCAACTTCCCCTTGCTCTCCGTGCCATCTGAACGAATTTGAAATCCGCCGCTGTGTAGCCTGCTGACGCATACAGCAGCGTCAATGGTGCAGCCAGCACGCCGAGCCGGCCACCGATTGCCCACTGGCTGTCAATGCGCCGCGCTGAGCAAGCAAAGCAGGGACGCTGCCATCGACATCGCCGAACGCATAGTCGGCAAACAAACCGAGCACCCAGCGCCGGACCGAGCTGGAAATCGTAGCCGACGCGTAGCAAACCGACTGCGCACCGCTGAGATTGATATCAAAGAAATTTCCCACATCAAGACTGAACTCAGAACGCGCCGACAGAGTATCCGACTGCGTCCTCCCACATAGAGGCCGTTCCAGACGAACGTCGGGAGCCGCATACGATCCATCCTGGATGCGGCCGCGGCCCGCAATTCCGTCCGCGTTGGCGCAGGTGACACCAAGTGCCAGCAGTGCGATCCCCAGCGCTCCTACACGAAGCGATTTCATTCATTCCCTCCATCGGCTCATGCAATCGCTAAGTCCCAGTTACGCAGAGACCGAGCAATTCCGCGTCCTGCGATCGGGGGATGCTGCGTGCAAGGAGGGATCAAACTCGCGGCGCGTGTCCCGGCTGCACCAGGGTTGCGTGCCGTGTCGCCAGCGGTGAAGGGGTCAGACCCCTCGCCTCCGACGGTCTTGACTCTTCAAGAGTAGGTTGGGTTAGCGCGAAGCGCGTAACCCAACGCTTTCGCCGAAGCGACCGAACGTTGGGTTACGCGCGGATTCAATGTCGCGACGCTATTCTCCACGGCGGTGGCCGCGCTAACCGCAACCTACGCCTGCGCCAGCCCTAACCGATGTTCGTCACTCCACGCCCGAACATTGGTCAGCACTCCTTGAAATAGCGGTAAATCTCTGGTGCACGCAGCCAGATGTAGTCCTTGGTCAATCCGCCCTGCCGGTCGATCCAAGCGCGGATGTCGGCTGGGTACGCGCTGAGGAGCGTTGCGGTAGCGCTTGGCAATCTGGCAAGGCGAAACCCGAATGATGCATCTCGAGTGACGCAGATCGTGCTCCGCGGGACTTGGCCCAGCAACATCGTACACGCTGACTGGCAAGGCCCGATAATCTTGACATTGGCCCCGCGGGCGTCAACGCCGGTCCACCGGCCGTCGTATCGGCCGGCACTGGCACCATTGTTGGTGACACCATTGTTGTCGTAGGTCTCGATTGTTTCGGCCGAAGCGGAACCTGCCAAGACCAGGCACAAGGCCAGGATCACAAGCCGTCCATGCGCGCGAACACCTGACGCCGTGTACGCAAGCCCAATCCCGCGACCGCTCATTGTGTTTGGATTCCTTTGCCTTTCGCAGCACACAACAGGTGCTGTCACCGTATCGTCATGGTGCGGGGCGCCGCGTCCTGCGATCGTGGGACTGTGGCTAGCGGTCGCGCCGGTTCGACAAGGCGTCCGCTCGTCGCCTGGGCGGAAACGAGGTCAGCCGCGCGGAAAATTGTGCGGTGAGATTCGTAGGCTGGGTTGGCGCGAGGGGTCTGACACTGAGCGGCCTATCCTTCCACCCGTCGTCCCGGCCCAGCGATCGCGCTTGAAGCGCGAATCGCCGGCAGAGCCGGGATCTGCGACGAACGGTGTCCGTGCGGCAGAATCCCGGATAGTCTCGCCCCGGCTCGGAGGCCGGGGCTCGGCTTCCAGGGATGACGGGTGGATTCATTAGCTCGGCGGTATGACCCCTATCCCCCACTAGCGCGAGGCGCCCGCCCCCTTCTTCTCCCAGCGCCGGTTGAGGCGGATGCTCTCCTCCTCGAGCATGGCGAGGAAGGCCTGGGCGCCGGGCGACATGGGCCGCCGCGACGGCTCGATCAATACCAGGTCGAGGCCGAAGGGCGGGGCGGCGATGGGGTTGACCGTGAACTGGCGCGAGCGCGTCTCGTTCGCCATCATGATGCCGGGCAGGATCGCCACCCAGTCCGTGTGCGCGACGAAATCGAGCGTGCCCAGCATGGCGTCGAGCTCCAGCAGGCGCTCGATCTCGACGCCGTTGGAGGCGAGGTAGGTCTCGATCAGGTGACGCCGCGTGTTGGCCTTGCTCGGCACCACCAGCTTGAGGGGTCCCAGATCGGCGAGCCGCACGGGCGCCAGATGCTCGCGCTTGGCGCTCGACACCAGCACCTCGGGCGTGCGCAGGAACAGCCGGCTCTTGAGGCCCGGCGCGCCGGAGAACGCCGGCACGATGGCGAACTCCAGCTCGGCCGCCTGCACGTGCTCCGTCAGGGGTGCGCTGTACTCCTCGACCACGCGCACGACGGCATTGGGATGCTTGTCGATGAAGCGCGCGAGCGCCGGCGCCAGCACACAGCGCGTCATGGTCGGCATCAGGCCGACGACGATGTTGCCGCTGAGGCCGACGCCGTGCCGCTGCACGGCGGTGGTCGCCTTCGCGTAGGTGTTGAGCAGCTCGATGCAGTGGCGGTAGTAGCTGTCGCCGGCGGGCGTCGGCACCACTCGGCCCCGGTCGCGCGCGAACAGCTGGGCGCGCAGGGTATCCTCCAGCTTGCGGATGTGTTGCGACACGCCCGACTGGGTGGCGTGCTCGCGCCTCGCCGCTGCCGTGAAGGAGCGCTCCTCGTAGGCGGCTACGAACAGGCGAATGTCGCGCAGGCTGCTGCTCACCGGTGCATTCAATCTGAATTTGTAATAGGATCGCATGTATTCTATCATGAATTCTACTCGGGGCGAAAACGCTTTTCTGCATATCACCGCATGGGGGAGACGCATGATCAGGGCCGCCGTTGCCGGTCTCGGGTGGTGGGGCCAGCACATGGTCCGGCGCCTCAAGGGCTCCGAGCATCTCAACATCGTCACGGCCGTCGAGACCAACCCGCAGCGTGCGGGCTTCGCAGCCGAGCACGGCCTCGCCTTCGTCGGCGACCTGGCGGACGTGCTGGGCGATCCCGACATCGATGCGGTGATCCTGTGCACGCCGCACGCGCTGCACACGGGGCAGGTGCTGGCCTGCGCGGCGGCGAAGAAGCACGTGTTCTGCGAGAAGCCCCTCGCCTTGACGCGCGCCGACGCGGAGCGGTCGGTTTCGGCGTGCAATGAGGCGGGCGTCATCCTCGGCATCGGCCACGAGCGGCGCTACGAGCCGGCCATCGTGGAAGTGCGCCGCCTGCTGCGGGAGGGCGTGCTCGGCACCGTCATGCACGTGGAGGCCAACTTCAGCCACGACAAGCTTGCCAACGTGCCGGCGGGCGACTGGCGCACCTCGCCCAAGGACGCGCCCGCGGCCGGCATGACGGCCATGGGCATTCATCTGAGCGACCTGTTCGTGGCGCTGATCGGGCCGGCGAGCGAGGCGTTCGCGGCGACCACCTCGCGGGTGGCGTATCCCGACAACGGCGATGTTGTTTCCGCGCTGCTTCGCTTCCAGAGCGGCGCCACAGGCTATCTCAACGCCATCCTGGTCACGCCGCACTACCTCTGCCTCACCGTGTTCGGGTCGCAGGCGTGGGTGGAGGTGCGCAACGAGACGCATCCCGATACGCCGGGGCCGTCGACGCTCGTCCTCCAGCACCGCGATGGGCGCACGGAGACGCGGCGGTACGAATGGGTGGACACGGTGCGGATGAACGTGGAGACCTTCGCGCGGGCGCTCGAAGGCGGTGCGCCCTACCCGTTCACGGATGCCGAGAAGATCGGCAACATCGCCGTTCTGGAGGCGATCTGCCGCTCGGCTCAGAGCGGCGCGCCGGTGCGGATCGGTGCCCTCCAATAGTAAGTCCACCCGTCATCCCGGCCCAGCGATCGCACTTGCAAAGTGCGATCGCGCAGAGCCGGGACCTGCAGCGATGTTTATCCTTGCGGCAGGTCCCGGATAGCCTCGGCCGAGGCCTCGGCTTCCGGGATGACGGGTGGGAGCGTCACGCCACCGGCCGCTCGTCGTCCCAGACCTTGTCGGGCATCGGCAGGCCGGCGAAGGTTTCCCTGCCCAGGGGCCCATCGGGCTCGATGCCCAGCATGTCGAGCACCATCATCAGCTGGCGCACGTGCTGGCCGGAGTGCCAGGTGGTGCGCTCCAGATACTCGTGCAGCGTCACGTCGCCGTAGTAGACGTTGGCCTTGCGCGAGAAGTCGGTCGTTTGCCCGGGCCCGTGCCACCAGGACTCGAAGCGCTCGAGCACATCGGCGCCGTAAGCCAGGATTTTGCCCTTGGTATCCATCTGCGGCGGCGGCACGCGGCCATAGGCCCCTTCCTTGAGCGGCAGCCCCTGCACCTCGTGCTCCAGGAAGGCATCGGCGATGTTGAAGATGTGATAGGCGAGCTCAGCGTAGCTGCGCGGGCGATGCGGCAGCATGCGGCCTAGCTTGTCGTCGGGAATCTGGGCGAAGAGGCGTTGCGCCGCCGTCTGGATCGTGACCAGCCGTGCCGTCAGCTCCGGCGCGGGCAGCACCTGCGCACCGCCCCAGGCAATGCCGGCCACGCGCGCCACCTCGCGCAACACCTGGCCGTTGGCCCAGTCGTTCCCGCGCCGCACGATCGGCACCGAGCGGACGCCGAGCGCTGCCAGCTCGGTAAAGGCGTCCTTGTCCTCCAGCACGTTCACCGACACGAACGGCACACCGTGCTTGGTCAGGAACTCCTTCATCCTCAGGCAGCTGGTGCAGCCCGGCTGCCAGTAGGCCTTGATGAGGGGGGTCTCGGCGATGGTTGTCGGCATGACAGGCTCCTCGGACAATGACCGAGGATACTGCGCACAGCCAAGACCGGATAGGTGGGCGATGGAGGAGTTGCCAGCGCAACCCGGTCAGTTGAAAGCGGTGACCGCGATAGCTAGGCCGATGAAGAGGAGGTGTGCCGCAAGGAAAATCAGGTACTGGGGAAGGTAGCGTGGCATTGATCGTCAACTCCGGCGTGATCGGTCAAATAACGCAGCGCCCGGCGACCGAGTTCCCGAAGTCGTCAGCGGCAAGATCGCTGCCGGCTGACAAACAGGGGCGCCGGGGGACGCGCACCCGTTCTGTCGCTGCAACGGCAGGAAAGGTTCATGCCGACGCAATCTGATTTCGCAACAACCAGTTAGGTTAGGTTGAGCGCTTGTTTGCTTGAACGCGAGGGGGCGCTGCGCAGGCCTACGCGTGGCGCTTGCGGGCCAATGCCGCACCCTGCGCCAGGGCACCGAGCTTGGCGTAGGCGATGTCGCGGCGCATGGGTGCCATGCCGCAGTTGGTGCAGAGCTGGATGCGCGCCGCCGGGACGTGCTTGATGGCTTCGGCCGCGACGGCGGCGACCTCCTCGGGGGTTTCGACCGCGTCGCTTGCCACGTCGATGGCGCCGACCAGCACGTCCTTGCCCTCGAGCAGCCCGATCAGGCTCATCGGCACCCTGGAGTTGCGGCATTCCAGCGAGACCTGGCGAATGCTGCTCCTGGCGATGGCGGGGAAGATCGCCTCGTACTGGCGCCACTCTCCGCCCAGCGTGGCCTTCCAATCGATGTTGGCCTTGATGCCGTAGCCGTAGCAGATGTGCACGGTGGTGGTGCATGTGAGGCCCTGCGCGGCCCGCTCCAGCGCGGCAATGCCCCAGTCGGTCACCTCGTCCATGAACACGTTGAAGGCCGGCTCGTCGAACTGGATGACGTCGACGCCGTCCTTTTCCAATGCCCGCGCTTCCTGGTTGAGGAGATCGGCGAACGCAAAAGCCATCTTCACCTTGTCGCCGTAGTGGCGGTCGGCGATGGTGTCGGCGATGGTCATGGGGCCGGGCAGCGTGAATTTCAGTTTCCGCCTGGTGTGGGCGCGGGCGAGCTGCGCCTCCATCGCGTGCACCCGCCCCTTGAGGCGGACTGGCGCCACCACCTGCGGCACCATCGCTTTGTAGCGGTCGGCGCGGATGCCCATCTCCACCTTGTGGGCGAAGTCGATGCCCTCGACGCGCTCGAGGAAGCCGTGCACGAAGTGCTGGCGCGCCTGCTCGCCGTCGCCGACGATGTCGATGCCCGCATCCTCCTGCTCCTTGATGGCGAGCAGGGTGGCGTCGCGCTTGGCCGCCTCGAGCGCCGCGCCCTCGAGCCGCCAGGGCGCCCACAGCCGGTCGGGCTCGGCGAGCCAGGCCGGCTTCGGCAGGCTGCCGGCGATGGTGGTCTCGAACATGGCGCTCTCCTTGGGCTGGCGGGGCCTTGCCTGCGATGTTAGCGTCGATCATAGCGCAGCGATGGGCCCGCGGAAGCCGTGGGCCGTTTCCCAAGCCCCCGAGGGGCCCATGAGGGACAGTCATGTTCCGAGCCGCCGATGCCGCACGCTACCTCGACGAGGCCCATCGCACGCGCGCCCGCTACCAGAACCTGCCAGAGGCGACCGCGCCGACGACCGTGGCCGAGGCCTACGCCGCGCAGGCGGCCTTGTGCGAGCTTTGGGGGCCGCGCCTGGGGCCCGTCGCCGGCCTCAAGATCGCCACCACGACCAAGGTGATGCAGCAGCTCATGGGCATCGACCATCCGTGCATGGGCACCATCTTCGCCTCACGTGTGCACACCTCGCCGGCAAAGATCAGCAAGGCGGACTTCATCAACGTGCGGATCGAATGCGAGCTCGCGGTGAAGCTGGGGCGCGACCTGCCGAAGGCGTCTGCGCCCTACACACGCGAGGGCGTGCGCGCGGCCGTCAGCCACATCATGCCGGCGTTCGAGCTGATCGAGGACCGCTTCGCCGACTACAAGTCCACCAGGGCGCTGTCGCTGATCGCCGACAACGCCTGGAACGGCGGCATCGTCATCGGTGCGCCCGTGCCGTTGCCGGCCGGGCTCGATCTCGACGGCATCGCCGGTGTGCTCAAGAGCAACGGGAAGGAAGTGGGCAGCGGCAAGACCGACGACCCGCTGGGATCGCTGGCGTGGCTCGCCAACCAGGCGGCCGAGTGCGGACGGCCCATGACGGCGGGCATGGTGGTGATCACGGGCAGCGTTATGCCGACCGTCGACATCGCGCCGGGCGAGCGCCTCGACTTCGCGCTCGACAGCATCGGCGAGACGACGCTGTCGGCGAGGTGAGAGCTGCGCTTGCCCTGCCCGTAAGCCCGGCAGCCAAGTATCTGGAAGCGCCAGCCTGCGCGTGGTATCCTGCCTTGGCGCGCGATCAGGGCGCGTCCCGTCCACGGAAAGGGAGCCTCCCGCCTGATTTGCACTGCCGCCGACTGATAACGACCCTCTTTCCGCCCGCCTCGTGGACACCGGGCACAACGCGAAAGAAGGTCCACCATGACAGACAATTCCCGCACGCCCGACGCTGCGCGCTTCGTTCAACCGCTTCCTGCCAATCCCAGCCTCGACAAGCAGAGGAAGCTCGCCAAGGCGCTGGCGCGCGACTACTGGCGCGGGGAGGCTCAGGCCGTTGCCCGCGTGCAGGCGCTGCACCCAAAGCCGCCGGCAGCCGAGAGCTTTGCCTTGAGCGACGCGCAGCTCGTCATTGCGCGCGGCTACGGCTTTCAGAGCTGGGCAAAGCTCAGGCACAAGATCGATGGGCTCACCAGGTCGCCCGTCGAGCTGTTCGTGGCAGCCGTCAAGGCCGGCGACATCGATGGCGTGCGCAGTCTCTTCGCGGCCCATCCCGAGCTCACCGCAGCGCATCAACGAGCCGCTGTTCGACTTCAAGCAAACGGCGGTGCACGCCGCGTGCAACAACCTGGTGCTGCTCGATCTGCTGCTGGCGCACGGTGCCGATCTCAACGTCAAGAGCAGCTGGGAGCAGGGCGGCTTCGGCATTCTCGAAAACGCAACGCCCGAGCAGGCGGCCCCGCTGATCGCGCGCGGCGCCAGGGTCGATGTCTGGGCGGCGGCCAACCTCGGCATGGTGGATGAGCTGAAAGCGTTGATCGACGCGGAGCCGGCGCTGGTCAACGCCAAAGGTGGAGACGGCAAGCGGCCACTGCACTATGCGCGTTCGATCGAAATCGCCGAATTTCTGCTCGATCGCGGGGCGGAAATCGATGCGCTCGACGATGACCACAGCTCCACGCCGGCACAGTATCTTGTTGGCGACAGCCCGCAGGTGTGCCGGTTTCTGCTCTCACGCGGCGCCAGGTCCGACCTGCTGATGGCAGCGGCGCTGGGTGACGTGGAACGCGCGCGCAGGCACCTGGACGATGACCCACGATCGATCGGCATGCGGGTGAGCCAGGACTGGTTCCCCATGATCGACACCGCACCCAACGGCGGGCACATCTACCAGTGGACTCTCGGGTTCCATGTCTCGGCGTTCGATATCGCACGCAAGCGCGGCCATAGGGACGTCCTCGACCTGCTGCTGGCGCGCGCAAGCCCCCTGGAGCGGCTGCTCGATGCGCTATGGGCTGGCGACGAGGCGGCCGCGGATGCGGTGCTCGCGTCCGAGCCTGGACTTGTCGAGCAGGCGCCCGCCAACGTGCTGCGCCTGGTCGCCGATGCGGCCCGCAACAACAACACCGCGGCCGTCAGGGCCATGCTCGCGCGCGGTTTTCCGGTGACGGCCCAGGCGCAGCACGGCGCGATGCCGCTGCACTGGGCCGCCTTTCACGGCAACCTCGAGATGCTGCGGGAGGTGTTGGCGCACAATCCGCCGCTCAACGCCCGCGACCGCGACCACGACGGGCCTCCCATGGGCTGGCTGATCCATGGCGCCCTGCATCCCTGGCACGGCATCTCGACGGGCAGGCACGCCGACTGCGCTCGCCTGCTTCTGCAGGCCGGCTGCGAGGTCGACGAGAGCGCACTGCCGACCGGCGACGACGGCGTGGACCAGGTGCTGAGAGCGCATTTCGTAGGTTGGGTCGAGCGCGAGCGATGACCGGAACGCCACGGACTTAGACTGCCGCTTGCGCACGTCGCCTCGAACGTCAACAGGCAGGCTAAGTCCGATGGCGTTCCTGGTGGGGGTGATGAAGTCGCGCGAAACAGACCTCTCCCCGGCGCGCCGAATCGTGGATTGAACTTGCCTCGCTGCAGACGTGACGCGAAGCGTGAATCCTGCTCGATCATAGAGTTGCGAGCAAGATTTCACGTTCAAGTCGAAGCGTGCCTCGATAGAACGCCTGCGATCACATGAGTTAGCGCCGCATGTCGAGCGTGCCGGAAAGTGGGTGCATGGGAGCGTCGCTAACTCATGGCTTGACGCCAACCTACCCGCGTCAGGGCGAGTGAAGGTCCGGCCTGGGCTATTTACCCGGCGGCGAGGTCGCGCGGCGGAGCTGCTCCTTGAGCTGCTCGGAGGCCTGCTTCAGGTAGGCGATCAGGTCGGCCTGCAGCTTCTGTGCGGTCTGCGGATCGGGGAATGGACCGTGGATATTGACGGAGCGCGCTTCGATCTCCGCCCTCACAAAGTAGCTGCCCCCGTCGTTGAACGTGTCCACGTTGGTGGTCACCGTCGTCTTGTCGGCCATGCCACGATCCCCTTTGCATTACAGCACGCTAGCGCCCCATGCGCGTGCGCATTCCCGGCGTGGGCCGACACTGATGCACCAGAAAACCGCCTGAATCTGGGCCGCGGGGAGGATAGCGTGACGACCGGCGTGTGTCCGACGTGGCCGGACGAAGTTACGGCCGCTTGTGCGTGCGCCTCGAGGCGGTGGCGGCGATCAGCTTGCCGAGCGCGGCAAAGTCGCGCTTGCGCGGCGAGCTGGCGCGCCAAGCCAGCCCGAGGGTCCGCTTGGGCTCCGGGTCGGTGAAGCGCATGAGCCGGATGTTTCCGTGCTTGCGCTCCAGATCGAGGCTGAGCTCGGGGAGCAGAGTGAGCCCCATGCCGTTCGACACCATCTGCACGATGGTCGACAGGCTCGAGGCCCCGAACGTGTCGATGTTCTCGACCTGCCGCAGATGGCAGAAGGCCAGCGCCTGATCCCGCAGGCAGTGTCCCTCCTCCAGAAGCAGAAGCCTGTCCTGGCGCAGAAGGTCCGGCGTGGCGCGCACGTGCGCCGGCGTGCGCCGCGACTTGGGCATCGCCAGCAGGAAGCGATCCTCCAGCAGCGGGCGCGTCTCGATGTCGCCGTGCTCGACCGGGAGCGCCAGCAGCAGCAGGTCGAGCGCGCCGTCGAGGAGCTCGGCGAGGAGCTGCTGCGTCTGCGTCTCACGAATGTGCAGGTCGAGATCGGGATAGTCGTTGCGGATGAGCGGCAGCAGCGGCGGCAGCAGATAGGGAGCCACCGACGGTATGACACCGAAGCGCAACGGCCCTGCCAGCAACCCGCCCTGATGTGCGGCGCAGTCCGCCAGATCGCGAACGTCGGCCAGTACCCGCGCCGCGCGGCGCGCGATCTCCCGTCCGCCCTCGGTGAGCATCACGCCCTTGCGGCCACGCTCGAGCAGCCGGATGCCGAGCGCCTTCTCGAGCTCCTGCACCTGCATGGAAAGGGCCGGCTGGGTGACGGCGCACTGCTCGGCCGCCCTGCCGAAGTGTCCGGCGCGGGCCACGGCGTCGAAATACTTGAGCTGCTTGAGGGAGACCATGGATCAGACAATCTTATCGATGACGCCAAGTTAATACGATTGGACCTGATCGGCAAGGACACTTTAGAACGGCTCGACAATCAACGATTGGAGGATGCCGATGGCCACGACTCCGACCACGTCCGCGGGCGCACCTGTCGCCGGCAAATGCCCGGTCGTGCACACGACCGCTGCCAGGGCCAACCGGGACTGGTGGCCGAACCAGCTGAACCTTCACGTTCTCCACCAGCACTCCACTCTGTCCTCTCCGATGGAAGAGGCGTTCGACTACGCCAAGGAGTTCAAGAGCCTCGACCTCGATGCCGTGATCAAGGACCTGCATGCCTTAATGACGGACTCGCAGGATTGGTGGCCGGCCGACTTTGGCCACTACGGGCCGCTGTTCATTCGGATGGCGTGGCACAGCGCAGGCACGTACCGCATCGGCGACGGCCGCGGCGGCGCGGGAGCCGGCCAGCAGCGCTTCGCGCCCCTCAACAGTTGGCCGGACAACGCGAACCTCGACAAGGCGCGCCGGCTGCTGTGGCCGATCAAGCAGAAGTACGGCCGGAAAATCTCCTGGGCCGACCTTATGGTTCTCACGGGCAACGTCGCACTGGAGTCGATGGGCTTCAAGACGTTCGGTTTCGGCGGCGGTCGCGCCGACGTCTGGGAGCCTGAGCAAGACATCTACTGGGGCCCCGAAGGCACGTGGCTGGCGGACGAACGCTACAGCGGCGACCGTGATCTGCAAAATCCTCTCGCCGCCGTGCAGATGGGTTTGATCTACGTGAATCCGGAAGGCCCGAACGGGAAGCCGGATCCCCTCGCAGCGGCGAGGGATATTCGCGAGACGTTCGCGCGCATGGCGATGAACGACGAGGAAACGGTCGCGCTGATCGCCGGCGGCCACACCTTCGGCAAAGCCCACGGCGCTGGCGATGCGAAACTGGTGGGTCCAGAGCCGGAAGCGGCCCCCATCGAGGCGCAAGGCTTGGGCTGGATCAGCCGCCACGGCTCCGGCAAAGGCGGCGACACGATCACCGGCGGCCCGGAAGTCACCTGGACGCAGACGCCGACCAAGTGGAGCAACCACTTCTTCGACAACCTGTTCAACAACGAATGGGAGCTGACGAAGAGCCCGGCGGGTGCCTATCAGTGGAAGGCGAAAGGCGGCGCCGCCACGATTCCGGACGCCCACGACCCGTCGAAGCGGCACGCGCCGACCATGCTGACGACGGATCTCTCGCTGCGGTTCGATCCGATTTACGAGAAGATCTCGCGGCGCTTCTACGAGAACCCGCATCAGTTCGCGGACGCGTTTGCCCGGGCGTGGTTCAAGCTGACGCACCGCGACATGGGCCCGATCGTGCGCTATCTCGGGCCGCTCGTTCCGAAGGAGGAACTGGCGTGGCAAGACCCGATCCCCGCTGTGGACCATCCGCTGATCGGGGAGCGGGACATTGGTGACCTGAAGGCGAAGATCCTCGCCTCTGGGCTCTCCGTGTCCCAGCTGGTCTCGACGGCCTGGGCGTCGGCGTCGACGTTCCGCGGCTCGGACAAGCGCGGCGGCGCGAACGGCGCGCGTGTTCGGCTCGCGCCGCAAAAGGACTGGGACGTCAACCAGCCGGCTCAGTTGGCAAAGGTCGTTCAGAAACTCGAAGCGATTCAGAAGGAGTTCACCGCCTCACAGTCCGGCGGCAAGAAAGTTTCGCTTGCCGACCTGATCGTTCTCGGCGGTTGCGCGGCGATCGAGAAAGCCGCGAAGGGCGCCGAGCATGACGTTAAGGTCCCCTTCACGCCGGGGCGCATGGACGCGTCGCAGGAGCTGACCGACGTCGACTCGTTCGCGCCGCTCGAACCGGCCGCTGACGGGTTCCGCAACTATCTGCGCGGCAAGCAACGCCTGTCGGCTGAGGAGCTGTTGGTGGACCGGGCGCAGTTGTTGACGCTGACGGCGCCCGAGATGACGGTTCTCGTCGGCGGCCTGCGCGTGCTCGGCGCAAATGCCGGGCAGTCCAAGCACGGCGTCTTCACCAAGCGGCCCGAGACGCTGACGAACGACTTCTTCGTCAACCTGCTCGACACGAGCACGCAATGGCAGGCGTCTGATGGGTCCGAAGATGTGTTCGAAGGGCGCGACGCGAAGACGAAGGAGGTCAAGTGGACCGGCACGCGCGCCGACCTGATCTTCGGTTCGCACTCGCAGCTGCGGGCGCTGGCGGAAGTCTATGCGTGCGCGGACTCGAAGGAGAAGTTTGTGAGAGACTTCGTGGCGGCGTGGACCAAGGTGATGAACCTGGACCGCTTCGACCTCGCCTGATCTCTGCGGAAGGTTTTCGAGGACTTCCAGAGCGCAGCCGCGACCGGTCCAAGGCCGAAGGCCGCGGAGCAGCACCAGTTTCAACGACCGGCCTGGGCGGGACGCAAGCTCCCGGCCAAGCCTCCATGAGCAGGAACTCCAAACATGACACTTCAACAGCCGGAGCGATCCAACAGCGCGCCTGTCGCGGAGCTCTTCACCGAGGCCACGATCGAGGTTCTCAACGAAGTACTCATGCAGCGCGGCATCCCAGCCGACAGGATCATCTCGATCCTTCCGGTGCCGGGACAGACGCTGGTAAAGCCGACGCCGCCGCAGTTCCGCGTGCTGTATCGGACGAGTTGACGCCGCGCGTATTGTTTCACCCGTCATCCCGGCCCAGCAATCGCGCTGGAAGCGCGATTGCGCAGAGCCGGGATCAGCGGCGAGGGGCGCGCGTGCGGCAGATCCCGGATGGTCTCGCTGCGCTCGGCCTCCGGGATGACGGGTGGAATCAGGCCTTGATGAGCGCGGCGTTCTTGTCGAGCACGGCCAGGATCTCGTCGCGGCTCTTGTCCGGCACCTCGAACAGCACGCGGTCGATGCCGGCCTCTCGATAGGGCGCGAGCTTGGCCTGGTCGGGTGGGGCCGCGAACACGCTGATCGACAGGGTCTTGGGATCGCGGCCGGCCGCCGTCGCGGCCTTCTTGAGACGTTCCACCGCGCTCTTGGGCTCCCAGCCGCTGCGCGGCCGTGGGAACCAGCCGTCGCAGAACTCAACGACGCGCTTGATCGTGTGGTCGCTCTCGCCGCCGAGCAGCAGCGGCGGGTGCGGCTTCTGCTTGGGCTTGGGATACAGCCACACGGGATCGAAGTTGACGAACTCGCCGTGGAACTGGGCTTCCTCCTTGGTCCACAGCTCCTTCATGGCGAGCGCGCGCTCGCGCAGCAGCTTGAAGCGCGTCTCGTACCTGGCGCCGTGGTTCTCCATCTCGTCGACGTTCCAGCCGCCGCCCATCGCCAACATGAAACGGCCGCCCGAGAGCTGGTCGAGGCTCGCCACCGACTTGGCGGTCACGATCGGGTCGCGCTGCGGGATCAGCGCGATGCCCGTGCCGAGCTTTATTTTCTTCGTCGCCGCCGCGGCGAAGGAGAGCGCGACGAAGGGATCATGCGTGTGCTTGTAGCGCTTGGGCAGCTCGCCGCCGCCGGGGAACGGGGTGCGCCGGCTGACGGGGATGTGGGTGTGCTCGCACACGAACAGCGACTCGAAGCCCCGGTCCTCCAACGCACGCGCCAGCTCGGCGATGTCGATCCCGTAGTCGGTCGGGAAATAGTAGGCACCAACAAGCATGGTCATCCTCCACGGGATCAGGGCACGGGCTCGCTGACACT
>CAWHBI010000003.1:0-76118 GCA_963827545.1 uncultured Alphaproteobacteria bacterium
TCCTCAAGGTCTGCGCAGCAGTCACCACCAAGGTCGGCTGCCTTGGCGGACGGCATCGCCACGCCACCCACGAACAAACCAGCAGCCGCAAAGAGCGCCACGCTGCCGGCTGATTTCACACAGTCCCCCGATCATACGAACTTCTCCGTTGGACTAACGCTACCGGAATTCGAGTCTTACTGACTGAATTTACCGTCTTCCCATTTCCGTCGGGCGGGTGGTGAAGGTTTGCGACTGCCGTCAAGGGGCCGCCCGACCGTGCTGCAAGGCTTAACGCACGTCTTAACGAGAGGTAAACAGCGAAAGCGGGTTGGGAAGGGCTTTCTGCCTAGAATGTGGCCAAAGCGCCACGTAACGAATCGAGTCGAGAACGGAAAATGGGCGTCTGCAGCCGGAGTGGAATTGTCTGTCAACGATTCGATCAGCGCAAGTCCTAATTTTTTGGGGGGAGCCGGGCGTAGGCACTAATCCCTTGATGGAGCGGGACAATGGCGAGCGTGGCGACCTATGCGCACGCCTGGGTCGCAGCGCTCGTCTCTGGCACCCGGCTGAGCTACAAAAGTCCAGGATCTCTGGGACACCAGGACATGTCGGAAACAACGCACGAAGCAGCCGTGATCGGCGCCGGCCCGGCAGGCCTCGTGGCCGCTCTGGCACTGGCAAAGTTGGGGCTCCAAACCGCCATCGTGGCTCCTGCCTATGTTCCCGGACGCGCTGCTGCCGATCATCGCACGACCGCACTCATCGGTCCCAGCATGGAGTTGCTGAAAAACATCGGGGTGTGGCATGCTTGCGAGCCCCATGCCGAGGCCCTGGCCGCCGTTCGCATCATCGACGACCGTGGCGCCCTGGTCCGGACGCCCGAGGTGGTGTTCCGCGCTTCCGAGCTGGGGCGCCCAAGCTTCGGCGCCAACATCGCAAATCCAATTTTGCTGGCGGCCCTGGCCGACGCCGTACAAGGCGCCCCGCGGCTAACCTGGGTGGCGACTGCCGCTGTCTCCCGGGTGCAAGCGGGGGCGGATGGGGTACGCCTCGACCTCACCGAGGGTGGCCTGGTCAAGGCCGGCCTGCTCGTAGCCGCAGACGGCCGCAACTCGACCGCCAGGGCTGCTGCGGGCATCACAGCCCGCACCTGGGATTATCCACAGGTGGCCATCGTGACCAGCTTTCGGCATTCGCGGCAGCATTATGGCACGGTCAACGAGTTGCATAGGCGATCCGGACCCTTGACGACAGTGCCGTTGCCGGGATTGCGATCCAGCCTGGTCTGGGCCGAACAGCCGGGCGAGGCGCACCGATTGGCTGAGCTCGATGACCCGGCATTCGCCGCCGCACTGGAGGAGCGCCTGCAGGGGCTGCTGGGCGCCATTGACGGCGTCGGCCCGCGCGCGCTCTATCCCCTGTCGGGCCTGAGCGCCGCTCCCATGGCGGCCGGGCGCATCGCGCTCGTCGGCGAGGCCGCGCACGTTGTCCCACCCATCGGCGCACAAGGCTTGAACCTCGGCC
Source organism: uncultured Alphaproteobacteria bacterium (assembly GCA_963827545.1). Taxonomy (GTDB): domain Bacteria; phylum Pseudomonadota; class Alphaproteobacteria; order Rhizobiales; family Hyphomicrobiaceae; genus AWTP1-13. Next base: position 1,507 of record CAWHBI010000003.1, read on the forward strand.
TGCGTGACGCGGCGGCCCTGGCCGAATGCGCCGCCGAGGCCCGAGCCCGCGGCGAGGATATTGGCGGAGACAGGGCGCTCGCCGCCTACGACGGTGCGCGCAGTGCCGATGTGCTGGCCCATTCCGTTTCGGTCGATCTTTTGAACCGGTCCCTCCTGACGGACTTCCTGCCGCTCGACATGGTCCGTGGACTGGCGGGGCATTTGGTTGCCAATCTGGCCCCGTTGCGGCATCTGCTGATGCAGGGCGGCATGGGCTCGGCAGGGCCGTTGCCAGGCCTGATGCGGCCGAATGCGCCTCCCTCCAGCCCTTGACGGGCGCGCGTGCGGCGGGCAAGTGCGCTCGGGCACTCAACGAGGGCGGACGGCGACGATGCCCGGCTTCTTCCTGGATATGCGCTATCGGGCCGAGTATGTCGCGCTGCGGCTGATCGCGGGGCTGGTGCGATTGGTCCCGCTCGACGTCGGTGGCAACGTTTCGGGCAAGGCCTGGCGGCTCATTGCGCCGTACGACCGGCGCCACCAGAGGGCCTTGCAGAACCTCGCCATCGCCTTCCCTGACAAGAGCCCCGCAGAGCATCAAGCGATTGCGCTCGCGATGTGGGAGAACCTCGGTCGCGTGATGGCCGAGACAATGCAGATCGATCGGCTCATTGCCGATCCCGACCGCATCGTGCTGACAGCCGGCACCGAGAAGGTCTTCGCGCGCTATCGCAACAAGATGGGGGCCGCGATCGGGGTGACGCTGCACATGGGCAACTGGGAGCTGGCGGCTTGGCCCCTGGCGCTGGCCGGCAACAATCCGGCCGCGGTCTATCGGACGGTCAAGAACCCCTACGTCGACAAGTATTTGCGCCACCTGCGCCGCAACCTCTATCCAGGCGGACTGCTGGGCAAGGGGCGCATCAACGGCAGTATCGAGGAAGGGCAGAAGACGGCGCGCCAGATCATGGATTTTGTGCGCCAGGGCGGACGGCTGGGGCTCGTCTGCGACCTTTTCGACCGGACAGGGCTGCCTGTGCCGTTCTTCGGGCGCCCTGCCAAGTCCGTGACCATTCCGGCGATGATCGCACGCCGCGTCGGGGCGCGCATCTGGATGGGCCGCTGCCTGCGCGTGGGCAACCAGAGCCGCTTCAGGATCGAGCTGCGCGAGCTCAAGGTGCCGCGCACGGGAAACGCCGGCGACGACGTGAAATGGGTCACGGCAGCTATGCAGGAGCAGTTCGAGGCCTGGATTCGCGAAGCGCCCGAGCAGTGGATGTGGAGCAATCGCCGCTGGGGTTGACGGTGCGGTGCCTCTTCTCAGCGCCCGGGCTCCCAACTAGAGCAGGATCGCTTCGGATTGAATCACTTTGCCTCAACTGCAACGTAGCGGCCGAAGCGTGAATCCTGCTCTATTCATGGACTTGAGAGCAAGATTCACGTTCCATGATCGAGGCGAAGCGCTTCGATCAGAAACGATCTTGCTCTAGAGTGCTTGCTGCACCGCAACAAGGGTCGCGAGCCATGTCTGCCACACGCACGCCCGCAAAACATTTCACGCCGCTTGCCATCGGCGCGCCGGAGCCTTTTCGCCAAGTCCCCGTGCGGCTCGAGCGGATGATCCACTTCGTGCCGCCGCACAATGACAAGATCCGCGGGCGCGTGAGGAACCTGATCGACCAGGTGGATGTCGTGCTGGGCAATCTCGAAGACGCGATCCCAGCGGAGGCCAAGGTGGCGGCCCGCCGTGGCTTCATCGAGATGGCCAAGGCGCACGACTATGGCCAGACGGGGCTCTGGACGCGCATCAATGCTCTGAACTCGCCTTGGGCACTCGATGACATATTGGAGATCGTGCCGGCCGCCGGGGCAAAGCTCGACGTGATCATGCTGCCCAAGGTCGAGGGGCCCTGGGACATCCACTTCCTCGACCAGTTGCTGGCTCAGTTGGAAGCAAAGCACGCGCTTGCCCGGCCCATCTTGATCCATGCTATCCTGGAGACGGCCGAGGGTGTGAACAACGTCGAGGCCATAGCGGCGGCGAGCCCGCGCATGCACGGTATGAGTCTCGGTCCAGCAGATCTCGCAGCGTCGCGCGGCATGAAGACGACGCGCGTAGGCGGCGGCCACCCGGCTTACGGTGTGCTGGCCGATCCGGGCCCACCCGGCGCGCAGCGCACGTTCTTCCAGCAGGACCTGTGGCACTATACGCTCGCGCGCATGGTAGATGCCTGTCTGGCCTACGGCCTCAAGCCGTTCTACGGACCCTTCGGGGACTTCTCCGACCCGGCCGCTTGCGAGGCACAGTTCCGCAACGCTTTCCTGCACGGCTGTGTCGGCACCTGGACGCTCCATCCGACGCAGATCGATATCGCCAAGCGGGTCTTTAGTCTCGAGCCCGGGGAGGTCGGCTTCGCCAAGCGCATCGTCGAGGCCATGCCCGACGGTACGGGCGCCGCCATGATCGACGGCAAGATGCAGGACGACGCCACCTGGAAGCAGGCCAAGGTCATCCTCGATCTGGCCAAACTGGTGGCGAGCAAAGACCCGGAGCGCAAAGCGCTCTACGGTTTGTGAGTGCTTGGGACGCGGTTGACAACGCATACCAGGAGAAAACCCGATTGCCGCATTGACGCTGCGCTGATCGAGCGGCTATCGACAGAATGTCGCGGTACGCAATGTTTCGGGGTGACGCGTGTGCGAAACGTGGGACATGCCAAGTACCGGGTCGGCCAGGTGGTGCGCCACCGTGTTTACCCGTTTCGAGGGGTCATCTTCGACATCGACCCTACTTTCAACAACACAGAAGAATGGTGGCTCTCAATTCCGGCCGAAGTGCGCCCGAGGAAGGAGCAGCCCTTCTATCATCTGCTGGCGGAAAATGCAGACACGGAGTACGTCGCCTACGTCTCGGAGCAGAACCTGCTTCCTGATGTTTCGGGCGAGCCGCTACGCCATCCGCAGATTGAGGAGATGTTCACCATGAGCGAGGATGGTGATTACCGCCCGCTGTTCCTTCAAAAGCCCCATTGACACGATGCGGCGAGAAAGTCTGCACACTGCACCTCTCGTGAAGCGAGGCCGCCCGACAACGGACGGCCTTGCGCAGGCGCCAACCAACCGCGCGAGAACAGACTACTTCTTACCTGGCGCGGGCGGAGGCGTCGCCGCCTTGCTCGGCGCCGTTTGGTGCGCCTCGTTGCCCTGCATCTTCTTGAGGTCCTCGCTCTGCTTCTTGTACTCGGCGGCCATCTCCTGCTGCCGCGCAGCGATCTGCTGCATCAGCGCCTTGCGCGCTTCGCTGTACTTCAGTGTGTCGACAGGCTGACCTGCCAAAGCCTGGGCGAAGCCATCGAGAGGAACCGGGAAGGCGATGGGCGCTCCTGCCGCACCGATCGCGAATATCATGAGACCACCACTGCCCTTGAGGTCGTTCAGCAGCTCAGGCGTCGCCTCTGTCTCTGCAGTGCAGCCGGCAGCGTGACAGAGCGTGTATTTCAGCGCCAGCCCCTTCATCTTGGCTTCCTCGGCCTTTTCGATCTTTTCGTTCTTCTGCACTTTGGCCCACATGTCCTTGGGGAACACGGTGGCGCGCATGCCCGGCTGCAGGAGCATGCCGAGCGGCACCATGACCATGAATGCCGGCTTGTCCTGACCCTCGATCTGCCGCACGGCCGCCGAGACCAGCACCATGCCGCTATTGCCGTCGAGGCGCTCGTGATGCGTCAGGCAGATGCTGATGTCCTTCTTTTCCTCTTTGCCGTCCTTGTCCTTGGAGGCAGCGGTGGCTTTCTCGCACAGCTTCACCCAAGCGCTTTGCGGTGTGCTCGGCGCCTGCTGGGCCTTCTTGTCGGGCGCCTTTTCGGGCGGCTTTTTTGCCGGGGGCGTCTGCGCGGATGCGACAGCCAGGAAGACCGTAACGCCCAACATCAGCGTAGCGGCCATAGCGCCAACATGCGCCATGCGTGCACCAACCCCCGAGTGCAGATGCGAATTTGCCATGTTGTTGTCGACCTTTTCCTGGAAAACCGGCCCCGTGCCGGCGCGGGTGCTGCAGCTTTTTGCGCGCCATTCGCGCATGGCGCGCACTAAGGGCCCGATTGCGGCAATCCCGTGACGAGTTGTGGTGGTCGTGGGCCTTTGCACAGGCACCGCGGCGCGTACGTGGCCTCAAAGCAACGCCGCAGTCGTGAGAGCCCGAGATCGGACATCAGTGCATCTGTGATAGACTTGCTCACGTGACACAGCCATCGCGAACGACAGGCTCCGGCACTCTCTTCGCGCACAAAATGCCGCATATCTGGACGGTGCTGGCACTCGTGTTCGGCATGGCGGCTCTTTCACCCACGCTCGCGGTTGAGCGTTTGCACGGGCTTGCCATGCATGGCGAGCCCAAGCACGCCGCGGGCTTTAGTCACTTTCCTTACGTCAACGCACAAGCCCCCAGAGGCGGTCGGCTCGTGCTCGGCTCTCTCGGCAGCTTCGACAGCCTCAACCCTTTCATCATCAAGGGCGTCGCCGCGACCGCGCTTCGCGAGTACGTGTTCGAGAGCCTGCTGACGCGCGGCGGTGACGAGCCCTTCACGCTCTATGGTCTGATCGCGGAGAGCATCGAGCTGCCACCCGATCGTGCCTTCGTCACCTTTCATCTGCGCCCGGAAGCCCGCTTTGCCGACGGCCGCCCGATCACGCCCGAGGATGTGCTCTTCAGCCATCAGATGCTGAAAGAGAAGGGGTGGCCCTATCACAGATCGCATTACGGGAAAGTGGCGAAGGCGGAAAAGATAGGCGCGCACGGCGTGCAGTTCACCTTCGAGGCCGCCGGCGATCGCGAGGTGCCTCTCTTGCTTGGCCTCATGCCGATCCTCCCCCGCCACAAGCTCGATGGGGAGACATTCGAGCGTACAACGCTGGAGCCCCCCGTCGGCAGCGGCCCCTATCGCGTTGCTCGGGTGGATGCCGGCCGCTCCGTCACCTACCGCCGCAACCCCGACTGGTGGGCCCGTGACCTGGCGGTGAGCCGCGGACGCTTCAATTTCGACGAGATCCGCATCGAATATTTTCGCGATGCCTCCTCGCTGTTCGAGGCGTTCAAGGCTGGCGAAATCGATCTGAGAATAGAGGACGATCCTGGGCGGTGGACCGACGGCTATCGCTTCGCCGCCGTCGACGAAGGGCGCGTCATCAAGCGCGAGTTCGATACACAGTTGCCCTCCGGGATGTCGGCTCTGGTGTTCAACACGCGCCGGCCGGCGTTCGCAGACGCGCGTGTGCGCCGCGCTTTCATCTTGCTGTTCGACGGCGAGTGGATCAATCGCAGTCTGTTCAACGGGCTCTACAAGCGCACGCAGAGCTACTTCGAGCGCTCCTACCTGTCGTCGCACGGTCGGCCAGCCGACGCGCGCGAGCGAGCGTTGCTGGCGCCGTTCGCGAACCTCGTGAAGCCGGAGGTGTTGGAAGGGACGTACCGTCTCCCCGTGAGCGACGGAAACGGCAACAACCGCGCTAATCTGCAAGCAGCCCACAAGCTGCTCACGGAGGCAGGCTACGAGCTCAAAGACGGCCGCCTCATGAAGAGCGGGAAGCGCCTGAGCGTCGAGTTTCTCGCCCAAACACGCGCGCAGGAACGCGTGGTTTTGAGCTTTGCGCGCACCCTTGACCGGCTCGGCATCGACATGCGGGTGCGCCAGGTCGACAGTGCCCAGTACAACGCGCGGCTCAAGAGTTTCGACTTCGACATGGTGCAGTGGAACTGGACGGCGTCACTGTCGCCCGGCAACGAGCAGATCAACCGCTGGAGCAGCAAGGCGGCCGATATCGAGGGCACGTTGAACCTCGTCGGCGCGAGGAACGCGGCGGCAGATGCGATAATCGAAGCGCTGCTCAAGGCGGAATCCGAGGAAGACTTCACGTCGGCGGTGCGCGCCTTCGACCGGGTGCTAGTGTCGGGCGACTATGCCATTCCCCTGTTCCACCTGCCCAAAGTGTGGGTGGCGCATTGGAGCCATTTGAAGTCTCCACCCACGTCGCTGCTCGCCGGCTTCGACGTCGACACATGGTGGTCGGAGAGAAGGTGAGAACCGCTGCGCCGGCGTCCACAGCGCGTGACGACCTGCACGTGCATCCCGGTGCACCAACAGACCGCTCATGCGGCCCTGCGGGCCTGAGCCGCAACATCCGCAAGCTCACGCACCAGCCAGCGTATGCCTTGCAGCCGGGCCTCCGGCGTCGCCCATTCGGCCTTGTAGACGAGCTTGTGATCGGGCTGCAGCCGCACGCCGCCCTTCGACCGGCCCATGAAGGCCACGAGGCCCTCCGGGTTGGCGAACTGGTTCTTGCGGAAGGTGATGACCGCGCCTTTGGGACCGGCATCCAGCTGCTGCAGGCCTGCCTGCTTCGCCAGGCCCTTGATCTCCACCACGTCGAGCAGGTGCTTGACCTCCTGGGGATAGTCGCCGAAGCGGTCGACCAGCTCGGCCGCGAACGCGTCGATGTCAGGCCGATTTTCCAGCATCGACAGGCGGCGGTAGAGACCGAGGCGGAGTTGCAGATCGGCGACGTAGCTGTCGGGAATGAGGACCGAGGTGCCGAGCGAGATTTGCGGGCTCCACTGGTCCTGCGCCTCGCCAATCTCGCCGCCCTTGAGCGCTGCGACGGCCTCCTCCAGCATGGACTGGTAGAGTTCGAACCCGACCTCGCGGATGTGCCCAGACTGCTCCTCGCCCAGCAGGTTGCCGGCGCCGCGAATGTCGAGATCGTGGCTCGCCAGCGAGAACCCAGCGCCCAGGGTGTCGAGCGACTGCAGCACCTTGAGGCGTTTCTCGGCGCCTTCGGTCAGGCGCTGGTTGCTGGGGGTGGTGAGGTAGGCGTACGCGCGCGCCTTGGAGCGGCCGACGCGGCCCCTGAGCTGATAGAGCTGGGCGAGGCCAAACATGTCCGCGCGGTGCACGACCAGCGTGTTGGCGTTGGGGATGTCGAGGCCGGATTCGACGATGGCTGTCGACAACAGCACGTCGTACTTGCCGTCGTAGAACACGCTCATCACGTCCTCGAGCGCGCTGGGCGCGAGCTGGCCGTGTGCGGTCGCGACCTTCAGCTCGGGCGTATGCTCGGCCAGGAACTCTCTCACCTCCTCGAGATCGGCGATGCGCGGCACAACGTAGAAGCTTTGCCCGCCGCGATAGCGCTCGCGCCTCAGCGCCTCGCGCACGATGACGGGATCGAAGGGCGAGATGTAGGTGCGCACGGCGAGCCGGTCGATCGGCGGCGTGGCGATGATGGAGAGCTCCCGCACGCCCGACAGCGCCAGTTGCAGCGTGCGCGGGATCGGTGTGGCGGTCAGCGTGAGAACGTGCACCTCCTCGCGCAGCCGCTTCAACCGCTCCTTATGGGCTACGCCGAAATGCTGCTCCTCGTCGACCACCAGCAGCCCCAGGCGATTGACCACAATGCTCTTGCCGAGCAGCGCGTGCGTGCCGACGACGATGTCGATGGTGCCTTCCTTGAGCCCGGCCTTGACCACCGACAGCTCCTTGCCGCCGACCAGGCGGGAGGCCTGCGCTATGCGCACGGGTAGACCCTTGAAGCGCTCGGTGAAGGTGGCGAAGTGCTGCCGCGCCAGCAAGGTCGTGGGCACGACAACCGCCACCTGGAGGCCGGCATAGGCAGCAATGAACGAGGCGCGCAGCGCGATCTCGGTCTTGCCGAAGCCGACATCGCCGCACACCAGCCGGTCCATGGGCTTGCCAGACGCCAAGTCGTCCAACACGGTCTGAATGCTGGCCGCCTGATCGTCGGTCTCCTCGTAGGGGAACCGCGCGACGAACTCATCGTACTCGCCCTGCGGCGGCGCCAGGGCGGGCGCCTGCCGCAGCTGCCGCAGCGCCGCGACCTTGATGAGCTCGGACGCGATCTCGCGGATGCGCTGTTTGAGGCGCGCCTTGCGAGTCTGCCAGGCCACTCCACCTAGCCGGTCGAGCTGGGCTGTCCCGTCGCCGGAACCGTAGCGGGACAGCAGCTCGATGTTCTCCACCGGCAGGTAGAGCTTGTCGCCGCCGGCATAGCCGATCTCGAGGCAGTCGTGCGGGGCGCCGAGCGCGGTGATGGTCGTGAGCCCGTCGAAGCGGCCGATGCCGTGGTCGGCGTGCACCACGAAGTCGCCAATGGCGAGGCTCGTGGCCTCCGTGATCAGGTCGGCTGCCCGGCGGGCCTTGCGGCGCGGGCGCACCAGGCGGTCGCCGAGGATGTCCTGCTCGCCGATGACCGCAAGATTGGGGGTCTCGAATCCCTGCTCCACGCCGAGCACCGCAAAACCTATGTTGCCGGGAGGAAGCGCGTCGGCCTCGGCATAGGTGTCGATCTTGCGTGCATCGGTGAAGCCGTGCTCGGCAAGCAGGGTATGCAGCCGCTCGCGGGCGCCAGGCGTGAAGGCAGTGACCAGCACGCGCTTGCCCTGGCCCTGCAGCCCGCGCACGTGCGCAATCGCCGCGTCGAACAGGTTGGCGCCCTCGCTCGCCCGCTCCGTCGCGAAATTTCGCCCAGTGCGGCCGCCCAAGGATTGCACCGGTCCCCTGGCGTCGCTCGCCTGCTCGAAGGGGGTCAGGTAGCTCACCGGCCGGCTGCCGAGCAGGCGGCCCCATTCCTCGTCTCCCAGAAACATCCCCTCGGTGGGCACCGGCTTGTAGGGCGGGGCACCGAAGCTTTGCGCCTCCAGACCCTCAAGACGCGCCTCATGGTGATCGCGGATGAGGCTCAGGCGTTCGCCGACCGCCTCGTCGGCCAGGTGGTCGAAGCTGACGGGCGCACCGGACACATAGTCGAAGAGCGTCTCCAGGCGCTCGTGGTAGAGCGGCAGCCAATGCTCCATGCCCGGATAGCGCTGGCCTGCACTGACAGCCTGGTAGAGGGGGTCTTCTCCCGTAACAGGGCCGAACGTCTCCACATAGCGCCGCCGGAACAGCTTCTCGCCGACCTCACCGAACGCCACCTCGCTGACAGGCATCAGGGTCATGCGCTGAACGATCCTGCCGGTGCGCTGGGTTTCGGGGTCGAAGGCCTTCATCTGCTCCAGCGTGTCGCCGAAAAAATCGAGGCGAACGGGGCTCGCACGGCCGGGCGGGAAGAGGTCGAGGATGCCGCCACGCACGGCGTACTCGCCGGGCTCCATGACGGTACCGCTGCGCGTGAACCCCGCCAGGTTGAGCCGCTGGATGAGCTGCCCCATGTCGATGCGCTGGCCCGGCGCAATGGTCTTCAGCGATCGGCGGATGAACTCGCGCGGCGGGATGCGCTGCAGGATGGCGTTGACTGTGGTGACGACGAGCGTTGGCTCCTTGCGACCGGCCGCAGCAAGGCGGGCGAGCGCCGCGATGCGCTTGGCGACGATCTCGCTGTTGGGACCGATGCGGTCATAGGGAACCGTGTCCCAGGCGGGAAACTGAATCACACGCACCTTGGGGGCGAAGAAGGCCAGACCTTCGGCAATGGCCTCCAGGCGCCGGTCGTCGCGGGCCACGTGCAGCAAGAGCGGCGGCGCTGCGCCGGCAACAGCCTTTCCCTGAGCGAGGTTGCCCAGAAGGAGGGGTACGAGCCCGTCCGGCACGCCGGCGAGCACCACGCGCTCCCCGCCCCATTGCGCACCATCGCCCAGCGCCTGTTGGTGTTCCGCCATCACTCCAATCCATGAAACGCGCGCAGTTGGGCGATGAGTTCCGCGAACTCTCCGGCCGGCGCGATCTGCGGGTACACGATCATGTCATGCAGCTCGGGGTCCGGCAGCAGCAGCAGCCGCTCGAACTGGACCAGCTCGTCCGGCGTCATGTCAGCCAACCGCGCGTCAGCGAACCGGCCGACCAGCCAGTCCATTTCCTTGGTTCCGCGATGGTTGGCGCGAAAATTGGCGCGCCGCCGGCGGCTTGCGACGTCGTCGGGCATGATATTCAGCATTGCTATCCCGGCAAGGTCGCTTGACGGCACCAGCCGACGTCGCCACCTTCGCGGGCTCGGGCAGGTCATATAGTCCCGCAAGCGAAAACAGAAGAGCCGGGCATCGCATGGCTGCCGTCCGAACGGCGCGACCGCCTGGACCCCCGTGATGGACGTGCACCTGAGCCATGCGGCCGCTGTCCCTCATCCCCCTGTTTGCCTCGGCGACAAACCTCGCCGGCATCGGGCCGCGCATGCAGCTTCTGCTCAAGAAGGCCGTACGGCTGCCGCCCGGGGTGGCCGAGCCGCGCGTCATCGATCTGCTCTGGCATACCCCGACCGGGGTCATCGACCGGCGTGCCACTCCGACGGTGGCGGCCGCCGTGCCGGGGACCATAGCCACCCTGGAAGTGCGCGTTCTGAAGCACCGCGCCCCGCCGCGCGGCAATAGCAAGGCGCCATACAAGGTTGCCTGCGAGGATGATACCGGGCGCATCGACCTCGTGTTCTTCCATGCCGAGCACAAATTCATCGAGCGCCAGCTGCCCGAGGGCAGCGTTCGCTACGTCAGCGGGCGCATCGAGAGCTACAACGACAGGAAGCAGATGGCGCATCCGGACTACATCGTGCCACGGGAAGCGCGCGCCGATCTGCCCATGCTGGAGCCGGTCTACCCGCTGACCGCCGGGCTCTCCAGCAAGATTCTGCTGAAGGCGGCAAGGCAGGCCGCGGAGCGGATGCCGGCGCTGCCCGAATGGCAGGATGCGGCGTGGCTGAGCGAGCGCGGCTGGCCCGACGTCAGAACAGCCCTGACCCGCCTGCATCGGCCACAGGAGGCGCCCGATGTCTCGCCGGCGTCGCCGCCTTGGCAGCGGCTCGCCTATGACGAGCTGCTGGCCGGGCAATTGGCGCTGGCACTGGTGCGGCGAAGCTTCAAGCAGCAGCCAGGGCGTGCCGTGGTGGGCGACGGCCGCGTCCGGGCACGGATCGCCGATGCGCTGCCCTTCGCGCTCACCAACTCGCAACGCCAAGCCCTCAAAGAGATCGCGGAGGACATCTCGGCGCCGTTTCGCATGCTGCGGCTACTGCAGGGAGACGTCGGCTCCGGCAAGACCGTGGTGGCCCTGATGGCCATGGCGATTGCGGTGGAGGCCGGTGCGCAGGCGGCATTGATGGCGCCAACCGAAGTTCTGGCGCGCCAGCACGCGGAAACCATCGCGCCGCTCGCCGACGCGGCCGGGCTCCGGATCGGGCTGCTTACGGGGCGCGAGAAGGGGCGGCCGCGCGCGGAGCTGCTGGAGCGGCTCAAGACGGGTGAGGTCGACATTCTCATCGGCACGCACGCCCTGTTCCAGGCCGATGTCGAGTTCAAGGACCTGGCTTTTGCGGTGATCGACGAGCAGCACCGCTTCGGCGTGCACCAGCGGCTCGCCCTGCAGACCAAGGGCGGCAAGGGTGGCGCCAACCTGCTGGTCATGACGGCGACGCCGATCCCGCGTACGCTGCTTATGACCCACTATGGCGACCTCGACGTTTCGCGCCTGACCGAGAAGCCGGCCGGGCGCAAGCCCATCGTCACGACCAAAACGTCGATTGACCGGCTGGTCGACGTTATTGATGGGCTCAAGCGGGCGCTGGCACAGGGCGCGCAAGTCTACTGGGTGTGCCCGCTGATCGAAACCTCGGACAAGTCGGAGCTGGCGGCGGCGGAAGAGCGTCATGCGCACCTGGTCCAGGTCTTTGGCGCGGGCAAGGTGGGCCTGCTCCACGGGGGCATGAACGGCGCCGCCAAGGACCAGGCGATGGCCGCGTTTGCTGCCAACCAGCTCAAGGTGCTGGTGGCGACCACCGTCATCGAAGTGGGGGTGGACGTGCCGAACGCCTCCATCATGGTGATCGAGCACGCCGAGCGCTTCGGCCTCGCCCAGCTGCACCAGCTCAGGGGTCGCGTCGGCCGCAGCGACCGGCAGTCCTACTGCATGCTGCTGTACAAGCCACCCCTAGGCGAGGCGGCCTCGGCGCGGCTCGAGATGATGCGCGAGACCGAGGACGGCTTTCTCATCGCGGAGAAGGACCTGGAGCTGCGCGGCGGCGGCGAGGTGCTGGGCGCACGGCAAAGCGGCATGCCGGAGTTCCGTGTCGCCGAGGTATCCAACTTCGCCGACCTCCTGGGCGCCGCCCGCGATGACGCACGCCTCGTGCTCGGCCAGGATCCCGAGCTCCAATCGCCACGCGGGGAGGCGCTCAAGCAGCTGCTGTATCTGTTCGAATGCGACGAGGCGGTGCGGCTGTTCCGCGCCGCGTGAAGCCGAACCTACGCCTCTTCTCGAGGGCTGGACGCCCCCCGCTCGCCCCGAGGAGGCGGAGGGCTTCTGACCGTTCTTTATGCAGCCGGTGGCGGCGCCTCTCCGGTGATGGACCGCCTTCCGTTGCGTGCCTTGAGCGCGAGGTCTTTGAGCTTGGCCTGCGTCTCGGGATTCACCATGCCGGCCGAAATGATGATCTTGGCCGCGTCCTCGACGCTCATGCGGATCGGGACGACGCCCTTGCGCGGTACGAAGCACACGAAGCCCGAAGGAGGCAGCATGCCCGTCGGCATGAACACGCTGATCAGGTCTTGTCCGGGTATCTCCTTGGTGATGTCGCTTGCCGCGTCGCCGGTGACGAACACGATCGACCAGATGCCCTTGGATGGGAACTCCATGAGCGCAACCTTCTGGAAGCTCTGGCTCGGCGATGAGGCCGTGACGACCAACTCGAAGATCTGCTTCAGGCCGCGATAGACATTGCGGACGATCGGCGTGCGCCCGAGCATCAGCTCCCCGGCACTGATGAGCGAGCGGCCGAGCAGGTTGGCGGCCAGCGCACCGATGATGGTGAGCAGGATGACCGCGAAGACGAGGCCCACCCCCGGAATGGAAAACGGCAGGTAGTAGTCTGGGTTGTAGATGCGGGGCACATACGGCTTCACCCATGCGTCGACCAGGGTGATGAAATTCCAGGCGATGTAGAGCGTGATGGAGACCGGGCCGACGACCACGAGACCGGTCACGAAATAGTTGCGGAGGCGGGCACCGACATGCGTCTCGGGCGGCGTATCGAGCGCCAGTTTGGCAAGGCCGGCTTTCAGCGCCGCCTGCTCGTCCTGGGCAGCCCTGGCGATTTCAGCTCGCAGATCGTGCGCACCTTCCGCGTTGTGAACGGGTGGCCGTGAGTGGTCTTGCATATGGGCTCATGCGTCCGGATTGCCCGGCTTGCGCGCTCAGCGCGCGTGCCAGACTCGATTCGCCCTTCATTGTCGCATGAGAAGGCGAACCGGCAACACCGCCAGGCGTCTTGGGAGGGGATATAGGGTGGCGCAAGCGGGCAAAGAAGAGGGCTAACCCCTTGAGCGCGATGGGCACTTTCTCCTGGCGTGCGCCGCGGACACGGCTCCCGCGCTTTATTGGGTCACCGCCATGCAGTCGAAACCGCTGCCCTTCAGCTTGGCGCACACCGCCTGCGTCTCCTGCGCAGTGGCGAACGGTCCGACACGCACGCGGTAAAAGGATCCCATGTTGCCTAGCACCGCCTGATCGATCTCGGGCTCGCGCGAGGCCAGAGCAGCGCCGTGCTCACGCTTGGCTTTGGCCGCCAGCGCTCGCGCCTCCTCTGGCGTACGCACCGCCCCCAGCTGAACCCGGAACCGCCCCTCATACCTCTCTGGCGCCGCGGCCACCGTCCGTGCAGCAGGCGGCTCACGGTCCTCCTTGACTTGCGTCGTGCTGGCCCAGGCGCTGCCGACACGCGGGGCGGCAGGGGCGCGGGGCGGAGGAGCAGCCGCCGGAGGCTCGGCCTTTTGGATGGAGGCCGTTTCCTGTGGCGAAGCCTTGGGCGGTGGCGGTGCCGCGGGCTGAGGGTTGAACAGATTGCTGAACCAGTTTCCGCCTGTCTGGCTGCCCTGGGCCGTTTCCTGCGCGGTGGTCGCGGTGCTCTTCGCCGACGAGGCCGTCCGCTCCTTCGCAGCCGGACCGGCGGCTGGGGTGGCTGCGACGACTTCGCCGCTCTCCGACAGCCCGGCATCCCGATAGGCTGCCACCCGCTGCTTGAGGGCATCTGCCCGCTCAGCCTCTGGCAGCCCGCCCTTCAACCACAGCGCACTGGTGAGGTCCGAGATGGCCTGTGCCGGCTTGCCTTGCTGACGATGGGCGATGCCGCGCGCATAGAGAGCCCTCGCCATGATGCCGGGGGGCAGATTGCCGCCAGAGAGAACTGCACTCAACGACTGCGCAGCCTGGTCGGCCTTGCCCGCCTGCAGCAGCTTCGTCGCCCCCTCGATAACGCGCTGGGCCTCGACGGGATCTTGTTTCTTTTTCTTGGCGGGGGCTTTTGCTTCCTTGGCTTGTGTCTCCTCTGCGCCGTCCGACTCTGCTTCCGCGTCGGGCGACTTGGCGCTCTTCGCCCCGGGCTTGGTCGCCTGGGCGTGGGCTTCGAGCGTGCAAACGGCGCCAAGCGCTGCGGCGGCAAACACCGCCAAAGCGACCTTGCGCCAGTCGCGAGCCATGCTTCGATCCCCGTTCCGTCTACGTACGCGAAGCACCCTCTTTCGCCGAAACTACGTCATTTCCGTGGTTTCTGGCAATTCCCACCCGATTTCGTCCCACTATTCCACAGTGACCGACTTGGCAAGGTTGCGTGGCTGATCGACATCAGTGCCCATGAACACCGCCGTATGGTAGGCGAGCAGCTGCACCGGCACAGTGTAAAGAAGCGCGTTGATAAAGGGATGGGCCGTCGGCACGGGCAGATGCGCATCGAGCTTGCAACCGGCCCGCTCCGGGCTTGCATTTGATACCAGCACGATCCTGCCGCCCCGAGCGGCGACCTCCTGCATGTTCGACACCGTCTTGTCGAACAGGTCGTCCTCGGGCGCCACGACGATCACCGGCACCTTCTCGTCGATGAGCGCGATGGGCCCGTGCTTGAGCTCGCCGGCCGCGTAGCCTTCCGCGTGGATATAGGAGATTTCCTTGAGCTTCAGTGCGCCTTCGAGCGCGATCGGGTAGCTGACGCCGCGGCCCAGGTAGAGCACGTCCTGTGCGTGTGACAGGGAGTGGGCGAGCTTCTCGTAGCGGGCCTCGCTGCGCAAGATGGTGGAGATGTGGCGGGGCACTTCGCCCAGCGCCCGCACCAGCTCCTTTTCCTTGGCTTCGCTGATGATGCCGCGCGCGCGGCCGAGCCCGATGGCCAGGCACGCCAGCACGCTGAGCTGACAGGTGAGCGCCTTGGTGGAAGCCACGCCGATCTCGGGGCCCGCAAGCGTCGGCAGCACGACGTCGGCTTCGCGCGCGATCGTGGAGGTGTGCACATTGACGATGGCGGCGATCCGCTGGCCCTGGGACTTGCAGTAGCGCAGCGTCGCCAGCGTGTCGGCCGTCTCGCCCGATTGCGAAACGAAGACGGCGAGCCCACCCGGCGCCAGCGGCGGCTCCCGATAGCGGAACTCCGAGGCGACGTCGATTTCTACGGGAACGCGCGCGTAGCGCTCCAGCCAGTATTTGCCGACCAGCCCCGCAAAATACGCCGTTCCGCAGGCCGAGATGGAAATGCGGTCGATTGTTGCCGGGTCGACGCCGAGGTCGGGCAGGCTCACGCAGCCCTTGCTGAAGTCGATGTAGTGGGCGAGCGTGTGGCTGATGACATCGGGCTGCTCATGGATCTCCTTGGCCATGAAGTGGCGGAAATTGCCCTTGTCGACCAGCAGCGAGGTGGCCACCGACTTGATGGCCGGACGTTCGACCTTGCGACCGTCGAGATTGAAGATCTCCGCCTTCTCGCGGCTCAGCACCGCCCAGTCGCCATCCTCCAGATAGGTGATCGTGTCGGTGAAGGGTGCCAGTGCAATCGCGTCGGAGCCAAGGTACATCTCGCCTTGACCATGCCCGATCGCCAGGGGCGGACCCTGGCGGGCGCCGATCATCAAGTTGTCCTGGCCGGCGAAGATGATGGCCAGCGCGAATGCCCCGCGCAGCCGCTGCAGTGCGGCCTTGGCCGCCTCGACCGGCGTCAAACCCTGATCCAGGTAGTCGCTGACGAGGTGCAGCACCGTCTCGGTGTCGGTCTCGGTCTGGAAGCTGTGCCCCTTCTGGGTAAGCTCGTCGCGCAGCTCCTGGAAATTCTCGATGATGCCGTTGTGGACAACCGCGGCGCGCTCGTTCATGTGCGGGTGGGCATTGCGCTCGACCGGTTTGCCATGAGTTGCCCAGCGGGTGTGACCGATGCCGGCGCGCCCCTGCAGGGGTTGGTTGGAGAGCCTGAGCTCCAGGTTCTTGAGCTTGCCTTCCGCGCGGCGGCGATCGAGATGGCCGTTCTCGACGGTGGCAATGCCGGCCGAGTCGTAGCCGCGATACTCCAGCCGGCGGAGGGCGTCGACCAGGTCACCGGCCACCGGCCTGGTCCCCAGAATGCCGACGATGCCACACATGCTCGTTAGTCCCTGTTGTTGCTAGCCCGGCAACACGGGCATGCCTGCGTTTACTAGTGTAAGCCACGCCAGGCGTTCAATTCACACTCTGTTTCCTGATCTTTCTTGCACATTCTAGGCCGATTTCTTGCGCTTTTGCATCAGAAGCCTAAACTTGGTTGCCCAGCCCGGGCGCTCTTCCTGGGGGCAGCGCTCGAGCGCCAGCGCGCCGGGCGCAACATCTTTCGTGATGACGCTACCTGAGCCGATATAGGCGCCCTCGCCGAGCTTCACGGGTGCCACCAGCGACGTGTTGGAGCCCACGAACGCGCCGTTGCCCACGTCGGTGAAGTGCTTGTTGAAACCGTCGTAGTTGCAGAAGATGGTGCCGGCGCCGATGTTGGCCCCTTCGCCGACCCGCCCATCGCCGACGTAGGAGAGATGGTTGGCCTTGGCGCCGGCCTCCAGCGTCGCGTTCTTCACCTCGACGAAATTGCCGACCCGCGCGCCGGGGCCGATGTCCGCTCCGGGCCGGAAGCGGGCGAACGGCCCGACGCGCGCACCCCTGCGGATGCGCGTGCCCACCATGTGGCAGTTGGCCATGACGTGCGCGCCGTCCTCAACCGTCACGCCCGGGCCGAAGAACACGTTCGGTTCGATGATAACATCACTGCCGATCGCGGTGTCGAAACTGAGCCAGACGGTTTCGGGCGCTATCAGGGTTGCGCCCTCCTCCATGACGCGAGACCTGGCGCGGCGCTGGAACACGGCCTCGGCCGCGGCCAGCTGCTCCCGCGAATTCACGCCCATCGCCTCCTCGGCCGTGCACATGACGGGTTTCGCGACCAGACCGTCGCTGGCCGCGATCGCAATGGCATCGGTGAGGTAGTACTCGCCCTTGGTGTTGGCGTTGCCGATGCGGGAAAAGAGGTTGGCGACCGCGGGAACACGGAAGGCGAGCGCGCCGGCAGCACACAGGCCGATCAGGCGCTCCGCGTCTGTGGCGTCCTTGTGCTCCCGAATCGCTGTTACCTGGCCCGCGGAGTCCACAATGAGCCGCCCGTAGCCGGTGGGATCCGCCGCCTCGAAGGCGAGCACGGCTGCGTGCGCACCGGCATCGAGCGCCGCCACCAGCTTGCGCAGGGTTGCCGGCTCGACCAGAGGCGTGTCTGCAAACAGGACCAGCACGGGTCCCTCGTGGCTCTCGAGAGCCGCGCGCGCCGCGAGAACCGCGTTCGCCGTGCCGGCTTGGACGGGTTGCTCGAAGATTTCGATGTCCGGCGCCAAGCGCTTGGCTTCGGCCCGCACCTCTTCCGCCCCCGGTCCCACCACCAGAGCCAGCCGGCCGGCACCTGCCGACCGAGCCACATCCAGAGCATGGGCAAGCATCGACCGGCCACCGATCGGGTGCAGCACCTTTGGCCGCACGGAGCGCATGCGCACGCCCTTGCCGGCGGCAAGGATGACGATGAGGAGGGGGCTATCGGCCATCGGGTTGTTCATGTTGCAGTTACTTCGATCCAGGCGAGCACCGCATGATCGCGGCTGCCACGCAACTTGCGCGCCTCACAGGTCGGTATCGACAAGGCCAAGCTGCAGAAGCGTTTCTCGCAGCCCGGCATGGCCCGAAACCAGATGGGCCGAGAAGCCGGCTTGCCTGGCGCCATTCACGTTCTCCTGACCGTCGTCAAAAAAGGCAATCTCCTGGGGACGGCAGTCCAGCGCATCGGCAACGTGCGCATAGATTTCCGGCCACGGCTTTACCATGCCAAGCTCGTGGGACGCGAACTGCCGGTCGAGGGCGTGCCGGAAGCCGAATCCATCGAGCACGCGTTGCCAGTGAACCGCGTTCGTGTTGCTGAGGCAAGCCAACACGTACCGCCCGCGCAACGAGGACAAAAGCTCGAAGGTGCCTGGAAACGGGCGTCTGACCCAACCGTCGAATATGGCCAGAAAGTCGTCCGGAGCGACATCGAGGCCCCATTCGGCAACAAAGCTCCTTGCGAACTCGGCTCCGGAGCAGCGGCCGGCTTCGAACCGCTCAAGTGCCGGTGAAGCCATCCATTTCTGTCGAATCGCACCTAAGTCCATGGGATGCGGCAGCAGCTTCGGTGCTTCCTGCAGTCCGACGAACTCGACCAGGACGCCGCCTAGATCGAACAACAGGACTTTCGGCTTGACCATCGATCGTCCTCTGACGCCTGGTTCCAGTCCCACGGGCAACACGCTATTGCACCAGGGGCACACGTCCACAACCAGCATCGATGCCCCAAGTTCGTCACGTTGACCCGGCAGGCCCCTGTTTGAGACCGTAACTGTCGATTCGTCCTTGCGCTTCCCGTCGTGCGTGCGCGCAACCCCTGGTTCAAAATAGCACGAGGAAGCGTTCGGTCATGGCGGCGCAAATCGGTCAATCCACCCGCTCCCAGCGGTTCATCAAGGTCTATCTACTGACCTGGGCCATAGTGGCCGTTGGCGCGCTCGGCTATCTGGCGACGCTCGCGCTCCAGCCGCCCGCTGGTCCGGCGCGGCCACAGATCGCCGATCCCGAGCCCAGCCAGAGCATCCGTGCCCTTGCGAGAATACAGGACGACGTCGGCAGGCTGCGGCCCGAGATCGGCGCCGTACGCAGCCGCATGAACGACCTCCAGAATGACGTCGGCCAACTGAAGGAGACCATGGCCGAGCACGGGGCCAGGGAAAGGTCGATACAGTCGCGGGTGAGCGCCATCGAGGAACGCCTGACCACTGCCGATGCTTCCCAAGCGCCGCCTGCGCCGACTGCGAAAGGCAAGCCGGTCGACAAGACTGCGGAGAAGGGCTCGCAAAAGGCGCCCGAACCCCGGGCGATCGCGCGCGTCGCCACGGTGTCGCCGAGCGAGACGGTGCGCATGGTCGAGGCATCGCCGGTGCGGCTCGAGACCGGAAGCATCGCGCCGCCTGAGCCGATCACGTTTGGCGAGGCCATCGTGACGACGACTGCCCCGCAGGCCATCTTCGCCGTGCAGCTCGCTTCCAGCCCGTCGCTGCCGGGATTGAGGAAGAGCTGGGATCAGCTCGTCGAGCGTCACACCGCGCTCGCCGCGCTGCAACCGCGCGTCGTGCCCCCGCGTACGGAGGGTGGCTCGTACCGCCTGCTGGCCGGCCCGCTGCCGACCAAAACCGAAGCCGATCGCATCTGCACGGACATGGGCGTTGGCCGCAATGCCTGCTTCACCACGAGCTACATCGGCCAGCCGTTGTAGCCATGCGGCGCCTCAAAGGTCCCTGGCCTTGAACGTATCGCAGGCCTGAGTCATTCCCGTTTCCCAGCCGCGCTTGAACCAGCGCACGCGCTGCTCGGAACTGCCGTGGGTGAAGGACTCCGGGACAGCGTAACCTTGCGTCTGTTTTTGCAGGCGGTCGTCGCCGATGGCGGCGGCCGCGGTCAGACCACTCTCGATGTCGCCGGGCTGCAGCCGCTTCTTCATCTGGTGGTTGAGAGACGCCCACACGCCGGCGAAGCAGTCCGCCTGCAGCTCCATGCGCACCTGCAGAGCGTTGGCCTGACGCTCATCCGAGCGTTGCTTCAATGCCTGCACCTTGTCCGCGATGCCCAGCAACGCCTGCACGTGATGGCCGATCTCGTGCGCGATCACGTAGGCCTGCGCGAAATCGCCGGGCGCGTGGAAACGTCGCTTCAAGTCATCGTAGAAGGACAAGTCGATGTAGACCTTCTGGTCGAGCGGACAATAGAACGGCCCCATGGCCGATTGTCCCGTGCCGCAGGCTGTGCGTGTGGCGCCCCGGAACAGCACCAGCGTCGGCTTCCTGTACTGACGGCCGGCACCTTTGAAGATCTGGTCCCACACGTCTTCCGTGTCTGCCAGCACGCGGCGAACGAAGCGCGCCTTCTCGTCGTTGCTGTCCTCGACGCCGCGCTGGCCAGGCAGGCCCGGCACGTCCTGCGGCCCGCCCTGGCGCTCCGGTCTCGGCAAGTTGGGAAGCTCGAGGCCGCCGCCGCTGAGCAGCGTCAGCGGATTGATGCCGAGGAGCAGGCAGACGATGCCGATCAGAACGAGCGAGCCGATGCTCAGACCTCCGCCCCCCATTGGGATAGGAATAGGCATGCCGCCGCCGCGCCGAAACATGCCGCCGCCACCTTCGGAGCGGCGATCCTCTACGTATTCGCTTTCCCGGTCTCCTTCGCCGTATCGCATGGCGGCCGTCCTCGAAGAGTTGCAGGTCGCGCGCCCAGGCACGTCAAGGTCTTGGCTCTCCAGCATATTTAGCGCACGAAGCGATCAGCCAGACAAGGCAGAAAGCCGTAGGATGAATACCGAGGCGGCCCCGGCAGTTCCCTACTTGTCGGCGTCCTGGTCCGCGTCGGCGCGCGCGGTCCGCAGTCCGGCGATCTGCAGCAGCTTGCGGCCCTCGGGCCTGCTGCGATCGGCCTTTTTCAGGATCCCGTGCACCTGGCGCGAGGCCGCAACCGTGCCCTCGTTGGCATAGGCCTCGTGGTTCCTCTCGATGTCCTTGATGTCGTAGCGATAGTTCACCATGAGCCCGTGCGCCTCAGCGAGACCCTTGGGAGAGGTATCCCCAAGCCAGTCGATGCGGTCGAGGCGGGCGCCGTTGCCAAGGTGGAAGCGGGCGACAGGATCGAGCGGGCGCCCGTCGCCTGCTTTGGCAACCAGGAAATAGTGGGCGGCTAGCCTGAGCAGGGTAGGCTTCAGCGCCTCGGCCACCTGCTCGCTGTGGACCCAGCCTGGATCGTCCAGCACCTCGAGGCGCTTGCGCTCTGTAGGGGACACCAGGGCGGCGCTCGGATCCGCAAGTTGAGCGGCAAGCCATTCCGTGAAATTCGGCACTGGCGAGAGGGTGACAAACGTCTTCAGACTGGGCTGCTCCTTCACCAAGTCCTCGACCACCTGCTTGATCAGGAAATTGCCGAACGAGATACCGCGCAGGCCTTCCTGGCAGTTGGAGATCGAATAGAACACGGCAGTGCTTGGCTTGTGCGCCAGCTCGCCGTTCTTGTGCGCCTCCTGCAGCACGGACTCGATCGTCTCGGGGATGTCGCTCATCAGCGCCACCTCGACAAAGATCAGCGGCTCATCGATCAGCGAAGGGTGGAAGAAGGCGAAGCAGCGCCGGTCGGCCGGGTCGAGGCGGCGGCGCAGGTCGTCCCAGCCCTGGATCTCGTGGACCGCCTCGTAGGCGATGATCTTGTCGAGAATGGTTGCCGGCGTCTGCCAGTCGATGCGGCGCAGGACGAGGAAGCCGCGATTGAACCAGGACGACAGCAGGTGCCGCAGGTCGGCGTCGAAGAGAGCCAGCGACGGGTCTCCCGCCGCGATCAGGTCGCGGCGCATGGCGACGATTTCAGCCGTGGCACCGGGTGCCAGGTTCAAGCGGCGGAAGAATTCCTGTCGGGGGCTTTCGACGGCGCGCTGGAGCGCGGTGATCGTGGTGGTGGCCGGGCTGGACAGGTACGCCTTGGCGGCCCGCGTCACCTCGGCTGCATCGGGCTGCATCGTGCGGGCCAGAAACCTTAGGAAGCCCAGGCGCTCACCCGGCGCAAGCTCCCGGTAGCGGCGCAGGATCTCGCCCGCAATGGCCACGCCCGACGCCTCGCCGCGGCTCGAGACCAACGCTGTGGCAAGCTCCTCGATGCCGTCCTCGCGGCCGGCTCCCCCGAGCGAGCGCGGCAACAGGTGCCGGCCCTGCTCGGCAATGGAGTTGAGCAGCTCCTGCAGGAAGGAGACGTTCATGCGAGTGGGCATCAATCGAACCGCAACCATGGCTTAGATGGGCATACGCGACACAAGAGCCAAGCTGACGTGGAATTGCAACAGATTGACGACCCAGGGCACTGCTTCCCGCCCAAGGGCCCTCTTGCAGAGCTCCCCGCACCTGCTTGCAGCTCCTCGCAAGCCTCCTTGCAAGGAACGGGCCCGAACTAAAATCCGCGGTGCTGGTAGCGCGGACTATGCTGACAGGACCGGGTTTCGTGCGCATTGTAGCTGCGCCGTTCAGTTGCAGGAGCACGCCCAATGAGCAGCGAAACCTACGAGATCCTGGCCCTCAAGTATGGCGAGTTCGCCCAGCGCCGACGTTACGAGAGCTTCATCGGGGCCGACGACCACGATGCTCCCCATCCCATCGACTACTTCGTATGGGTCGTGCGCAACGCCAACCGGGCCATCGTGGTCGACACGGGCTTCGACGCGGCCGAGGGCGCCAAGCGCGGGCGCAAGGTGGACCGGGCTCCGGCGGCCGCGCTGGAGCAGATCGGTGTGGCGGCGGCCGGTGTCGACCAGGTTGTAGTGACCCACCTGCACTACGACCACGCTGGGACGCTTAGCGCCTTCCCCAAGGCGCGCTTCCATCTGCAGGCTGCAGAGATGGCCTACGCGACCGGCCCTTGCATGTGCCACGCCCACCTGCGCTATCCCTTCACGGCCGACCACGTGTGCGAGATGGTGAAGAACGTCTATTCCGGCCGCGTGGTCTTCCATGAGGGCGACGCCGAGATCGCGCCCGGCATCACGGTGCACAAGATCGGCGGCCACAGCCGGGGCCTGCAGTGCGTTCGCGTTGCTACGGCCACCGGCCCCGTGGTGCTCGCCTCGGACAGCTCGCACTTCTACGAGAATTTCGAGATGGGCAAGGTGTTCCCCATCACCATCGACATTGGCGATGTGCTGGACGGCTATGTGCGGCTGAAGGCGCTGGCGGGCTCGTCGCGCCGCGTGGTGCCGGGTCACGATCCACTGGTCCTCAAACGCTATCCGGCGCTCAACAGCCAGACGCAGGGCATCGTCCACCGGCTCGACGTGGACCGGCTCGATACCTAGTACGGATCGTTTCTGCCACCGCAGAGCCCGTGCACGCTCTTGGGACGTGGTGAAACGCGGAGCAACCGGCCATTAACCACCGTGCACGAGTTGACGCGTGCAGAGAGCACACTTTGAGCACTTGGTTACTTGCCTGATCCACGATCGACGCTGGGACAGGAGTACCTACGTTGGCCGCCCTGGCACAAAGCACCGGCACTGTCGTCCACCTGCACACGGTGGGCAACAACGCGCTCGCCCCGAAGGCAGAGGGCGAGGCCCGGGTTGCGCCGCGGCGGCGCATGCTCAAATCGGGGGTCATCGCCTACAACGACCGCCACGTGACGATCTCCTGCACCGTGCGGGACATTTCCGCGACTGGTGCGCGCCTGCGGGTCGGAGGCTCGGTCACCGCGCCCGATACGTTCGAGCTGCTGATCCAGCTCGATGGCCTGGAAGCGAACTGCCAGGTGGTGTGGCGCTCTGGACCCGATGTCGGCGTCAAGTTTCTGTCGGCGCCTCGGATCGTCGCCGCGAAGCGCACGCAGGTGATCAACCCGCTGACACCGGCACAGGCGCCAAGCATCAGGCGCAAGCCGCGTCCGGGCGAACCGGGCTGAGGCCCAACGCTGATTTGCCGCTGATTGAAGCCGGGACGCTCAAGCGGGCAGGCCCTGCGTCGCGTGACCGAAGCCTGACAGAGCGCGGCTGCGCGGCACGGTCCTGAGCTTGCCGCCCGCCTGATCCGGTGCGACGCCGGCTACGCGCTCTGCGGCGGAAAGCAACCGCTCGAAGTCGATACCCGTCGTGACGCCCATGTGCTCGAAGGCAAACACGAGGTCCTCGCTCGCCGTGTTGCCTGCGGCGCCCGGGGCGAACGGGCAGCCCCCAAGTCCGCCGGCCGCACCGTCGATCACGCGCACGCCCTGGCGGTACGCCTCGATGGCGTTGGCGACGCCGAGGCCGTAAGTGTCGTGGCCATGGTAGGCGAACGTGACGCGGTCGCTGGCGTAGCGCGGCACCAGGCGCCCGAGCAGTGAGCCCACATGGTTGGGCGCGGCGCGGCCGGTGGTATCGCAGATGCCGATCTCGACGTCCGGCGCGGCGGCGATCGCGCGCTCCACCGCGCGCACGACGTCGTCTTCCGGCACCCGGCCTTCCCACGGGCAGTCAAAGCAGGTCGAGAGGCCGAGACGCAACTTCGGCCTGTCGCGGCCGAGGCCGTCCCAGGCCGCCGCGAAGTCCCGGAAGCTGTCAGCGACCCCGCGCTTCACGTTCGAGCGGTTATGGCTCTCGGACACCGAGATCACCCAGCTGACCTCCTTGATGCCGGCGTCGAGCGCCAGATGCAGGCCCCTGGCATTGGGCACCAGCGCCATCACGCGCAGGCTCTTCGGCAGGCGCGCGCGCTTGAGGATGTCGGGCGTGTCCGCCATCTGCGGCACCGCCTTGGGGCTGACGAAGGAGCCGATCTCGAGGCGTTTGAAGCCGCACGCGGCCAATTCCTCGATGATGGCGATCTTGGTCTCGGTCGGGATGAACGCCTTGACCGCCTGGAAGCCATCGCGCGGTGCCACTTCGAGGATTTCCACGCTGTCCATTCTCGCCCCTGTGATGCATTGCACCATGGCAGAACCCCAGGATAGAGCATTTCCTGCCTCGCTGCTGCCGCAAAGTGCGAAGACTTCGTTGAGCAAACCGGGCGGATCGCAAAAAGAATCCGCTGCACGCGGATGGAGTTGGCTCACATGACTATCAGTCGTCAGGGCAGCCTCGGAGCCCTGCTCGCGGTCGCCCTCGGCACGGCTACGGGCGTCGTCGTTGCCGATCGCCTCGGGCTGATCCAAGCCGCCCAAGCAAGCAGCCGCTGTCCGAGGAGGAAAAGAAGAAGAAGGAGAAGGAGAAGAGGGAGAAAGAAAAGCCCAGGCCTCCTCCGCCCAAGCCGCAGCCGCCTCCGCCCCCGAAGGCACCCCCGCCTCCGCCTCCAAGGATGCCGCCACCCCGCCGCCTCCCAGGGCGCCGCTCGAGAAGCCTCTGCCTCCGCCGGAGAAGAAACTCTGCCTCCGCCCGAGAAGAAGTCGCTGAGCCCGCAATTCCAGCAGGTACCGCCGCCGGGCGGGAGGCAGCTGTCGCCCGGCCCCCGGCCTAGCGATTCCGCAGTTCCCGATGAGAAGAGGGAAAGGTTCAAGCGCCTGCCTCCGGGTGACAAAGGGCCCTCGCCTGACAAGGGGCCGGTGCCTTCCCAACAGGGCATAGCGCCGCAGCCCTCGCCTGGTCCGGGTCCAGGCCCGGGTCCGGGCCTGCGCCAGCTGCCGCTGCAGCAGCAGCTGCCCCCTGCGGGCAGGCAGCTGCCGGGTCCCAGCGGTCCGGCCACGGTCACGCCAGTACCGCAGCGAGCTCCGCTCGGACCCCAAGGGCCCACGCCGCAGCGTTTCGACGATGTGCAGAAAGGACGGCTCGAGAAAGTCGAGGACGGCGGGAAGAAGAAGATCATTCAGGAGCCCGGCAACCGCGTCATCATCAAGCAGGACAATCAAGCCGTCATCCGCCACGACGAGACGGAGCGCTTCCGCCTTCGGCCAGGCGCCCAGACGGAGCGCCGCCCCAACGGCAACACGGAGACCTTCTACGTGCGACGGGACGGCGTGCGCGTCGTCACGGAGGTTGACGCTAATGGCCGTCTGCTGCGGCGCTACCGCCGGGGACGTGACGGTCGCGAGCGCAACCTCATCGACAACCGCCGCTTCTATCGCAACCTCGCCATCGGCGTGGGAGTTGGTGTCGGCCTCGGGATCATTGCGCTCAACCTGCCGCCCCCGCGCGTGAGGATCCCGCGCGAGCGATACATCGTCGATTACGACCGGGCGTCGGACGACGATCTCGAGGAGGCACTGACGGCATCGCCCATAGAGCCGCTCGATCGCGCCTACTCGCTGGAGGAGATTCGCGACAACTACGAGCTGCGTGCGCACATGCGGCGCGTCGATCTCGACACCATCAGCTTCGACTTCGGCCAATGGGAGGTGCCGCCGGACCAGTACAACAAGCTCGAGCGCCTGGCGCGCGCTGCTGCTGAGAGTTCTGGAGCGCGATCCAGACGAAGTGTTCCTCATCGAGGGCCACACCGATGCGGTTGGCTCCGACGTCGACAACCTCAGCCTCTCCGACCGGCGTGCTACGGCTGTCGCCCAGATCCTGTCGGACAACTTCGGCGTGCCGGAGGAGAACCTCGTCACCCAAGGCTACGGCGAGCAGTATCTGAAGATCAACACGCTGGACCCCGAGCCGCTCAACCGGCGCGTGACCGTGCTGGCCATCGGGCCGCTCATGGCGGAGCGGCGGTGAGGGCGGCGGGGCGGATGCTCGGGGTCAGACCCTGCGGGTCTGACCCCGTCTACCGCCGCAGGAAACCGAAGTCGCAGCCGTCGGGGGCTTGCAGCACGCTCTCGCGGAACAGCTTGTCGTACCCGCGCAAGGGCGCCCGGTCGCCTTGCGTTACCTCCTTGCGTCGCTTGGCTAGCTCCGCCTCGTCCACCAAGAGATCGATCTTGCGCTCCTTGACGCTCAGGCGAATCCGATCGCCCGTGCGCACCAGCGCCAGCGGTCCGCCGACGGCCGCCTCCGGCGCAATGTGGAGGATGATCGTGCCGTAGGCGGTGCCCGACATGCGCGCGTCGGACATCCGCACCATGTCCTTCACACCGGCTTCCAGAAGCTTCTTAGGGATCGGCAGGAAGCCCGCTTCCGGCATGGCAGCAACGCTGCGCGGGCCGGCGTTCTGCAGGATGAGGAAATCATCGGCCGTGACGTCGAGCTTCGGGTCGTCGATGCGCGCTCCCAAGTCGTCGAGCGAGGAGAACACGACGGCACGGCCGGTCTTTTCGAACAGTGCCGGCGTGGCGGCAGAGCGCTTGATGATGGCCCCGTCGGGCGCCAGCGAGCCGAACAGTGCGACGAGGCCGCCGTGCGGCTCCAGCGGTTCCGCGGCCGACTTGATGACGCGCCGATCGACATAGTCGCCTGCCTCCGCAGCCAGCCGCTCGCGCAGGGTCTCGCCGGTGACCGTGAGGCAATCGAGATCGAGCAGCGGTTTCAGCTCGCGCAGCACCGCGCCGATGCCGCCGGCGGCGAAGAAATCCTCCATGTAGAACTCGTCGCCGACCGGCTTCACGGCGGCCAGCACGGGCGTGGTGTCGGACAGCGCATTGAGGCGCTCGAGATCGAGCTTGATTCCGAGGCGGCCGGCAATGGCGGCGAGATGGATCACGCCATTGGTGGAGCCGCCGAGCGCCAGCAGCACGCGCACGGCGTTGTCGACGGCTCCTGCAGTGATGATCTTGTCGGGCGTCAAATCGGATCGCGCGAGTGCGACCGCGCGCACGCCGGTCGCTTCGGCCGCACGCAGCCTGTCGGCATGCACGGCGGGAATGGCGGCAGTGCCTGGCAGCGTCATGCCCAGCGCCTCGGCGATGGCGGCCATGGTGCTGGCCGTGCCCATCACCGCGCAGGTGCCGGCCGTGGTGACGAGCCGGCTTTCGACCGCCTCGATCTCGGTCTTGTCGAGCTTACCGGCTCGGAACTGGGTCCAGAATTTGCGGCAGTCGGTGCAGGCGCCTACGCGGTCGTCTTTGTAACGCGAGGTCATCTGCGGCCCGCCGATGAGTTGTATGGCGGGCTTGCCGGCGCTGGCCGCGCCCATCAGCTGCGCCGGCACGGTCTTGTCGCAGCCGCCCATCAGCACCACCGCATCCATGGGCTGGGCGCGGATCATCTCCTCCGTATCCATGGCCATGAGGTTGCGGAACTTCATGGAATTGGGGGCCAGCGTGAACTCGTGCAGCGAGATGGTAGGGAACTCGAGTGCCAGGCCCCCGGCGGCGGCGATGCCGCGCTTCACCGCGTCGAGCAGCTCGGGGAAGTGGCGGTGGCAGGGATTGAAACGCGAGTGGGTGAAGGCGATGCCGATCACGGGGCGGGCCAGCTCGTCGCCCGAGTAGCCCATCGACCTGGCGAAGGCGCGGCGCATGTAGATGGAGAAATCGCGGTCGCCGTAGCTCTGCAGGCCGCGCAGGAAGCCGCGTTCGTCTTGGCTCTTGTCTGTCTCGCTCATGTCGCCTCGCGCAGTTTGGCCGCGGGTAACCTTAACACGTGCTGTAGCGCCAATGTCAGCGACGAGCGAGCGCGCTCTCGAGGCATGCCCGAGGAGATGGCGCCGGCGCCCCAGGGCGCTTCGCCGGGCCGTCTTCAACCTCAGCAGGGAATGAAAGCCCTTCGCTCGCAATCGGCCCTGGGAACGCAAATTTGCGGGCCTGCAGCAGACCGCTTTCCGGACGGTCGGAAACCTTTCGTTAAGGATCTCGTGGAAAGATTCGATTAACCAAATTGCCCCCGCACCCGAGGAACTCCGCAATGCCCCCCGCGCTCGATGAAGCGCCCGCACGCCTTGCCTCCAGCCTGCACGAGGCCAACAACGACACCGGCCGCGTGGCCTTCTGCGGGCCCATCGTGCTTTCCGCCATCACCGGCTATTCCGTGAGCAAGGTGGAGGACGAGATCCGTGCCTTCCGCAACGTCGCCCCCCAGCGCAAACCCGTCGTCAAGGGCACCTATGCCGAGGAGGTGGCGGCCGCGCTCGCCCACTTCGGCTACAGCATGGAACTCAAGGAGAGCTTCATGAGCCGCTCGCGCAAGGAGCGGCCCTCGCTGTGGACCTGGATGCAAAAGCCTCGCAACGCCTGGGTGCACTACATCGTGGCCGTCCACAAGGGCAAGGAAGGCCACTGGGTGCTGATCAAGGGCGTGAAGCTGTGCGACACCTACTCGGAGGGCCGCTGGCAGTTCGTGTGCGACGGCCCGCACAAGGGCGCGCGCATCATGGAGGTGTTCGAGGTCAGGAAGGCGCTGGAGGTGTAGCTGTGCTCCCTCTCCCCGTTCTTGCGGGGAGAGGGTCATGGCGGAGCCATGCCTCGGCATGAGGTGAGGGCGGCTCCAACCAATGTCGCCGCTTGTGCCGCCCCTCACCCTAGCCCTCTCCCCACGCTGACGAGCGACGGGAGAGGTCGGCGAAGCGCGGAGAGGACACGCGTCAGCTCTTCAGTTTCGGGTCGAGCCAGTCGCGCAGTGAATCGCCGAACAGGTTGAAGGCGAACACGGCAAGCGTGATGGCGATGCCGGGGAACAGGATCATCCACGGCGCCGTCTGGTAGAAGTCGGCGGAGGTTCCCGACAGCATCAGGCCCCAAGCCGCCGTCGGCTCCGTCACTCCCAGTCCCAGGAACGACAGGCTCGCCTCCAGGAGGATCGCCTGGGCGATGAAAGCCGTCACCATGATCAGATAGGGGGCGATGATGTTGGGCAGGATGTGGCGCAGGATGATGCGGGTGTGGGAGAAGCCCGCCGCGCGTGCCGCGTCGATGAACGGCATCGCCACGATGGAGAGGGTTGAGGAGCGCGCCACACGCGCCATTTTCGGGATCATGGGCAACGATATGGCGGCGATCAGATTGACGTCTACCCCCAGCACATTCTGCTTGCCGAGCACGGCCACCACCACCATGGCCAGCACGATGATGGGAAACGACAGCATGATGTCGACGACGCGCTGGAGCGCGGTATCGATGCGCCCGCCGAAATAGCCCGAAGCGGCGCCAAGCACGGCGCCCAGCGTGCAGCCGGAGATCGCGGAGAGGATGCCGACCGCGAGTGCGGTGCGCGCGCCGTAGACGATGCGGCTGAACACGTCACGGCCGTACTGGTCGGTGCCGAACCAGTGCGCCTCGCCGGGCTTCGACAGCATGGCGGCGAAGTCGATCTCCTCGGGATGGTAGGGCGCGATCCACCTGGCGCCCACGGCGCACACGACGTAGACGAGGATGATCAGGAAGCCGGCCATCCCCAGCGGCTCGCTCTTGACGAACTGCCACAGCGCGTTGGGGCGCTTGGGAAGCGTCTCGACATCGGGTGTGGCGGCGACGGTGGCCATGGGATTTGCCCCTCAGCTCAGGCGGATGCGCGGATCGAGCCACGCATAGAGGAGGTCGACGAACAGGTTGACGGCGATGAAGACGGTGGCGATGAACAGCACCAGGCCCTGGATCAGGTTGAAGTCGCCGCGCGCGGTCGCATCGACGAAAAGCTTGCCGATGCCATTGATGTTGAAGACCTGCTCGGTGACGACCAGCCCGCCGATCAGGAACGCGAACTCCAGCCCGATCACCGTGACGACGGGCAGCAGCGCATTGCGCAAGGCGTGGCGGCGCATGATGAGGCGCGTCCAAACACCCTTGGCGCGCGCGGTGCGGATGTAATCCTCGCGCATCACCTCGAGGAGCGCGGAACGCATCATGCGGGTGGCGACGGCGGCATAGCGGTAGCCGACGGAGACGGCCGGCCACACGAGCGCCGAGAGATTGGCGACCGGGTCCTCGAAGATCGAGACGTAGCCGATCTTCGGCAGCCAGTTGAACATCGACAACAGCGCCAGAATGATCAGCATGCCGAGCCAGAACGAGGGTATGGCGAGGCCCGACACGGCCAGGACTCGCACGCTGTGGTCGATCCAGGTGTCACGGTAAAGTGCCGAGACGGTGCCGAGCGGAATGGCGATGAGGATGGCAATGATGGTCGCCATCAGGGCGACCTGGAAGGAAACCGGAATGCGGATCGCGATCTCCTTGGCGACCGAGTCGCCTGTCCAAAGCGACTTGCCGAGATCGAGGCGGATGAGGCCAACCATGTAGTCGGCAAACTGTGCGTAGAGCGGCTTGTCGAGGCCCAGGCGCTTGCGCTCGGCCTGGATCACCTCCTCCGACACGGCGGCACCATCGGCCCTGAGCTTCACCAGCACCACGTCTCCAGGCATCACGCGGATGAGGAAGAAGACGGCAATGGCCACCCCGACGAGCGTCGGGATGACCAAAAGCAGCCGGCGGACCAGGAACCAGAACATGGCGCACGCAGTGCTGTGGATCGGTTCGATCTTGCGAGCGATGTCGGCGGCGCCGATCGCGCCGCCGACGCCGCGTAATGACCTACTGGTCGAGCCAGACGTCCATCAGGTCCTGCCAGAGATAGTGGCTGGGCGTCATGTGCCAGCCCTTGATCTTCTTGTGATTGACGATGATCCGCTGCCACCACAGGATCGGCACGTTGTAGGCCTGGGTGAGCGCGTAACGCTCCATCTCACGCACGATCTTCGTGCGCTCGACGGGGTCTAGCGTGCGGCGCTGCTTGACGAACATCTCGTCGATCTTGGTGTCGGTGTGGCCCGAGTAGCCGCTGGGCGACAGCATCTTCGTCAGGAACTTGGAGAACTGTGCCGTGGGGTCGTCCATGAAGTCGGCCTGGAACTCCACCGCCACGTCGAAGTCGCCCTTGGCAACCCGATCCTGGTAAAGCTTGGTTTCGAGCTGCTCGTGCTCGGCCGTGACGCCGACACGCCGCCACTGGTCGATCGAGTAGACGCCGGCCGGCGTGTAGGGCTCGGGGATGTTGCGGTTCAGGAGCTTGAACTTCAAGTCCTTGACCCCTGCCGTCTCCAGCAGCTTCTTGGCTTCCGCGCGCGACTTCTCGATATCCTTGGAGAAGCCGGGCAGCTTGACCAGCTCTGCCTCGGGCAACGACATCGAATAGCCGGGGCGCATGACGCCGCCGACGAATTTCAGGATCGAGATCTTGGACAGCGCATCCGAGCCACCCCAACGGTCGATCGCCATGGTGAGCGCCTGGCGCACCTTGACGTCATCGAACGGCTTGCGCGTGGTGTTGAACACCAGCATCAGGTTGTTCACCCAGGTGCCTTCGAAAACCTGCAGGTTGTCCTTCATCTTGTCGAGGAGCTGCTGCTTCTCCTGGGGGTTGCGGCCGCGGAACTCGGCGTCGAATTGGCCGCCGAGGATGCCGGGCACGACGCCGCCCGACTTGACGAAGAAGATTTTGTAGCCGTCCAGATATGGCCGGTCCTTGATGAAATAGCCGTCGAAGCGCTTGCCGGTCCAGCTCGAGCCCTTGACGTGCTCGACGAAGGAGAAGGCGCCCGAGCCCATGATCTCGGTTTCGGGGTAGCGCGGGTTCTGCGCCAGCTTGGCTGCGCTATAGATGCAGTTGTAGGGCGACGCCAGGGCCTCCATCACGCCGGCCATCGGGTTCTTCAGCTTGAAGACGACCGTGGTTGGGTTGGGCGCGTCGACGGTGAGGTCCTCGTAATAGGCCTTGCGGATCGAAACCACGCCCTGCGGCGGGGTAATGATGCGGTCGTAGCTGGCCTTGATGTCGGCAGCCGTCAGCGGCGAGCCGTCGTGGAACTTGACGCCGGTGCGAATCTTGAAGGTGTAGGTCATCTTGTCCGGCGAGATGGTCCAGCTCTCGGCCAATCGGGGACGACCTTGGGATATTCCTTGCCGTCGAACTTGACGAGCAGCGAGTAGTGCGGGGCGATCGGGTGGACCAGCGCGAACGTGGTGCTGCCGTGGCAATCGTAGTTTGGCGGCTCGGCCACCACTCCGAAGCTGAGCGTGCCGCCCTTCTTCGGGGTCTGCGCGGCCGCTCCATCCCCTCCGATCATCAGCGCGGCCGCCCCTGCCGCAATAGTCCCCAGGATAGCTCGCATCATCGCTTCTCTCCCTTTCTACGCACAAGGCACTGAACGACCGCACACTCTCTACGCACAAGGTACTATACGACCGCACACTCCTCACGCATGTATGCACGCAACCACATGGCCGGGCGCAAGCTCGCGGGCCGGTGGCACCGCCTTCTTGCATTCCTCGGTCGCCAACGGGCAGCGCGGATGGAACACGCATCCCACGGGCGGGTTGAGCGGGCTCGGCAGCTCGCCCTTGATGATGCGCCTCGGCCGCGTGCGCTCGATCACCGGATCGGGGATGGGCGCGGCCGCTAGCAGCGCCTGCGTGTAGGGATGCCTGGGATTGGCGAACAGCTGGTCGGCCGGCGCGTACTCGACGATGCGGCCAAGATACATCACCGCGACCTTGCTCGAGATGTGGCGGACGACCGCGAGATCGTGGGCAATGAAGAGATAGGTGAGGCCAAGCTTCTGCTGCAGCTCCTCCAGCAGGTTGATGACCTGGCCCTGGATCGACACATCGAGCGCCGAGACGGCCTCGTCACACACGATCACGCGTGGGTTCACGGCCAGCGCGCGGGCAATGCCGACGCGCTGGCGCTGGCCGCCGGACAGCTCGTGCGGATAGCGCAGCGCCATGTATGGAAAAAGGCCGACCAGCTGCAAGAGCTCGGCCACCCGGCCGGGCACGTCCGGCTTCGGCAGGATCTCGTGGACGCGCATGGGCTCGGCGATGATCTGCCCCACCGTCATGCGCGGGTTCAGCGACGAGTAGGGATCCTGGAAGATCACCTGCATGCGCTTGCGCACCGCCACCATCTCGTCGCGCCTGAGGCGCGCCAGGTCCACGCCCTCGAAGCGGATCTCGCCGCCGGTGGGGTCGTCGAGCCTGAGAACCAGGCGGCCGAGTGTCGATTTCCCGCAACCTGACTCTCCCACCAGGCCAAGGGTCTCACCGCGCTTGGCTTCGAGCGTCACCTCATTCACGGCGCGGATCAATCTCGCCCGCCGCAGCAGACCGCCGCCTACGGGAAAGAACTTGCTCGCTCCCTTGATGTCGAGGATGACATCGGCGCTCCCGTTGGCCGAGGCCTTGGCAGCGCTTGCCGTCTGCATCGGCAACGGGTCCAAGGCTTCGATCTCCGACATGCGATGGCAGGCGACCAGGTGCCCGGGCTCGACCGCTGCGAGGGGCGGCACCTCGTGGCACCTCTCGATGGCGAACCGGCAGCGCGGGCGAAAGCGGCAGCCCGACGGCGGCGCCAGCAGGTTGGGCGGCGCGCCATCGATGGTTGCGAGCTTGGCGCTCCGGCCGTGGTCGAGCCGCGGCACGGCCGAAAGCAGGCCGCGTGCATAAGGATGTATGGGCCGCGCGAACACGCGCTCTGCGGTACCGCTCTCGGCGATGCGCGCCGCGTACATGACGTTCACGCGATCCGCGTAACGCGCGACGATCCCCAGATTGTGCGTGATGATTACGACCGCCACGCCGAGGCGGCGTGAGAGGTCCTTCATCAACTCCAGGATCTGGGCCTGGATGGTGACGTCGAGCGCAGTGGTCGGCTCGTCGGCGATCAGGAGCTTGGGATTGCAAGCCAGCCCGATGGCGATCATGACGCGCTGGCGCATCCCGCCCGACAGCTGGTGCGGATATTGCGCGAGCCGGCTTTCCGGATCGGTGATGCCAACCAGCGTGAGGAGCTCGATGGCGCGCTCCCGCGCCGTCTTCTCGTCCATCTGCAGATGGATGAGAAGCGGCTCCATGATCTGCAGCCCGATCCTCAGCACGGGATTGAGCGAGGTCATGGGCTCCTGGAAGATCATGGCAATATGCCGGCCGCGGATGCGGCGCATCTCCTCCTCGGACAGCTTCAGCAAATCCTTGCCGTCAAAGAGGATCGTGCCCGAGGTAATGCGCGCAGTTCCGGGGGGTAGGAGGCGCATGATAGCCAGCGCCGAGACGGACTTGCCGGAGCCCGATTCCCCGACAATGGCAACCATCTCCCCGGGATGGACGGAATAACCCACCGCCTCGACCGCCTGAACGGTGCCATGGCTCGTCACGAATTGCACATGCAGGTCGTCGATTTCGAGCACAGGCGGCAGCAATCGGGCGGCGGTGGCCGCCGTCGCCGGTTGAGCTAACGCCCTATCGCCGAGGCTCGAAACGACCTCGTTGTTCACTCCTGCAGTCCTCCCTGAGCCTACGCCTGGCCTTTTTCTCGCTGTTTTTCACGTCCGCCGGCCCGCGCCCTGGCATACCAAGTCTTTGCTAGCCTACAGGGGTGAGCCAGAGCAAGGGGATATGGCTCGCATGCCACTATTTGCCTTGCCTCCGCCTTGGGCACCTTGCCCCGGTCGACCGGCAACCGTGTGGCAAGGACCGCACGCGCAGGAATGCGTATCCCATTCCGGGCCCAGTGTGCACACAATACCCAACCTCGGCCCTTGGGACACTCAAAGGATGCCTCGAAAATGTCCGACAGTATTTTCTACCACGAAGGAAATCGCAGGCTGCAGGACCAGTTCGACAGCCGGCGCATCTCCGATCGCCTGGAAACCTTCACGCGCATCGCCTTCACCCCCGATGATCAGGCCTTCATCGAGAGCGCCGTCTATTTCTTCATCGCCACCGCGGACGCCGCGGGGCGGCCCGATTGCTCCTTCAAGGGTGGGCCGCCGGGTTTCGTGCGCGTGACGGCCGCCAACGAGTTGGCCTTTCCCGACTACGACGGCAACGGCATGTTCAAGAGCCTGGGCAACATGCTCCTCAACGCCAATGTCGGGTTGCTTTTCATTGCCATGCACGGCAAGCCGCAGCGCCTTCGTGTCAACGGCACCGCCACGGTATCGCGCGATGACCCGCTCCTCGCCCGCACCATCGGGGCCCAGCTCATCGTGCGCGTGAAGGCGGCCGCCATCTTCCCCAACTGCCCGCGCTACATCCCCAAGCTCGAGCTTGTCGAGCCGTCGATCTATGCGCCGCGTGCGGGCCAGGATCCGGTCGAGCCGGTGTGGAAAGACTTCCCTGAGTTCAAGGACGTCGTACATCCGCGCCAGCCGACCCACAAGGGCGATGCCGAGTGCAAATAGTGCTTGCTTTGGCGGCAGCCCGTGGCAGGTTCTGCAACCTGTCCAATCGCCAACGACCGGGGGATGCGCGCCGTGAAGATCAAGCTCGCCGTTTCCACGTTCCTGTTTGCTCTGCTGGTATCGGTTGCAGCCGTTGCCGATCAGCTGCCGACCGCGCCACCCGAAAGCGTCGGCCTCTCCTCGGAACGCCTTGGCCGCATCAGCAAAATGCTGCGCGCCGACATCGAGAAGGGCGCGATCCCGGGCACGGTGCTGCTGATCTCGCGGCACGGCAAGATCGCCCACTTCGAGGCGCTCGGCAGCCTCGACCCGCAGGCCAAGACGGCGATGACCAAGGATGCGATCTTCCGCATCTACTCCATGACCAAGCCCATCACCTCCGTCTGCATCATGATGCTGGTGGAGCAGGGCAGGCTGGCCTTGTCCGATGCGGTGGCAAAGTACATTCCGCAGTTCAAAGATATCAAAGTGGGCGAGGAGAAGCGCGACGCCGAAGGCAAGGTGACGCTGGAGCTGGTGGCGGCCAAACGGCCCATGACCATCCAGGACCTGATGCGCCACACTTCGGGCCTGACCTATGGCTTCTTCGGTGAAGGCGCGGTGAAGAAGACCTACCTGGATGCGAAGCTCTTCACTTACGACATCGACAATGCCGAGCTTGCCAACCGGCTCGCCAGCCTGCCGATCGGCTATCAGCCCGGGACGACGTGGGAGTACAGCCACGCGACCGATGTCTTGGGTCGGGTTATCGAGGTGGTGACGGGCAAGTCGCTGCACCAGGCGCTCCGGGAGATGCTGCTCGATCCACTCGGCATGGTGGACACAAACTTCTACGTCACGGACGCTGCCAAGATCGGCCGCATCGCCGAGCCGTTTGCGAGCGACAGGAACATCGGTGCCGGGGCCGATCTCAACGACCCTCGCGTCGTAGGCAAGCTGGAGGCAGGAGGACACGGGTTGGTCGGCACGGCCGCGGATTATGCACTGTTCCTGCAGATGCTCATAAACGGCGGCACGCTCGAGGGGCGGCGCTATCTGAGCCCCAAGACGATTGCCTACATGACCTCCGACCACATGGGTGAGTTGATCAAGCGCGGGCCCTATGACCTGGTCGGACCAGGCCATAAATTCGGGCTGGGATTTTCCGTGCGTACCGACGCGGGCGTATCACCGATCGCAGGCTCGGTCGGCGACTTTGCCTGGGGCGGTGCCGGCGGCACCTACTTCTGGATCGACCCCAAGGAGAAGATGTTCGTCATCTTTGCGATGCAGTCCCCGAGCAAGCGGGCGCAGTACCGCGTGCTGATCCGCAACATGGTCTACGCGGCGATCGTGGAGTGAGCGGAGCTGGCTACCTCAGGAACTCGGGCGAGATGAGGCTGGGCAGCAGAAGGGAGACCTTAGGCCACACGATCACCAGCGCCAGGACCAGGAGCATGGGAACGAGCATGATGCCTGTATCCTTGATGGCGTCACGGATGCGGATGCCGGCAATGGAGCAGGCGATCATCAGGCAGAGCCCGTAGGGGGGCGTGACGAGGCCGAACGCCAGCGACACGATGCCGA
This sequence comes from uncultured Alphaproteobacteria bacterium, assembly GCA_963827545.1. Classification (GTDB taxonomy): domain Bacteria; phylum Pseudomonadota; class Alphaproteobacteria; order Rhizobiales; family Hyphomicrobiaceae; genus AWTP1-13. Next base: position 38,914 of record CAWHBI010000003.1, read on the forward strand.
TCATGGCGAAGTGCACCGGGTCCATCGCCACGCCCTTGGCGAGCGGCTCCAGGATCGGCGCGCAGATGATGATGGCTGGGATGGCGTCGAGGAAGCAGCCCACCACCAGGAACACGAAGGCGATGAAGAAGCCGGTGGCGGCGAAGCCCATGCCCCAGGACTGCACGCCGGTGAGAATGGCCTCGGGGATCTTGTAGTAGGCGAGCAGCCAGCCGAACGTGCTCGCCGTGCCGACGCAGAAGAGCGCAATGCCGGCGAGCTTGCCCGTATCGAGCAGCGCCTCGTAAAGGCCCTTCAGGCTCATTTCGCGATAGACGAGCAGCGAAAGCACGCCCGCATAGAGCACTGCGACGCACGCGGACTCGGTAGCGGTGAACCAGCCGAAGATCTTGCCGCCGATGATGATGCCCGGCGTCATCAGCGCTGGGATAGCCACCCAGGAGGAGCACAGGAGCTCGCGCCACGTCGAGCGCGGGTACGTGGGATAGCCGCGCGCCTTGGCATAGGCGTGCACGGTCGCCATCTGGGCGAGACCGATGAGCAGGCCGGGCAGGATGCCCGCCAGAAACAGGGCGCCGATCGAGACGGTGAGAATGCCGCCCCAGACGATCATGAGGATCGACGGCGGAATGATCACGGCGAGCACGGCCGACACCGCCGTGATGGCGACCGAGAACGACAGGTCGTAGCCTTCTTTCGTTTGCGCCGCGATGAAGATCTTGGACTGGCTCGCGGCGTCGGCGGTGGAGGAGCCCGAGATGCCCGCAAAGAAGATCGACAGCACCACGTTGATCTGGGCCAGGCTGCCCGGGAAATGGCCGACCATGGTGCGGGAGAGCTTCATCAAGCGGTCGGTGGTGCCGCCGACGTTCATAAGGTTCGCAGTCAGCAGGAAGAACGGCACCGCCAGCAGAATGAAGGAGTTGTAGGCGTTGAAGGTTTCCTGCATCAGCGTCACGGTGTCGAGGCGCGGCTCGATGACGAGGATCGGCAGGCAGGCGAGCCCCAGCGCGAATGCGACGGGTACGCGGAAGAACATCAGGAGAAAGAACAGTCCGAAGAGAATGAGCGCCGCAAGACCCGGCGACAGTACGGCGCCCGTCATGAGGCTCTCCCTAGGATGATTCGCACATCGTCGAGCAGCTGCTCGCCCAGAAACACCAACCACGTGGCGCCCGTCACCGGCCAGGCCACGTAGATCAGCCAAAGCGGCAATTCAGCCAACTCGGAGATGCGGTGCCAGGCGAACTTGGTGAACTGGATGCCGGCCCAGACGAAGATCAGCGCGGCAGCGAGAACGCCCATGCGGCCGATGAACCGCACCAGGGCTTCCGACCTGGCGGGCAACCGCGGCCATACATCGACCTCGAAGTGCGTGGACTCGCGCACCCCGATCATGGCCCCGACCATGATGGTCCAGATGAACAGGAACCGCGCCATCTCCTCCGTCCAGATGTAGGAGGGAATGAAGGCCGTGTAGCGCGAGAAGATCTGCAGGCTGACCGGGATGACGAGGATCGCCACCGACAAGACGAGCAGCCACGACAGCAACGCGGCGTAGAAGCGTGTGAACCGGCGCCACAAACTCATCTCCCTCTCCCCGCTTGCGGGGAGAGGGTTGGGGTGAGGGGCGGCACAAAGCTCCAACGGCGCATGCGGCCGCCCCTCACCCTAGCCCTCTCCCCACTGAAGAGTGGGGAGAGGGGACACGCGCAACATGTACTGGAAATCACTTGATGGCGCCGATCTTGGCGTAGATGTCGTCCACGCCGATCTCCTTGGCGTAGGCGGCCATGACGGGAGCCACGAGCTTCTCCATCTCGGCGCGATCCTTGAAGGGAATGCGCTTGAGCCTGCCAGCTTTCTCCAGCGCCTCGAGCTTCTGCTCATCCTCGGAGGAACTCGATCTGGCGGCCATGGGCGCCAGCTTCCTTGCCGGCCTTGAGGATCGCCTGCTGCAGGTCGGACGGCAGCGCCTTGAACATCTTGCCCGAGAAGCAGATCGGCCGGATGGTGATGGCGTGCTGGGTCATGGCGAGATTGGGCGCCACCTCGTAGAACTTCATCAACTCGACGCCCGCGGCCTCGTTCTCGCCGGCGCTGATGACGTTGTTCTGGATGGCGTTGTAGACCTCGTTGTAGGCGATCACCGTCGGCGCCATGCCGGTCGCTGCGAACGTGCGCGACCAGATCGGCGCCCCCTGCACGCGCACCTTCAGGCCCTTGACGTCGGCCAGCGACCCCATCGGCTTGTTGATGAAGATGTTGCGCACCCCGCCCCCGGCATAGCCGATCAGCATGACGTCGGCTTTTTTCGCGATCTCGTCGGCGACGGGCGCCAGGACGTCGGCGTCGAGCACCTTGTTCCAGTGGTCGAGGTCGCGGAACAGGAACGGCGCATCGATGAACGGGGCCGCCTTGGAGAAGGTGGACATGTGCGCCGGCGAGACGATGCCGTAGTCGACCGCCTTGCCCTGCGCCATGTACTCGAAATACTGCTTTTCCAGACCGAGCGAGGAGTTCTTGTGCAGCACGAAGTTGATGGGCTTGCCGTAGTACTTCTTCACCAGCTCCTCGAACCTGACGAGCGCCTTGGTAAAGGCATGCTCATCGTTGAACTGAACCGCACCGTTGAGCGTGATGGTTTGTGCCTGCGCCGGTGCGAGCCCCGAAGGGCCGGCGCCAGCTGTGATGATCGCTGCGCCCAGGGCAGCAAGAACGGTTCTGCGTCTCATGCGTTTCCTCCTCGGGAATTTGGCGTCGCTGGCCGACGGTCTATCGTTATTCTTTGCACTGGCCGAAGCCCGCGGGCACCATAGCTCACGCGAGCGATCTAAACCAGCAAGGCCACGCAACGGGCCTGACCAATTCTGCATGGGTAGACCTGAGAAAACGGGAGGACAATGATGAAGCGGGTACTGTTGACGGGCGCAGCAGGCGACATCGGCGGGCGGCTGCGCAAGCTGCTCAAGCCGGTCTACCCTGAGTTGAGGCTGAGCGACATCAAGACCCTGCCGGACCTGCGGTCCGACGAGCCATTCGTTGCGGCAGACCTGGCCGATCTGGATCAGGTCGAGAACGCGGTGGATGGGGTTGAAGGCATCATTCACCTGGGCGGCTTCTCAGTGGAGGGGCCTTGGGAGACCATTCTCCAGGCCAACATCATCGGCTGCCGCAACCTGTTCGAGGCCGCGCGCCGCAAAGGCGTGAAGCGAGTCGTGTTCGCCTCGTCGAACCATGCGGTGGGGTTCTATCCGCGCTATCAGCGCATCGGCACCGAGGCCAGCGTGCGCCCGGATTCGCGCTACGGCGTGAGCAAGGCCTTCGGCGAGGCGATCGGCGCCCTTTACGCGGAAAAGCATGGGCTCAGCGTGCTCTGCCTCAGGATCGGCAACGTCGGCGACAAGCCGGTCGATCAGCGCCGGCTCTCAATCTGGCTCAAGCCCGAGGACCTCGTGCAGCTCGTCCGCATCGGCCTCGAGCATCCCGACCTGCGCTACGAGATCTTCTACGGCGCCTCGTTCAACGAGCGGACCTGGTGGGACAACAACCGGGCGTATGCCTTCGGCTATCGGCCGACCGGCCGGGCGGAGGATTTCCGCGACGAGGCGCTGGCGGCGCAAGGCAAGCTCGCCGCCGACCCTGTCGGCGACTTCTTCCAGGGCGGCACCTTCTGCAGTGCAGAGTTCACCGGCGATGCCGCGAGGGTGTGGGGCCAACGCTAGCACCAGGCACCTGAACCGCAAAGCATGCGGAATTCCCCTCCCCTACGCCGGAGGCGTGTCTCCGACACGACACGGGGAGGGGTTAGGGGTGGGGTGAAGACGCAGGAGAAAGCGTGCATTTTCTTCAAGACCCGCAAGAGCGCCCCGACCTACTCAGGCCCGTGGCCCTCGCATGGTACCCCCACCCCCATCCCCTCCCCGCAAGGGGGAGGGGAGCACGGTGCGGCTCGCGCGCAACTCGACCTTCAGCGTAATTGGGTGCTGCACTCAGCAATGCCGGGATCGTTCGAAAGGAGGCTCAATTGCCGACAGTTCAAGCCGAGCGTCTCAGCAAGATCGGCTCTGCTCTCTTGCGAGCCGCCGGCGCATCCCAGGAAGAGGCGGACGCCGTTGCGGTGGGTTGCGTCAACGCCAACCTGGCGGGCCACGACTCGCATGGGATCATCGCCATCCCGACCTACATCGACCGCATCAAGGCCGGCCACATCGTCCCGGGCGCGAAATGGACGATCGAGCAGGAATCGCCGACGACCACGGTCATCGACGGGCATTGGGGTTTCGGCTTCCACGTCAACGCCCAAGCGATGCGACTGACGATCGACAAGGCAAGGAAGACCCATGTTGCCGCCTGCACTGTGTTCCGACAAAGCCACGTCGGCAGGCTGGCGGCCTATCCCCTGATGGCCAGCAAGGCGGGCATGATTGGCCTCGCCACCGCGGACTCGGGCCGCTCGCCGAAGGTGGTGGCCCCGTTCGGTGGCCGGGAGGCCCGGCTCGGCACCAACCCGATCTCGATTGCCGTGCCGTCCGACCTCGATGCTCCGTTCTATCTCGACATGGCGACATCGGCTGTGGCGGCGGGCAAAGTGATGCTTGCGGCCGCGCGCGGCGAGCAGATCCCGTCGACGTGGATCATCGACAGCGACGGCAAGCAGACCACCGACCCCACGCGACTGCGCAAGGGCGGCGCACTGCTGCCCCTTGGCGGCACCGAGGGCTACAAGGGCAGCGGCCTCGCCGCCATGGTGGAGATTCTGTGCGGGCTCCTCACCGGCCTTGGTTTTGGCGTCGAGCCGACCGGACGCCACAACGACGGCTGCTTCATGGCCGTGTTCGACGTCGCGGCATTCCGCCCGCTCGCCGACTTCAAGCGCGAGGTGGCCGAGTTCGCCCGCTATCTGAAGGCCACACCGCCGTCCGAAGGCAGCCCCGGCGTCTTCTATCCCGGCGAGGTCGAGCACATCTGCGAACAGCAGCGGCGCAAGTCCGGCATCGACGTGGAGGATGCCACATGGGACAAGTTGCGCACGCTTGCCGGCGACTACGGCCTGACCGCCGAGCTCGACCTGAAATAGGACAGCGACGGGGTCAGACCCCTCGCTTGCACGTGGCAGATAGACCAAAGAGCTTGGGGGCGAGGGGTCTGACCCCATTCCACTCGGAGAATTGAAGCATGACGCGGCAGATGGTGTTGGTCGGCTTCCTGCAGGCGCAGAATTGCACGAATCTGCCGAGCTCCTGGCGCCATCCGCAATCGCGCGACAACTCCATGACGGCCGACTACTACCAGGAGATCGGCCGCATCCTCGAGGCCGGCAAGTTCCACATGGCCTTCTTCGACGACCGCCTGGCCATGCCCGACCGCTACGGCAACGACCATGCCCACACGGTCGAATACGGCATTCGCTGCGTGAAGATGGACCCGATCGTGGTGCTCACTTGCATGGGCATGGCCACGGAGAAGCTGGGCCTCGCCTCCACCTGCTCCACGACCTACTACGAGCCCTTCGATGTGGCCCGCAGGTTCGCCACGCTCGACCTGATGTCGAACGGGCGTGCCGCCTGGAACGTGGTCACCTCTGTTAACGACGGCGAAGCGCTCAACATGGGGCGCGACCAGCACCCCGAGCACGACTTCCGCTATGACAAGGCCGACGAGTTCATGGAGGTCGTGCTGGGACACTGGGATTCGTGGGACGACGGCTCGCTGGTGATCGACAAGAAGGGCGGCCGCTTCGCCGACCCGAGCAAGGTCAAGCGCCTCGATCACAAGGGAAGATTCTTCAAGTCGCGCGGTCCGTTCACCGTGCCGCGCTCGCCGCAGGGCCAGCCCGTCATCATCCAGGCCGGCGCCAGCGGCCGCGGCCAGCAATTCGCGGGCCGTTGGGGCGAAGTGATCTTTACGGCAGCACGCAACAAGGACATCGCCCGGGAATCCTATCAAGCCGTCAAGGGCGAGGCGGCGCGTCAGGGTCGCGACCCCGAACACGTCTTCATCTGCAATCTCTTCACGCCGGTCGCCAGTGCGACCAAGGCCGAAGCCGAGGACAAGATGGCCGAGATCGCCAGGCTGCCGCTCGAGATCGACGCGCTGTCGCTGCTGTCCGAAGGGCTCAACTACGACTTCGCCACCAAGGGCATGGACGAACCGCTGACGACCGCGGAGCTGCAGGGCATGCAGGGCATCCTCGGCATCCGCGACGGCGTGCTCAGAAAGAGCGGCAAGACGAACCCGACGCCGCGCGACTTCATCGTCTTCTCAGGGCGCGGCCAGGTGGAGGATGCCGTCGTCGGCGGGCCAAAGGAAATCGCCGACGTCATGGAAGAGATGTTCGCCAGCGGAGGCTGCGACGGTTTCGTGGTGGCGGCCACCTGCGTACCGGGCTCGTACGCCGACTTCGTGCGCCACGTCGTCCCCGAGCTGCAGCGGCGCGGCCTCTTTCACAAGGATTATCTTGGGAAGACGTTGCGCGAGAATCTGGGTCTGCCGCGCCCGCCCGTCGAAGCATGGAAGATGGCAAAGGCTGCGGCAGACTAGCAGAAGGGGCGCTCTGGGACGTGGCAGTTCCGACTTCGCGCCGCTTCGAACCCAACCGGTGGACGGGCTCCGCTGCCGCCTAGTCCTTAGCACGTTCCACGTAGCTGCCGTCGGCGGTCATGACGACGACGCGTGTGCCCGCCGTGATGTGCGGCGGCACCATCACGCGTAGGCCGTTGGAGAGCACCGCCGGCTTGTAAGACGACGAGGCGGTCTGACCCTTGACGACCGGATCGGCCTCGACGATCTCCAGGGTGACACGCTGCGGCAGCTCGGCCGAGATCGGCACACCCTCGTGCAGGCTGAGGCTGACGGGCATGTTCTCCTGCAGGTAGACCGACTGATCGCCGATGATGTCCTTGGGCACCTGGATCTGCTCGAAGGTCTCGGGCTCCATGAAGTGGAAGCCCATGTCGTCCTCGTAAAGATAGTTGTAGGTCTTGTCCTCGAGATAGGCGCGCTCGATCTGGTCGGTGGTGCGGTAGCGCTCGGTGATCTTCACCCCGTCGGAGATGCGGCGCATGTCGAGGTGGGTGACCGGCGTGCCCTTGCCCGGATGGATGTTCTCGGCCTTCATGACGACGCACAGCTTGCCGTCGACGTCGAGCACGTTGCCTTTGCGCACCGAGCTTGCGATAACCTTCACCACCTTCGCTTTCTCCGCATCTAGAGGCTGAGCGAGCCCGTGCGCGCCGGAGCGGCGGCAGCCTCGCCAAATCGAAGTTGGCGCTTTCTACAGGCCTTTTCCAGCATCGCCAAGAAGTAAGCGAGCCCGTGCCGAAGCCGCCGCAGACGAGCCCGTGGTGGGATGCCGCCAAACATGCCGACCGGCGGCCCTTCCTGCTGGCGCGCGGCCGCATTCAGCGTGCGATCCGCCGCTGGTTCGAGCAGCAGGACTTTGTCGAGGTCGATACCGCGGCGCTGCAGGTGTCGCCCGGCAACGAGACGCATCTGCACGGCTTTGCCACCGAGCTGATCGGGCCCGATGGCGCGCGCCGGCCGCTCTATCTGCACACCTCGCCGGAATTCGCGTGCAAGAAGCTGCTGGCGGCGGGGGAGAAGCGGATTTTCACGTTTGCGCCGGCCTTCCGCAATCGTGAGCGCGGGCCTCTGCATCATCCGCAGTTCACCATGCTCGAGTGGTACCGTGCCGGCGAGCCTTATGAGACGTTGATGGAGGACAGCTGCCGCATGCTTTCGATTGCGGCTGAAGCTGCCGGAGCGAGCAACCTCGAGTACAGCGGGCGCATCATCTCGCCCTACGAGGAGCCGGAATACATAACTGTTGGCGAGGCATTCCAGCGCTTCGCCAGCATCGACCTACTTGGTACCATTGACACGACGAGCGGCACTGATCGTGAGTCGCTCCTGCGGCAGGCGGATGCAGCAGGCGTCCGTTGTGCAGCAGACGACACCTGGGGCGACATCTTCAGCCGGGTTCTGGTCGAGCGCGTCCAACCGCGGCTTGCCGAGTGGCGGCGTCCTTGCCTGCTGCTGCAGTACCCGGTGAGCGAGGCGGCACTGGCGATGGCCACTTCACGCGACCCTCGCGTCGCTGAGCGCTTTGAGCTGTATGTTTGCGGCGTCGAGCTTACGAACGGATTTTATGAGCTGACTGACCCGGCCGCACAGCGCAGCCGCTTCGAGGCCGAGATGGCCGAGAAGGAGCGCATCTACGGCGAGCGCTATCCCATCGACGAGGATTTCCTGGCGGCGCTGGCCCACATGCCGCCAGCCAGCGGGGCGGCGCTGGGCTTCGACCGGCTGGTGATGCTGGCAACCGGCGCCAGCCACATCGAGCAGGTGCTGTGGACACCCCTGCCGGAATCAGGACCTCGGCAGTCATGACGATTTGGTGGGTCGAACCGACATGCGACCGGCCGGCTCGTTCGCACCGGGCCGGCGGCGCTGGCGTCCGGCATCGGCTGGTTGCGGATGCACGAACGCCAACCATGTCGGAGACACACTCTGGACACGCATGCTCCGATCACACCATATAGCCGCATTTCGCGGGGGGCGTGTGCAACGAGAGGGACGCTATCTCAGATAGCTGATATCTGTCATGGGTACGCATCGTTCCATCGACGACCTGCAGCTCGCCGGTCTGGTGAAGGCTGCCGATCTGGCGGCGCTCGAACCTGTCGCCGCCCGCTATGCCATTGGCATCACGCCCGACTTGGTGGGCCTGATCGACCGCACCGATCCTGCCGATCCGATCGCGCGCCAGTTCGTTCCGGATGCCCGTGAGTTGCAGCTGCAGCCCGAGGAGCGCGCCGATCCGCTCGGCGAGGAGGGCCTCTCGCCGGTGCCTGGCGTCGTGCATCGCTACCCCGATCGCGTGCTGCTGAAGCTCACGCACGCGTGCCCGGTCTACTGCCGCTTCTGCTTCCGACGCGAGGTGGTGGGACCGGGTGGGCCGCAGGCGCTCTCGGGCGAGGCACTCGATAGCGCCATCGACTACATCGCGCGCGATGCCCGCATTTGGGAGGTGATCCTCACCGGTGGCGATCCCCTCATGCTGTCGCCGCGCCGCATCGGCGAGGTGACCGGTCGCCTGTCGGCGATCCCGCACGTGAAGGTGCTGCGCTGGCACACGCGGGTGCCGGTGGCCGATCCCGGTCGTGTCACGGCGGAGCTGGTGGCGGCGCTGCGCGCTTCCCACGCTGGTGCCTACGTGGCGGTGCACGCCAATCACGCGCGAGAGCTGACCCCTGCCGCGCTCGCGGCCTGCGCGCGCCTGGTCGATGCCGGCATCCCCCTGCTCGGCCAGACCGTGCTTCTCAGGGGCGTAAACGACGATGCCACCACGCTGGCCGACCTTATGCGCGCGTTGGTGCAAGCGCGGGTGAAACCCTACTACTTGCACCATCCGGACCTGGCCCCTGGCACCAGCCATTTCCGACTGTCGATCGAGGAGGGGCAGGCCCTGATGGCGGAGCTGCGCGGCCGCCTGTCGGGTCTGGCCCAGCCGACCTACGTGCTGGATATCCCCGGCGGCCACGGCAAGGTCCCCATCGGCCCGACCTACCTCGACGAGGACGGCCGCCTCGTCATCGACCCCGCCGGCAACCTCCACCACTACCCGGAGCGGGGATAGGCTCCGCGACCAATTCGCTTCGCGAGAAGGGCCGCCGCCCTTCGACCCGCTTGGGAGGGGCACCTCCCAAACCCACCCACTTTCTAATTCAAAAAAAAGGGGTGGGTCTGGGAGGTCTGCTCCCAGCGGGGGCGCGGGGGGCATGGCCCCCGCTCGCGTAGCGACTTCACTCCGCCGGCAGCGCCTTGCCCTGGACCAGCACGGTCTCATTCCCGGGGGCGGGATAGCGCGGCACCAGGAAGGAGCTGGTGAGCGAGACGCTGGCAATGACCGTGCCCAGCCAGAAGATGATGGCGGGATCGATCATGCCGAGCGCGCCGAAGGCGATGGGCACCGTCACCGCCGCCACGTGGTTGATCGTGAAGGCCACCGAGGTGGTGGCCGCCATATCGGCCGGATCGGCGATCTTCTGGAAATAGGTGCGCTGCGCCAGGGTGAGCGTAAAGAACACGCCGTCGACGATGAACAGCAGACCCGCCACCCACGCGCTCCCCGTAGTGGCGTAGCCGGCAAACACGCAGATCAGCACGATATTCTCGATCATGATGGTACGGCGCTCGCCGATCTGCATGACGAGGCGCCCCAGCCGCGGGGCGAGCGCCACGTTGGAGGCGGTGGTCACCAGCATCAATGTCGCCATGTCGGCCACCGAGTAGCCGAACTTCTTGACGAGGAGGAACCCGCCGAAGGCGAAGAACAGCTGGCGGCGCGCGCCGGTCATGAAGGTGAGCAGGTAGAAGAGCCAGTAGCGCTGGCGCAGCACGATGCTCTTCCTCTGCCGCACCGGCCCCTCGAAGCGCTTGAAGTACGCCATCGCCACCACGGTCAGCGCCATGCACGCGAGCCCGACGGTGAGGAACAGCGCCTCGTAGGAGCGCCAGCCCGCCCACCAGGCGATCGCCAGCCCGCCGTAAGCCACGAACTGCGCCGCCGCCCCCGCCGCGGTGATGGTGCCGATAAGCCGCGGCGCCTCGGCCTTGGGCAGCAATTGCAGCTGCAGCGAGACGTTCATGGTCTCGAAGTAGTGGAAGCCGATCGACATGATGAAGGTGGTGATGAGCACGCCGGTCAGCGTCGGGAAGTGGCCGGTCAGCGCCACGCCGAGCCCCATGATGACGAGCGCGACATAGGCCAGCGTTTGCTCGCGCACGACGGCCAGCCAGAAGATGGCGGTGAAGGCGAGGAAGCCCGGGATCTCGCGCACGCTTTGGGTGAGGCCAGTCTCGAACCACTGGAAGTTCGCGCGCTCCACCGTGAAATTGTAAAGCAGCGCCGCCCAGCCCGCGTAGCCCAGGTAATTGATGAACGCCAGCGACCGCAGGAACACGATCGGGGCGGTGGTGAGCTGGGAGGAGGGGGGTGTGAGCAAGTCGTGCCGTCTTTCGCTGGTCCCTCTCCATCGCCGTCGGTTGCAATGGCCGGGCCGAGGGGCAGCACAATGGGTGAGTGGTGTTCTTGGCAGTCAAATGCTGGAGCCATGAGTACCAGCTCGCTCCCGCCCCACCAAGAGGAGGCTTACGCGGGGCAGCACCGCGTAGGGCGCAATAAGGCGTCAGCCGCATTGCGCCGTGGAACCGTCGGATCGGCGCAATACGCTATCGCTATTGCGCCCTACGGCTACAGGCTGCGCAGGAGATACCGCACCGACCTGTCGCTCCTGCTTGCCCTGCCAACCTCCGTGAACCCAAGCTTCGCATGGAACGCGTCGGATACGGGGTTCGGCGGCTGCACATTGACCTCGCACGTGATCCGCCGATGGCCCAGGCGCTCGGCTCGACGGAAAAGGTCCTCATAAAGCAGGCGACCCAGGCCAAAGCGCCGGTGGGCATCTGCGACGATGACGCGATCGACGTACAGGAAGCTGTCGAACCGCTCGCGAAACCAGATGAAGTCCACCCCGCCGTAGTCGCCACTCTGGTCGAAGGCCAGCAGAAATGCGCTCGCCGGCTCCACCACCGTCGCCACCCGCGCGGCAGCGATCATGCGCGCCAGCTTCTGGGGGTCGAGGGGCGAGGTCTCGCGCGCGTTTGCATTGTTCAGCTCGAGAATGCCGGCCCTGATCACCGGGTCGTCGCCGACGTCCTTGACCGAATATGCCATTGCACCGTGCGCCGCGCTTGCAGGGGTCACTGCCGCAGATAATCCGCCAGGATCAGAATACCCAGGCAGCGCCCCGCGTCAGCCGAAACCACACCGTCATCCCGGCGCCGCGAGCGCCCGAAAGGGCGCGAGCGGGACCAGGCCGGGACCCAGTCCACCTCGAAACGCAGGTGCGGTGAGTTGCTTGGATACCCGCCTGCGCGGTCGTGATGCCAGGGGGCGAGAGGGCTCGACCCTCCCCGTGGCCAGCCAGGCAAGATCGAGAACCCCTTTCTCGAAATTATTCAATGAACAGACCAAGCAATCGGTTCCGCATCGCAGCCGTGCTCACTTTGAACCGTTTGGCCAGTATGGCGATGCGCCCGTCGTCATCGACATCGACGGGTGTTGCAGCCTCCTCCTGCAGCAGCGCTTCTGGCATCAGCAACTCCGCGGCAAACGCATTTGCCTCTATCTCGATACGCTCCACGCCCGTCCCTGACCTTTGGTCGCGGCGCAAGATGCGAAACTCCTTGTCTACATGCACAGTGTCTCCGATCTGGTCTCGATGCAGTATGAGGTGCCCTATCTCATGGGCGATCGTGAAGCGCTGGCGATGGAGATGGTGGCTGCTGTTTACGCCTATGATGGGGGCCCCGTCCTTGACGTAGACAAACCCCGATAGCTCATCATCCAACTGCGCAAGTTGGAGCGTCGCGCCCATGTCTTTGGCCAAACGCTCTACTGGAATTGGAGGAAGACTGAGCGAGTAACGGTCAAGTAGGGCTCGGGCTTCGTGCCTAGCTCCTCGCTTGCCTTTCCGCGTCATCAAGCGTCACCGCTTTTCCGAGTTGCCTTGGCGACACGCACGAGATTGGCAATTTGTGCGCGCTGTTTGGCTGTCAAACCGCTCTCACTGTGCGACATGAAGACATGTGCCTGCGAGCGCTCGGTCGTCCCCTTGAGGGACGGCACCAATTCCTCAATCCGCGACAGCCCAAGAGCTTCGCTCAGTCTGTACACGTGGTGCAAGAGGACTTTCTGGCGTCCCAACTCAATGTTCGCAATCGACGCGCGAGACAGACCAATTCGAAGCGCAAGGTCTGCTTCAAGATTTCTTTGCCGGCTGGCTGCCGTCAACAGCGACGATCTTCCATGGCAGCTGGCACCTATAGCACATTGTTTACTCTCTACTGTCTGTACCTTGACATCGTATTCTGGCGAATGTACAAGGTCACGAAAAGAGGAATCCATGCAGATATTTGTGCCGCGCGGGAATGGATGGGTCAACGTGAGAGGTGCCTGGATGTTATTTATATCATTGTAGGCGTCATCGTTGTTCTGCTAGGGCAGAATACTCGTTCCAATACGTTCGCTAGACTCTTTCCCCCGGTGGACGATACGAAAGTAACTCGCGATTGGGCGCCAAGGACTCAACGGAGCATTTTGCTGGCACTGGCGATTGGCGTTATTACAACGATCTTTTATGGGCCTCAGTGGGATGGGTGGACGTATTAAATAGCTTTTGAGCTTTGCGCGACTGGATAGTGGCCAGTCACTCTGCGACCTGAGACGCGGGCGGCAGGTTCGCTCCTTCACGCCTCGGCATGTGGAGGTTGACGGGTGCGGCGGCGCGCGCCCCCGCGCCCCGTCGCAAAGCCGACACACTGCCCCGCCTATATCTCCCCGCTGCCCACAGGCGAGGCGTGCTCCGCGGAAGGCCGTCACCCACGAGGCAGCATTTCCATCCAGGCCCAGTCCGGTGCGGGGGCGCCGGGACTGAGCCTCCATCGGGCAACGAGCAGCTGAGCTGAGGGGGCAGGCTGTGCGCTGGTCGCATCCGCGTTTTCCGTTGGGCATTGCCGCCCCGGCTCTCGCCATTGCGCTGCTGGCCCAGGCCGCCGCCGGCATCACACACGCGGCCGAGCGCGACGTGCGCATCGCCGATCCCTCGCTCAAGGGCTGCACCGTCAAGGGCATCGTGCAGGCCAGGGTCACGGCGCCCGAGTTCCCGGCGCTGGGCTTCCTATCGGGCCAGATGCCGCCGCTCGCCGGCATCATCAAGACCAACGCCATCGCCGAGCTCAAGCAGAAGGCCGCCGCGCTCGGCGCCAACCGCATCGTGCTGCGCCACGGCACCAGCGCCGGCACCAGCTCGTTCCATCCGCGCACCGGGCGCAGCGCGGAGTGGGAGGCCACCACGCTCACGGCGGAAGCCTACCGATGCTGACCCGGTGGCACCGCGCTCGCCTGTGGCTGGCGTCAGGGCTCGCCGCTGCCCTGGGGCTGGCGGCGTGCGGAACGCCGCCGTCGCTCGAACCCGCGCTGCTCGCGGAGCTGGCCTACATCCGCATCGCCGACAAGGCGCCGGCCAGTAGCTGCCGCTACCTCGGCGAGGCCGTGTCCTACCGCTTCCTGGTGAGCGAGGTCGGCATCGACGTCGGCGGCGGCGAGAAGCAGCTCGAGGCCATGCACGATGCCGAGCTGAGAAAGCACGCCAAGTCCGCCGGCGCCAACGTGATCTTCACCCCGCTGATCCATCGCACGGGGTACGCGTTCATGATGCAGGTCAACGTGCTCTATGCCTGCTGAGGGAAAAGCTCCGCCTCGTGGGCGTGCGCTGGCAAAGCGCACCGCGACCCTGTTCGCACTCGTGGCCGGCGCCGCCACGCTGGCAGCCTGCGTAGGCTCGCTGGCCGAGCTGGACGAGCGCGGCCGCAACGTTGCGGTCATACCCGCGCCGATGCCGGGCTGCATCTTCGTCAGCACCAGCTACGGCCGCGGCTATTTCCGGGACTATGCGCTCAACAACCTGCGCAACCAGGCGGGCTCCAACGGCGCCTCCCACGTCGTCATCACCGACGAGACCCAGCTCATGCAGGGCTTCCTGCCCGTCGGCGGCAACTCCCTGACCATCCAGGGCATCGGCTACAAGTGCCCCGGACCCGCCGTGCATCCCGGCGCCAAGCCGAAGCGATGACGCGCCTTCCGCCTGTCATCCGGCCCAGCGACCGCGCAGGCTTGCGCGATTGCGCAGAGCCGGGACCTGCCACGGGCTGAACCTGCCGCAGATCCCCGACAGCCTCGGCGCAGGCCTCGGCTTCGGGGATGACGGGGGTGCAACGGGCTCCGCGCCCGGCGCCTATTTCTTCTTCGCATCCAACCCCGCGAACGTGCCGTCCTCGGCCGCGAGGCGCTCGATCAGCGGCGCGATCTTCCAGCGGGCGCCGTACTTGGCCTCGTAGGCCTTGATGCGCTCGGCCGCCTTCTTCATGCCGATCACGTTGTCCACCTGCCACATGGGCCCGCCGCGCCAGGCCGGGAAGCCGTAGCCGTTCAAGTACATCGTATCGATGTCGCTGGCCCTCAGCGCGATGCCCTCCTGCAGGATCCTGGCGCCCTCGTTGGCGAGCCGCAGCAGGCTGCGCTCGACGATCTCGTCGGCCGGAATCGGCCGCTGCTTGATCTGCAGCGACTCGGCCTCGGCGCGGATCAGGGCCTCGATCTCGGGGTCGACCTGGCGCTTGCGGTTGGCGTCGTACTTGTAGTAGCCAGCGCCCGTCTTCTGGCCGAGGCGACCCATCTCCACGATCTTGTCGGCAACGCGCGCGAACTGCGCCGCCTCTCCGGTCAGCTTCCTCTCCTTGCGGATGCGGTAGCCGACGTCGAGGCCGGCAAGGTCGCTCACCGCCAGCGGCCCCATGGCCATGCCCCAGCCCTCCAGCGCGCCGTCGATCTCCTGCGGCATGGCCCCTTCCAAGGTCATGGCCTGCACCTCCCCGCCGTAGGAGGCCAGCATGCGGTTGCCCACGAAGCCGTCGCACACGCCGGCCTGCACGCCCACCTTGCCGATCTTCTTGGCAATGGCCATGGAGGTCGCCATCACGTCGTTGCCGGTCTTCTCCGCGCGCACGATCTCCAAGAGGCGCATGATGTTGGCGGGCGAGAAGAAGTGCAGCCCCACCACGTCCTGCGGCCGCTTGGTCTCGGCCGCAATCTCGTTCACGTCCAGCGTGGACGTGTTGGTGGCGATGATGGCGCCGGACTTGGCGATCTTGTCGAGCTTGGCGAAGATCTCCTTCTTCAGCGCCATGTTCTCGAACACCGCCTCGATGATGAGATCGGCCTGGCCGAGGTCTTCCAATTTCAGCGATGGCGTCAGCCTGGCAAAGCGATCCGCCGCCTGCGCCTCGGTGGCGCGCCCGCGCTTCACGTTGGCATCGAGCGTGTCCTTGACGCGCGCCACGCCCTTGTCGAGCGCCTCCTGCGTGGTCTCGACGATGGTCAAGGGAAAGCCCGCGTTGAGGAAGGCGAGCCCGATGCCAGTGCCCATGGTGCCGGCGCCGAGAATGCCGACCGTCTTGATGTCGCGCAGCTTCACGTCAGGCCCGATGCCGGGCAGGTTCGCCGCCTGCCGCTCGGCGAAGAAGGCGTATTGCAGCGCCCGCGCGTAAGGGCTGGCTGCGGCCTCGCGGAACAGGGCGCGCTCGCGCGCCGTTCCCTCGGCCAGCGGCAGGGTCGTCGCCGCCTCGACCGCGTCGATGGCCACCTTCGGCGCAATGGGCCCGCTCGGATGCCGCGCAATCGACCCGCGCGCCTTCTCGAACAGGCCCGCTGGAACCTTGTCGATCTTCTTGTCGCCGATGCGCCGCGGCGGCTTGCCCACCTGCTCCCTGGCGAAGGCGACCGCGGCCGCCACCACGTCCCCGTCGGCGACCTTGTCGATCAGCCCGGCAGCCGCGCCCTTGGCCGCATCGATGAAGGCACCGGTGGTGATGAGTTGCAGCGCCTGCTCGACGCCGATGGCGCGCGGCAGCCGCTGCGTCCCGCCGGCACCCGGAATAATGCCGAGCTTGATCTCGGGCAGCCCCAGCTGGCGCACGTCCTTGGCGGCCACCCGGTAGTGGCACCCGAGCGACAGCTCCAGCCCACCGCCCAGCGCCGTACCGTTCACCGCCGCCACCACCGGCTTGGTGGAGGCTTCGATGCGGTCGATGATCTGCGGCAGGTCCGGCTCCTTCATGGCGCTGCGGAACTCGGTGATGTCGGCCCCGGCGGAGAAGAACCTGCCCGTTCCCGTCAACACGATGGCTTTGACGCCCGCATCGGCGTTAGCCTCGGCAAAGGCCTTCTCCAGGCCCACGCGCAGCGCATGCCCAAGGGCGTTCACCGGCGGATTGTTCATGACGATGACCGCTACGTCGCCCTGCTTTTGCGTTTCCACGATTGCCACGGGTGCGCTCCTCTTTTTTGCCCAGGTGGTGGTAGGCCCCGGCTTGGCTCGGGCCTTACCTAAAGGTTACTCTGCCGCCACGAAGCATTCCAGGGAGGATGAGGCCATGCTGCGCGGGTTGATGATGGATCGGCCGCTGCTGGTTTCCAGCGTGATCGACTATGCAGCCGAGGTCTATCCCGACGTCGAGATCGTTTCGCAGACCGTGGAAGGCGGCATCCACCGCTACGGCTACCGCGCTGCCCGCGAGCGCATCGGCCGGCTCGCCAATGCGCTGATCGGGCTCGGCATCAAGCCGGGTGACCGGGTGGCCACGCTGGCCTGGAACGGCTACCGCCACTTCGAGCTCTACTACGCCATTGCCGGCATCGGCGCCGTCTGCCACACGATCAACCCTCGGCTGTTCCCCGAGCAGATCACCTACATCGCCAACCATGCCGAGGACACGGCGCTGTTCTTCGATGCGACCTTCCTGCCGCTGGTCGAAAAGCTCAAACCCGCGCTCAAGACCATCAAAACCTGCGTGCTGATGACCGACCGCGAGCACATGCCCGCCAACGGCCAGCTCGAGGGCCTGCTCTGCTACGAGGGGCTGCTAGCCGAGATGGACCCCGCCTTTGAATGGCCAGAGTTCGACGAGAACGCAGCCTGCGCGCTCTGCTACACCTCGGGCACCACCGGCGAGCCCAAGGGCGTGCTCTATTCCAACCGCTCGATGCTGCTGCACACCTTCTTCCTCATCGCCACGCGCCCTGATCTGTTCGCGCACAACCGCACCATCCTGCCCGTCGTCCCGCTGTTCCATGCCAACGCCTGGAGCCTGCCCTATGTCACGCCGCTGACGGGCTGCACCCTCATCCTGCCGGGCGCCAGGCTCGACGGGCCGACGCTTTACGACCTGATGGAGAGCGAAGGCGTGGAAGCCGGCTGGGGTGTGCCCACGGTTTGGCTCGGCCTCATCGACGAGTTCAAGAAGCACGGGCGCAAGCCCAAGAAGCTCGCGCAGATCCTGAGCGGCGGTTCGGCCGTGCCGCAGGCCATGATCGACACCTTCACGCGCGACTACGGCATCGAGGTCACCCACGGCTGGGGCATGACCGAGATGAGCCCGGTCGGCACGCTCACCCTGTTCCGTCCCGAGGAGCGCACCAGGTCGCCCATGGAGCGGGCGAAGCTCAGCGCCAAGCAGGGCCGGCGCATGTTCGGCGTCGATCTCAAGGTCATCGACGACAAGGGCAACCGCGCTCCCCCGGACGGGGAGACCTCGGGCGAGCTGTTCGTGCGCGGCTCCACCATCGTGTCGGGCTATTTCAACAACCCGGATGCGTCCGCCAAGCAGATCGACAGCGAAGGCTGGTTCGGCACCGGCGACGTCGCCAAGATCACGCCCGACAGCTGGCTGCTGATCGTCGACCGCACCAAGGACCTGGTGAAATCCGGCGGCGAATGGATCAGCTCCATCGACGTGGAGAACGCGGCGCTGGCCTGCAAGGGCCTCGCCAACTGCGCCGTGATCGGCGTGCCGCATCCCAAGTGGCACGAGCGCCCCTTGCTGGTGGCTGTCAAAGCGCCCGGCGCCGCACCCACCAAAGAGGAAATTCTCGATGTCCTGGGCTCCAAGATCGCCAAGTGGCAGATGCCCGACGACGTGGTGTTCGTCGACGCCCTGCCCATGACGGCGACGGGCAAGATCTCCAAGAAGGACCTCCGCGCCAAGTTCGCGGATTACAAGCTGCCTGGGTGAGGCCCAGCGTCTGCCCGGCGCAGCCAGGTGGACGCGACCGTTCCAAAAGACGTCATCCCCGCGAAGGCGGGGACCCAGTGCACCTCGCGACAAGGGACACTCTCGGCGAAGCACCGGCGGCGGAGAGCGTTCGACAGGGGCGCGGCCGATCCCAAAGTGGCAAAGTGACCTGGGTTCCTGCCTACGCGGGAATGACGCCAGTGGAGAGGACGAGCCTGACCACCAACGGCATTCTTTGAGCGGCGCTTGCAAGTGCCTACCGCGAGACGTGCAGCTAGGCCTTCCCATCCTTCTCGAACGTGTAATCAAAATCGCAGTGGCTGGCGCCCTGCATGATGGTCTGCGTGCGCTTGAGCTTGATGCGGTCGTCGTAGCCCTCGCAGAAGGTGCCGTCGCGCTGGCAGGAGAGCAGGTGCCCGATCTCGCCGAGCCCCATGTCGCGGTACATCTCCGCATACTTGCAGCGCGTGACGTTGAACCGGTAGCGCGCGTCGCTCTGCTCGATGACATCCCGCTCCAGCGCCCCGCCGCGCGTCCACAGCTCCTGGCGGTCAATGAAGGTCTTGAGCGAGGTGTTGCCGCCCACCCTGGCGGCCATCTCCCCCGCCTGCTCCATGGCTGATTTGCGCACCGCCTCGGCGATGGCTTTCTTCGCGGCTTCGACGCCGTGACTCGCTTTCAGCGTGTCGTACACGTGCTTGAGGATTGCCGCCTCGATGCGCCGCTTCTCCAGCATGGCCATCGTCTGTGTGTCGGACATGAGACAATCTCCGCGTCAGCCGGGACGAGTTTGCTAGACGCCGACCGAGGCTGCAAGAGGCTTGCGCCGGGATGACGGGTGGATGGCTCGACGATGTGAACCGGTCCGGGGGAGAATTTTTCCGAAAGTCGGGCCATTAGCGGATGCCCATGCGCAGTCGTCTTCGCCACAATTCATCATTACCTGTTGTCCGCGGTTCGGGAATTCATCCCGTCCTTTCGAGGAGTGCATTCTCCATGCTCGCTCAGGCCTTCCGCCGCATCTTGGTATTTACCGCCATTGTCATGGTCGCAGCTGGGTTGTCGGGTTGCGGCGTCAACAACATTCCCACCTACGAGCAGGCCGCCAAGGCCAAGTGGTCGGAGGTGCTGAGCCAGTACAAGCGGCGCGCCGATCTCATCCCGAACCTCGTCGAGACTGTGAAAGGTTTCGCCGCCCAGGAGCAGCAGGTGCTGATCAACGTCACCGAGGCGCGCGCCAAGGCCGTGCAAGTGCAGGTTCCCCCCGACATCGTCAACAACCCGGAGGCCATGAAGCGCTTCCAGGACGCGCAGAACACGCTGGGCGGCGCGCTGCGCCAGCTGCTCGCGGTGGTCGAGCGCTACCCGGACATCAAGTCGGGGCAGAACTTCCTGGCACTGCAGTCGCAGCTCGAAGGCACCGAGAACCGCATCGCCATAGCGCGGCGCGACTACATCGAGTCCGTCCGCGTATTCAACACCGAGATCACCACGTTCCCTGGGCGCATCTGGCGCTCCGTCCTCTACCCTTCCGCGCAGCCGATGGCGACCTTCGACATCCCCGCGCAGGAGATGCAGACGCCCAAGGTCGATTTCGGCACGAAGAAGTAGGGCCTTGGCCCAGATGGGCGCCCATAAGTTTCGGTTGCACGCCGGCGCTGCGCTCCTCGTCGCGCTGCTTGCGATCCTGGCGTGCGGCGCGGCGCTGGCGGAGCCGCGCTTTCCTGCCCTCACGGGCCGCATCGTCGACGAGGCCGGGCTGCTCACGACTGCCGACAAAGCCGCGCTCGAGCAGGAATTGAAGGCGCTGGAGGATAAATCCACCGACCAGCTCGTGATCTATGTCGCCCGCTCGCTGCAGGGCTACGAGATCGAGGACTTCGGCTACAAGCTGGGACGCGCCTGGGCGATCGGCCACAAGGACAAGAACAACGGCGTGATCCTCATCGTCGCGCCGAAGGAGCGCAAGGTGCGCATCGAGGTGGGCCGCGGGCTCGAGCCGCAGCTCACCGACGTGATGTCCAAGCTGATCATCGAGAATGCCATCCTACCGGCGTTCCGCCGCGGCGACTTTCCCGCCGGCATCAAGGCTGGCGTGCGCGACATCCGCGACGTGCTGCTGGGCGACGCGGAGGCCGTCAAGCAGCGCGCCAAGAGGGCGGCCCCGCGCTCGCCCGGCGGTGGCGGCGGCGGCTTTGCCGTTGCCGTGCTGATCATCCTCATCCTGGTCGCGTTCACGATGGTATGGATGCAGTCGCAGCAGACGGCCCAACCCGGCCGCGCCGCGCGCGATCGGCGGCGATCGCGCGTGGCCCGGCAATCGACCGACTGGGGCAGCAGCTCCAGCGGCTGGGGTGGTTGGAGCGGCGGAGGCAGCTCCGACAGCGGCGGTGGAGGCTTCTCGGGCGGCGGTGGCGACTTCGGCGGCGGCGGGTCGTCAGGGAGCTGGTGAGGCGCCGCCCGATGCTCGCACATTTGCAGGAAAGCTGATCGTCATGGCCGTCGTTTCGGAAGAAGACAAGAAGCGCGTCGCGGACGCCATCTCGGCTGCCGAGGCCAACACCTCCGGCGAGATCGTGGCCGTGATCGCGCCTGAAAGCGCCAGCTACCTTTACGTGCCGTTCCTGTGGGGAGCCATGCTGGCGCTCGCCGTACCTTTCCCGTTCATCTTCTGGACCTGGTGGCCGATCCAGCACATCTACCTGATGCAAATCCTGGTGTTCGTGGCCCTGGTGGCCATCTTGATGTACCGGCCCCTCCGCCTCGCCCTCGTGCCGCGCTCGGTGAAGCACGCCCGCGCCCACCGCCGCGCGGTGGAGCAATTCCTGGCGCAGAACCTCCACACCATGCCCGGACGCACCGGCGTGCTGATCTTCGTGTCGGAGGCGGAGCGCTATGCCGAGATCGTGGCGGATGCCGGCATCCACGCCAAGGTTCCGGAGAGCACCTGGCAGATGATCGTCCACGACCTGACAGACCACATCGGCCAAGGCCAGGCCGGCGAAGGCTTCGCGCGCGCCATCGCTGCGGTGGGCGAGCACCTCGCTCGGCACTTTCCGCGCGGCGCCTACGACCCCGCCGCGCACGGCCTGACTAACCACCTGATCGTGCTTCCTTCGGAGTGACGCGCCAGCGGCCGGGCAGGGCAGCGCTGGCGTGCTTGCCCATGCCCGCTCGCACGCTATGCTTTGATCCGGTCGCTGGTCTCCCGGCGAACCGGCAGGAAAGGCAAGCCTGTGAGCGAGGACTGGACCGGCGCCATCGACTGCGACTTCCACCCGCGCGTGCCCACCCCGCGGCAGCTCAGCTGCTACATGGACGAGCACTGGCGCGACACCGTGGAGGTGCGCGGCATCGACGTCTGGGAAACCATCGCCTACCCGCCGAACGCGCCCCTCACCCTGCGCCCCGACTGGCGCCAGAGCGCCGCCGACGCTGATCCCGTCAAGGCCGCGCAAGGGACCCTCGACCGCTTCGGCTTCGCCCACGCCATCTGCAATTGCCTGTTCCCGGTCCAGGCATTTCGTGACGAGAACCTGGCGGCAGCCTTCGCCCGCGCCGTCAACGACTGGCTGGCGGCCGAGTGGTTGGACAAGGATGCGCGCCTGCGCGGCTCCGTCGTCCTCCCCATCCAGTCCACCGAGCGTGCGGTGGAGGAGATCGAGCGCCGCGCCGGCGACAGGCGCTTCGTACAGGTGCTGATGCTGGTGTTCGGCGAGCAGCCGCTCGGCAAGTCGGTCTATTGGCCGATCTATGCCGCCGCCGAGCGCCATGGCTTCACGGTCGGCATCCACGCCGGCAGCAGCTATCACCACGCCGTCACCGGCTCGGGCTGGCCCAGCTACTACCTGGAGGACTACGCCGCCCAGTCGCTCGGCTTCCACACCCAGCTCGGCAGCCTGGTGTGCGAGGGCGTGTTTGTTAAGTATCCCAAGCTAAAGGTTGTACTGATCGAATCTGGCGTCACATGGCTGCCGCCCTACCTGTGGCGGCTCTCCAAGTTCTGGCGCGGGGTGCGCAACGAGGTGCCCTGGATCGACCGCTCGCCCGAGGAGTTCGTGCGCGACCATGTGCGGCTCACGACGCAGCCGTTTGACGGCCCGCCCGGCGCAGCGCACATTGGCCGAGTCATGGACCAGCTGCAGTCCGATCAGATGCTGCTGTTTGCGACCGATTTCCCGCACTGGCAGTTCGACGGCGACGAGATGCTGCCCGCCGGCATTTCGCCGGGCTTGCGTAAGAAGATCCTGATAGGCAACCCGCTTGCCACCTACCCTCGCCTGAAGAGGCCCGCATGATGCTCGATGCCCCGCTGGCACCCGAAGCCGACGCCGATCGGCGCTCCGGCCCCGACACGCAAACCCGCCTCGAGATCATCGACGGCGACGTGCACCCGGCGCTGCGCTCGCCAGCCGACCTGAAACCGTACATGCCGGCACGCTGGTGGGAGGTGCTTGCAACCTACGGCACCCGCCGCCGGCACGGCATGAGCTTCGAGCCCTATCCCAAGTCGGCGCCGCGTGCCTGCCGCCGCGACGCCTGGCCGGACGATGGCGGCCCGCCGGGCTCCAACCTCGAGCTGATCCGGGCGCAGTACCTCGACCACTATGGGGTCGAGTTCGGCATCCTAGGGCCGCTTGGCGTAAGCGGTCAGAGCGAGGTCAACCTCGACCTGGCCGCCGCGATCGCATCGGCTGTCAACGACTGGCAGCGCGAGTTCTTCACCAGGCGCGAGCCGCGCCTGCGCTCCGCGATCGTGGTGCCCTACGAGGACGGCGCCGCAGCCGCCAGGGAGATCGAGCGTTGCGCTGCTGATCCGGCCTACGCACAGGTGTTCATGCTGACACGCAGCTCCGAGCCCGCCGGCAACCGGCGCTACTGGCCGATCTACGAGGCCGCCGCGCGCCATGGCCTGCCCGTCGCGCTGCACGTGTTCGGCGCCAGCGGCCATCCCTACACCGGCGCCGGCTGGCCGTCCTACTACGTGGAGGAAGGCGCCGGCCATTCCACCTCCTGCCAGACCGTGGTCACCAGCCTGGTCATCGAGGGCGTGTTCGAGCGCTTCCCGAGCCTCAAGGTGGTGATCGTCGAGGGCGGCTTCGCCTGGCTGGCGCCGCTCGCCTGGCGGCTCGACAAGCTCTTCGAGCGCATGCGCGGCGAGGTGGCTCACCTCAAGCGCAAACCGTCGGAGTACATGCGCGAGCACATCTGGGTCACCACCCAGCCCATGGAGGAGCCCGCCGATCGCCGCCAGCTCTTCGACATGATGGAGTGGATCGGCTGGGACCGGCTGCTGTTCGCCTCCGACTACCCGCACTGGGATTTCGACGACCCCTTCCGCGCCTTCCCCGCCGGCATGCCCGCCGAGCGCACCCGGCAGATCCTCACAGCCAACGCCAAGGCGGTGTACCGGCTCCCCTAGTTCCAGGCTACGCCGTGCGGGCTTGCTAAGATGGTAACGTATATGGTACCATCATGGAACTGCGCGAATTCGAAGATGAGGGAGGCCGGAGGCCATTTGGGGTCTGGTTCAAGGCGCTCGACGTTATGGCCGCCCCACGGGTGCAGCGCGCTTTGGCGCGATTGGAAGCCGGCAACACTTCCAACGTGAAAAGCGTAGGCGCCGGTGTCTTCGAGCTGAAGATTGATTTTGGCCCAGGATATCGCGTGTACTTCGGCAAGGACGGAAACGAGGTCGTCATCCTGCTCGGCGGCGGAACGAAGAAACGACAGGATCGCGACATCCAGACCGCGCATGTGCTGTGGCAGAACTACAAGAGTTCGCAAGAAGGGTAGGACATGCCTCTAAGCCGCTCATTCAAGGAGACCGTCAAGGAGCGCATTGACGAGGACCCGGCCTTTCGCGACGCACTCCTGGCCGAGGGCATCGATGCCCTGCTTTCCGGCGAAGTGGACGTGGGCAAGATCATCCTTCGCGACTACATCAATGCCACGATCGGCTTTGCGAAGCTGGCGGATGAGACTGGCATCCCGATCAAGAGTTTGATGCGCATGTTTGGTCCGGCGGGGAATCCTAGCGCGCGCAACCTGTTCTCGGTCATCCGCGTGCTGCAGCAATCGTCAGGCGCCAGCCTGACGGTTCGCACCGACCCCAAGTCCCTGAGGTCGCGGGCCCAGAGACCGGCGCAAACCCTGCGCAAAGCAGGCTAGCCGCATGCCCCGCCATGTCGTCGCCCGCGCCCCCGAGATCCCGCCGGGATCGCGCAAGCTCGTGCAGGTGGGCAGCCGCAGCATCGTCATCTTCAACATCAAGGGCGAGCTGTTCGCCCTCTCCGACAAGTGCCCGCACAAGGGCGGCAGCCTCTCGAAGGGAAAGCTGACCGGCCTGGTGAAATCGTCCGCCCCTGGCCAGTACGACTACTCCCGCCCCGGCGAGATCATCCGCTGCCCCTGGCACAACTGGGAGTTCGACGTGCGAACGGGGCGCTCCTGGTGCGACCCGGAGCGCCTGCGGCTGATGCACTATGCCGTCACCGTCGAGCCGGGCGCCAAGCTCATGGAAGGGCCCTATGTGGCCGAGACCTTCCCGGTGGCTGTGGAGGACGCCTACGTGGTCGTCGAGACAAAATAGGCCCGGCTGACCCTCAAATGGCCGCCTCTGTACTTGCATCGAAGAAGTGCAGGCGCTTGGGGTTGACCGCAAGCCGAAGCAACTCCTGCACCTTGGCGCGCGTGGTCGGCTCGACGGCCGCCACCATCGTCCCCTCGCCGACGCGCACGTCGAGCAGGATCTCGGAGCCGAGCTGCTCGACCACCTCGACCTTGGAAGGGAACGTCAACCCGGCCGGATCGGCATCGCCCGCCACGTGCAAATCCTCTGGCCGGATGCCCATCGTCAGCTGCCGGCCAACGTGCGGGCGCAGGCGTTCTGCGTCACCGCCCGGCACCTCGATCTCGAGACCGGCGTTCTTCGCCGTCAGCCGCCCGTTGCCGTCGACCATCGTCACGGTGGCGAAGTTCATGGCCGGGGAGCCGATGAAGCCGGCCACGAACTTGTTGGCGGGCTGATTGTAGAGGTCGAGCGGCTCGCCCACCTGCTGCACCACGCCGTCCTTCATGACGACCACGCGATCGCCGAGCGTCATGGCCTCGACCTGGTCGTGGGTCACGTAGACCGCCGTGGTGCCGAGCCGCAGGTGGAGCTTCTTGAGCTCGACCCGCATCTGCACGCGCAGCTTGGCGTCGAGGTTGGACAAGGGCTCGTCGAACAGGAACACGCGCGGGTGGCGCACGATGGCCCGGCCGAGCGCGACCCGCTGGCGCTGGCCGCCGGAGAGCTGGCGCGGCTTGCGTTTCAGGTAGTCCTGGATGCCCAGGATATCGGCGGCCTCCTTGACGCGCTGGGCGATCTCGCGCCGGTCGAATTTGCGCATCTTGAGGCCGAAGGCCATGTTGTCGAACACGCTCATGTGCGGATAGAGCGCGTAGTTCTGGAACACCATGGCGATGTCGCGATCCATCGGCGCCAGATCGTTGATCACCTGACCGTCGATGGAGATATGCCCTGAGCTGATCGCCTCGAGCCCGGCGATCATCCTGAGCGTCGTCGTCTTGCCGCACCCGGACGGCCCGACGAACACCACGAATTCCTTGTCACGGATCTGCAGGTTGACGTCTTTGACGGCATGCACGCTGTCATAGAACTTGTTGATGTCCTTCAGGACGACCTGTCCCATTTCGACTCCACTCCTCCCTCTCCCCGCCATCGCCGACCTCGCCGCGCCCGCCAACAGGCGGGGAGAGGGTCGGGGTGAGGGGCGGCTCCAATCTCAGGGGTGCACTCCTGGCCGCCCCTCACCCTAACCCTCTCCCCATGCCGGAAGAGGCATGGGGAGAGGGGAATTCAACCCTTCACCGAGCCCGTCAGGCCCGCCACGTAGTGCTCGACGAAGAACGAGTAGGCGATCGCCACGGGGATCGAACCCAGCAGCGCGCCTGCCATCAGCGGCCCCCAGTAGAACACATCACCGCGGATCAGCTCCGATGTGACCCCGACCGGCACGGTCTTCTGCTCGGGCGAGGACAGGAACACGAGCGCATAGATGAACTCGTTCCAGGACAGCGTGAACGCGAAGATGCCGGCCGACAGGATGCCCGGGATGGCCACCGGAATGATGATGTAGACCATGGCCTGCCAGCGCGAGGCGCCGTCGATGCGCGCGCACTCCTCCAGCTCCTTGGGCACGGCCTTGAAGTAGCCCATCATCAGCCAGGTGCAGAACGGGATGAGGAAGGTCGGATAGGTCAGGATCAGCGACCAGGGCGTGTCACCCAGCCGATAGTTGCGGATGATCTCGGCCAACGGAATGAACAGCAGCGTCTGCGGCACCAGGTAGGTGATGAAGATGCCGGTGCCGAGGCTGCCGGCAAACGGGAAGTTCAGCCGCGAAAGGGCGTAGCCGGCGAACACCCCGCACACCAGCGAGATGGCCGTGGACGCCAGCGCAATGAACATCGTGTTCCAGAGCCACGACGCGAACAGCGTCTCCTCGAACAGATACCTGACGTGATCCCACGTCGGCTTCCAGGTCCAGAACGGATTGTAGTTGATCGAATTCCAGGGCCGATACAGCTCGCCGTCGGGCCGTACCGTCGTAATCATCATCCAGTAGAACGGGAACAGCAGGAACAGCAGGAAAAAGGCCATGGGGAGATAGAAGAAGACCCATCGTCTCCATTTGGCGCCTTCGATCATGGCTCAACGGGTCTCCACGCGACGGATGTAGAGGAGCTGGACGATGACGACCAGGAACAGGATCGGGAACATGGCAAGCGAGATGGCCGCGCCTTCGCTGAGCAATCCGGTGCCCACCCCGATCTGGTAGGCGTAGGTCGCAAACAGGTGCGTGGCGTTGGCCGGGCCGCCGCCCGTCATCACATAGACGATCTGGAAGTCGGCGAACGTCTGGATCACCGAGAACAGCACCACGACCATCGTCACCGGCAGCAGCAACGGCCAGGTGATGTACCAGAACCGCTGCCAGGGCTTGGCACCGTCGATGGCGGCAGCCTCGTTGAGCTCGGGGCTGATGGTCTGCAGCCCGGCAAGCAGGCTGATGGCGAAGAAGGGCACGCCACGCCAGATATTGATGACCATGATCGACGCCATGGCGAGGTCGGGGTCGCCCAGCCAATTGATGCGCCCGGTGATGAGGCCGAACTGGTACAGCAGCCAGTTGATGACGCTGAACGTCGGGTCGAACATCCACTTCCAGGCGAAGGTCGACAGCACCGTCGGTATGATGAAGGGCAGCAGGATGAAGGCGCGGGTGAACGCCTTGCCCTTGAAGTGGCGGTTCAGCAGCATGGCGAGCCACAGCCCGAGCCCCAGCTTGAAGACGGTGGTGACGCCCGTATAGAGAAACGTGTTGTAGACGGCGGTGCGGAAGATCGAGTCGTTCCAGATCTTGTAGTAGTTCGCGAGGCCCACGAAGTCGCCCGGCACTCCCACGCGTGAGCTGGTCACCGACAGCAAATCCCACGCACGAACGGGTAGGCGATGAACATGCCGAGCAGCACCATGGTCGGCACCAGCAGCACGAAGGCGAGCCAGCGCTCGTCCTCGAGCAGCCGCTGCCGCCGCGGTGGAGGCGCTTCGCGGAACGTGGTGGTGACCGCGCTAACTGCCATGTTCGATCCCTGTCGGCCGACTGCCCTTCTCCCTCTCCCCATTCTTCGATGAGGAGAGGGTGGGGTCACCTTAACCCTCTCCCCGCAAGCGCAGAGAGGGAATAGCGGAACGGCCTCAGCCGTAGACCCTCTTGAGCTCGCCCTCGGCCCACTTGACCGCGTCCTCGGCCGGCATGCCCTGGACGGCCTTGGCGTACATGTCGGTAATGATGTACTTGGACAGCACCTCGGCCGCTTTGGCGTTGGCCGGGCCGGCGTAGCCGGGCGTGCGGCCAAGTTGGCCGGCGATCTTGTAGGGCGTCATGACCTTGTCCTCGTCCCACACCTTGTGCTTCTCCCACTCCGCGGTCGGCGGCGTGGCAAAGCCCTTCTGCGAGACGAACCACTTCTCATAGACCGCCTTGGAGTGCGCCCACTTCAGGAAGTTCTTGGCCGCTTCCTGGTTCTTGGAGTAGGTCGGCAGCACATGCGAGAAGTACGTGTGCATGGAGAACTGGCCGGCCGGACCTTTTGGCAGCGGCGCGTGCTGGATGTCGGTTCTCAGCTGCGCGCCCTTCTCGCTGACGTACTTGTCGGGGTTGCGCAGCGACTCGATGTAGATCGAGGCGCCATTGAGCGTCGCGCAGATGGTCTGCGAGAGGAAGGCGCGATTGTTGTTGGAGTCGTCCCAGGCAAGACCGCCCTCGTCATGGGCATCCTTCCAGAAGCCGGTCATGAACTTGACGGAGTCGACGGTCTCCTTGCTGTTGATGACTACCGTCTTGCCGTCGGCCTCGACCTCCTTGCCGCCCCATGACCACATGAAGGGGTAGCTGAACACCGGGGCGTCGCCGAAGGTGTGCCCGAGCGTCTGACCGATCGGGCGACCCTTGGCCTTCAGCAGTTTGCCGACCTCGCGATACTTCTCCCAGGTGTCGGGGAAGGTGGTCGCGCCGACCTCATCGAACCACGACTTGCGGTAGGCGATCATGCCGCCAATGATGGCCCACGGCATGGAAACCCATTTCTTGCCGTCGTTCGAGTTCGACTTGACGAGGGGATAGTGACCACCCTCGGCCTTGCCGAGCGGCTCCACGATATCGCTCAGGTCCACGCAACTTGCAGCATAGAGCTGCGGGTTGTTGTTGGTGAGCATGATCAGGTCGGCGCCGGCACCCGACTGGATCGCCGACGTGATGCGTGGCTGCAGGTCGTTGGCGTTCACGGTTTCGAGGTTGATCTTGAGGCCCAGCGCCTTCTCGCCCTCGGGCAGCAGCTCCTTGCGCAGCAGCTGATCGGAAGCTGGCACGAAGTCGTTCCAGCGCAGCCAGTGCACCGTCGTTGCCTGCGCGTAGGCGGGTGCCCTGCCGGTGGCCAAGATCCCGGCCATCCCGCCAGCCTTCGCGGCCAGCGCACCCGCGCCCGAAACCTTAAGGAACTTGCGTCGCGTGACACGAGCCATCGTATTTCCTCCCAATGGGGTTTGTCTGTCTTCGGCTCTTGGCAGCCGGTCCTTGAAGTGTAGGTGGATACGATACGCGAGACAAGCTGTCGCAGCGCGGCGGCGCTGTGCCGACGGCTCCACGGCAGCGCCACGCCCTCGCCCGCCGGCTTGGCGAAGCTCTATCGCGTTTTGGATGGGTCTTACCCGCCGAGGCGGCCCCCGCCGTGCAGCAGCAGCCGCTCACAGCTCGATGGCGAACGTCTCGAGTTCGGCCGGCTCGCCCTTCGCACCTCAATTGGCATACCGCTCCGCCAGCGAGCGGTCATAGTCGAGCACTGCCTGCAGCAGTACCTGCGCACCGGCCGCGCACTGCTCCTTGGAGGTGAACTCCGCCTCGTTGTGGCTGATGCCGCCGCGGCAAGGCACGAAGATCATCGCCGTCGGCGCCACGCGAGCGATGTAGGCCGCGTCGTGGCCCGCGCCGGAAACCATGTCACGCAATGTAAAACCGCTGGTTTCGGCGGCCCGACGTACGGCCGCCACGCATTGGGCGTCGAATGCCACGGGCGGCTGGTCCCAGATCTTGGTCGAGGCGAGCGAAAGGCCAAGGGGTTTGCACACCTCATCCAGGGCCGCCGTGAACCCCGCTTCCATGGCCTCCAGAGTAGCCAAGTCCGGATGCCGCAGATCGACGGTGAGGAAGACTTCGCCAGGCACCACATTGGGCGAGTTGGGCTTCACTTGCATCGACCCAACCGTGGCCACCGCCAGCGGCGCGTGAGCGCGCGCGATCGCCTCCACCTTCTCGACCACCCGGGCGGCCCCCAGCAGCGCGTTCTTGCGCAGGTGCATGGGCGTGGCGCCGGTATGCGCGTCCTGGCCGCTCAGCGTCACCTCGAACCAGCGCATGCCCTGTACGCCCGTGACGGCACCGATATCGAGGCCCTCCGCCTCCAGGATCGGCCCTTGCTCGATGTGCAGCTCGAAAAATGCCGACAACGGGTGATCGCCGCAGCGCTCATTCCCGCGCTGGCCGATGGCCTCGAGCGCAGCCCCGAAAGTTGCATCGGCGCGGTCCGTCCGCGCATAGGCCCAGTCGCGCTGGAAGACGCCGGCGAACACCCCGGACGCCAGCATTGGCGGGGTGAAGCGCGACCCTTCCTCGTTGGTCCAGTTCACGACCTCGATGGGGGCGAACGTCTCGTAGCCGGCGTCGTGCAGCGTGCGCAGAACCTCGAGTGCGGCCAGCACGCCCAGCGCTCCGTCGAACTTGCCCCCCGTCGGCTGGGTATCGAGATGGCTGCCGATGGCAATTGGCGGCACGTCGCTGCGCTGGCCCGCCCGCCGGGCGAACATGACGCCCATGTCGTCGGTGGTCACGGCGCAACCCAACGCCTCGGCCGCGGCGCGAAACCAGTCGCGCACCTCCCGGTCGAGGTCGCTCAGCGTCAGCCGGCAGATGCCGCCCTTGGCCGTGCCCCCAATGGCGGCCGTCTCCATCAGGGTGCCCCACAGGCGCTCAGGATCGGTTCTCAGGTTGCGCATGGGGCAGGCGAGCTGGAGTCGTTCTGCATGGGCAATGGATCCGCGAGTGGCCCACCGGGCTCAGTTGTGACATCTGCTGTTGCGGTTTTCTTTCACGCGCCTGCAGTCAAGTAAAGAAACACGTGCCTCGTTGTACTCGGCATGTGCAGACGCGGGCAGTCCCCGTTGCTTTCCCCGAAACCCAAACAGCGGCAAGCGGCAAGGATCGCGTCTGCACAGTCGTGCTCCACCGTCCCACGTCCTCCGCGGCCCGTCACCGGGGAACCGGAAGCTTCGATCGACGTTGCTTCTGCAAAGTGCCGCCCGGCGTGCGGCCAAACGTCGAAGGAGCTCTGTGATGAAATCCGTCGTCGTAGCATTGGTCGGCACCATGGCCCTTCTGGGCGCCACCACCGCGGGCCTAGCCCAGGAGCCCGACAAGAAGAAGGAGCAGCGCCCAGCGGCGCAGCCTAAGCGCGCGGCGCCCCAACCGAAAGCCGCGCAGCCTCAACGCGCGGCACCCCAGCCGAGGGCGGCGCAACCGCAGGTGCAACGGCCAGCCGCACGCCCCCCAACGCAAGGTCCAGCAGCCGTCGAGCGAGCCCGCCCGCAGCGTCCAGCAGCCGTGCCGCGTGCCGAGAGGCGCGCCGCGGAGCAGCGTAGGGACGGCGCAGAGCGGCGCCCAGAACGCAATCGCGCCGAGCAGTTGCAGCGCTCCGAGCAAAGCCGGAGCCGGCAGGAGCGCGCCGAGCGCGAGCGTGCCGAGCGCAACCGCCAGGCGCATGAGCGCGAGCAGGCGCAACAGCAGCGGCGCGAGCAGGCGCAACAGCGGCGCGAGCAGCAGAAGGCGCGCCAAGGCGAGGCGCGGTCGCCAGCCCCGAGCATCGCTCCGAAGCAGGTCGAGAAGGAAGCGCGCCGGCCGGACGCTGCCGACAAGGACGCTGGGCGTCAGGCTCAGCCGGTCGCGCGCACTCAGGCGACCGATCAGCAGCGTCGCGAGGTACGGCAACGTCTGTTCCAGGAGCGCAAAGTGCGGCGCCTCAGCCGCCAGAGACTGGGCGCGCCGATCGCAGTCGGCAGCCACGTCCCCCGGCGCCATCGTCTGCACCGGTTTACGCCGGCCCTGCTGGCCTTCGCGCCATTCTATGCCTCCTACAGCTACCTGGTGGTCGATGACATGATCTGTGTGGTCGATCCGGAGACCTACGTCATAGTCGACGTGATCCCGGCATCCATCGAGCAGGCATCACCAGGCCCGGAATCGCAGCCGGCGCTTGCGCTCTCCCGCGAGCAGATGCGCTTCATCCTGGCCAACGTGCCCAAGGATCGAGCCAGGACTGGCGTACGCATCCGCCTCGCGCTGGGCGCCGAGATCCCTCGCAGCGTCGAGCTGTTCCGCTTCCCCGAGGCGGTTCTGGCCCGCGTTCCGCAGGTGGCCCCATTCCGCTACATCGTGGTCGGCGACGACGTCGTCATTGTCGATCCCCGAGATTACGAGATCGCGCTGGTGATCACGGAGTGAGCAGCAAAGCTCGAGCTCGGTAACGCATTAGTGAGAAGGAGCGCTGGAACGCCACGAGGTCCGTGGCGTTTCGGCGTTTTTGCTGCACCGCACGCACACGGTCTTTCTGGCCGTCCCAGTATGATTGCGCAGCGCTGCATTGACGCTCGGAATCCAGCCCCCTACACATTCTGAACGGGTTTGCGCCTCAGCATTTGCTGCTGCGCGACATAGATCGAGGGATGGCGATCGGAGGGTCGCCCAACGGGGGAATAACCTGTGCATCTTCGAGCTGCCAGCCTCTTGGGGCTGATCTGCTGCGCGTTGGGGGCTGCGCCCGCGAGCACCCAGGACAGCACTCTGTTCAAGATCCTCAAACTCGACGGCAACCAGGTTCGCTGGCACATGCCCCGCAACGGCGGCCGACTCGTCACCTGGCGGCTCGCCGCCGAGCCCGCCGAATTTCCGGGCGCTCGCAACTGCCGCAAAATGACGGCGCTCGACGGACTGATTGCGACGTCCGAGCTCGAGGCTGCCACGGTGCGCCGAGAGATCAGCGCTGCTTTTGCAATGTGGGCGGCAGTTGCCGACATCACCTTCCAGGAGGCGCCGGAGGACACACGCGCCGACATTTTGATCGGCGCGCAGATCGATCCCGAAGGCTGGGCCTTCGCGGACGTCTTCTATGATGCCGCCTCGCCCGAGCCCATCAAGCCCATATCGCGCGCGCTGGTTTGCCTCAATCCCCTGAAGAGCTGGAAGGTCAGCTTCGACGGCGACCTCAAGACCTACGACCTGCGCTACACCCTTGCCCACGAGATCGGCCACGCGATCGGGCTCGACCACCCCAACGGCGGTGGGCAGATCATGGGGTATCGCTACGAAGAGCGGTTTCGTGCTCTGCAGCCGGGCGACGTTCGCGGTGCAATCCTGCTCTACGGCGAGCCGCGCGAGGCCGGCGTGGCGGTGGCCGCTGCGTCTGAGCGCACGGACGCGCTGCGCGCCTCCCCCGCCAGGCGCTTTGCCAAGCGCTGGGGAACCAGGGCCTTCACAGCACGTTCTCCCTAGAGCAGACCGTTTCTGATCGAAGCGCTTGGCTTCGATCATGGAACGTGAATCTTGCTCTCAAATCTTTGATTGGAGCAGGATTCACGCTTCGGCCGCCACGCCTCAATGTGGGCAAGGTGGTTCAATCCGAAGCGATCCTGCTCCAGGCTTCCGTTCAACTATTCAGGGAGAATGTCATGGGCCGCGGGCTCATTCTCTGGCTGATCGGGATTCCGTTGCCGGTGATCCTGGTCCTCTACTTCCTCGGCTATCTCAGCTGACGGTTCACCCGCTTCACGCTCGAGTGGCAGCGCGAACACCCGCACCTCGCGGCCCTGCGACTCCCTCCGGGGAACGATGTGGGGTAGGCAGCGTTCTCCGGGACCGGAATAGCCGCGCTGGCGTGCTTGTGTGAAGCAGCACCGCCGGCGCACAGCAAAGTGGTCCAGCCCGATGGCGCGGACCTTAGGGGGCTCGCAACGCGAGGAGCGCCGCGAGCCCCCGAACATTTTCGAGCCTCCAGCGTGGCCGTGAGTGGAGACGCCGCTCAGGCGCTGGCGAGGCTCGGCTGCTCCGGCCGTCCGCGGATGTCGAAGAACAGAGCCTGACTGATCACGGCCTTGACCGTGTCAGGATGGAATGGCTTCGTTATGAGGAAGGTCGGCTCGGGCCGCGTGCCTGTCAGCAGGCGTTGGGGATAGGCGGTCACAAAAATCACCGGCAACGACAGGGTGCGCAGGATCTCGTTGACCGCGTCGAGGCCCGAGCTTCCGTCCGCCAGATGGATGTCAGCGAGCACCAAGCCGGGCCGCAGCTGCTTTACGGCCTCCACTGCACGGTCGGCGGTACGGGCAATCTTGACGACGCGATGACCGAGTTCGGTCACCAGCTGCTCCAGGTCGAGCGCGATCAGCGGCTCGTCCTCGACGATAACGACATCGGTCGCCATCTGCCTGGCGATGTCGCGCCCGGCCTCGTCGATGAGGCGTTGCAGCTCATCGGCATCCACGTCGAGCACCGCCGCGGCATCGCGCGGCTCGAACTCCTCCACGGCGACAAGCAGGAAGGCCTGCCTGGCCTTGGGCGCTAGAATTTCCAGATTGCGCTTCACGGCTTCCAGCGCTGGGCTGGTCGCCGTGTCCCCTCCCTTCTCACTGTTGAGCGGAACGGAGTTCAGGATTTTCAGAAAGGTCCGATAGAGAGCGACGCGTGGGGGCAGGTCAGCGTCCAGAGCGCGAGGATCGGCAAGTATCGCCTCCAGGGTGGAGACGACATAGGCGTCCCCGCTCTTCTGACTGCCTGTCACGGAACGGGCAAAGCGCCTCAGATACGGCAAATGTGCCGTAACCTTTTCTGCAATTGACATATTTCCCTTCCGTCCACTTCAGGCCAAGCTTTGCCCTCTGACCATGACAACGCGGGGGGCACCGCGGAGTTCCCCACGTGGAACTCTTTGCTCCTTCGCACGTTCTATTGTCCGAGGCGATGGAAAAGGGGGCAACCCCCGCACGGAAAACGCACAAAGAGGAGGGGTTGATGGCGGGCAACGAGGGCTGGGCGGGGCGCGCTTCCGACAAGGGCCCGCTCGAGGAGGAGTTTGTGCCGCGGCGCGACGCGCCGTCTCGAGCGGCGGTGGGAAAACACCTCTACATTGCCTACAGCGCCGAAACTCCCCATAACCAGCCAAGAATGCAAACCACGCAAAAAAAACCGCCGCCCGCCGACACCACCCGCGGCATCCTCGATCGCTCGGTCCAAGTTCAAATTGGGCGGATGCTCAGAGATGTCTTTGCAGACGTAGCCGACGAGCCGGTTCCGGACCGCTTCATCAAGCTTCTGGAGGCGCTCCAAGCCAAGGAGAAGCACGGGTGAACACCGCATCGGCTCCCTTGAAGGAGGCAATGCTGGGCCTCATCCCCAATCTGCGCGCGTTCGCTGTCTCCCTGTGCGGCGACGTCGAGCGCGCCGACGATCTGGTGCAGGAGACCCTTCTGAAGGCTTGGAATCACTTCGACAGCTTCCAGGAGGGCACGAACCTCCGCGCCTGGCTGTTCACGATCCTGCGCAACACCTATTTCTCCGAATGCCGCCGGCGGCGACGCGAGGTGGAAGACCGCGACGGCAAGCGCGCCGCGGACCTGGCCGTGCACCCCGACCAACCCGGATACCTCGATATGCAGGATTTCCGCGCGGCGCTCAATCTGCTGCCGCCGGACCAAAGGGAGGCCCTGGTGCTGGTGGGCGCGGCGGGTTTCTCCTACGATGAAGCCGCGGCCATCTGCGGCTGCGCCGTGGGAACCATCAAGAGCCGCGTCAACCGGGCACGCTCCAAGCTTACCGAGCTGTTGAGCGTCGCATCGCCGCACGAGTTCGGCCCGGATGCCGCCACCGACGCCATCGTCGCACGCACTGCCGGCGGCTCCCGCCAATTCTAGAGCAAGATCGTTTCTGATCGAAACATTTTGCTTCGATCATGGAACGTAAATCTTGTCGTCAAATCCACGAATAGAGCAGGATTCATGCTTCGGCCGCGACGTTGCAGCCGAGGCATGACTGAATCGAAGCGATCCTGCTCTAAGCTGTGCTTGTCCCTCAGGACGCTGCGGGCGCGGGCTTTCCGCGTGGGCGCGGCCTCGCCTGCTGATCGAAGAACAGCACCTGGCTCACAATCGCGGCCACCGCGTCCTCCCTGAAGGGTTTGGGTATCAGAAACGTCGGCTCGGGCCCGTGGCCGGTAGTGAGCCGTTCAGGATACGCGGTCACGAACACGACAGGGACGGTGAAGCTGCGCAGGATGTCGTTGACGGCATCGAGGCCCGAGCTTCCATCGGCCAGTCGAATATCAGCGATGACCAGGCCAGGCCTCTTCAGCTTGGCCGCGGTGAGGGCATCCTTGTGCGTGCGTACAGTCGACACCACGCGATGGCCCAGGCCCTCGAGGATGCGCTGCAGATCGAGCGCAATGAGCGGCTCGTCCTCGATGACCAGAACATCGGTCGCGATCTGTTCTGCCAATTTCTGCACTGGCCTCGCCGAGCAGATCGCGGATCTGCGTTGGGAGGTTTCCAGAATCTGGGCCGCTTCGTCGTGGCTGAAGCCCTCCACTGTCACCAGCAGGAACACTTGGCGCGCCTCAGGCGCAAGCGCTGCCAGGGAGCGTGCGGCCGTGTCGCCAATCAATCCCGGCTTCGGCCCGCCGTCACGATACCTGCGCGTAAGGACCGAAAGGAAACACTGGTAGAGGCCAAGCCGGGGCGGCAAATCCGGAAAGGCCGAGGGATCGGCCGCAAGGACCTGCAGGACGCGAGCAACCGAACCGTCCCCGGCCTGCTGGGTCCCGGTCAGCAGGCGGGCAAAGCGGCG
>CAWHBI010000004.1:0-33213 GCA_963827545.1 uncultured Alphaproteobacteria bacterium
CACCGACCCCAAGTCCCTGAGGTCGCGGGCCCAGAGACCGGCGCAAACCCTGCGCAAAGCAGGCTAGCCGCATGCCCCGCCATGTCGTCGCCCGCGCCCCCGAGATCCCGCCGGGATCGCGCAAGCTCGTGCAGGTGGGCAGCCGCAGCATCGTCATCTTCAACATCAAGGGCGAGCTG
Source organism: uncultured Alphaproteobacteria bacterium (assembly GCA_963827545.1). Lineage (GTDB taxonomy): Bacteria > Pseudomonadota > Alphaproteobacteria > Rhizobiales > Hyphomicrobiaceae > AWTP1-13. The sequence goes on from CAWHBI010000004.1 coordinate 180, forward strand.
TTCGCCCTCTCCGACAAGTGCCCGCACAAGGGCGGCAGCCTCTCGAAGGGAAAGCTGACCGGCCTGGTGAAATCGTCCGCCCCTGGCCAGTACGACTACTCCCGCCCCGGCGAGATCATCCGCTGCCCCTGGCACAACTGGGAGTTCGACGTGCGAACGGGGCGCTCCTGGTGCGACCCGGAGCGCCTGCGGCTGATGCACTATGCCGTCACCGTCGAGCCGGGCGCCAAGCTCATGGAAGGGCCCTATGTGGCCGAGACCTTCCCGGTGGCTGTGGAGGACGCCTACGTGGTCGTCGAGACAAAATAGGCCCGGCTGACCCTCAAATCGCCGCCTCTGTACTTGCATCGAAGAAGTGCAGGCGCTTGGGGTTGACCGCAAGCCGAAGCGACTCCTGCACCTTGGCGCGCGTGGTCGGCTCGACGGCCGCCACCATCGTCCCCTCGCCGACGCGCACGTCGAGCAGGATCTCGGAGCCGAGCTGCTCGACCACCTCGACCTTGGAAGGGAACGTCAACCCGGCCGGATCGGCATCGCCCGCCACGTGCAAATCCTCTGGCCGGATGCCCATCGTCAGCTGCCGGCCAACGTGCGGGCGCAGGCGTTCTGCGTCACCGCCCGGCACCTCGATCTCGAGACCGGCGTTCTTCGCCGTCAGCCGCCCGTTGCCGTCGACCATCGTCACGGTGGCGAAGTTCATGGCCGGGGAGCCGATGAAGCCGGCCACGAACTTGTTGGCGGGCTGATTGTAGAGGTCGAGCGGCTCGCCCACCTGCTGCACCACGCCGTCCTTCATGACAACCACGCGATCGCCGAGCGTCATGGCCTCGACCTGGTCGTGGGTCACGTAGACCGCCGTGGTGCCGAGCCGCAGGTGGAGCTTCTTGAGCTCGACCCGCATCTGCACGCGCAGCTTGGCGTCGAGGTTGGACAAGGGCTCGTCGAACAGGAACACGCGCGGGTGGCGCACGATGGCCCGGCCGAGCGCGACCCGCTGGCGCTGGCCGCCGGAGAGCTGGCGCGGCTTGCGTTTCAGGTAGTCCTGGATGCCAAGGATATCGGCGGCCTCCTTGACGCGCTGGGCGATCTCGCGCCGGTCGAATTTGCGCATCTTGAGGCCGAAGGCCATGTTGTCGAACACGCTCATGTGCGGATAGAGCGCGTAGTTCTGGAACACCATGGCGATGTCGCGATCCATCGGCGCCAGATCGTTGATCACCTGACCGTCGATGGAGATATGCCCTGAGCTGATCGCCTCGAGCCCGGCGATCATCCTGAGCGTCGTCGTCTTGCCGCACCCGGACGGCCCGACGAACACCACGAATTCCTTGTCACGGATCTGCAGGTTGACGTCTTTGACGGCATGCACGCTGTCATAGAACTTGTTGATGTCCTTCAGGACGACCTGTCCCATTTCGACTCCACTCCTCCCTCTCCCCGCCATCGCCGACCTCGCCGCACCCGCCAACAGGCGGGGAGAGGGTCGGGGTGAGGGGCGGCTCCAATCTCAGGGGTGCACTCCTGGCCGCCCCTCACCCTAACCCTCTCCCCATGCCGGAAGAGGCATGGGGAGAGGGGAATTCAACCCTTCACCGAGCCCGTCAGGCCCGCCACGTAGTGCTCGACGAAGAACGAGTAGGCGATCGCCACGGGGATCGAACCCAGCAGCGCGCCCGCCATCAGCGGCCCCCAGTAGAACACATCACCGCGGATCAGCTCCGATGTGACCCCGACCGGCACGGTCTTCTGCTCGGGCGAGGACAGGAACACGAGCGCATAGATGAACTCGTTCCAGGACAGCGTGAACGCGAAGATGCCGGCCGACAGGATGCCCGGGATGGCCACCGGAATGATGATGTAGACCATGGCCTGCCAGCGCGAGGCGCCGTCGATGCGCGCGCACTCCTCCAGCTCCTTGGGCACGGCCTTGAAGTAGCCCATCATCAGCCAGGTGCAGAACGGGATGAGGAAGGTCGGATAGGTCAGGATCAGCGACCAGGGCGTGTCACCCAGCCGATAGTTGCGGATGATCTCGGCCAACGGAATGAACAGCAGCGTCTGCGGCACCAGGTAGGTGATGAAGATGCCGGTGCCGAGGCTGCCGGCAAACGGGAAGTTCAGCCGCGAAAGGGCGTAGCCGGCGAACACCCCGCACACCAGCGAGATGGCCGTGGACGCCAGCGCAATGAACATCGTGTTCCAGAGCCACGACGCGAACAGCGTCTCCTCGAACAGATACCTGACGTGATCCCACGTCGGCTTCCAGGTCCAGAACGGATTGTAGTTGATCGAATTCCAGGGCCGATACAGCTCGCCGTCGGGCCGTACCGTCGTAATCATCATCCAGTAGAACGGGAACAGCAGGAACAGCAGGAAAAAGGCCATGGGGAGATAGAAGAAGACCCATCGTCTCCATTTGGCGCCTTCGATCATGGCTCAACGGGTCTCCACGCGACGGATGTAGAGGAGCTGGACGATGACGACCAGGAACAGGATCGGGAACATGGCAAGCGAGATGGCCGCGCCTTCGCTGAGCAATCCGGTGCCCACCCCGATCTGGTAGGCGTAGGTCGCAAACAGGTGCGTGGCGTTGGCCGGGCCGCCGCCCGTCATCACATAGACGATCTGGAAGTCGGCGAACGTCTGGATCACCGAGAACAGCACCACGACCATCGTCACCGGCAGCAGCAACGGCCAGGTGATGTACCAGAACCGCTGCCAGGGCTTGGCACCGTCGATGGCGGCAGCCTCGTTGAGCTCGGGGCTGATGGTCTGCAGCCCGGCAAGCAGGCTGATGGCGAAGAAGGGCACGCCACGCCAGATATTGATGACCATGATCGACGCCATGGCGAGGTCGGGGTCGCCCAGCCAATTGATGCGCCCGGTGATGAGGCCGAACTGGTACAGCAGCCAGTTGATGACGCTGAACGTCGGGTCGAACATCCACTTCCAGGCGAAGGTCGACAGCACCGTCGGTATGATGAAGGGCAGCAGGATGAAGGCGCGGGTGAACGCCTTGCCCTTGAAGTGGCGGTTCAGCAGCATGGCGAGCCACAGCCCGAGCCCCAGCTTGAAGACGGTGGTGACGCCCGTATAGAGAAACGTGTTGTAGACGGCGGTGCGGAAGATCGAGTCGTTCCAGATCTTGTAGTAGTTCGCGAGGCCCACGAAGTCGCCCGGCACTCCCACGCGTGAGCTGGTCACCGACAGCAGAATCCCACGCACGAACGGGTAGGCGATGAACATGCCGAGCAGCACCATGGTCGGCACCAGCAGCACGAAGGCGAGCCAGCGCTCGTCCTCGAGCAGCCGCTGCCGCCGCGGTGGAGGCGCTTCGCGGAACGTGGTGGTGACCGCGCTAACTGCCATGTTCGATCCCTGTCGGCCGACTGCCCTTCTCCCTCTCCCCATTCTTCAATGAGGAGAGGGTGGGGTCACCTTAACCCTCTCCCCGCAAGCGCAGAGAGGGAATAGCGGAACGGCCTCAGCCGTAGACCCTCTTGAGCTCGCCCTCGGCCCACTTGACCGCGTCCTCGGCCGGCATGCCCTGGACGGCCTTGGCGTACATGTCGGTAATGATGTACTTGGACAGCACCTCGGCCGCTTTGGCGTTGGCCGGGCCGGCGTAGCCGGGCGTGCGGCCAAGTTGGCCGGCGATCTTGTAGGGCGTCATGACCTTGTCCTCGTCCCACACCTTGTGCTTCTCCCACTCCGCGGTCGGCGGCGTGGCAAAGCCCTTCTGCGAGACGAACCACTTCTCATAGACCGCCTTGGAGTGCGCCCACTTCAGGAAGTTCTTGGCCGCTTCCTGGTTCTTGGAGTAGGTCGGCAGCACATGCGAGAAGTACGTGTGCATGGAGAACTGGCCGGCCGGACCTTTTGGCAGCGGCGCGTGCTGGATGTCGGTTCTCAGCTGCGCGCCCTTCTCGCTGACGTACTTGTCGGGGTTGCGCAGCGACTCGATGTAGATCGAGGCGCCATTGAGCGTCGCGCAGATGGTCTGCGAGAGGAAGGCGCGATTGTTGTTGGAGTCGTCCCAGGCAAGACCGCCCTCGTCATGGGCATCCTTCCAGAAGCCGGTCATGAACTTGACGGAGTCGACGGTCTCCTTGCTGTTGATGACTACCGTCTTGCCGTCGGCCTCGACCTCCTTGCCGCCCCATGACCACATGAAGGGGTAGCTGAACACCGGGGCGTCGCCGAAGGTGTGCCCGAGCGTCTGACCGATCGGGCGACCCTTGGCCTTCAGCAGTTTGCCGACCTCGCGATACTTCTCCCAGGTGTCGGGGAAGGTGGTCGCGCCGACCTCATCGAACCACGACTTGCGGTAGGCGATCATGCCGCCAATGATGGCCCACGGCATGGAAACCCATTTCTTGCCGTCGTTCGAGTTCGACTTGACGAGGGGATAGTGACCACCCTCGGCCTTGCCGAGCGGCTCCACGATATCGCTCAGGTCCACGCAACTTGCAGCATAGAGCTGCGGGTTGTTGTTGGTGAGCATGATCAGGTCGGCGCCGGCACCCGACTGGATCGCCGACGTGATGCGTGGCTGCAGGTCGTTGGCGTTCACGGTTTCGAGGTTGATCTTGAGGCCCAGCGCCTTCTCGCCCTCGGGCAGCAGCTCCTTGCGCAGCAGCTGATCGGAAGCTGGCACGAAGTCGTTCCAGCGCAGCCAGTGCACCGTCGTTGCCTGCGCGTAGGCGGGTGCCCTGCCGGTGGCCAAGATCCCGGCCATCCCGCCAGCCTTCGCGGCCAGCGCACCCGCGCCCGAAACCTTAAGGAACTTGCGTCGCGTGACACGAGCCATCGTATTTCCTCCCAATGGGGTTTATCTGTCTTCGGCTCTTGGCAGCCGGTCCTTGAAGTCTAGGTGGATACGATACGCGAGACAAGCTGTCGCAGCGCGGCGGCGCTGTGCCGACGGCTCCACGGCAGCGCCACGCCCTCGCCCGCCGGCTTGGCGAAGCTCTATCGCGTTTTGGATGGGTCTTACCCGCCGAGGCGGCCCCCGCCGTGCAGCAGCAGCCGCTCACAGCTCGATGGCGAACGTCTCGAGTTCGGCCGGCTCGCCCTTCGCACCTCAATTGGCATACCGCTCCGCCAGCGAGCGGTCATAGTCGAGCACTGCCTGCAGCAGTACCTGCGCACCGGCCGCGCACTGCTCCTTGGAGGTGAACTCCGCCTCGTTGTGGCTGATGCCGCCGCGGCAAGGCACGAAGATCATCGCCGTCGGCGCCACGCGAGCGATGTAGGCCGCGTCGTGGCCCGCGCCGGAAACCATGTCACGCAATGTAAAACCGCTGGTTTCAGCGGCCCGACGTACGGCCGCCACGCATTGGGCGTCGAATGCCACGGGCGGCTGGTCCCAGATCTTGGTCGAGGCGAGCGAAAGGCCAAGGGGTTTGCACACCTCATCCAGGGCCGCCGTGAACCCCGCTTCCATGGCCTCCAGAGTAGCCAAGTCGGGATGACGCAGATCGACGGTGAGGAAGACTTCGCCAGGCACCACATTGGGCGAGTTGGGCTTCACTTGCATCGACCCAACCGTGGCCACCGCCAGCGGCGCGTGAGCGCGCGCGATCGCCTCCACCTTCTCGACCACCCGGGCGGCCCCCAGCAGCGCGTTCTTGCGCAGGTGCATGGGCGTGGCGCCGGTATGCGCGTCCTGGCCGCTCAGCGTCACCTCGAACCAGCGCATGCCCTGTACGCCCGTGACGGCACCGATATCGAGGCCCTCCGCCTCCAGGATCGGCCCTTGCTCGATGTGCAGCTCGAAAAATGCCGACAACGGGTGATCGCCGCAGCGCTCATTCCCGCGCTGGCCGATGGCCTCGAGCGCAGCCCCGAAAGTTGCATCGGCGCGGTCCGTCCGCGCATAGGCCCAGTCGCGCTGGAAGACGCCGGCGAACACCCCGGACGCCAGCATTGGCGGGGTGAAGCGCGACCCTTCCTCGTTGGTCCAGTTCACGACCTCGATGGGGGCGAACGTCTCGTAGCCGGCGTCGTGCAGCGTGCGCAGAACCTCGAGTGCGGCCAGCACGCCCAGCGCTCCGTCGAACTTGCCCCCCGTCGGCTGGGTATCGAGATGGCTGCCGATGGCAATTGGCGGCACGTCGCTGCGCTGGCCCGCCCTCCGGGCGAACATGACGCCCATGTCGTCGGTGGTCACGGCGCAACCCAACGCCTCGGCCGCGGCGCGAAACCAGTCGCGCACCTCCCGGTCGAGGTCGCTCAGCGTCAGCCGGCAGATGCCGCCCTTGGCCGTGCCCCCAATGGCGGCCGTCTCCATCAGGCTGCCCCACAGGCGCTCAGGATCGGTTCTCAGGTTGCGCATGGGACAGGCGAGCTGGAGTCGTTCTGCATGGGCAATGGATCCGCGAGTGGCCCACCGGGCTCAGTTGTGACATCTGCTGTTGCGGTTTTCTTTCACGCGCCTGCAGTCAAGTAAAGAAACACGTGCCTCGTTGTACTCGGCATGTGCAGACGCGGGCAGTCCCCGTTGCTTTCCCCGAAACCCAAACAGCGGCAAGCGGCAAGGATCGCGTCTGCACAGTCGCGCTCCACCGTCCCACGTCCTCCGCGGCCCGTCACCGGGGAACCGGAAGCTTCGATCGACGTTGCTTCTGCAAAGTGCCGCCCGGCGTGCGGCCAAACGTCGAAGGAGCTCTGTGATGAAATCCGTCGTCGTAGCATTGGTCGGCACCATGGCCCTTCTGGGCGCCACCACCGTGGGCCTAGCCCAGGAGCCCGACAAGAAGAAGGAGCAGCGCCCAGCGGCGCAGCCTAAGCGCGCGGCTCCCCAACCGAAAGCCGCGCAGCCTCAACGCGCGGCACCCCAGCCGAGGGCGGCGCAACCGCAGGTGCAACGGCCAGCCGCACGCCCCCCAACGCAAGGTCCAGCAGCCGTCGAGCGAGCCCGCCCGCAGCGTCCAGCAGCCGTGCCGCGTGCCGAGAGGCGCGCCGCGGAGCAGCGTAGGGACGGCGCAGAGCGGCGCCCAGAACGCAATCGCGCCGAGCAGTTGCAGCGCTCCGAGCAAAGCCGGAGCCGGCAGGAGCGCGCCGAGCGCGAGCGTGCCGAGCGCAACCGCCAGGCGCATGAGCGCGAGCAGGCGCAACAGCAGCGGCGCGAGCAGGCGCAACAGCGGCGCGAGGAGCAGAAGGCGCGCCAAGGCGAGGCGCGGTCGCCAGCCCCGAGCATCGCTCCGAAGCAGGTCGAGAAGGAAGCGCGCCGGCCTGACGCTGCCGACAAGGACGCTGGGCGTCAGGCTCAGCCGGTCGCGCGCACTCAGGCGACCGATCAGCAGCGTCGCGAGGTACGGCAACGTCTGTTCCAGGAGCGCAAAGTGCGGCGCCTCAGCCGCCAGAGACTGGGCGCGCCGATCGCGGTCGGCAGCCACGTCCCCCGGCGCCATCGTCTGCACCGGTTTACGCCGGCCCTGCTGGCCGTCGCGCCATTCTATGCCTCCTACAGCTACCTGGTGGTCGATGACATGATCTGTGTGGTCGATCCGGAGACCTACGTCATAGTCGACGTGATCCCGGCATCCATCGAGCAGGCATCACCAGGCCCGGAAGCGCAGCCGGCGCTTGCGCTCTCCCGCGAGCAGATGCGCTTCATCCTGGCCAACGTGCCCAAGGATCGAGCCAGGACTGGCCTACGCATCCGCCTCGCGTTGGGCGCCGAGATCCCTCGTAGCGTCGAGCTGTTCCGCTTCCCCGAGGCGGTTCTGGCCCGCGTTCCGCAGGTGGTCCCATTCCGCTACATCGTGGTCGGCGACGACGTCGTCATTGTCGATCCCCGAGATTACGAGATCGCGCTGGTGATCACGGAGTGAGCAGCAAAGCTCGAGCTCGGTAACGCATTAGTGAGAAGGAGCGCTGGAACGCCACGAGGTCCGTGGCGTTTCGGCGTTTTTGCTGCACCGCACGCACACGGTCTTTCTGGCCGTCCCAGTATGATTGCGCAGCGCTGCATTGACGCTCGGAATCCAGCCCCCTACACATTCTGAACGGGTTTGCGCCTCAGCATTTGCTGCTGCGCGAAATAGATCGAGGGATGGCGATCGGAGGGTCGCCCAACGGGGGAATAACCTGTGCATCTTCGAGCTGCCAGCCTCTTGGGGCTGATCTGCTGCGCGTTGGGGGCTGCGCCCGCGAGCACCCAGGACAGCACTCTGTTCAAGATCCTCAAACTCGACGGCAACCAGGTTCGCTGGCACATGCCCCGCAACGGCGGCCGACTCGTCACCTGGCGGCTCGCCGCCGAGCCCGCCGAATTTCCGGGCGCTCGCAACTGCCGCAAAATGACGGCGCTCGACGGACTGATTGCGACGTCCGAGCTCGAGGCTGCCACGGTGCGCCGAGAGATCAGCGCTGCTTTTGCAATGTGGGCGGCAGTTGCCGACATCACCTTCCAGGAGGCGCCGGAGGACACACGCGCCGACATTTTGATCGGCGCGCAGATCGATCCCGAAGGCTGGGCCTTCGCGGACGTCTTCTATGATGCCGCCTCGCCCGAGCCCATCAAGCCCATATCGCGCGCGCTGGTTTGCCTCAATCCCCTGAAGAGCTGGAAGGTCACCTTCGACGGCGACCTCAAGACCTACGACCTGCGCTACACCCTTGCCCACGAGATCGGCCACGCGATCGGGCTCGACCACCCCAACGGCGGTGGGCAGATCATGGGGTATCGCTACGAAGAGCGGTTTCGTGCTCTGCAGCCCGGCGACATTCGCGGTGCAACCCTGCTCTACGGCGAGCCGCGCGAGGCCGGCGTGGCGGTGGCCGCTGCGTCTGAGCGCACGGACGCGCTGCGCGCCTCCCCCGCCAGGCGCTTTGCCAAGCGCTGGGGAACCAGGGCCTTCACAGCACGTTCTCCCTAGAGCAGACCGTTTCTGATCGAAGCGCTTCGCGTCGATCATGGAACGTGAATCTTGCTCTCAAATCTTTGGTTGGAGCAGGATTCACGCTTCGGCCGCCACGCCTCGATGTGGGCAAGGTGGTTCAATCAGAAGCGATCCTGCTCCAGGCTTCCGCTCAACTATTCAGGGAGAATGTCATGGGCCGCGGGCTCATTCTCTGGCTGATCGGGATTCCGTTGCCGGTGATCCTGGTCCTCTACTTCCTCGGCTATCTCAGCTGACGGTTCACCCGCTTCACGCTCGAGTGGCAGCGCGAACACCCGCACCTCGCGGCCCTGCGACTCCCTCCGGGGAACGATGTGGGGTAGGCAGCGTTCTCCAGGACCGGAATAGCCGCGCTGGCGTGCTTGTGTGAAGCGGTACCGCCGGCGCGCAGCAAAGTGGTCCGGCCCGATGGCGCGGACCTTAGGGGGCTCGCAACGCGAGGAGCGCCGCGAGCCCCCGAACATTTTCGAGCCTCCAGCGTGGCCGTGAGTGGAGACGCCGCTCAGGCGCTGGCGAGGCTCGGCTGCTCCGGCCGTCCGCGGATGTCGAAGAACAGAGCCTGACTGATCACGGCCTTGACCGTGTCAGGATGGAATGGCTTCGTTATGAGGAAGGTCGGCTCGGGCCGCGTGCCTGTCAGCAGGCGTTGGGGATAGGCGGTCACAAAAATCACCGGCAACGACAGGGTGCGCAGGATCTCGTTGACCGCGTCGAGGCCCGAGCTTCCGTCCGCCAGATGGATGTCAGCGAGCACCAAGCCGGGCCGCAGCTGCTTTACGGCCTCCACTGCACGGTCGGCGGTACGGGCAATCTTGACGACGCGATGACCGAGTTCGGTCACCAGCTGCTCCAGGTCGAGCGCGATCAGCGGCTCGTCCTCGACGATAACGACATCGGTCGCCATCTGCCTGGCGATGTCGCGCCCGGCCTCGTCGATGAGGCGTTGCAGCTCATCGGCATCCACGTCGAGCACCGCCGCGGCATCGCGCGGCTCGAACTCCTCCACGGCGACAAGCAGGAAGGCCTGCCTGGCCTTGGGCGCTAGAATTTCCAGATTGCGCTTCACGGCTTCCAGCGCTGGGCTGGTCGCCGTGTCCCCTCCCTTCTCACTGTTGAGCGGAACGGAGTTCAGGATTTTCAGAAAGGTCCGATAGAGAGCGACGCGTGGGGGCAGGTCGGCGTCCAGAGCGCGAGGATCGGCAAGTATCGCCTCCAGGGTGGAGACGACATAGGCGTCCCCGCTCTTCTGACTGCCTGTCACGGAACGGGCAAAGCGCCTCAGATACGGCAAATGTGCCGTAACCTTTTCTGCAATTGACATATTTCCCTTCCGTCCACTTCAGGCCAAGCTTTGCCCTCTAACCATGACAACGCGGGGGGCACCGCGGAGTTCCCCACGTGGAACTCTTTGCTCCTTCGCACGTTCTATTGTCCGAGGCGATGGAAAAGGGGGCAACCCCCGCACGGAAAACGCACAAAGAGGAGGGGTTGATGGCGGGCAACGAGGGCTGGGCGGGGCGCGCTTCCGACAAGGGCCCGCTCGAGGAGGAGTTTGTGCCGCGGCGCGACGCGCCGTCTCGAGCGGCGGTGGGAAAACACCTCTACATTGCCTACAGCGCCGAAACTCCCCATAACCAGCCAAGAATGCAAACCACGCAAAAAAAACCGCCGCCCGCCGACACCACCCGCGGCATCCTCGATCGCTCGGTCCAAGTTCAAATTGGGCGGATGCTCAGAGATGTCTTTGCAGACGTAGCCGACGAGCCGGTTCCGGACCGCTTCATCAAGCTTCTGGAGGCGCTCCAAGCCAAGGAGAAGCACGGGTGAACACCGCATCGGCTCCCTTGAAGGAGGCAATGCTGGGCCTCATCCCCAATCTGCGCGCGTTCGCTGTCTCCCTGTGCGGCGACGTCGAGCGCGCCGACGATCTGGTGCAGGAGACCCTTCTGAAGGCATGGAATCATTTCGACAGCTTCCAGGAGGGCACGAACCTCCGCGCCTGGCTGTTCACGATCCTGCGCAACACCTATTTCTCCGAATGCCGCCGGCGGCGACGCGAGGTGGAAGACCGCGACGGCAAGCGCGCCGCGGACCTGGCCGTGCACCCCGACCAACCCGGATATCTCGATATGCAGGATTTCCGCGCGGCGCTCAATCTGCTGCCGCCGGACCAAAGGGAGGCCCTGGTGCTGGTGGGCGCGGCGGGTTTCTCCTACGATGAAGCTGCGGCCATCTGCGGCTGCGCCGTGGGAACCATCAAGAGCCGCGTCAACCGGGCACGCTCCAAGCTTACCGAGCTGTTGAGCGTCGCATCGCCGCACGAGTTCGGCCCGGATGCCGCCACCGACGCCATCGTCGCACGCACTGCCGGCGGCTCCCGCCAATTCTAGAGCAAGATCGTTTCTGATCGAAACATTTTGCTTCGATCATGGAACGTGAATCTTGTCCTCAAATCCATGAATAGAGCAGGATTCACGCTTCGGCCGCGACGTTGCAGCTGAGGCATGACTCAATCGAAGCGATCCTGCTCTAAGCTGTGCTTGTCCCTCAGGACGCTGCGGGCGCGGGCTTTCCGCGTGGGCGCGGCCTCGCCTGCTGGTCGAAGAACAGCACCTGGCTCACAATCGCGGCCACCGCGTGCTCCCTGAAGGGTTTGGGTATCAGAAACGTCGGCTCGGGCCCGTGGCCGGTAGTGAGCCGTTCAGGATACGCGGTCACGAACACGACAGGGACGGTGAAGCTGCGCAGGATGTCGTTGACGGCATCGAGGCCCGAGCTTCCATCGGCCAGTCGAATATCAGCGATGACCAGGCCAGGCCTCTTCAGCTTGGCCGCGGTGAGGGCATCCTTGTGCGTGCGTACAGTCGAGACCACGCGATGGCCCAGGCCCTCGAGGATGCGCTGCAGATCGAGCGCAATGAGCGGCTCGTCCTCGATGACCAGAACATCGGTCGCGATCTGTCTGCCAATTTCTGCACTGGCCTCGCCGAGCAGATCGCGGATCCTGCGTTGGGAGGTCTCCAGAATCTGGGCCGCTTCGTCGTGGCTGAAGCCCTCCACGGTCACCAGCAGGAACACTTGGCGCGCCTCCGGCGCAAGCGCTGCCAGGGAGCGCGCGGCCGTGTCGCCAATCAATCCCGGCTTCGGCCCGCCGTCACGATACCTGCGCGTAAGGACCGAAAGGAAACACTGGTAGAGGCCAAGCCGGGGCGGCAAATCCGGAAAGGCCGAGGGATCGGCCGCAAGGACCTGCAGGACGCGAGCAACCGAACCGTCCCCGGCCTGCTGGGTCCCGGTCAGCAGGCGGGCAAAGCGGCGCAAGTGCGGCAGGTGGGGGGCAATGCTTTCGGCTAGCGACATTACGATCTCTTCAGGCGTCCCTGGCAGCGCATCCCGCGAGCGATGTCAGGCCAAGGGCGCGCATGCGATCAGCGGCGTTCTTTGAAAATGTAGCACGCCGGGTGACCAAGCCGAAGCCTCAGCTTGCCAGCCGTTGAGTATGTAGGCCAGGGAAGCAGTTTGTTGCGCTGTGTCGAGGCCACGCATGTTCCCGGAAGGTTCCGGCCCTCACGACCAGCTTGAGGAAAAGTGATCAAGATGTTGAAACAAAGGCTTTTCTGTCGCACGTGACTTGGAACGAACCGTTCCCACATGGTGTTTGCAAAATGAAAGCCCTCACCCAAAGGGAGCATGTCATGAGCGTCTGGAGCACCATCCGGGAAGAGATGCGCGAGGTTGTTTGGCTGGCCTCTGTCGTGGGTGGCTTGTCGACGCTCGGCGTCGGATTGGCAATCGTGGCAGCGCTGGCGCTCGACGGCTGGCCCATGCGGTTCCTGGGCCATGTTTGAGCCCGTTTGATCTGGCGCAAACTCATCCAGCGCGGGCCAAGGCTGGAACTGCCCCCACCGATCCTGAGTTTTGCCCGCAACTGGCGCGCCCCCCTCCGCTTCCCTCTCGCGCCAGTCGCGCTAGACCCGCGGCCTCCCCCAGGCCGCGGGTCTTTTCCTCACCACCCTCGCGTCCATTGCCAGGCCATTGGTTAAGGGCACGGATTCAAATGCAGGGACGACTGGGGCCGGTCTAGCGTAGAATGACCCTGTTTGCGGTCTCGTTGAGCGTATCAGGAACCGGCGTCATGGCACCCAGGCCAAATTGGAAAGGCTACCTCAAGCTCTCCCTCGTCTCGTGCCCCGTGGCGCTGTTTCCGGCCACCACGACGTCCGAGCGCGTGTCGTTCCGCACGCTCAACCGGGCGACCGGCAACCGCGTGCGCCGCCAGTTCGTCGACGAGCAGACCGGTGATGCCGTCGAGTCCGAGGACCAAATCAAGGGCTACGAGGTGGCCAAGGGCGAGTTCATCCAGGTCGAGGACGATGAGCTCAAGGCCGTACAGATCGAAAGCAACCACACCATCGACATCGAGCGCTTCGTGCCTCGCGCCGACATCGACGAACTCTATCTCGACACGCCCTATTACCTCGCACCCACCGACCGCGTTGGAGAAGAGGCCTTCGCCGTCATCCGCGATGCCATGCGGACAGAGAAGGTGGTGGGCCTGGCGCGCGTGGTGCTGTTCCGGCGCGAGCGCATCCTGATGCTGGAGCCGCGGGACAAGGGCATCGTCGGCACCAGCCTGCACTTCGCCAACGAAGTGCATCCGGCCTCGGCTTACTTCGACGAGATCCCCGACCTCGATCTGCCCAAGCAGATGCTGGAGCTCGCCACGCACATCATCGAGAAGATGTCGGGCGAGTTCGACCCGCAGCAATTCGACGACCGCTACGAGAGCGCCCTGATCGAGCTGATCCGCTCCAAGCAGAAGGGCATGCCGGTCAAGCCGCAGCCCACGCACCGCCAGACCAACGTCATCAATCTCATGGATGCCTTGCGCCGCAGCGTGGAGGGCGCGAAGGGCGGATCGGAGGATCGCCCGGCTGCCAAGAAGCCGACGGCCAAAGCACGCGCAACCCGCGCCAAGAGCAAGACGCGCAAAGCGGGGTGATTTCGGGCGCCGATGGCCAGTACGCTCCGCCAGTACCATCAGAAGCGCAATTTCACGCGCACCGCGGAGCCGCGCGGCAAGCTCAAAGGCAGCAAGGGCAGCCTGTTCGTGGTGCAGAAGCACGCCGCGCGGCGCCTGCACTATGATTTTCGCCTGGAGCTCGACGGCGTGCTCAAGAGCTGGGCCGTCACCAAGGGCCCGAGCGTGTCACCGGCCGACAAGCGGCTCGCCGTGCGCGTCGAGGACCATCCGCTCGACTACGCCGAGTTCGAGGGCCGCATCCCGCAAGGCGAGTACGGCGCGGGCAGCGTCATCGTGTGGGACCGTGGCCGCTGGTCGACCGAGGCTGACCCCCACAAGCAGCTGGCCAAGGGCCATCTCGTCGGTCGATCTCGACGGCACCAAGCTCAAGGGCCGCTGGCATCTGGTGCGCATGCGCGGGCGCGACCAGGGCGGCAAGGAGAACTGGCTCCTTATCAAGGCCGAGGACGAATACGCCAGCGCCGACGGCGGCGCGGAGCTGCTCGACGCCGACCCCCGCTCTGTCAAGACCGGCCGCACCATAGAGGACGTCGCCAAGAGCGAGGTGAAGATCAGGCGCAAGTCGGTGCCCGACGGGGTCAGACCCCTCGCTTCGACCGCCGGGAAAAAAGCAAAGGCCGGAGGCGAGAGGTCTGACCCCGCTGCCATCAAGGGCGCCAAGACCGCGCCGCTGCCGTCCTTCATCGAGCCTCAGCTCGCTTCCGCGACGCCCAAACCACCCTTGGCCGAGCGCTGGGTGCACGAAGTCAAGTTCGACGGCTACCGCCTGCTCGCTCGAATCGACCGCGGCAGGGTGAAGCTGCTCACCCGCACCGGCCTCGATTGGACCGCGAAGTTCGCACCGCTCAAGAAGGCGCTCGAAGCGCTCCCGGTGGTGACCGCATTCCTCGATGGCGAGGTCGTGGTGGAGGCGGACCGTGGCACACCCAGCTTCGGTGACCTGCAGGCAGACCTGAGCGCGGGCCGCAGCGACCGCTTCCGCTACTACCTGTTCGATCTCCTGCATCTGGACGGCAAGGACCTGAGCCGTGCGACGCTGCTCGACCGCAAGGCGGCACTTGCCGAGCTCCTCTCCGGCGGGGACGGCGTGCTGACTTACAGCGAGCACTTCACCGGCCGGGGCGATGTGGTGTTCACTCACGCCTGCCGCTTGGGCCTGGAAGGCATCGTCTCCAAGCTCACGACCGCGCCTTATCGCTCGGGGCGATCGCCGTCCTGGCTCAAGTCGAAGTGCGTGGACGGCCACGAGCTCGTCATCATCGGCTACGTCCCTTCCACCACACAGCGCCGCGCGGTGGGATCACTGGTCGTGGGTCACCACGCCAAGGGCAAGCTTGTCTATGCCGGCCGCGTGGGCTCAGGCTTCTCCAGCCGTGCCGCAGAGGACCTCTGGCAGCGGCTCGATGGCCTGCGCGTTCCCGCGCCACCGCTCGAGAGGCCGCCTCCCGCCGAGAGCCGGCGCAACGTGCGCTGGGTCAAGCCGGCATTGGTGGCCGATGTCGAGTTTCGCGGCTGGACCGCCGACGGCATCGTGCGTCATGCCGTGTTCAAGGGGCTCAGGGCAGACAAGGAGGCCGCCGATGTTGCACGCGAGGCGCCGGCCGTGAAAGCCAAGGCCGCGACCGAGCTGCCGGTCAAGCTCACCCATCCCGATCGCATGCTGTGGCCGGATGTGGGCATCACCAAGCAGGGTCTTGCCGAGTTCTATCTCGAGCTCTGGCCATGGATCTCGCCCCATGTGGTGAACCGGCCGCTGGCGCTCGTGCGCTGTCCGGGCGGCGTCGAGGACACCTGCTTCTTCCAGAAGCATGCGTGGGCAGGCATCGGCGAGCACGTCGTGCGTACGCGCGATCCCGAGGACGGTGAGGAGATTTTGTCCATCAGGGACGTCGAGGGGCTGCTGTCCCTGGTGCAGGCCTCGGTGCTCGAGATCCATGTATGGGGCACCACGCTCGGCGCCATCGAGAAGCCCGACGGCGTCACCTTCGATCTCGACCCCGACGCCTCCGTGCAGTGGCCCGACGTCGTGGCCGCCGCCTTGGAGGTACGAGACCGGCTGGAGAAACTGGGGCTCGACAGCTTCGTGAAGACCACCGGCGGCAAGGGCTTGCACATCTACGCCCCGCTGAAGCCGCACGCGGATTGGGCCGCGGTCAAGGAGTTCGCGCACACGCTCGCCAAGGAGATGGCGAAAGACAGCCCGCAGAAATATCTGGCCATTGCGTCAAAGGGGGCGCGGCGCGGGCGCATCTTCGTCGACTATCTGCGCAACGGCCGTGGTGCGACGGCGGTCGCCGCCTATTCGTCGCGGGCACGCGCCGGAGCCACGGTGTCGACCCCGCTGGCCTGGGAGGAGCTGGGCCCCGACATCCGCTCCGACCGCTTCACGGTCGCCAATCTCTTGCACCGGCTCGCGCGCGCCAAAGACCCCTGGAAGGACCTGCGCAAGCGCGCTCGCCGCCTGCCGTCCTAACCGAGGCGCAGCTCAAGGACGCGCCCGCCTTCAGCGACGGTTCGTGGTCGGACCGGAACTGGGAAACGCAGACCCACACCCACTACAACGTCCGCCCCTATTGGTGAGCTGAGGCGCAGGGCTCGCCGGGCGCCTACGCCGAACCGGCGTTGCGGGCCCCCTGCTTGGTCGGTGCGCCGGTGTCGGCCCTCGGCGGCGTTTGATCTCCGAGCGCCAGCCGCGCATTGACGACCGCGGCCAGCAGATCGGGCTCCCCGCCGCCCATGTTCTCCTCGCTCGCCACGGCCAGGGCGCGGGCCTCCAGTTCCCACGCCTCCAGGACGGCCACCTTCTCCTCGCGTGACAGCCGCCGGTCGTTAACGACGTCGCCGGGGCGGCGATAATATCGGGTCGGATTCTGTGCCGCCTGAGCCGCAAAGCCCACCTGACTGATCATCTCCGCCGATCCCTTCCCGGTTCAGGGCTGCCCGCCGTCGTGTCCTCTCTGTCGCTCTCTGAAGCGGCGCGCCGCCTTTGCGACATTCGACCGCCCTTGCGGCCGGCCTCTGCAGCCAACGCGCGGTTCTGCGAAAAGCTGCGGGCGTGCGGCGCTACGCGGCGTCCACCCTTGCGGCCCGCCTCGGAGGCAAGCTCGCGATTTTGCGCGAAACTACGCTTTTCATGGGGCACGTTGGCCCCGCCCTTGCGGGCAATTTCGCGCTGCTTCGCGCGGTCCATGCGGGCGAAGCCACGAGGTGTCCCGCTTTCCTGGCCGTTGTGCTCTTGCGCCATGGTTTGCTCCTCGATCCGAGCCTCCTCATGCGTGAACCCCAAGGCAGCGGTGAAGTTCCACCCAATAGGGTGAAGGGACCATTGTTCAGCTCGTGCCGCCCCGCCATCGGGGCTTTCCCTGCATTTGAGCCAGGGGGGCACGCGCAGTTTTCATATTGCCGCATGGCAACCTATAATGCGGCATGCGGGCCGCCCGGGTTTCAGGGGCAAGGGGCCGATATGGCCGTCTCGACCGGCCGGAGCAAGCGACGGGAGGACGTGCAATGGCGCGCATGAAGGGTGCCGACCTGATCACCGAACATCTGATCAGAAACAGGATTCCCTACGTGTTCGGCATCTGCGGGCACGGCAATGTGGGGCTCCTCGATGCCCTCTATCAGGCCCGCGACCGCATCAAATTGGTGTCCCCCCGGCACGAGCAGGTCGCGGCGCACATGGCGGATGCCTATTTCCGGGTTCGTCACGAGCCGGTGGCGACGCTCACCTCATGCGGGCCGGGCTCCTGCAATATCGTCATGGCTCTGCAGGTGGCGCTGTCGGATTCCTCCGCCCTGCTGGCGATAACCGCCAACGTGCCGACCCAGCAGTTCAACCGCAGCCCGTTCCAGGAAATCAACCGCCACTTCCAGGCGGATTTTCCCAACATCATCCGCCCCGTGGTCAAGCGCAGCTTCCAGCCCACGCGCGTCGACATGCTGCCGCTCGCCCTGCGGCAGGCTATGTCCACGATGCTGTCGGGTCGGCCGGGACCTGTGAACGTGGACGTGCCGTTCAACGTCTTCCAGGAGGAGGACGAGGTGGAACTGCCACGGGCAGCACCACCACACGGCGCCCAGCGTAGCGGCGCTTCGCCCGAACAAGTGAGTGCCGCGCTCGACATGATCCTGGAGGCCGAGCGCCCCGTGCTGTTCATCGGCCACGGCGTGACGCTGTCGGAGGCGAGCAAGGAGCTGACCGAATTCGTACATCGGTTGCGCGTGCCCGTCATCTCCTCGCCCAACGGCATGGGTTGCCTGGACATGACAGACAAGCTCTCGCTCGGCTTCATCGGCCGCAACGGCGCGTATCCAGCCAACGAGGCCGGCCGGCGTGCCGATGTGGTCATCGCCATCGGCGCGCGCTTCGACGACCGCTCGGCTTCCTCGTGGCTGCCCGGCTACTCGTGGAATTTCCCGCACGCCAAGCTCATCCACATCGATGTCGATCCGGACGAGCTGGGCCGCAACTATCCGCCCGACCTCCCCATTCTCGCCGACGCCCGCACCGTCCTGCGCCAGCTGCTGGCCGAGCTCGATCACCGCGCACCGAAGCGGGAGGGCGCCCTCAGAGCGTGGCATGCGGATATCGAGACGTGGCAGGCCGAGTGGGAGGCGTTCACGCGGCCCAACTTCGACATCCACGCCTCGCCGATCCGTCCCGAACGTATCGTCGCCGACTGCCAGGCCGTCCTGCCGCCCGATGCCATCCTCGCCTGCGACGTCGGCGTCAACCACAACTGGTACATGCAGTTCTGGAAGGCGCGCCGGCCTCAGACCATGCTCAACTCGTGGGGGTTCTCGGGCATGGGCTTCGGTGCCGCCGGCGTATTGGGCGCCAAGCTCGCCGCCCCCGACAGGCCGTGCGTCGCCATCGCCGGCGACGGCTGCTTCACGATGGTGCCGCACGTGCTGTGCACGGCGGTCGAATACGACATTCCCGTGGTGTGGGTGATCTGGAACAATTTCGGCTGGGTCTCCATCCGCGACATCCAGCTCGGCATGTTCGGCGGGCGCGAGCTCGGCACCATGTTCCATTCGGGCGGCAACAAGACGCCCTACAATCCCGACTTCGCCGGCTGGGCCAAGGCAAGCGGCGTCGATGCGCTCACCATCACCAAGTCGGAGGACTTCAAGGGTGCGTTGGAGCATGCCGTCAAGGCGAACAAACCGTTCCTCATCGACGTGCACGTCGACGCCGACGTGCGCCCGCCGGCGACGGGCACCTGGCAGCTGCCGCCCACGCCGCACAAGGAACCCGTGTTCGGCCAACGCTGGCTGCCGGGCGAGCCGGCGCCGACGAAATAGACGGCCAGCAGCGAAGGAACCTGAGACATGAGCGCCAAGCCCCTCATCCGCAACATCGCCGATGTGCCTTGGAAGGAGTATCCCGACCACTTCGGCGGCGCGCTGTCGAAGCCGCTGGTAAACCCTGAGAACGCAGGCGCGCGGCACCTCGACTACCGCATCTCCATGTATCAACCCATGGCCTACGTGAAGCTGCACAAGCACAAGGTGCAGGAGCAGATCTATCACGTGCTCGACGGAGAGGGGTTGATGGAGATCGCAGGTGAGCGTCGTGTCGTGCGCCGGCACGATGTCATCTACCTGCCGCCGGGCGTGGAGCACGCGATCCAGAACTCGGGGCTCGTCGATCTCGTGTTCCTGGTCGTCACATCGCCACCGGGCGACGAGTGACCCCCTCTCCCCGCTTGCGGGGAGAGGGTCATGGCGGAGCCATGCCTCCGGCATGAGGTGAGGGGCGGCACAAATCTCCAACGCCGCTTGAGGCCGCCCCTCACCCTAACCCTCTCCCCAAGCTGAAGAAGCATGGGGAGAGGGGACTAAGGTTGCTGCTTGGCCCGCTGCCCGGCCGACGTGCCGGCGAGCTTCCCGAACACGGAGCCCGCCATCAGGCCGGTGCCGCCGGGATAGTTGAAATAGAACAGGCCGCCTACCAGCTCGCCCGCGGCATAGAGGCCCGGGATCACCTGCCCATCGGTGTCGATGACGCGCGCCGCGCCGTCGATCTTGAGGCCGCCGAAGGTGAAAGTGAGGCCGCATGTCACCGCGTAGGCCTCGAACGGCGGCGTATCGATCTTGTTGGCCCAGTTGGATTTGGGGATCGGCAGGCCCACGGTGGCCCGCCCGTCCTTGATGTTGGGGTTGAAGGCGATGATGTTCACGGCGGCGTTGAAGGCCTTGATGGTTGCCAACGCCTTCTCGGCGTCCACACCCTCAAGCTTCGCCACCAGCTCCTCGAGCGTGTCGGCGCGCACCTTGGTGACGCGCTTGATGCGGTACTCGTCGCGCAGCAGGTGCAGCACCTTGGCGTCGAAGATCTGCCATGCGAACTGGCCCGGCTGGTTGAGGATCACACGGCCGTACTTGGCGTAGGTGTAGTTGCGGAAGTCGGCCCCTTCGTCGACGAAGCGCTCGCCGTTGGCGTTCAGCATGATCGAGAACGGATAGGAATGCTTCTGGAAGTTGTCGCCGACGTCGAGATCGCCGAACTCGGGCGCGTTGCGGTCCCAGCCGACGGCGTGACCGCCCGACCAGTTGCCGGTGGGCTGCGCACCGATGTCGAGCGCCATGCGGATGCCGTCACCTGTATTGAACCGCGTGCCGCGCACCTTGGCCAGCTCCCAGCCGGGACCCAGATAGCGCGTGCGCCACTCGGCGTTGGCCTGGAAGCCGCCGGCCGCCAGCACAACGCACTTGGCTGCCACGTCCACGGTCTTGCCCCGATGGCGGACGCGCACGCCCCTGATCCCATCGTCGTCGGCAATGAGCGCCGCTGCGCGCGCTTCGTACGCAACGGTAATGCCGTCCTTGCGGGCAGCCGTCGTCAAGCCCTGTATCAGTCCCGGCCCGCCGCCCCAGGCTTCGACTGTCAGGCCGCCCCAGAATTTGAACTTGCCGTCGACCTTGAAAGCCTGTCGGCCGTAGATCGGCGCGAAGCGGATGCCCTTGCCCTGCATCCACCGCATGGTGTCCTTGCTGCGGGTGACCAGCAGCTCGCACAGCTCCGGGTCGGTGCGGTACTCCGTGACCCGACCCATGTCGTCGAAGAACTTCTCCTGAGTGTAGGTGCCGAAGTCGGTGTTGGCGATCTCCTCCGCCGTCAGATCCGGCATGAGAGCCTTGAGGTCGTCCACCCCCTCGTACACGCAGCGGAAGGCGCCGGCGGTGAAGCGGCTGTTGCCACCCGCCTCCGCCTCCGGCGCCCGCTCCAGGACCAACACCGAGACATCGCTTTCGGCAGCAGCAAGCGCCGCGCAGAGCGCCGCGTTGCCGGCGCCAACGATCACTACGTCGCTCGAACTCGGCAGCATGTGACCCCTCGCGTTGTCTCACATCGTGGTGCGCGCCGGCATGCTCTCGGCGGGTGCGGCAAAGCCCATCTGCGTCAGGCGCTGCGCGCTGGCGAGGATGTCGCGATCGGCGTCGTGGGAAATGATCTCGAGCATCGTCCGCTTGTCATGGCGGACCTCTGCCAGCACGGCGGGAACCTCGTTGAACGGCACGGTGCCGAGACCGACCGCGTCGTGACGATAGGTCCACCGGTTGGTATCGGACAAATGCACCAGCTTCAGCCGCTCGCGGCAGCTGCGCAGCGACTGACCCAGGTCCTCATGCGCGAAATAGCTGTTGGCCGCATCCCAGACGATGCCGATGTCGGGATTGCCGTGGCGGTCAAGCACCTCCATCAGCTCGCCGAGCTTCGGCAGGAAGGCGAACGGCATGTTCTCGACCCAAAGCGCCGTGCCGGCTTTCTTTGCGAGCGGCGCAAGCTCGTCGAGCGCAGTAAGGAAGTAGCCGGTGAGGCGTTCCTTCGGGGCGGGAAAAAGCGGATTGGCCTTGCCTGGCCCCACGACGACGCCGGGGACCTCGAGATCGCCAGCCAATTCCACGATACGCCCGAGCAGATCGAGCGTGTAGCACCGCATCTCCGGTGCCAAGCCGGCAACGTTCATGTCGACGTTGGGCATATTGAGGGTGACAACCTTGACCCCGAGTGCCTCGATGCGCCGGCGCAGAGCCTTGCGCCTTGCAGCGTCGACATCCTGCGGCCAGAGGTGGCCCGGCACCATCATCAGCTCGAACTCCCTGAAGCCCATTCCGGCGAGATGGACAACACAGTCCCCCGCGCTGTGAGACAGCGAATAGGAATAGGTGTTGCAGCCAAAAGCGGCCGTTGACGGCTTCATTGATCGGCTTCCAGGCTGATGCTCGCACCCAGACCGGCAGGCGAGGGGCAATCTACGAGCGGGCAATGCGCTGTCAAATGTTATTCGCCATTATGAGGGGCCATTTGGCATCTTGAAACGATCGATGTTATTTTGCGGTGCGCAGCAGGGAGATGAACCGTTGAGAAGCCGCACCGCATCGAGGGAGGCCGCGAGTCCACGGCGGGCATCGCGGGCGCCGACAAAGGCGCGGCCTGCAAAGAGCACCGCGTCGGTGATGGACGATATGCACGAGAAGCGGGGGGGCGGTGTGCAGTCGATCGGCCGAGCCTTTGCCATCCTGGAGGAGATCGCGGGCAACCGTGACGGTATCGGCTTGGCTGAGCTCAGCAAGCGTGTCGGCCTGCACAACAGCACCACCTTTCATCTCGTGAAGACCATGGTGTCGCTCGGCTATGTGCGCCAGCTCAAGGACAAGCGCTATCGCGTGGGGCGGCCCCTGTTCGCGCTCGCCGCCAGCTCGCTCGACGACATCGAGATGGTGAGCCTGGCAACGCCGGTGCTCGAGGACCTTTCGCGCGAGACCGGCGAGAGCGGGCACTTCGCCGTCAGAATGGGCGACTCGGTCGTCGTGCTCGCCCGCACCAGCGGGGCGGGCGCCTTCCAGCTGACCGACAGGGTCGGCGTGGTGAGGCCCAGCCACTGCACGGCGCTGGGCAAGATCATCCTCGCGGGCCTGCATCCAGAGCAGCTCGACCGCTTTCTCGATCGCGCCGAACTCAAGGCGTTCACGCCAAAGTCCATCACGGACATCTCGGTGCTGCGGTGCCAGGTCGATGAAGTACGCGGTGCCGGCATTGCCTTCGATGACGGCGAGTTTGACCCCGAGTTGCGTTGTGTTGCGGTGCCGGTGCGCGATTTCACGCGCCAGGTCGTCGGCGCCATCGGGATCTCCGGCCCGGTGTGGCGCCTCTCCATCCAGGCCTTGCAAAGCCGCGCCAGGCTCGTCGAGGCTGCGGCGGCCCGGCTGTCAGCGGACTTCGGCGCACTGGCAGCTTCAACTTCTCGCTAGACAGCCAAGCTGTTACTATTCCAGCATTGACAGTCCTTCCCAGGTACGGGAAGCGAACAAGCCGCACCTCCCAATGGGCGGTGGCCGCGCATTTTGAAGAATTGTTTGAGGGGAAAACCATGATGCGGAGCAGCATCGCCTTACTGATCCTTGCCGCCGTTCTCGCCTTTAACACCAGCACCGCGGACGCCCAGAAGCGGCGCATCATCGGCGGCGAGACGGCAGACATAAAGCAGCACCCATGGCAGGTCGCGCTTCAATTGAAGGTCGCCGGCACTACCCGGCTTTGCGGTGGTTCGGTCATCGCGGCGCAGTGGGTGCTGACGGCCGCGCACTGCTTCGACAACAACGCCCGCGAGCCGAGAGCTAGGGCCGGGAGCACAAATTACACGGCCCCCGGTCCTTGGTTGCAGGCCGAACGGACGGTCGTGCACGAGGGATATGTGGCTGAAACCTTCGAGAACGATATAGCGCTGGTCAAGCTGAAGTCGTCCTCGTTGATGGCCGGTGGTCGCGTCATCCCGCGAGCGGCCCCATCCGTGACAGTGCCCACAGGCCAGCCGCTCGAAGTCACGGGCTGGGGAGCGATCAAGGAGGGTGGCAGCGGGTCGAGCATGCTGATGAAGGCAACCGTGCCGCTCGTGGATACAGCCACGTGCAATGCCAAGGACTCTTACGCTGGCAAGGTCAAGGACAGCATGATGTGCGCCGGCGCCAAGGACGGCGGCATCGACTCCTGCCAGGGCGACAGCGGCGGTCCGCTGGTGTGGAGAACGTCGGAGGGCCCCGTGCTGGTGGGTGTCGTTTCCCACGGCGAGGGCTGCGCACGCAAGCTCAAGTACGGGGTCTACACGCGAGTGGGTGCCTACCGTGATTGGATCGACCGCGTGCTGGCCTCGGACCAGCGCTAGAGCAAGATCGTTTCTGATCGAAGCGCTTCGCTTCGATCATGGAACGTGAATCTTGCTCTCAAGTATGAATAGAGCAGGATTCACGCTTCGGCCGCCACGCTGCAGTTGAGGCAAAGTGATTCAATCCGAAGCGATCCTGCTCTAGCGACCGCGCCGCAGCAGATGCGGGGCTCAGAAGAATCTCATCCGTGCGAAGTAGCTTGGGATGGGGCATCCCCGCGCCCGCACCGCGGCGCGCCTGTAGGCCCGCGGGCGCCTGTGGACCTTTTTTGTCCGGACCGACCGGCCGGCCGATGGCTTGTGCTGGCTCTGCCAGACCAGCAGAGGCGTCTTCTCGGCCGACAAAAAGGTCAGGCTCCGGCGCTGCCGGCTGATGAATTGGGTCTGCTCGAGGGCGCGCACGAATGCGGTCTCAACGGCATTCTGTTTGCCCTCGCAGAGCATGCGGGTCAGGGCGACCTGCTTGATCGCAACGCGCTTGTTCGGCTCCTCGCTGAGCGTCGCCGTGAAATTGTTGCATCCGGTCGTGCCAGACAGTTTTGCGCCCTCCATACGCAGCTCCGGCTTGCGGGGCTGAGGCGAGGGAATGTCACGGCCCTGCTTCAGGACCCAGGAGCTGGCTGCGGGCTCGCGCGCGGCGGCTGCCTTATCGCTCCAGGCCAAAACCAACAACCCCAGGCCGAAAGCGGCCAGGTACGCACGATACTTGGAGATCAACATAGCTCGATCCAGGAAAAACTTGGCGCATGCCCCACGTGAGGCAAGTACACTACGCGAAAAATGTTGCCGTTCGCTACCATGCAGCGGGGAACTCGCGAGTTGGGTTAATCACCATCGTTGTTTTGCGTCCCAGGGTGCAACCAGCCGGCCCTGTACCTCGACCATTTTCGTGTTGCATAGTCCTGGCCGCCGCTGGGCTCTGCCTGTGACAGGTTGCAGTTTGCGCGGCGGCAGGAGCGAGCGGTGTCCGGAGGGGCTCATCGTGTCCGAGCGGAATTGGAGGAACGGAGGCAAGTCATGCGTTTGCGCTGCTTAGCGTTGCTTGGGGGCCTATCCGTGCTTGCTGCTACGGCGGTCGGGCCGGTCTGGGCGCAGGAGGCGTGCAAGGACCCACGCCGCATCGTCGGCGGGGAGAAGACCGACATCAAGGAGCACCCCTGGCAGGTGGCGCTCGACATCAAGGGCTCGCTGTGCGGTGGCTCGATCATCGCGCAGAATTGGGTCTTGACGGCAGCACACTGCTTTGCCGGCGCCAGTCAGCCTGCCAGTGTGCGCGTCAAGGCTGGGGCCAACAACTACAAGTCCAGCGGCTCCTGGACGGTTGTCGACCGCGTGGTGGTGCACGACAAATACGACGCCAACACGCAGGAGCACGATCTGGCACTCGTGAAGCTCAAGTTTCGACCGGCCGGCCAGGTTGTCCCCCTCGCCCCGCCGGACCTCAAGCTCGAACCGTGCGCAGTCCTGGAGATAACCGGATGGGGCCGCACGTCGGAGGGTGGTTCCACATCGACCGACCTGCAAAAGGCCAACGTGCCATACGTGGAGAACACGGTCTGCAACGCGCCGGACGCCTATAACGGCACCATCCGCTCTGGGATGATGTGTGCCGGGCTGCGCGACGGGGGCGTCGACTCATGCCAGGGTGACAGCGGTGGACCAATCGTGCTCAAGGGCCAGGATGGCCCGGTGCTGGTCGGCGTGGTGTCGTGGGGTGAGGGGTGCGCCCGCAAGCTGCGATACGGGGTCTACACGCGGCTGACGGACTACCGCGACTGGATCACCAATGTGATCGTCTCCGACAAGAACTGACGCCTCGGCTCCCGCCCGAGCCGGGCAGGGAAATCGGTGCCTCGCCCGGCGGTGAGCGACAGAGCCGGCTTCGGCCCGGTTGTCTCCCCGCTTGTTACTGTTGCTTCTGTCCCTCGGGCGGGGGCTGCTGCGCCGGCGGTTCAGGCTGTTTGGCTTGCTCGGGTCGTGGCTGCTGCGCCGGCGGTTCGGGCTGCTTGGCTTGCTCGGGTTGTGGCTGCTGCTGCGGCGGCTCAGGCTGTGGCGGGGGCTGCAACTGCACGGCACCCGCTTCGACCAAAGCTTTCAATGTCACCGCCGCGCCGCACTGCTGCGACACGTAGTTGGGATCATATCTGCCGTCGCTGACGTATTTGCCTTTCACATAGTGGTTGCTGAAGCTCCACAGGTACGGCGTCTCTGCATCGCGCCAGTGGTACCCGAAGCCGTTGTACTGCTCCCAGCGGTAGAGGACCCGCTCCAGGCTCCAGTCCTTTTCCTTGTCGTATGCCTTCATCCGCAGGGCGTCTTCCGCGCTCGACTCCCAGTCTGTCGGCGGGTTCCATACCAGCGGCCGATTGGCGGGAACGTTCCTCGTCTTGCGGGTCAGGGGATAGTCGCCGTTGTGAAGATGTCCGTTGAAATTGAAGCTGGCTTCCAGGGCGTGGATGATGCCGATGAAATACCAGGGAATGTTCAGCGTGTTGGCGACCTGCTCATAGCGAGCACGAAACTTTGTGACCATCTCGACGTTGCCGGCCACTTTCGGCTGGCGCTGCGGGTTTATCGTGCAGGTCTCGAATTGCTCGCGGTAGTCCTTCTGCATGTCCTCGAATGCCGGAGGCGCCCTCCTGGCGAAGTCGTCCGCGGGCGGCTCGCCGCGCTCCGCGCGATTGACCCGGCTCAGAAGCTCGGAGGCGGATTCGACGATGTCCCTGCCCGACGGCCCGGCGGCGGTCGAACGCTCGATGAGGTCGACGAGGCGCGGCATCAGCTCGCTGTAGAGCTGCTGCTCCTGCGGGCTGAGCGCGGCCGACCGTGCGGTAGCTGCGGCGCGCACGCCAGCCCGCCGCGCGTTCTTCTCCAGCCTCTGCAGTTCCTGCAGGTGTCGCGTGCCTGCCGGACGCTTCTGGGCGAACGCCGGAGCCAGCGGAGCCAGGCCGAGGGATGAGGCCAACGATGCCGTCCCCACCAGAAACTGGCGGCGATTGGCAGCACGGTTGCGGGAACCAGGCATGTCGTTCTCCATCGTCAGGAGTGAGTGCAGTCAGCTGAGGAATTCGCCAGACCCGGCAATGGGCTCGCGCATCAGGTCCATTTCAAGCCGAGCTTGTCGGCCGCATCGGCCGTGATGATGCCCGTAGGCGACATCTTCTCCTCCGATTGCCAGCCGATGACGGCGCCAAGCGTCTTGCGGTCGAAGACGCCGGTCTTGCCCACATCGGTGCCCACCTTCAGCCCTGCGAGCTTTTCCTGCAGATCCGACACGAGGGCTCCTTGCGAGCCGAAGCGGAGAGTGCGCAGGGCGCTGCCCGCACCCGCCACCACGAGTTGCGCCTCCTTACCGGTCATGAGCATGTAATCGAACCGGCGCCCGTCGTCTTTGGTGTCGGTGCTATTGACCATCTCGGGCGGGTGCGCAAGGCCCGCGGCCTTGCGGAACTCGGCCCACGCGCCGGTCGGCACCTTGCCGCTGTAGCCCCCAACCACCACTTGGCAGCCGGCGGAGGAATAGAACGGCGGGTTCTTGCGCCCGCTCAGCATCGCGGCGTGGATGTTGTCGAAAGGCAGCGAGCCGTCGAGATCGTCCCATACATTGCCCGGCTCGTTTACCGCATAAATGAGCTTCTGTTTGGTCCGGTGAAACCATCCCGGCGACTGCTGTCGGAATGCACCGGGCTGCCTCTCTCCGCGATGAGGGCCAACGCGGTACTGGTGGAAGCCCGTGGGGAGCAGGTTGCAGCCCGCCGATCCGTCGACCTGGTGCTGCATGTGGTCGACGCCCGGGACGGTCGAGCCCTTGAACAGCGCCAGCGTCCCGGTTTCCGTGTCCCAAACGCCGATCAGACACCTCGGGTGGAGGTGATTGGGCCTGATGGCGCTCACCATGTGGCTCTTCGCCCACGGGGTGCGGTCGGCCGTGCCCTGCAGCGTACAGCCCCGCAGACCGAACAAGAGCTTGGGCAGCTGTGTGTTACGCTGGTACGAACTGAGCGCAATGAGCTGCTCGATGACGGCCGCCGTGAGCTCGAAAGGTTCCGTCGCATTGGCATGAGATGTGATGTGGGCGTAGTCGAATGAGACATTGTCGGTCGGCCAATTCGGCGCCGGCCGCTCCCCCTCCGGCTGCTGGAACCAGTACGCCTTGATCAGAGCCCTGCCGAGCCGCAACGCAGTAGGCTCGCTGTCTTCAAAGAGAATATCGGCGGTCACGTCGTCCGGCACGTCGTCGGCCGCCCTCTCCTGGGCAAGCGCAACGCTGCTGCCTGAAACACGTGCGGCGAGCACGGTTGCCGCACCCACCAGCAGACGCCGCCGCGATATAAATCGGCCAAACATCGCCTCCCCCCTCCAAACAAGCCTACAACAAACACTCCGGTCGCAATTCTACTCCGACGCCGATTGCGACGCCACGACAGCATCCGCCCGGCCGGCAATGGCAAGCGGTCGTGGCCCAACCCGCTCCGCCGGCGGCCACACCACGCGGCTCACGTTTAGGCCCACATTGCGGCAGGTCTGAGGTGGCACGGCGGATCGCTCGTACGACATCGCGGCGCACTGGAACGCGATTGCCTGTGTCATTGTCCTGGTGAATACTCGCGCCACTGGCGGTGGACGACCCGCATCATCAGTTATCTGTTTTTGTATCTGTATTCTGGGGGAGGTTGCGGTTATGTGGCGATGGCGGCCGCGTCCAGCTGGCGTGGCCCTCGTGGGCGCGCGGTTTGCCTTTCCGGGAAGGGTCCCGGACATCAGGGCCCAGGTCGCCAACCCCGAGTGGCCCTCCTGTGATCCTCGTCGTGTCGTTGTTTGCAGCCGGATGATCCAGCCATGAAACGCGTTGCCATCATAGTCTCGCTCGTCGTCGTGCTCGCCGTGGTCGTGGCCGGCTTGTTGCTGGTCTTCCCGCCGAAAGGACCAGTGCAGAGCTGGCTCGTGCAGCAGGTCAAGAATGCGACCGGGCAAGAGCTCAAGGTCAATGGCGGCATGTCCCTCAGACTGCTGCCGCGGGTGGTCTTGAGGCTCGAGAACGTCGAGCTGGCGAACCCTCCGGGACCACCGCGTGAGCCGGTATTTGCTGCTCGCGTCGTGCAGGCCGAAGCTGACCTGTGGCCGCTGCTCTTCAGCCGGACCATCGATCAGGTCGGGGTTGAAGAGGCGCGCATTGCATTGGCCGTCGACCAGGACGGCCGATGGAACCTGAATACCACATCCGGCGGGCCGGGCTCCGGGCAGCGCGTCGGCGTGCGCACGCTTGCCATCAACAGCGGGTCACTGGCCTACAGCGACGCCCGCTCGGGCGCCAGCGCTGAGATTGACGGCCTTAGCGCCAACGCTGACGACCTTGCAGGCACCGGCGTGGGGAGCATTGCGCTCAAGGGGCGCAACGTCACGCTGCGTGGTGCTGCAGGTCCCGCAGCCATGCTCACCCAGGTCGACGCCAACGCCAAATCGCTCTCCCTCGACAAGATTGCGGAAGTCACCATCAAGGCCGCTGCCCTCCGCTACCGCAAGGACGGCGGAGGCGAGCCCGTGCAGGTGGAACGGGTGCAAGCCAACGCCAAATCCGTCTCGCGCGCTGCCCCGCTCGAGGCTGACGTCGCTTTCGACTGGGACAAGGAACGGCTTGCAGGGAACGTCAAACTGCAGTCCCTGGGTGCCCTGATCGACGGCGCCTCATCGCCGGCAAGCGTGCGGGTTGCGGCGCCAAAAGGCAAGCTCGCCTTCGACGCTGCGAGCGCGGAGGGCAAGGTCAAGGTGGAGGGCAAGCGCCTCATGCTCGAGGACGCCATTTTGGCGCTGGACGCCACCAAGGCTGCAGGCACCCTCACCGTCGACTTCAGCGGGGCGAGACCGCTGGTGTCCGGCAAGCTGGCCGCCAATGAGCTCGATGCAGGCAACCTGTTTGGCATTGAAGCATTGACACGCACCGCATCGGCGCGGGCCCGGGCCCTTGAGGCGGCTGCACCACCGGAGACGTCGGCGGTTCCGGTCAAGGAAGCGCTGAAGGTCTACATGCGGGCCCAACTTGCTGCGCTCGACACGGCTAGTCCCACCGACGTCGTAGTGCCGCTCGAGTCTCTGACTGCCGATCAGCCACGCGCCCGGTCGGCCGCCGATTGGCCCGACGAGGCCATTGATCTCAGCGGCCTCAAAACGGTCGACCTCGACCTGTCGGTGTCCGTCGTCAAGCTGATGGTCGCCAGTCTCGACGTTGGTGTGCCGGAAGTCAAAGCGGCACTCAAGAATGGGTTGCTTTCGCTCGATGCCAGGGATCTCGCCATCCAAGGCGGCCGCATTAGCGGCACGGCGACGGTCGATGTCACGGCGGCCCAGCCGAAACTTGCGACCAAGTTCAAAGCCGAAGGCATCGATGCGCTAGCAGTCTTCGATGCCGTCGACCAACGCAGGTTGATTGCCGGGAAATCCACCGTCGATGTGGACCTACACGGCAGCGGTAGCAGCCAGCGCAAGTTGATAGGGACACTGACGGGCAAGCTGAAAGCGACAACGAGCGACGGCGCCATCGTCGGCTACGATTTGTCGAGCGTCTGGAAGTGGATTTTTGGACCCCGGCAGTATGACCCGAAGCGCCGCACCCCGTTCGACCGGCTCGAGGCGGAGGTCGCCCTGAGCAATGGCGTGGCAAGCAAGTCGACCGTGCAGGTCAAGGGGCCGGTACTGGGCGCCACCGCCGACGGCATGCTCAAGCTCCCCAGCCGCGAGCTCGACTACCGGGCGCGGCTCAGCTTGGCTAGCTTGGGCCAGACGCTCGGCTTGCGCATCTTTGGCGCATGGCAGCGACTGAGTGTTGCGCCGGACTGGGGCGGTTTCACGCGCAGCACCGACGAGGTGTCGAGCCCGCTCGAGGCGCTGAAGGACGCCGATCTCAAGGACCCGGAACTGGCGCGCCTCACCGACGAGGTGCTCAAAAAGGCGGGCAGCACCGGCGCTCTTCCACCACAGGCGATCCGGGCGCTTGAGGAGTTGAAGGCGCGCGCGGAGGGGCGCGAGTAGGCCGCGACCCCTATCGTCCAGGCCGACCGCGCGGCATCCCCAGGCGTTGTTACAAATCATTACGCGCGGCAGATACTGATGCGACAATCCTCCGTGATGGTGTCGACTGTGCACCCACGGGTCGCGCCCCCTTGGTAGCGGGGTCCTACACAAGCGCATAGGTATCTCGATGTCTAAAGTCCCCGCCCGCCTGGCCACCCTGGACCACCACGTTGCCGAGGCGCAGCGTCAAATCGATGCCGCACTCCAGCCCATCAAGACGCTGCCGGCGGAGCGCGGCAAGACCGCGTACTCCGCTTTCGCGATGGCGCTCATTCTGAGAGACCTGGGGACCCTCGCGGAGAGCCTGAGACGGGAGCAACAGGAAGGCGATGCATCCCCTGCCGCTTCCTGCCGTCGCCACTAAGGCAGCGTTTGGTTCGAGAAGCTTCACCAGGGCGCGCAGGAGGCCTCCTCCAACGCCGTCCGTGCGAGGCAGCCGGTGGGCGTGGCAGGCGCAAATTTAACGCGACAATAACGCGAGGGTAGCGTTTCGGTTGACGCGGCTGATCTTCACTGAGCGAGCGATGAAGACGGCAATGGGTCGTCCGCATCGCGCACCGGCAAGGAGAACAGCCATGAAGACCGTCGTTTTCGCGCTTGTCGCCCTGTCGCTGCTCGCTGGCGTCGTTGCCCCGGTCAGCGCCTTCGATGTAAGGATCTTCTCCGAGCAGGAAGTGCTCAACCTGCCATAGCGCACGGAGGCAGGGCACAGCGCCAAGGCGCCGGCCCGCAGGAAGCGGGCCGGCGCTTTTATCGACGCCAAGGACCAACCTCCGATCGGCCATCCCGCTCGTGTATTGACCACCCCGCAGGGCTTCGCTAAGCGCGTTTCTGCGGGGCATGGTCCGAGGATCCAGCGGATTTTCGCGGCCACACTTCCGCATCAAAGTCTGGATACTGTAGAGATCGGTTTGGCGGGAGCGGTCCAAGCGGCCGTTGAGCATGCATATGAGAGCAGCAACATTGGGTCTGTTGGCGGTTGTTGCCATCAGCACCCTCTTGCAGGCAACGATCTTCTATCTGGAGCGAGACACGCCGCAGCGAAACGTCGTTCTGGAGAGGAAGACGGCGGCCATCATCTCCCTCGTCGAAAGCGCCTACGACACGTGCAGCTGGGGGGGCCGCACGTGCGCGGAGATATTCAAGGACCAGAAGCGCAGGGACGAGTGCCTGCAGCACGTGCGCACGCGTGCCCAGAATTTCAATGCTGCCAACTCGACGCTCAAGCTGCTGGGCGACAGGGAATACCTGGCAAGAGTTGCCGAGCTCACGATCGCTCTCATGACCTACGACCTCGGCGGTTCTTCGCAGCAGTCCGACCAGTGCACGACTGCTGTCGATCAGTTCGTCAATTTCACGAGGACATCGCAGCGTTTCGACCGACTCTCGGGAGATCTGCTGGCGCGCCTGAGGGAAAAGAGGCTGCCGATCTTCAATCCCACACCTGAAAGCCAGTAGAGCCGAGCGCTCGCGCTTCGCGATCAGGCTTTGAGCGTGGGTGTCGATCCGCGGAGCGGGCGTTTTTGTGGGTCGCTGTGCCCCCCAGCACAGCAGAGGCTCAGCCAGCGCTCCACGTACCGCGCAGCGAAGGGCGACAATGGTGTCGTCCCAATCGCTGAACGCGTAGGAGGAAGTGCCATGAAGGCTGTCATGTGCGCCCTCATCGCTTTGTGGGTGATGGCCTCCCTGGTGGCCCCGGCAGGCTCGGCCTGGAACCCTGACGAGTTCTGGGCTGAGCCACAGTACAAATTGCCCTGACCGGCAGTTTGACACGGAGGAGACCGGCGCTTCCTGTTGGGCGCCGGTCTCTGATTGAGGCCCGCGCGGGCAACGGCTACCTA
>CAWHBI010000005.1:0-117090 GCA_963827545.1 uncultured Alphaproteobacteria bacterium
CGAACTCGCCGGCAAGCTCACCGATGGTATAGAGGCGGCTGTTCTCTTCGGTTGCGGCAGGCGCGTTCTTCGCCCGCTCTGAGAAGGTACTCATTTGCCTTTGCGCCGCGCCTCCTCTTCGGCCTTCAACTCCTTCTTGGAGAGCTTGCCGATCATTGTCTTGGGTAGCGCATCGCGGAACTCGATGGCGGCCGGCATCTCGATCTTGGAAAGTTTGGGCTCGAGGTGCTTCCTGATGTCCGCCTCCGTCGCCGTCATGCCGCTCTTGAGCTTGATAAAGGCCTTGGGTGCCTCGCCACGATACTCGTCCTTGATACCGATGACGGTCACTTCCTCGACGGCGGGATGCTCGTAGATCGCCTCCTCGATGCGCCGCGGGTACACATTGTAGCCTGAGCAGATGATCAGGTCCTTGATGCGGTCGACGATGAAGATGAAGCCTTCAGCGTCCATGATGCCGACATCGCCGGTGCGCAGGAAATCGCCGACGAACTGATTGGCGGTCTCTTCGGGCTTCTTCCAATACCCTTTCATGACCTGCGGGCCCTTCACGCATATTTCTCCCTTCTCGCCTAGCGGTACCTCCTTGCTGGGGTCGGCGAGGTCGCGCAACGAGACGATGGTCCCCGGCAGCGGCTGGCCGATCGAGCCGCTCTTTACCGGTCCCTCGACGGGGTTGCAGGTGACGCTCGGCGAGGCTTCGGACAGGCCATAGCCTTCCACCACCTTGCAACCGGTCACCTTTTCGAACCGCTCCTTGACGTCGACCGGCAACGCTGCGCCTCCCGAGACGCAATACTTGAGGGAAGACAGATCGAAGCTCTTGAGCTTGGGGTGATTGAGCATCGCGACGAACATGGTCGGCACGCCCGGCATCACCGTCGGCTTGGTCTTGTCGATGAGCCTCATGGCGTCGTCGAGCACGAAGCGCGGCATGATCACGATCTCGGCGCCTTCCTGCAGCGCAAAGTTCATGACCGCGGTCATGGCGAATACGTGGAAGAACGGCAGCGCAGCGAGGGTGCGCTCCTGCCCACTCTCGAGGTTCGTGGCCCAGGCCTTGCCTTGCTGACAGTTCACCGAGATGTTGGCGTGTGTCAGCATCGCGCCCTTCGGCGTCCCCGTGGTGCCGCCCGTGTATTGCAGCACGGCGACATCCTGGTTGGGGTCGATCAACGGCCTGTGGAATTTGCCTTCATTGGCGAGAACATCGGCGTCGAGGACAATTCGCTGAGCTACCGGCGACTTGGTGGGGTGGGCGAGCTCCCTGCTCTTGAAGAGCTTGAAAAGGACCGATTTGGCTCCCGGCAGCAGAGCCGAAAAAGAGGCCACGACGGCCCGGTTGAGGGTCCCGGCCCTCATCAGGCCCTCGACCTTGTCGAACA
This sequence comes from uncultured Alphaproteobacteria bacterium, assembly GCA_963827545.1. Lineage (GTDB taxonomy): Bacteria > Pseudomonadota > Alphaproteobacteria > Rhizobiales > Hyphomicrobiaceae > AWTP1-13. The sequence continues at coordinate 1,386 of CAWHBI010000005.1, forward strand.
GCAGCTTGAGGTCGAGCGTCACCATCATCTCGGTCTCGCTGTCCTTCACCTGGAAGGTCAGCTCCTCGAGGGTGTAGAGGGGATTATAGTTAACTACTGTCCCGCCTGCCTTCAGCGTGGCGTAGTAGTAGATAATGAACGTCGGACAGTTCGGCATGAAGAGGCCCACCTTCGTGCCCTTCCCCACGCCCAGTTTCTGGAGGCCGGCGGCCGTGCGGTCGACAAGTCGACCGATTTCGGCGTAGGTGAGCTTCTTGCCCAGAAAGTTTGTGCAGGTCTTGCTGCCGTATTTCGCCGCTGAATCGTCGATGATCTGATGCATCGGCACCGGCTTAAACTGCTGGTACCAATCGACATCTTTCGGATACTTGCTCAACCACTGGTAGGCTGTCGGCTTGAACGCCCCGGACGCTGCCTGTGCAGCTGATGTCATTGTGGGTCTCCTCCCGGGTCTCGGGCAAGCAGGGGAGCCGTCCGAAGCCCCTGTTCTTGAACCGCTACGTGCGACAGCCCCCCGCCGCCATTGAACACGCTTTTTTGACAGCTGACCAGATCGGTCCTCAGCTCTCTGCACGCCTCATATCGGTACGAATTTGCAAAATTTGCGCTCTCCCGCCGCAGTTTGCGTCGGCTGGACTATTTGGACTTTTGCGTATATGTGGACGCCTCAGCGAACCTTCCGGGCGCGCCTGGATTGAGCAAGCAATCGTTAACCGACAAGGTCCCGACATGCCTGGTTCTGGGCACGGTGGGAGAGCGAGATGGACGAAGTAGCAACCAAGATCATCGACATCCTGAAGAAGCACATGAAGGAGCCCCGGGATGATATCGGGCTCAGTACAGCGCTGACCGACCTCAAGATCGAATCCCTGGACCTGGCGATGATCGTGTTCGACATCGAGGATAGCTTCGGGATCGAGATTCCCTACAATGCCAACGAGGAAGCCGCAGACTTCAAGACGGTCGGATCGGTGGTAGATCGCGTCCGCGGCCTCATGACGGGGCCGGGCGCGGCAACGGCCAAGGCCTGATGGGCGGCGTCCGACAGCTCCCCTGCGCCGCTCGGCGCAGCAGACGAGAGAACAAGGCCTAGATGACAGGAATTGCTGGACCCCGCCGCGTGGTCGTTACGGGGATGGGGGTCGTAACGCCCATCGGCACGACGGTGGCCGATTTCTGGGCAGGTTGCCGGCGTGCGCAGGTGGGTGTCGGAGAGCTGTCCGGATTTCCACTGGAAGACCTCAAGATTCTCATCGCAGCTCAGGTCAAGGACTTTGACCACAAGGCGCGGCTCAAGCATTTCAAGCGCGACAAGATCATTCTCCACGCCGACCGTTATTCCTGGTTTGCGACCACGGCGGCCGACGAGGCGGTAACCATGGCGGGGCTGGAAGTCCCGCTCCAGAACCCTTACAGGGCTGCTTGCATCATCGGCTCGGGCGGCGCCGGGCTCGTGACGATCGAGGCGGCCTATCGCGACTTGTTCATCAAGAACAAGCGCGCCACGCATCCGCTCACGCTGTTGCGCTTCATTGGATCGTCGGCCGCATCGCATGTCGGCATCGAGTATGGTGTCAAGGGGCCGATATTTGGTACGTGCAGCGCCTGCTCGACCGCGGCGCACGCGATTGGCATCGCCCGCGACTATGTCAGACACGGGCTGGTGGACGTGGCCATCGCCGGGGCCGGCGAGAGCGCCGTCACCTACGGCACCATGAAGGCGTGGCAGGCGATGCACGTCTTGTCACCCCAGGGCATCTTCCCGTTCGCCAAGAAGCGCAACGGCACCGTGCTGGGCGAGGGCGCAGGCATCCTGGTGCTGGAATCCCTGGACCACGCCAAGGCGCGCGGCGCCAAGATACTGGCGGAGCTCTCCGGCTACGGCATGACCTCCGACAGCAAGGACATGGTCAACCCTGACATCGAGGGGCCCAAGGAGGCCATGCGGCTGGCGCTGGAAGATGCCAAGCTGGGGCCTGCCGACATCGACTACCTCAATGCGCACGGCACCGCGACCACCATCAATGACGTCAACGAGACGCGTGCCATCAAGGCCGTGTTTGGCGACCACGCCAGCAAGCTCGCCATCTCGTCCACGAAGTCCATGCACGGACATCCGCTGGGCGCGGGCGGCGGCATTGAGGCCGTCGCATGCATCAAGGCGATGCAGGACGGCTGGGTGCCTCCGACTGCGGGCCTCGATGAGGCAGATCCCGAGTGCGACCTGGATTACGTACCGAATGTGGGTCGCGACAAGAGCGTGAACTACACGATGTCGAACTCCTTCGCGTTTGGCGGCTTGAACGCGGTGCTCGTGTTTGGGCCGGCACCGGCGTAGGGCGGCAGGCCTTCGGCCGTGTGCCATCGCCGAGCAACGCCCTCACGGCGGCGCATGATGAGGTTGGGCTGGGAGTGCGCGCGGTCACGAAAGCGTCTGAGGCGCCCGGTCTGTAGCGCTCAAATTCCTCGTCATGGCCTTGGCCACAGGTCTCGCCAAACCGTTGGAGTGAGCGGAAGAGCCAGATGAGGGAGCAACCAGCACCCGTTTCCTGCTATATTCGCTGCCTGAACGAGGAGCGAATGATCGGTCGTGCGATCGCTGCGGCGCGCGATGCGGCGGCCGAGGTGGTGATTGTGGACAGCGGTTCCACCGATGCCACCCTCGCGATTGCGGAGGCTGCAGGGGCGCGTGTGTTTCGCCAGGAATGGCTCGGCAACGGACGCCAAAAGCGCTTCGCCGAAGATCAGTGCCGCAACGACTTCGTGCTCGACCTGGACGCCGACGAGATCGTCACTCCGGCTTTGGCGGCCGAGATTCGCTCGCTGTTTGCCGCCGGGGCGCCCGCTCGATCCATCTACGAGTTGAAGGTCGTGACCGTGCCCCCCGTCGGCGGACAATGGCCGAACTTCATGGTTGCCCACCGGCGCAAGCTTTACAATCGGCGCGTTGTGCGGGCTCCCGATCACAAGGAGTGGGACCAGTTCGACGTGCCCGCGGGCGTGCCGGTAGGCCGGCTGTCCGGCGAGCTTCTGCACCATTCGTATCGCGACTTTGCGCACATCGCGGAGAAGCTCAACCGGATCAGCACCAACCGCGCCCTGGAGGGCCGCCAATCCGGGCGTACGGTCGTGGCGCTGCGCGTGCTGTTCGCTCTGCCGTTTTACTTCATCAAGCATCTGGTGTTTCGCGGCCTGTTCCGGGGCGGCATCTACGGCTTCGCGATCGCGGGCATTGCCGCCCATGGCCGCTGGTTGAGGGACGCGAAGATGTACGAGCGGCTTCTGGTCGATCGGGCACGCAAAGCCGAGGAGAAAGCAGCGCCCGATCCGGTCTCGAACAGCCAGCCCGAACGGGCCGACAGCCCCCATAGGTAGATGCAGAGCCGCTGCGGTGCCGGTGTCCGGCGTTCTGGCTGGTGGGCCCGGCAGGACTCGAACCTGCAACCAGACGGTTATGAGCCGCCGGCTCTAACCATTGAGCTACGGGCCCCGGCCCCTGCGGGTGGCGCCTCTAGTACACCAGTTCGCTGCCCCTTGGAACGCTGCGATTCGGCATGGTTCGGCCAAAAATCCAGTGTTCCATCGCTCTTATTTGCGCGAGGATCATTATGAGCACTCTCAGACCAACGCTTCTCCTGGCGGCCATCGTGACAGCTGGTCTGGTGGTCGCAGCAGCACCTTTCAATGCGAGGACCAGCATGGCGGCGGACAGCGACAAGGCGGAACGGACGGTGAGCGTTTCGGCGACTGGCACCGTCAGCGTAGAGCCCGACGTGGCGCGCATCTCGGCCGGGGTCATCGCCGAGGCCGATACGGCCAAGGATGCGATCGCTCGCAACAGCACTGTCATGGCCAAGCTGATCGACGGACTGAAGACCGCCGGCATCGCCGCCAAGGACATCCAGACCTCCTCGCTCAACGTCGAGCCGCGCTATACGCAGCCCAAGGACGGCCGCCCCGCGACCATCAACGGCTACCGTGTGGTGAACCAGGTGCGCCTGACGGTGCGTGATGTGAAGCGGCTGGGCGACCTCCTGGACCAGGCGATCACGCTCGGCGCCAACCAGATCAACAGCATTGCCTTTGACGTTGCCGATGCCGAGACGTTGAAGGACGAGGCCCGCAAACAGGCGATGGAGAATGCCCGCCGGCGCGGTGAGCTCTATGCCAAGGCGGCCGGCGGCCAGCTGGGCCCCGTACTGCGCATTGCCGAGAGCGTGGGCGATCTCCAGTCGCCAGGCCCCGCGGGGCGAATGGCGATGCGCGCTAGCGTCCCCATCGAGGCCGGCACTCGCACCCTCGAAGTCGAGGTGCACGTGGTCTACGCGCTGCGCTAGGCACGTTGTATGTCCGCTGAGATTCTCCTGGCCTTCGTCGCCGCTTGTGTCTTGCTCGCCCTGACTCCCGGGCCCAACATGGCTTTGATGATCGCCAACACGCTCAGCAACGGTCTGCGCGCCGGCTTGGTCACGCTGGCGGGCACCACCACCGGGCTTGCCTTGCTGGTCGCCGCAGCCGCGGCCGGAATGACGTCGGTCATGGTGTTCATGTCGACATGGTTTGACATCGTCCGCTGGATCGGCGCGATCTATCTTCTCTATCTGGGTGCTTCCCAGCTCTGGCGATTGCGGCGCAGAAGCACCGAGGCCGGGATCGCTGCGCCTTCGGCCTCGAACGGTGGCTGGTACCTTCGGGGGTTGTTCGTCAGTCTCTCCAACCCGAAGGTGATCCTTTTCCTTGGCGCTTTCCTGCCGCAGTTCGTCAATCCGGGCAACGATCCAGTCGGGCAGATCACGGTTCTGGCCGTGCTGTTCGTCGCAGTGCTGGCGACGGTCGATGTCGCCACCACCCTGGCCGTCGCCAGGGCGCGCACAACCTTGGGCACTGGGAGCCTTCGCCTCCTCGACGGCGCAGCTGGCGTTCTCCTGATGCTCGGCGGTCTGGCGCTGGCGGTGATGCGGCGGCCGTGATAGGGGTGGAAAGGGGTCAGACCCCTCCTGCAGGCGTCCGAATTGACCCTCCAACGGCAGAGGCGAGGGGGCTGACCCTCCTCCCCAATGCCTATTGCCCACTGCCAACTGACCCAATGAAACGCATCGGCTTTACATCCGGCTCGTTCGATCCCGTCACCAACGGCCACATGGACGTCATTGCGCGTGCGGCACGCATGGTCGACGCTCTCGTCATCGGCGTCGGCATCCATCCCGGCAAGGCGCCCCTCTTCTCGGTGGACGAGAAGATCGAGATGCTCCGCGCCGAGACGGAGCCGACTGCAAAGCAGGCGGGGTGCAAGATCGACATCGTCACTTTCGACAGCCTGACCGTAGATGCTGCCAAGACCGCCGGTGCCACGCTCATCTTCCGAGGACTGCGCGACGGCACGGACTTCGACTATGAGATGCAGATGGCGGGGATGAATGGGGCCATGGCGCCTGGCATCGATACGGTGTTCCTGCCGGCAAGCCCTGGGGTGCGCCACATCACCGGTACGCTGGTGCGACAGATTGCGCTGATGGGCGGTGATGTCTCGCAGTTCGTCTCGCCCACCGTTGCCGGTCGGTTGAAAGCCAAGGCCGCCAAGAAGAAGCCGTGACGCTCGGCGATTGCGCACGCGCCGCAGAAAGGCCATAAGCGGCGTGTCATTCGCGCTGTCAATTACCGGTCAATACGCCGGCCGAAATCCCACCAATAAGCCGTTGGAGCCTTCAGTGAACCGTATCGCGATCAGTGTTGCCCTGGCTTTGTTTGGGCTCGCGGCCACCGCCAGAGCCCAAGCCCCCGATCCTCAGAACACGCTCGTCATCGAGCTCAAGACCGGCAAGGTGCTGATCAAGCTGCGAGCTGACCTGGCGCCCAAGCACGTCGAGCGGGCCAAGGCGCTCGCCCGGCAGGGCTTCTACAACGGCCTCAAGTTCCATCGCGTGATCGACGGATTTCATGGCGCAGACCGGCGATCCGACCGGCACGGGTTCCGGGGGCTCGAAACTCCCCGACTTGCCAGCCGAGTTCACCCGCGAACCCTACAAGCGTGGCAGCATCGGCGCCGCGCGAACACAAGATCCCAACAGCGCCAACAGCCAGTTCTTCATCTGCTACGAAGGCTGCCGCCCCCTGACAGGCCAGTACACCTTGTGGGGCGAGGTGATCGAAGGCATGGAGCACGTCGACAAGATCGCGCGCGGTGAACCGCCGGCGCGTCCCGATGTGATGCAGAAGGTCTATCTGCTGTCCGATGCAGAAGAAGTGACGAGTGTCTCCCTCTCCCCGCCATGCCGGAGGCATGTCTTCGACATGACGGGGAGAGGGTCATGGCGGAGCCATGCCTCCGGCATGAGGTGAGGGGCGGCACAAAGCGCCAACGCAGCCCTTTGCCGCCCCTCACCCTAGCCCTCTCCCCATTGAAGAATGGGGAGAGGGGACGAACCGATCGAGGAGCCGGAAATGACCACCATCAAAGACCCCGAAAACACGCTGATCATGGAAACAACGAAAGGCGAGGTCGTCATCGAGCTGCGGCCTGACCTTGCGCCCAAGCACGTAGAGCGCATCAAGAAGCTCGCACGCGAGGGCTTCTACGATGGCATTGTCTTCCACCGCGTGATCGACGGCTTCATGGCGCAGACCGGTTGCCCCAAGGGCACCGGCACCGGCGGCTCGAGCTATCCGAACCTGCCGGCCGAGTTCAACGCCGAGCCGCATGTACGCGGCGTGTGCTCGATGGCGCGCTCGCAGAGCCCCAACAGCGCCAACAGCCAGTTCTTCATCTGCTTCGACGATGCCACCTTCCTCGACAAGCAGTACACGGCCTGGGGCAAGGTGATCGAGGGCATGGAGAACGTCGACAAGATCAAGCGCGGCGAGCCCGTGCAGAACCCCGACAAGATCAAGTCGCTCAAGGTGGCGGCAGATTTGAAGTGATGACAGCAGGAGGCAATAAGCAGTAGGCAATGGGCGGTAGACCCAGGTAGCTGCCTAATTGCCTATGCCCACTGCCTCGATGCGTACCGACCTCTTCGACTTCGATCTGCCCGACGACCGCATTGCTCTGGAGCCCGCCGACCCGCGCGATACGGCGCGGCTCCTGGTGGTGCGGCCCGCTTCTCCCTCTCCCCGCTTGCGGGGAGAGGGTCGGGGTGAGGGGCGGCCACAAGTTGTGCCAGAGCCTGTTGCCGCCCCTCACCCTAACCCTCTCCCCACTGAAGAGTGGGGAGAGGGAACTACCCTCGAAGATCGCATCGTCCGCGACCTCCCGGCCCTGCTCCGCCCCGGCGATGCGCTCGTTTTCAATGACACGCGCGTGATCAGGGCCGCGCTCCAAGGCGAACGCATGCGTGGTGACAATCGCGCCAGCATTTCTTTCAACCTGCACAAGCGCGTCGATGACTGCCGCTGGCGCGCCTTTGCCCGGCCGGCCAAGCGGCTGGCCGTCGGCGACCGCATCCGCTTCGGCCACGACGGGCGGGTCTGCTTCCTCGGCACGCTGGATGCCACCGTGACGGAGATCGGCGAAGCGGGCGAGGTGGAGCTCGCTTTCTCCATGCACAGCGCCTACCTCGACCAGGCGATCGAGGCGCTGGGCGATCCACCGCTGCCGCCCTACATCGCCGGGAGGCGCGATGTGCAGCCTGAAGATGCCGAGCGCTACCAGACGGTTTTTGCCCGCCGCGAAGGTGCTGTAGCGGCGCCGACGGCGGGTCTGCATTTCACCGATCACTTGTTCGCCGCCCTGGACGCGCACGGTGTTTCCCTCCATTTCGCGACCTTGCACGTCGGCGCCGGCACGTTCCTGCCCGTCAAGGCCGACGACACTGCCGGCCACCGCATGCATGCCGAGTGGTGCGAAATTTCACAGCCGCAACGGCCGCTGCGGTCAACCAGGCCCGCGTTGCCGGCGGGCGCATAGTTGCGATCGGCACGACGGCGTTGCGACTGCTGGAAACGGCGGCTCGCGATGATGGCACCATCCGGCCGTTCGCCGGCGAAACGGATCTCTTCATCACGCCCGGCTATCGCTTCAATGCTGTCGACTTGTTGATGACAAATTTCCACCTGCCCCGTTCCACTTTGTTCATGCTGGTGGCCGCGTTCAGCGGGCTCGCCACGATGAAGCGCGCCTACGCGCATGCGATCGAGCAGGGCTATCGCTTCTATTCCTATGGCGATGCCTGCTTGCTGTATCCCATGCCGGGGGCACGATGACGGGTTCGTTCTCCTTCACCCTGATGAAGAGCGATGCGGGCGCGCGCCTTGGCGAGATCGTCACGCCACGCGGCAAGATCAGAACACCTGCCTTCATGCCGGTGGGAACCGCAGCGACCGTCAAGGCCGTCTACACCGACCAGCTCGAAGCCGCCGGCGCAGATGTCATTCTCGCCAACACCTATCATCTGATGCTGCGCCCCGGCGCCGAGCGTGTGGCCAAGCTTGGCGGGTTGCACCGCTTCATGCGCTGGGACAGGCCGATCCTTACCGACAGTGGCGGCTTTCAGGTCATGAGCCTCTCCAAGCTGCGCAGGATCACCGACGCGGGCGTTACGTTCCAGTCGCACCTCGACGGATCGACGCACGAGCTGACCCCGGAGCGTGCGATCGAGGTCCAGTGCCTGCTCGGTGCCGACATCCAGATGCAGCTCGACGAGTGCGTGGCGCTGCCGGCCTTGCACAAGGAGACGAGCGCGGCCGTCGAGCGATCGCTCGCCTGGGCCGAGCGCTGCAAGCTGGCTTTCGCGCGGTATGCCACGCGGGGGCAGGCGCTGTTCGGCATCGTGCAGGGCGGCACCGACGCGGAGTTGAGGCAGCGGTCGGCCAGGGCCCTCGTGGCCATGGACTTCCCGGGGTACGCCGTGGGCGGCCTCGCCGTGGGGGAGGCGCCGGAGGTGATGCTGGAAACTCTGGCGCTGACGGCGCCCCTGCTTCCCGCGGAGAAGCCGCGCTACCTGATGGGCGTGGGCACTCCGACCGACCTGATCGAGGCCGTGGCGCGCGGCATCGACATGTTCGATTGCGTGCTGCCGACCCGGTCGGGCCGGCACGGGCAGGCCTTTACATGGGGCGGCAAGATAAACCTGCGCAACGCCCGGCATGCCGATGACCCCTCGCCACTCGATCCTCACAGTAGCTGCCCGGCGGCGCGGGACTACTCGCGCGCCTATCTGCACCACCTGGTGAAGTCGGAGGAGTATCTTGGTGCGATGCTGCTCTCCTGGGCCAACGTCGCCTTCTATCAGGAGCTGATGGCCGCCATGCGCACCGCCGTCGCCGAGGGCCGTTTCGCGACCTGGGCAAGCGAGACCAAGGCGCGATTCGCCCCCGGCACCTTGGCTCCACTCAACGCTGCGGCGTTGCCTCGGTCGTGATGGCGACCGCGGCCGCGCGTGAGGTGGCGCGCTCGCGCTGCAGCAGATAGAGCCCCGAGAGGATCACGACAGCTGCGCCTGCCAGCGTCCATTGGTCCGGCAGCTGCCCGAACACCAGAAAGCCCGCCGTCGTGTGCGTGAGCAGGCTGATGTAAAGGAAGGGTGCAATGATCGAAGCCCGTGCATAGCGATGCGCCAAAATAAAGAGGTAGTGGCCGAGCCCGCCGTAAACGCCCATGGACAGCAGCAGGACCCAGATGAACTTGTCGACCGGCCAGACCCATTCGGCCAATGCGAAGGGTGCTACGATCAGGGTGCCCGCCAGCAGCGAGTAGAACAGGGTGACTTCGGCGCTGTCGAAAGGGGCGAGGTAGCGGGTGACAATGCTGAACACCGCGTAGCAGAGCATGCTGCCGAACGAGAGGAGAAAGGCCGGGTGGACGTCGGTAAGTCCGGGGCGAATTGCGAGGAGGATCCCCGCGAAGCCGACAATGATGGCGATCGCGCGCCGCCAGCCGATCCATTCGCCCAGCATCGGCCCTGCCAACACGGCCACGGTGAGCGGCGTGAGAAAGCCCACGGTGGTGGTCTGATCGAGGCGCAAATGTTTCAGCGCCAGAAAATTCAAGGTGGTGGAGCCGAGCAGCAGGAACGAGCGCGCGATCTGGGTTTTCAATCTGTGCGTGCGCAACAGGTCGGGCACGGCGATCAGACCCAGCGCGGCCACCATGGCGATGAACTGCCCGAGGAAGCGCATCCAGACCACCTGCGCCGCGGGCAGGTTCGTCGCTGAGCCCAGGTACTTGGCCGTGGTGTCGAGACAGGCGAAAAGCGTCCAGGCGAGGCACATGAGGCCGATCGCCCGCAAGGGCCTCGCCTGCGGATAGGGCAGTGTCGAGCTTGTCGCGGGTGCGCTTTTCTGCATCGGGCCTAATTGTGTGGGAGCGGGAGCAAGTGCCGGTTGCTGGAGAGCGTCTATATAGCCAGTCTTGCGCGACATTGCGCGCGTTTCGGCGGGTGGCCTGAGGTGCCCGCGTCGCATGCCCGGATAGCTCGACCTGCCGCACCGCAGCTGGCGCCGTATCCCACGGATGCAGGGCCCGGCGAGGTCACGAGGTTCTGCTTCGCAGTGACAGCTCGATCACGATCGACGACCTGTCGCCGTCACGCCGCGTAACGGTCAGCTCTATCAGATCGGGGAGTGCATCTTTGCGGGGCCAAGCTTCGTGCCATGCCGGTGCTGCGCGGAGCTGCCCGCGGCCGAAATACCGGATCGCCAAAGCCTTGATGTTCTCGACCAGCACGTGAGCTTCGGAAGGGTTCTCGGCGGGTTGCTCGCGCGCCTTCGGTTGGTAGGGGGTCACCTTGACCATGAGGGCCGTGGATGAGGTGTCCGGACTGCCGCCGGATCCGGCCTGCAGCGCAAACCGATAGAGGCCTGCGCCCGCGGGTCCGTTCTGTGTAGGGGCGACGAAGCTCAAGGCCTCGCTGGAACCATCGAAGGCCACGCGCACCGCGCCGCCTTCGGTCTGCTCGAACAGCGGCATCGCCTCCGCGAGGTGTGCACGCAGGAAGTTTCCTGCCACGTCATAGCCGGCCTCCCGATCGAGCCTCGCTGCGGCGTCCCACGTGCCTCGGGCAAAGCGGACAGCGCCGGAAAGCAAGGCGAGAACCAGGGCCAGCAGAACGAGGGAGACGAGCACCTCGATCAGGGTGAAGCCGTCTTGGCCTCGACTGCGGCGCACGCGGTATATGCGCGCCCTCATGGCGGCGCGCCCAGCCTGAGGGTGGTGAGCTGCAGCGACCGGGCCGTGCGCAATGGGCCTTCCCGCCAGTTCACCTGGATGGTGACCCAATATGCGCCAAGCCTCGAGACCTTGCCGTCGGCCCCCGGATGATCATAGCGCTGCACCTGCACCGACCAGTTGTAGCCGTCGGGCGTTTGCCCGGTCTGCTGCCCTTCCTCGAGCCGGGCGTCGACGCCGGCGGAGGCAAGGCGCGCCTGCGCCAACCGTAAGGCCGCAGCCTCGGTTTGGGCCACTTGTACGCCACGCCAGCCGAGCGACACACTCTGATGGATGAGGAGGTAACATGCGACGAAGATGACGAGCGCAACCAGGGTCTCGATCAGTGTGAAGCCGGCGCTGGTGCTGCTCTCCCGCACCTAGCGCCCCCACTGCACGCGGACGTCACCATTGAGCCAGTCGACGGAGACCGCCGCCGTCCCTCGACCGTCATTGAGAACGACCCGGGCGCCGCTCGCGCCGCCATCTGGAAAAAAGCGGATGCGGCCAGCGGCTACGCCGAGGCGCTCGCTCTCCGGCACCAGGACCTTGACGCCGACGGGCAGCGGCCGGGGTGCGACAATGCCTTCGGCCCAATAGGAGCGCTGGACAGGATCGATGGTCAGCGCATGCTCGACATTGCTGGTTTGGGCGGCCGCGCGCGCCGATCGCAGATGCCCGGCGAGCTCATAGGCCGTGCTACGCAGGACCAGCTGATCACGTGAGCGGCTCAGCGATGGTGCTGCGATTGCCAGGGCGAGGGCGAGGATGCTCAGAACGATCATCAGCTCCAGCAGCGTAAAGCCGGCCTGGCTGTCCTCCTCCCCCTTGTGTTGCGATTCTGTCATCGGAACGCCAGTTCGTTGACGCTGAAGATTGCGCCCATGACGGACAGCAGGAGCCCGCCAACCAGCACGCCGATGACAATGGTCAGGATCGGCGTCAGCAGGCTTGTCACGCGCAACAGCTGCCGCTGCAGGGCCGCCTCGTAGATGCCGCCGACGCGCTCCAACATCACCTCCAGCTGGCCGGTCTGTTCCCCGACGCCGGTCAGCCGCAGCGCAAGCTCCGGAAATAGGCCGGACCGGCCCAAAGCGCCCATCAGCTGTGCGCCTTCCTTGACCTCGGTAGCGCATGTTTGCATCGCTGCAGCCATGGCGCGGTTGCTGAGTGCGCCGCCGGTGATCTGCAGAGCCTGCAGCATCGGCACGCCGTTGCGGATGAGCGTCCCGAGCGTGCGGGTCATGGTGGCGGTCTGGCCGTTCTGGATCAGGCTCGATACAAGGGGAACCCGCAGCAGCAAGCGATCGCGTGCTAGACGCCAGCGCTCGTTGCGGGCCAGGGCCGCATATCCAATGGCAATGCCCGCAACCGCCAAGAGCGCGAGCGGCCAATGAGCGGCGAGCGTCTCCTGCACGTCGAGGAGAAGCTGAATGAGGAACGGGGGCTGCGCTCCCGCATCCTTGAAGAGCGGCGCAATCGTGGGGATGAGCACGGTCATGATGACGGCAAGGGCTCCTGCGGCGGCGATCAGCAGGAGGGCCGGGTACAGCAGCGCGGAGCCGATACGGGCGCGGAACTCGCTCGAGCGCTCCAGGAAACCGGCAAGCTCGTCCAGCGCCTGCCCCAGCGTGCCGGCGGTTTCGCCCGCCTGAACGATGCGCGCGTAGTAGGCGGGGAAGGCGCCGGCCTGGGCGTCGATGGCCTCCGACAGTGACGCGCCTTCCAGCACCCGGCCCAGGACCGAGGCGATCACTTGGCGCGTGCGCGCCGGCATGAGCGGCTGGAGCCCGGTGATGCGCAAGGCCTCGTCCACGGGCAGCTCGGCCTTGACCAGCGTGGCCAGCTCGCGCGTGAGCAGCGCCAGGCCGCGTCGCGAGAGGCCGCGGGAGGCGAAAAGCTCGCGTTCCCACCAGCGCTGGGGCGGCGCCCGGCCACCTTCGATCAGTTCCAGCGGGTACCGCCCTTGGCGAAACAGGGCCTCGAGGGCGGCTTCGCGCGACTGGGACTCGATCACCCCGCTCGCGCGTGCTCCGTTATCGTCGTAGGCCGTGTAAGAGTAGCGCGGCATCAGCTCATTCTCGTGACCCGCAAGACTTCTTCGATCGTCGTCTCTCCCCGCAGCGCCTTGCCGAGGCCGTCCTCGAACATCGCGACCATGCCGGCTTCGAGCGCCGCGGCTTCGATGGTTCTTTCGCTGCCGCTTTCGAGCACGCGCTGGCGCACCGCGTCGGTCATGACCAGCAGCTCGCCGATGGTGGTGCGTCCGAGGTAGCCGGTATTGCGGCAGGCGCGGCAGCCAACTCTCTTGCGCAGGCCGGAAAGGTCGCGGCGCCGCTCGCCGAGCTTCTGCAACAGCAGAGGGGAGGCCTCCGCGGGCGCGGCGCACTGGGTGCACAGGCGGCGGACCAGCCGCTGTGCCAGCACGCCCGCCACAGTCGAGGCCAGCAGAAAATCCTCCACGCCCATATCGAGCAGGCGCGTAACTGTTCCCGCGGCACTGTTGGTGTGGACGGTGGAGAGCACCAGGTGGCCCGTCAGCGAGGCCTGGATCGCCATCTGCGCCGTCTCGAGGTCGCGGATCTCGCCCACCATGATGATGTCTGGGTCCTGGCGCAGGATCGAGCGCAGCGCGTGAGCGAACGTCAGGCCGATTTTGGGCTGCACCTGAATCTGGTTGACGCCGACCAGCTGGTACTCGATCGGATCCTCGACCGTGAACAACTTGCTTTCCGAATGGTTGAGCGTGTTGAGCGCCGTGTAGAGCGTGGTGGTCTTGCCGCTGCCCGTGGGGCCTGTCACCAGGATGATGCCGTTCGGCAGGGCGAGGAGCCCGGTGAATGCGTCAAGCGCCGGCCCCTGGAAGCCCAATGCAGCGAAGTCGAGCTGCACGCTGGAGCGATCGAGAATGCGCAGCACGACGCTCTCGCCCTGCATCGTCGGCATGGTGGAGACGCGCAGATCGATGTCCTTGCCGCGCACGGTGGACTTGATGCGCCCGTCCTGCGGCAGCCGCCGCTCGGCGATGTTGAGATGCGCCATGATCTTGATGCGCGAGGTCACCGCCGCGCGCAGGGAGAGCGGCAAGGTCTCGACCGTTGACAGAGCGCCATCGATCCGGTAGCGGACGCGCACGCTGTCATCTCGCGGCTCGACGTGAATGTCGGAGGCTTGTGCCTCGACGGCACGGGTGATGAGTTCGTGCACCAGGCGGATGACCGGCGCCTCGCTTGCCATGTCCTCGAGGCGGCGCACATCGTCCTCGCTGGCCTGCTCGGACGCAGCTGGACCGGCATCGGCTGCTGTCGCTGCGCCACGGCCGTAAAGTCTCTCGAGCGCCCGCTCGATGTCGCCTGCGGCCATGATGCAGTGTGCAACGGGGCGCCCGAGCAGGTACCCGACGGCGGCCACGGGATCCGTGTTGAAGGGGTCCGCCGTGGCCAGCAGGACGGTGTCGCCCGTTTCGACAACCGGAATGATGCGGTTGTTCATCAGGAACTGGAGCTGAAGCCGATCGGCAAGCAGCGGGAACTCGGGCAGGTCCTTCGGCTCGACCAGCGGCAGGCCCAGAAAATCGGCCAGGAGCCGGGCGAGCTCGGCTTCGGGGACCAGTCCGAGCCGGGTCAGGACCAGATCGAAGCGTTCTCCGGACTGCCGCTGGGCCCGCTGGGCCCGGTGGAGCGCCAGGTCATCGAGGACGCCGCGCTCGGATAGGAACGCAGTGAGCCTCCCCACGAACTCTTCGTCGCGCGGGTCAGGGGCGCCGCGCCGTGCCGCGGGGCCTTGGTCGATCATGGGTCCCTGCGATGGTAACAACGTTCCTCGAAAACGCCTGAAACTGTAATACAATAAAGCATTATTCCCTAGCGCCGTGGCGGCGAACTCTTGGTGAACGAGGCGCCGGCACGTTCTGCGGAGGAGTAGCGTTCATGCAGGGCGGGGGACCGGCGCTGCAATCGCTCAGGGATGGGTTTCTTGGCTTCCTCGTGTGGTGGCGGGACGAGCTATGGGGCCTGCTGCCGGAGCGCGTCCGCCGCTTGTTTACGGCCGACGAGCACGGCGTCGTGCTCGCCCAGGTGGACGGCGGCTTCCAAGTCGTAGACGCGCCCGCAGGCCGCGGCGCGCCGGCTGCCCTCGGCAGCCGCGAGGTCATGGCGCGCGAGGAGGCCGTCATGGCATTGGCGGCGCGGGCACGAGGAGCCAATGTCGGCATCCGCCTTCCGCTCAACCTCTGTTTCACGCGCAGTATCGAGCTGCCCGGTGCCGCACGCAAGGACTTGCGCCAGATCCTCAATTTCGATCTGGAGCGCGCAACGCCGTTCAAGCTGAGGGATGTGTATACGGCTCACCTCGTGGAGGGGGAGGCAGACACGAGGGGAAAGCTTAGGGTCCGCCAATTCGTTGCCAAACGCGAGGTTGTGGATCCGCTGGTGTCCCAGGCAAGGGAGGCGGGCATCGAGGTGACGTTCGTGGACTGCTGGAGCGACCAACCGGGGTCGGGCCTGCCGATCAATTTTCTGGAGGCGAATACGCCGCCACACAGCGGCGTGAGCCGGCTCGTGACGCTGCCCAGGGGTCTGGCCGCACTGGCCCTGCTGTTGACGCTGTCGGCTCTGCTGCTCACCATCTCCAGGTACGAGGGTGCGCTGGGGGAGGTGCAGGCCCAGACCGCCCAGACAAGGACCCAGGCGGCTGCCGTGCGACAGGTGCTGGAGCGGTCCGACGCAGCCGTCGCCGACCTCGGTCGCCTGCAGCAGCTGAAGCTCAAACACATTCCAGCGATCGAGGTCCTGGAGGAAATCTCCCGGCTGCTGCCCGACACAGTCTGGCTCTCCGATTTGCGAATGGAAGGCGAGACCCTGGACATGTCAGGGCTGGCGAAGTCAGGAGCGGCCCTTCCGCCACTGTTCGAGCGGTCTGCCATATTTGCCGATGCGTCGTTGACCGCGCCGCTGACGCTTGACCCGCGTGAGGACAAGGAGCGGTTCAGCCTGCGCGTGCGGGTCCGGCAGCCGACAGGCTCGCAAGTGTCCAGAGCAGAGGGGCAGCAGTGATGCGCGGGCTATCGCGGCCGGTCCGGCAGATTGTGGCGTGTGCCCTGTTGGTCATGGCTCTTGCCCTGGTGGCGCTGGTGACGGTGGTTCCCTTTGCCGCGCGGGTCGCCGAGTTGCGCGAGCAGATCGGCACCGAGCGTGCGGTGCTCGGGCGGTTCGCGGCGGTTGCCGCCCAGCAGGGACAGGCCGCAGAGTACGATCGCATCGGCCGTTCGGCTGTCGAGAGCGGCGCCTACCTCAAGGGCGAAAGCGAGCCGCTGAAGGTCGCGGCCCTGCAGACCACGCTGGCAGGGCTTGCGGCCGCCAACGGCGTGCGCTTTCACAGCACGCGGGCGTTGTCCGGACGCGAGCGCGAGGAGGTGCGGCTGATCGGCGTGCGTGTGCAATTCAATGCCGAGATCGAGCAGGTACGCGCGCTGCTTCACCGCATCGAGAGTTATCGACCGCTCCTGTTCGTCGAGGGGTTGCAGATTCAGCCGGTATCACCGTTCTCCCAGCGCGATCCCGAGCAGTCGGGCGTGCTGGACGTCCGCCTGGACGTTTTCGGAGCGATGCCGGGCAAGAAAGGCTAGCCGTCGATGGCAGTCGGACAAGGGCGCAGAAGGCTGGTGGTCGCCGTGCTCGCCGGGGCGGTGGCCGTGCTGGCGCTGCTGAACTGGTACCTTGCCCATACGTCCATCGACATCTCGCCGATCGCGCCCGAGGCGGACCCTGCCGCGGGGGCCCGCAAGGACGGTTTCGAGCTAGCAACGGTGCTGGACCGGAAGTCAGCGGCACAGTTTCCGGAAATGGTGAGCCGTCCCGTTTTCAATCCCAATCGCCGGCCGGTGCAACGCGATCGGGCTCGTGCCGACGACTCGGGCGCGGGGCCAGCCGACATGCGGCTGGTGGGCGTCATGAAGTTGCCCGATCAGCCGGCGCGTGCCCTCATTCGCATGGCCAACGAGGCGACGGGCAAGTGGATCACGGAAGGCGAGCAGATCAACGGCTGGAAGCTGCGCGAGGTGAGCGCGCGCAGCGTTGTCGTGGAAGCGGGTGGGCGCTCGCACGAGCTGACGCTTTCCAGCGCGCGCCGCCCGCGCGATGATTCCGCCGCACCTGACCCGAGGGGCAAAGCCCGCTAGGTCTCGACAACTAGCGCCGTGCGAGAAGCGACCCCAGCACCTTGCGCCGATCGCTTTCCGGGGTCCGCAAGTCGACGGCTCCAGCCATCCCTCCCCCACGATCGACGATGTAGGTCTTGACCGTGTGGTCGAAGGTGAAGCTGCCGCCGCTCTCCGCCACCCTTTCATAGAACGCGTCGAAGGCGCCCGCCGCAGCGGCAATCTGGGCCGCGTTCCCCGTCAGCGCAACGATCCGCGGATCGAACGACGTCATGTAGGCCTTGAGCGCCTCTGGCCTATCCCGCTCGCTGTCGACCGAGACGAACAGCACCTTGAGCTCGTCGCCATCGGGCCCGAGCGTGGCCAGCACGTTCGACCAGTCGAGCAGCGTCGTGGGGCAAACATCGGGACAGTGCGTGAATCCGAACACTACCGCGACCGGCCGGCCCTTCACGTGATCTAGCGAGAAGGGAGCACCATGCTGGGTCGTCAGGGCCGACAACGGCTCGAGCACATTGGCAGGAGCCGGGGCCAGCTTGGAGCGCTGCAGCTCCAGGTGGCCGATGTAGGCGAGCAGGTCATCGGCATCGGCGGCAGCAACGCCGAGACTGGGCATGCGCACGCCCTGGTACCTCGCGGCCAGATCGAGGGCGACCGGGTCCCGTTGCAGCCGCATCTTCTCGGGGTTGGAGATATAGCTCGCGAGCCAGGCGCGGTCCCTCCGTCCGGTAACGCCGGCGAGATCGGGCCCGACGCGGTCGCCGCTCCCTACCGTGTGGCATCCCGCGCACAGTCTCTTGTACAGGGCCTGCCCAGGGCGCGCTGCAAAGTCGACATTCAAAGCCTTGGGATCGGCGCGTGCGTCGCCTGCACCCAGGCGCCATTTCGGGTCCATGCCGCGCACCGTCAGCGCGAGGCTGTCGAGGTCGCCCAGCACGTTGTTCCTGGCCCACTCGCCCGTGGCGCCGTTGCCCAGCAGGACCTCATTGCGGTGCTCGCTGAGGACCCGGCTGCGCTCGCCCAGCTTGTGACGGATGGCGTGGATGTCTGCCGGATTGCCAGTCAGGAACAGCCAGCCGGGCCCGGCGCGAAAGGTATCCGCATATTGCTTGAGCCGCTCCGGGGTGTCGGTCTCCGGATCGATGCTGATCGAGTAGAAGAAGATGTCGCGACCCATGCTGTCGCCCAGCTTCTCCTGCAACTCGGCGAGCCGGGCTGTCGCCAGGGGGCAGATGTCCTTGCAGGTGGTGAAGAGGAAGCTGATGATGAAGATCTTGTCTTTGATCAGATCGTCATAGAACTGCAGCGTCCTTCCGTCATGGGTGACGACCGCTGCGTTGGGGATGTAGCCCTTCCCCCAGCGGGAAGCCTGCGCCAGGCTCGGCGCCAGCGACGAAAAGATCAGGACGGCAAGGAAGGCAAGGGCCGAACAGCGAACGCGCAGCATGGCATTCATCCAAAAAATTACCGAAGGGCGCATCGAGCACCCTTCGGTATCCCGTCCTCACATTGGCATCGGCCTAGCCGCTGGTGCTGCCGCCGCTGCTTGCAGAAGTGGGTGGCCTGGGATCGCCCTCGGGCAATATTTCCGGCGTGGTGAAGTACACTCCGTCGGGGGTCGGGTGCGGCGTGGGCGTGACCGCGACCTGTTGTCCGGCGCCGGCGAGTAGCTGGATGCGCATGAGCATGGCGAAGTCTTCATGCACGGTGTTATGGCAGTGGTTGACGTATGACCCGCCGTATTCGCCGAACTGCACTTGGAACGTTACCCGTCCCAACGGTTTCAGCCTCCACACATCCTTCCTGACAAGCCTCTCAGTCGATGGGATAGGGTTCGAGCCGCGATCTATGGTTATGCCTTCCTCGAAGTGCAGGTGAATGGGATGGTCCCAGCCATCACCTTGGTTGATGTAGGTCCAGTGCTCGACCTCTCCCGGCTTGGGGATGAGCAGCGAGATGCGGTTGGCATTGAACGAGTGTGCGTCCTGGCCGTTCACTTTGATGGTCCAGGGGAAGGTTGCCAATTCTGGACAGTCGGGCGTGCATTGACCGGTCGTGGGATCCCGCGAGTCGCCTGGGCCTGACCTGCCGAACTCGACCACTCTCGTCCGCACGGGGGCAACGATTGGAATCTGCTCGGTCAGCACGGCCGGCACCTGGCTCTTGTCGTTGGGGCCGCAGCTGTTCGCCACGGTCAGGGCTTGGCCCGGCGCATCCACGCTAGGCAACGAGCTGACCACCCGGAATTCCATCATGGAGCCCACGACGGGATCGCCGGGGACGCCCCTTAGCGCGGCAGCCAGCGATAGGGCCTCCTTCGGCCCGCGTCCGTCGTCGCGCATCACCAACTGGTTGACGAGGTAGAGTCGGGAGCCGACCGGGAATATGGAGAAGTCGACAACGATGTCGTAGCGCTCGGCGATGCCCTGCTCGTCCAGCGTCGTCAGATCGATCGGGTTGACGACGAAGTTGCCGTCGTTGGCGATGAACTTGAAGGGAACCGGCGCCCCGTTCCAGCTGAGCGCCAGCTTGACGTAGCGCGACATGCAGGCATTCAAGACGCGGAAGCGATACTTCCTTGGCAGCACTTCGAAATACGGGGCGTAGGCGAAGTTGACGAGCGGCAAGTCGCCCAGGAACCCATCGTT
This sequence comes from uncultured Alphaproteobacteria bacterium, assembly GCA_963827545.1. Lineage (GTDB taxonomy): Bacteria > Pseudomonadota > Alphaproteobacteria > Rhizobiales > Hyphomicrobiaceae > AWTP1-13. Next base: position 21,331 of record CAWHBI010000005.1, read on the forward strand.
GGTGAAGATGTCGAAGAAGTACTGGCCCTGAGCGTCGGTGGCGCCATCCGAGATGGTCAGGTTGACGTCGAAGTCGGTGTTGCCCCACCCGAGTTGCTTGCCGCTGGGTAGCCGCAAGTTGGTGCCTGACGTGATCTGTTCATGGCCGCGATCCCGGCCGCTGTAGTAGTTCACCTGCATGAGATTGCCCTTGTAGACGTTCTCCGCGGTGAAGAAGAAGCGGTGGTCGTGAGCCCACATGGTGCCCTGCAGCTCGCGCCAGTCGCCCGCCACCTTGACGATGCCGGTGCCGTTGTCTGGGCCGGCCGCCCTCTGGTCCGTGCCGTTCTTATTGATCTTGTCGCGCCGGGCCAGCGTGGTGCTCCAGCGGTAGTCGTAGAACGTGCCCGGGAAATGGTGCGCGCCGGTGGCGCCATCGCTCTCGGCACCGTTGTGCGCGTTGTGGAAGTGGAGCTGGGTCTCGTTGCGGCCGAAGCCCCCGTTCTGAGCGCGGACCACGGGCGTGTTGTTGTAGATGCGGGTGAGGATCGGCTCCCCATAGCGCCCCTTGATCAGGAACGGGGGCATGTTGCCCTGTGTGAACTTGCCCGTGCCGTAGCACCACACGCTGTTCGGATTCTGGTCAGGGAAATTGGGGTGGAACTTGGTTCCCGGAGCGCAAGGCCCCCACGACATGGCGTAGCCCACCTTGGGGAAGAACTCCTCCCATCTCTGATGGGCGAAGAACTCCCCGGGGGGGCGACCTTCCATCGGGCCGCGGTTCGTGATCGGGTTGCGATACGGGTTGAGAGCAGGATCGCCGACATAGCTGCTGAAGTCGTTGTGGTAGGACAGTCGCTTGGCATTGTCGTAGCCCGAGCCCGCGGGGAAAACCGCCTCGTCGTTGCCGTTTCTGGTCAAAGGCATCGGCGTCTGCACCCGCAGCCGCGGCATGCGCTGGGTGAATTTCCTGGCTCCGAACAACGGGCTCGGCGGCGTGCCAGTCGGGACGGCGGCGAAGGCGCTCCGGGCAAACGGGCTGAGCCCGTTCTTGAGAGCCAGCGCTCCAGTGGCCGTGAAGATGCCCCACTTGAAGAGGTCGCGTCTGGAAATCTGTCCTTGCGAGAGCGCTCTGACGATTTCCGCCCGGTTGTCGCGGGCCTTCTGTGCTTCCCTCAGCCGCGCGCGGGAATGCTTGCTTGAAAGATACATCAGCTACGCCCCTTCCAGTACCAACGGCCACCTTCCGACCTGCAGGGACTTCCCCCCGGCAAGCGTTGCAAATTCAACTTTCGCGAAGCGCCAAGCGGCGGGACGCAAAAACCCAACTGCCAATTTCAAGAATGCAAGCGGCGTCGCAAGGTCCGTTTGGGTGGGGCGATGCTGCGACTGAGGTCGCCATCGAATGCGACCTAGGTCTTAGAAGCCAAGTTGCCGGCGCGCTACGCGCGGGAGCCGTGGAGCGTGGAGAAAGTCTTGTTGGGCTTCAGGCTTTTCTGCGAATCAGCGATGCTGGCGGATTAGCCCGTGTGCTCTTTTTGGGAATCGCCAGGCGTGGTGGTTGGTTCAGACGGAGACGAGAATTGCCGGTCACCAGCCTGTGGCGTGTGGCTTTGGCCACTGCGGCCGCCGCCGTAGCATCGGCGTGCACGTTGCCGTGGCAACAGCTGGCTCTGCCTACACCTCCGTCACCTGCCGGGCCGTCGAGGTCCGGGCCTGGAGGTGGTGTGAGCGGTGTGCCTCTCGCCAAGACCTCGGGCAAAGGCGAGACGGATCAAGTCATTGCCGGAACAGGGCAGCTCACGGGCAATCCCGAGCCTCGGCCGCTGGTGAGTGACGCCCCTGGTCGAGGCGGGGTGACGCTCAATCTCGTCGATGCGAGCATCGCGGAGGCTGCCAAGTCGATCCTGGGCGACACGCTGGGGGTGAACTATGCGGTCAGCGAGCGGGTCAAGGGCACGATCACGATCCAGTCGACCAAGGCCATTCCCAGGGACGCGTTGCTGGAGACCTTCGAGGTGATCCTGCGGGGCGAGGGTGCAGCGATCGTGGTCGAGCAGGGCATATACCGGATCGTGCCGACGAGCGAAGCGGTCACCTCCGCGCCGCTGCGTGGCAAGGGCACCAACTACCGCCGCATGCCCGGTGTCAGCGCGCAGATCATTCCCCTGCAGCACGTGGCGGCAGCCGAAATGGAGCGCATTCTCAAGGCGATAGCACCCAACACCAGCCTGCTCAGGGTCGATACGGCCCGCAATCTGCTGGTGGTCTCGGGCACGCGGGCAGACCTCGACCAGATCGCGGACGCGGTCAGCGTCTTCGACGTCGACTGGATGAAGGGCATGTCGTTCGGCCTTTTCCCGGTCGAATCGGGCGATCCCGACGCCATCGCGCAAGAGCTCGACACCGTCTTTGCCAACGACCGCGATGGTCCCACCAAAGGCATCGTCCGCTTCATCCCGAACCGCCGCCTGAAATCGATCCTCGTGATCAGCTCGCGTCCTGAGTACCTCAGGAAGGCCGAGACCTGGCTGGGGCGGATCGACGTGGCCACCCGCGCGACGGTCAAGCAGGTCTTCGTCTATCCCATCCGCAACCGCCCTGCCATCGAGCTCGCCCAGCTGCTGCAGAAGATCTACGGCTCGCAGGATCAGGCAAGGGCGGGCGTGGCCGCTTCCGCGGCAAGTAGGCCGCCGGGTTCGACCGTCATCGCGCCGGGTCCGTTCCCGGACGCACTGGTGCTTCGGCCAGGGCTCCAGCCGATGCCTCCCCCGGCGGCGCCTGGTGTGACCCCGCCGCCGCCGGGGCCCGAGACCGACCCGACCCAGGCTGCCCCTGCAGCCGCGACCACGACTGGAGCCATCGGGCCCAGGGATGACCGCGCCAGCGGGATTGGCGTTGTCGCCGACGAGGCCAACAACTCGCTGGTGATCACGGCCACGGCGCAGGAGTACCGGCGGCTGCGCCAGATCCTGGACCAGATCGACGTGTCGCCCAACCAGGTCCTGCTGGAAGCCACCATCGCGGAGGTGCGGCTCAACGACGACCTGAAGATGGGGGTGCGCTGGTTCTTCCAGATGGGCAATCACCAGCTGAAGCTCACGGACAGCGCCCTGGGTGCCGTAACCCCGACGTTCCCCGGCTTCTCGCACTTCTTCAATACCCCCAACGTGCAGGTCGTGTTCAATGCCTTGAGCTCCATCACCGACATCAACATCATCTCCTCGCCCACCCTGATGGTGCTCGACAACAAGAAGGCGACCCTGCAGGTCGGCAACGAGGTGCCGATTGCCACCCAATCGGCCGTGGCCGTGCTCACGCCCGGCTCGCCGATCGTCAACTCCATCACCTACCGCAGCACGGGCATCGTGCTCAACATCACGCCGCGCATCGGCGACAGGGGCCGCATCCTGCTCGATGTCGAGCAGGAGGCCAGCGATGTGGTGCAGACCAACACCTCAACGATCGACTCTCCCACTATTCAGCAGCGGCGCATCAAGACCACGGTGGCCGTCAACGATGGCGAGGGACTGCTCCTGGGGGGGATGATCCAGGACCGGGCCGACAACCAGCGAGACCAGATCCCGCTCATCGGCCAGGTGCCGGTGCTGGGCAATCTGTTCAAGAACAAGGGCGACCTGATCACGCGGACCGAGCTGCTGGTTGCCATCACGCCGCGCATCGTCAAGGACTCCTCGCAAGTACGCGCCATCACTGAAGAATTTCGTGCTAAGATCAACCTGACCACGCGGCCGCAGCGCCAGGCGCCGCCAGACCGCAGGGAACAGGTCGATCGCGTCTTCCGCTGATCGACGCCAGGGTTCAAGTTTTCACGCGTGCCTGCCAATGCCAAATGTGCCCAAGTCCGACACCGCGCGAAAGCCGCAAGAGGCCGGCGCCGAGCGCGGATTTGTCCTGCTGGTCGTGCTTTCGGCGCTCGGTCTCCTGGCGTTGGTGGCGGCGAGCTTCGCCCAGATTGCGCGCACCCACGTCAAGGCGGCCGCCGCCGCCGGGGAAAGCGCGCGGGCCGAAGCCTTCGCCGATGCGGGGGTGCAATTGGCCATCCTGGACCTTGTCGCCGCTCGCGAGTCGCAAGCGCCGAGCCGCCGCTTCCCGTTGAACGCTGCTCCTGTCGCCTGCAGCCTCGCCGAGGGAGCGACGCTCACGATCACTATCCAGGACGAAGCGGGAAAGGTCGATCTGAACATCGCGAACGAGCCGCTGCTTCGCGCCCTCATCCTCGGCGCCGGGGCGGAAGCAGGCGAGGCCGTCGCCGATGCCATTCTCGATTTCAGGGATGCTGACGATGACCGGCGGCCGGCCGGCGCCGAGCGCGCCCAGTACCTGGCCGCCGGTCGAACCTACGGACCGAAGAACGCACCCTTCCTCGCCATCGAGGAGCTGGCGACAGTTCTCGGCATGAGCCAGGCAGATCTGGACCGCCTCCGCCCGTTCGTGACGGTCTACTCGGGGCAGCCGGCCATCGATGTGGCAGTGGCGCCCGGAGCCCTAGTCGACCTCATCGCGCGCGGCATTGAGCGCGGCTCGATGGGTGGTCTGCCGCCGAGCCGCGCGCTGGGGCCAGGACGCGGGGCGCCGCTGCCCGCCGAATTCCTTTCGGCGTCGACCCGGCGCGCCTTTTCGGTGCAGTCCGAGGCGCGCACCGTGCTCGGCTCGGTCTTTGTTCGCGAGGCCGTGGTGGAGTTCACGTCAACACGCGCCGAGGCGTTCGTTCTTCGCCGCTGGCACCGCGGCACGGTCGCCCGAGGGCGGCATCCGCAAGGCGAATCAACACAAGGTGGCGTCCCCCCTTGCTGATGATGCCGGTCGCTCGCAAGCGCAGGCGTCGGCGCTCAGGGATTGTGCCATTGCTACTTGATGGGCGGCTTCTTGCGGAACACCAGAGCCGCCTCCACGCGATTGCGCACCTGCAGCTTCTGCATGATGTTGGTCATGTAGTGCTTTACGGTTTTTTCACTGATCTGCAGCGCCTTGGCGATCTCCTTGTTGGTGAGACCGCGGGCGACGCGGTCGAGGATCTGCTCCTCGCGCTTGGTCAGGTCGGGAAAGGCGCCTTCGGGCACAGGTGTCTTCTGCGGGCGCCGCGAAAGCGCCAGAATGCGTGCAGCCAGCCGCGGCGTCACGTAGTACTCGCCGCGCGCCACAGCGCGCAGCGTGTTGACAAGCTCCAGACCGCTCGTTCCCTTGAGGACATATCCGCGCACGCCCGCTTCCATTGCCTCATGCACATGCTCTTCGCTTTCCGACACGGTGAGCATGATGATCTTCACCACCGGACAGGCGTTCGAGATGGCGCGCGCGGCCTCGACGCCGCCGCCCGGCATGCTCACGTCCAGCAGCACGATGTCGGGAAGCTCGGCTTTGGCGATGCGGATCGCATCCTCGGCGGTCGCCCCTTCGGCGATCACCTGCAGGATGCCGGAGCGCTGGATGGTGTGCGCGACCCCTTCGCGAAAGAGGGGATGATCGTCGATGACGGCTACGCGGATAGGTTCAACCATCGTCTAGTTCCTGGCGTCATCGGTGACTTCGAAACGCGCGGTCAGGCGGGTGCCGGCGCCGGGCTTCGAGGCGAGGTCGAATGTTCCCCCAAGCGACACCACGCGATCGCGCATGCCGATGAGCCCCAGGCGTTCTCCGTCGCCGAGCTTGTCTTCGGGGAGGAAGCCTGGACCGGCATCGGAAACCGCAATCTCCACCACACCGTTGTGGTGGGTGCCGCGCACGGCTTGACCCGTGCCGCCGGCGTGCTGATAGGCATTGTTGAGCGCGGCCTGGGTGAACCGGTACAGGCAGGACTTGAGGACGGGAGAGAGCTTCAAGGGGAGACTATCGACCTCGCAGCGCACGCGCGTGCCGGTCCGGCGCTCATGGTTGCGGGCTGCGAGCCGGAGAACCTCGGCCGGCGAAGCAGCCTCCAGCTCCGGAAGTATGAGCCCGGCCGATATGTTCCTGATGTCGCCGAGGGCGTCCACCAGCGCGCCCTTTATTCTTTCGTAGTCGTCCAGATCCCCGTTCTGCCGGCCGGGCTTCGGACGCAAGGCATCGAGCCTGAGCAACGCCAGCGCGATGAGCTGCGCAGGACCGTCGTGGAGCTCCGACCCTACACGCCGCAGGAACAACTCGTGCGTCTCCGCAGACCGGACATACAGCTCGTCGATACGCTTGCGCAGGCTTTCATTCTGGGCCAGCAGGCCGGACAGTTGCGAGATCCTGTCGTGCAGCGCCTGCTGCTGCGATTCAATCGTGCGGCTGCCCCGGCGGACAATGAGGAAGAGCACGCTGAGCATCGCCAGCGTGACGAGGGCGACCACGATGGAGCTGCGCAGCCGATCGTTGCGCAGCTCCAAGCTGAGCTGGTCGGCCCGCTGGTAGAATTCGGCCACCGCAATGATGCGGTCCGAGCCCAGCTCCCGGATCGGCGCGTAGACTTCCAGCAAGGGCGCTCCCAACTGGCGCTCGAGCTCATTTTCCTCGTCGTCGAGGTCTTCGAGCTGCGCGCTGACCGTGCCTCTCAGCGCGCTTGCCAGGGACTTTGTGACGGCGAAACTCTTGCCGATAGCCTCCTTGCGATTGCTGTAGACGATGGTGCCGTCGCGGCTCCAGACCTTGATGACCACCACCTTGCTTCCCAGCGGCGTGTTCGTGAACAACGCATCCAGGGCGCGTTGGGCCTTGGGCCCAACGGAGTTTCCGGTCTTGAGGTCCTGAAGGTACGGCTCGATGGCGCTGTTGATATAAAGAGCGGCGCCGCTGGCAGTGCTGTGCACGGCCCCCGCCTTGATTCTCTCGTCCAGCCATACGCCGTAGATGGTCATGACACAGCACATGACCGTCATCGCCGCCACCACGAATTGTCCGGCGAGGCTCAGGTTCGACCATTTCGCGACTGCACGCTCAACGAGAGCATGCCAAGTGCGCGCAACCGAATGGAGCATGTACCTACTTGCCCGCAGGTTAGCCTGTAGTTCGATGAGATAAAGTCCTAATGCGTTATGCACTTATCACAGGGGGTTGACTTGTTGTATGAGTAAATCCCAGGGCCCCGAGCGCAAGCGATGCGAAAGAGGGGCCGATGGAGCTGGTCCGGAATGTGGCTCACGATCGTTTGCACACAAGATGCCGCGATGCCGTGCCGCCTCGTCTTCGGGGCGCGCGTCGATACCAACAGGCAATTGGCGGTTTGGCAATCCCCTATTGGCCGCCACCCATCCACCCCACGGTCGTTGGCCTCGGCCGCAAACTTGATGTAGCGCAGGGGACCGGCCTGGTTAAGGATGGTCTAGGAAAGGGCTAGCTGATCGGATGTAAAGTACGGCCGAATGGGGTTAACAAGATGCTGGGGGGGCCGGCATTTCAAGTAATGTATTGCGAGTGAGTGGCGTGGCAGGGGACGGCAAGAAGCAGAAGAGTGAGGTCAGGGTTGCGGCGGGCGTTGTGCGCCCGATCGTGGTGGTGCTGATCGTGATGTCGGGCGTGGTGAACGTGCTGGCGCTGACCGGCTCGTTCTACATGCTGCAGGTTTACGACCGGGTGCTGACCAGCCGCAGCGTTCCTTCGCTGGTTGCGCTGTCCCTGCTGGCGGCTGTGCTGTTCCTGTTCCAGGGCGGGCTGGAGGTGGTGCGCGGCCAGGTGCTGGTGCGCCTGGCGAGCCGGCTCGACCGCCGCCTCACGCCGTTGGCGCACGGTGCGGTGATGCGGCTGCGCGCCTTCACCGGCGCGCAGGGCAACGCCACGCAGCCGATCCGCGACGTGGATTCGATGCGCGCCTATCTCTCGGGCCAGGGGCCGGTGGCGATCCTGGACATGCCGTGGATGCCGCTGTACGTGGCCTTCGCCTTCATCCTGCATCCGGTGCTGGGCTGGGTGACGGTTGGCGGTGCGCTGTTCCTGATCGCCATCACGCTGCTGATGGAACGTCTGATGCGGGCGCCGGGCGAGGCGGCGGCGGCGATGGCCAAGCGGCGCTGGGCGATCGCGGAGGCCTCCGACCGCAACGCCGAGGTGCTGCGGGCGATGGGCTTCTCGCACCGCTTCACGCGCCGGCTGGAGGCGGTCAACGGCGAGCACATCGCCGCCAACGAGCGCCTCTCCGACCTGGTGGGCGGCTTCTCGGTGGTGTCCAAGGTGTTCCGGCTGATGCTGCAGTCGGCGCTGCTGGGGCTGGGCGCGTACCTGACCATCAAGGGCGAGATGACGGCAGGCGCCATCATCGCCTGCTCGATCGCGGCCTCGCGCGCGCTGGCGCCGATCGAGGTGGCGATCGGCAACTGGCGAGGTTTCGTCGCAGCACGTAAGGCGTGCGACCGCCTGGACGCGGTGCTGGGCTCGCTGCCGGGCGAGAGCGACCCGCTGCGGCTGCCGGCGCCGGTCGCTTCCCTCAAGGTGGAGGCGATCTCGGTGGCGGTGCCGGGCACGCAGACGGTGACGCTGTCGGGGGTGGGCTTCGATCTGGTGGCGGGCACGGTGCTGGCGGTGATCGGGCCTTCCGCGGCGGGCAAGTCGACCCTGGCGCGGGCCTTGACCGGGGTTTGGCCCTTGGCGCGCGGGCGCGGTGCGGCTCGACGGGGCGGCGCTGGCGAGCTGGTCGCCGCAGGCGCTGGGCCGCCACATCGGCTACCTGCCGCAGGACGTGCAGCTGTTCGACGGCACCATCACCGAGAACATCGCCCGCTTCGAGGATCAGCCCGACAGCCAGCGGGTGATCGCCGCTTCCGCCGTGGCCGACGTGCACGAGATGGTGCTGCGGCTTCCCAACGGCTATGAGACGCGCGTGGGCGAGGGCGGCTCGGTGCTGTCCGCCGGGCAGCGCCAGAGCATCGCGCTGGCGCGCGCGCTCTACCGCGATCCGTTCCTGCTGGTGCTGGACGAGCCCAACTCCAACCTCGACGCCGACGGCGAGAAGGCGCTGGTCAAGGCGATCGAGCGGGTGAAGGCGCGCGGCGGCATCGTGGTGGTGATCGCGCATAGGCCCACCGTGCTCTCCGCGGCCGACAAGGTGGCGGTGATCGGCGGCGGCCAGCTCACCGCCTTCGGCCCCAAGGACGAGGTGCTGCGCAAGGTGCTGCGCCAGCCCCTCACCGTGCCCGCCGCTCTTGCCGTCGCCGCCGAAGCCAAGGGGTAGAGCGCGATGGCGATGCAGGGGTCGGGCCGTGCGACGCTGCGCTCGTTAAGCTTAATGCTCAAGCGTTGGCGCAAGGCGTGCGGCAACGTGGGCAAATTGCAGGCGGAGCGCTGGCTGGGGACCGACCGGCGCGAGACGCTGAAGCGCTGGTACAGGGCATTCGTGGAAGCAGCCCGGGCCATCGCAGGCAGCGCGCGGATGGAGACCCTGCAGCGCTGGAGCCAGGCCATGAAGGCGCGGATCGAAAGTGTCGTAGGCAACGAACGGGTCGAGACACCCGAGCATTCTCGCACCCCGACGGCCCCGGCGCCGCCGCCGCCGGGGCAGGGCCGCCAGGCGGGCCTGGAGCCACCGCTGGCGAGGCGGCTGGTGTTCGGCATCGCGCTTATCGGGTTGCTCGCGGTGAGCTGCGGGGTGTGGGCGACGACCACGCCGATCGCTGGGGCGGTGATCGCCTCGGGCCTCGTGGTGGTCGAAAACAACATCAAGAAAGTGCAGCATCCCTCCGGCGGCATCGTCGCCGAGATCCTGGTCAAGAATGGCGACCGGGTGTTGGCCGGCGATGTGGTGCTGCGCCTCGACGAGACGCAGGCGCGCGCCAACCTGGGGATCATCGCTTCGCAGCTGGTGCAGCTGACGGGCCGCAAGGCCCGGCTCGAGGCCGAGCGCGATCAGGCTGCCGCCATCCGCTTCCCGGTCGAGTTCTTTGCGAGTGGGGAGGAGGCGGCCGCAGTCGCCGAGGGGGAAAAGCGCCTGTTCGAGTTTCGCCGCGCGTCCAAGAGAGGACAGGTCGCGCAGCTCACGGAGCGCATCGGCCAGTTCCGGGAGGAGATCAAGGGGCAGGCCGCGCAGCGCGACGCCAAGAACACCGAGGTCGAGCTGATGATCGAGGAGATCGAGCGGCTCGAGCAGCTGCGCAAGAAGGAGCTGATGGCAACCAATCGCATTCTCGCGGCCCAGCGCGATCTGACCCGGCTGAAGGGTGAATGGGGAGCGCTGGTGGCACAGACGGCGCGCGCCCACGGTCAGATCAGCGAGACCGAGCTGCAAATCATGGCGCTCGACCAGACCATGCAGACCGAGGCGACCAAGGAGCTGCGCGAAATGGAGGCGCGCATGGCCGAGCTTACCGAACGCAAGATCGCCGCCGAGGATCAGCTCAAGCGCATCCTGCTGCGTGCGCCGCAGACCGGGATCGTGCACGACCTCGCCGTGCACACGGTGGATGGCGTGATCGGTGCCGGCGAGACGGTGATGACCATCGTGCCGAGCCACGACGAGCTGGGCATCGAGGTACGCATAGCCCCATCTGATATCGATCAGGTGCATGTGGGCCAGGAGGCGAGCCTGCGCTTCCCCGCCTTCAATCAGCGCATCACCCCCGAGATCAAGGGCACGGTGACAAGGGTCGGTGCCGACCTGACCAAGGAGGCGCAGACCAACACCATGTTCTACGTGGCGCGCATCCGCGCCGACGAGGGCCAGCGGGAGAAACTGAAACTGCTGCCGGGCATGCCGGTCGAGGCTTTCATTGCGACTGGCGAGCGCACAGCGCTCTCCTACCTCGTCAAGCCCGTCACCGACCAGTTCGTGCGCGCCTTTCGCGAGCGGTAGACGGCGCCCTGTTGTGCTGTGGGCGCAGCTGCAACTCGGCGGCCAATGGTGCGCGCCAAGCCCTGCCGCCAATCAAAGCCCGTACTTTCCTCTGCAATCGGCCTCTGCAATCCGGCGTCTGCAATCGGGGCCGCGACATTTGTGCGTGTTGCCGATTCGGTCCGGCGCATGACCGGTGGAAAGCGGGGGGTGGGGGCAGGATCCTTCTGGGAATCGGCTAAACGGGGATAGCCGCCGCGCACACTGGTGCCCGGCGGGCCGGTCGTGGGTTCGTGTCCCGCTCGAGAGGCGCATTGGGTAATGCGCAGCGCGCGGCCGAGATGGTGGGGGAATCTGGGGCGACATGGGATGACGGTCTCTCGCGACAGCTTCTGCGTTCTTGCCCGTTGGTTGGGGGCGGTGTGGCTGGGGGTGGTGCTGGGGGCGTGGCTGGCGGGGGCGGCTGAGGCGGAGACGCTGCGGGAGGCGCTCAACGCGGCCTACAAGTTCAATCCCAGGCTGGATGCGGCGCGCGCCAACCAGCGCGCCACCGACGAGGAGGTGCCGCGGGCGCTGTCGGGCTACCGGCCCTCGGTGGCGGGCAAGGCCGACACGGGCTACCAGCTGCAGAGCGTGCAGGGCGGGCTTGGGAACGCGACCCGGGAGAGCAACCCGCGCGGCTACGAGGTGGAGGCGGTGCAGCCGCTGTTCCGGGGTTTCCGCACCAAGAACGCGGTCTCCTCGGCGGAGGCGAGGGTTCGGCAGGGTTGGGAGGCGCTGCGCACGACCGAGGGCTCGGTGCTGCTGGAGGCGGTGACGGCCTACCTGGACGTTGTGCGCGACCAGGCGATCCTGACCCTGCGCGAGAACAACGTGACGGTGCTGACGCGCGATCTGAAGGCGACGCAGGACCGCTTCGCGGTTGGCGAGGTGACGCGCACGGACGTGGCTCAGGCGCAGGCGCGGCGGGCGGGCGCGGTGGCGGCGCTGGACCTGGCGCGGGCCAACCTGAAGACCAGCCGTGCAGCATTCGAGCGGGCGATCGGGCATCCGCCGAGCCGGCTGGTGGAGCCCAAGTCGAGCTCGCTGGTGCCGAAAAGCCTCAACGAGAGTACCGAGATAGCGTCGCGCGAGAGCCCTTTTGTGGTGGCGGCGCTTTATGGGGAGCAGCAGGCGCGCTTCAATATCGACCTGATCCGTGGCGAGCGTCTGCCCACCGTGCAGCTGGAGGCCAACTACGGGCGGCGCTTCGACTCATCGGAATCGATCGATGCGGTGGAGACCACGACGGTGACGGGGCGCCTGAGCGTGCCGTTCTATACGGGCGGCGAGGTGGAGGCGCGCATCCGGCAGGCCAAGCAGACGCACGTGCAAAAGCTTCAAGAGATCGAGCAGGCGCGCACGGAGGTGCAGGCGCAGGTGGTGACGGCGTGGTCGCAGCTGCAGGCGGCGGTCGCGGCCGTGGAATCGGACCAGGCGAGCGTTTCGGCCAACCGCATCGCCTTGGCCGGCGTGCGCGAGGAGGAGCGGGTTGGCCAGCGCACGCTGCTGGATGTGCTCAACGCCGAGCAGGAGCTGTTGAACTCGGAGGTGACGCTGGCGACCGACCGGCGCAACGTGGTGGTGGCGTCCTATACGGTGGTGTCGACCATCGGCCGGCTGAACGCGCAGGAGCTCGGCGTGGCATCCCTGGTCTACGACCCCGAGCAGCACTACCAGGAGGTGCGCAACAAGTGGTTCGACATCTCCATCACCCACAGCGACGGCCGCACCGAGGCCATGCCGCCGCCACCCCCACCCCCGGCCCCACCCCCGGCCAAGACCAAACCACCCACAAAGTAAGCCGATCGCGTGTGTTCACACCTGGCCGCAACGCGCTCAACAAGGCCGGAGAGCCTGCCGCTGTGGGTGCATTTCGAGGCTGGCCACCTTCCATATTGGCGGCGCACGCACGGTGTTATAGTGAGCACGTTGGCTCGGGGCCCGCAGCACCCGGGATGTGAGTAGCGGAAAACAGAGTGGGGTTGGTATGAGCAAGCCCGATCCGGCGGGCGGGAGCCTGGAAAACATTCTGGCGTCGATCCGTAGAAGCCTTGCCGAGCAATCGACCGACGCGACGAATGAGGACGCAGCCGCGCCGGCGGACGGCCAGACGGATGCTCAGCCGGGGCCCGGGCGCGGGAGATCGGCTCACGCAACGGCTCGCCACGACGCATACGGCCGAGGGCGGCCCGATTGGGCATCCACGCGAGGACGACCTGTCCGACCTGCTCGAAGCTCGGTCGCCGGGGGCCACGCCCGCTTCGTCCGATCCGGCGCTCGATATCGTGCTGCCGTCCTCGCCGCAGCCTGCGGACAAGGACCCACTCTGGTTCCTGTCACGTCGGCCAGAGCCTGAACCTGTCGACAGCGAGGAGCCCGCCAGGATGGAAGCACCCGAGCGAGCGGACTTGCCAGCTCAAGCAGTCGTCGTTGCGCCCAAGCCAATGCGACCTGAGACGGTGCGGGCATCGCGGCCGCCCTTCTTCGGCTCCAGCGCCGAGCCAGGCAGGCCCGACGCCATCGTGACTACGGACCCCCTTGCGCCTGGCGTCGGCCTCATGCCTCCGCCGTGGGCCGAGCCGGAAATGGCGTCTCTGATGCAGCCGGCCGCCCCTGTCCCCGCACCGGCACCTGCCCGCGAACCGGCGCCGGTAAAGGGGGCACCCAGGATCGGCGACCCGGTACCGCTGCCTGCGACTGCTCCTGCTGCGTCATCGAGCCGGCAAGCAGCATCGACACAGACCGGACCGAGAGCCACCGAGCCGGCGATGGTCCCACCCTTCCCGGCCGCCGTGGATGCGGCTGCCGCGGAGTTGCGTGCTCCGGCCGCGGCGATGCCCACGGCTGCATCGCCCACGGCTGCATCGCCCACGGCTGCATCGAACGACAAGCCCAACCCCGCCTCGGTCGAGCCGCCTCGTGTACAGGTGGACGCCACGTCCCCGGCCGGCATGGCGCCGGGTACGCGCGCCCTTGATGCCATGGTGGTGGAGATGCTGCAGCCGATGCTGCGCCAATGGCTCGACCAGAATATGCCGCGCCTGGTGGCGGCGGCCCTCAAGGAGCAGGCGGAGCGCCTAAATACGGCCGACCGCAACACCGACAAGACTTGAAGGCGCCCGGCCGAAAGCCTAAGCACCTGTCTTCACGATCTCCCATCCCCGCAGTTCGATCGCCGTTCCATGCTCGAAAAGACCTATCAGCCCGCCGACATCGAGGCGCGTATCCACGCCGAATGGACGAAGGCGGAGGCCTTCAAGGCCGGCCGGCGGGAGCGCGCCAAGGCACCAGCCTATTGCATCGTCATCCCGCCGCCGAACGTGACGGGCTCGCTGCACATGGGTCACGCGCTCAACAACACGCTGCAGGACGTGCTCTGCCGCTTCGAGCGCATGCGCGGCAAGGACGTCTTGTGGCAGCCGGGCACCGATCACGCCGGCATTGCCACGCAGCTGGTGGTCGAGCGGCAGATGATGGAGCGGCAGGAGCCGGATCGACGCAAGATCGGGCGCGAGAGGTTCATCGAAAAGGTCTGGGCGTGGAAGGCCGAGAGCGGCGGCACCATCATCAATCAGCTGAAAAGGCTGGGTGCCTCCTGCGACTGGAGCCGCGAGCGTTTCACCATGGACGAGGGGCTGTCGAAAGCGGTCCTCAAGGTGTTCGTCGACCTCTACAACGCGGGCCTGATCTACAAGGACAAGCGGCTCGGCCACTGGGATCCCGAGTTCCAGAGCGCTCTCTCGGACCTCGAAGTCGACATGGTCGAGGTCAAGGGCCATCTCTGGCACTTCAAGTATCCGCTGAAGGACGATCCTTCCAAGTTCATCGTCGTCGCCACCACGCGGCCCGAGACCATGCTGGGCGACACGGCCGTCGCCGTGCATCCAAAGGACGAGCGCTACACGCTCTTGGTGGGCAAGACGGTGGTGTTGCCGCTGGTCGGGCGTGAGATCCCCATCATTGCGGACGAGCATTCAGATCCCGAGAAGGGCTCCGGCGCGGTGAAGATCACGCCGGCGCACGACTTCAACGACTACGAGGTCTACAAGCGCCACCCCGAGATTGGGCTCATCAACATCTTCGATGCCAAGGCGCAGCTCAACGATGCGGTGCCGGAGAAATACCGCGGCCTCGACCGCTTCGTTGCGCGCAAGCGCGTCGTCGCCGATCTGGAGGCGCTGGATCTTGTCGACAAGATCGAGCCGCACACCCACGCCGTTCCGCACGCGCAGCGCGGCGAAGCCGTGGTCGAGCCGTGGTTGACGGATCAGTGGTACGTCAACGCGGCCGAGCTGGCGAAGCGCGCCATCGCGGCGGTCGAGAGCGGCAAGACTGAGTTCATCCCCAAGAACTGGGAGAAGACCTACTTCGAGTGGATGCGCAACATCCAGCCCTGGTGCATCTCGCGCCAGCTCTGGTGGGGCCACCAAATCCCGGCGTGGTATGGCCCAGATGGCAAGGTGTTCGTTGCCGAATCCGAAGGGGCGGCCTACGCTGCCGCCAAGAAGCACTACGCCGCCTCTCCCTCCCCCCTTGTGGGGGAGGGTAAGGGAGGGGCGGATCGCAGAACGTCTGCCTTTGGGGTTCCCCCCACCCCTAACCCCTCCCCACATCATGCCGGAGGCGTGTCTTCGACACGACGGGGAGGGGAACTCGCGCTCATCCGCGACGAGGACGTCCTCGACACCTGGTTCTCCTCCGCGCTCTGGCCCTTCTCCACCCTCGGCTGGCCCGACCAGACGCCGGAACTGAAGCGCTTCTATCCCACCAGCGTGCTCGTCACCGGCTTCGACATCATCTTCTTCTGGGTCGCGCGCATGATGATGATGGGCCTCCACTTCATGAAGGAGATCCCGTTCCACGATGTCTACATCCACGCCCTCGTGCGCGACGAGAGAGGGCAGAAGATGTCCAAGACCAAGGGCAACGTCATGGACCCCCTGGACATCATCGACGGCGTCGATCTCGATACGTTGATCGAGAAACGCACCAGCGGCCTGCTGCGCCGCGAGGACGCCGGCCGCGTCGCCCGGGACACGCGCAAGGACTACCCCAACGGCATCGCCGCCTACGGAGCGGACGCTCTGCGCTTCACGCTGGCCGCCATGGCCGCCCAGGGCCGCGACATCAAGCTCTCCATGGCGGTCGTGGAAGGCTACCGCAACTTCGGCACCAAGCTCTGGAACGCGGCGCGCTTCGCCGAGATGAACGAGTGCGTGCGCCAGAAGGACTTCGATCCCAAGAGCGTCGAGGAAACCGTCAACCGCTGGATCGCCGGCGAGGTGGAGCGAACGGCGGCCGCCGTCACCGCCGGCATCGAGGCCTACAAGTTCAACGAGGCGGCCGGCGCCATCTACGAGTTCGTGTGGGGCACGTTCTGCGACTGGTATCTGGAGCTGATCAAGCCGATCCTCGACGGCACCGACGAGCAGGCCAAGACCGAGACGCGCGCCACCACGGCCTGGGTGCTCGACCAGATCCTGAAGCTGCTGCATCCCTTCATGCCGTTCATCACCGAGGAGCTGTGGGACCGTCTGGTTGAGGTCGGCGTCAAGCGCGAGAACCTGCTGTGCCTCGCACCTGGCCGGTGTTCGAGGGCCTGGCGGACGCCGATGCCGACGAGGAGATCGGCTGGCTCGTGAAGCTGATCAGCGAGGTGCGCTCAGTTCGCAACGAGATGAACGTTCCGGGCGGGGCCAAGATCCCGCTGGTGCTGGTCGGCGCCGGCAAGGCCGAGCGCGCGCGTGTCGAGCATCACGAGGGCACGATCAAGCGACTGGCCCGCCTCGATGCGATGTCGTTCGGCAAGACGGCGCCCAAGGGCTCCGCGCAGATCGTGCTGGGCGAGACGACCGTGGCGCTGCCCCTTGCCGGCGTGATCGACATGGCCGCCGAGCGCGCTCGCCTTGGCCGCGAGATCGAGAAGTCGCAGGCCGAGATTGACAAGATCGACGCCAAGCTGGCTAACGCCCAGTTCGTCGCCAAGGCACCGCCCGAGGTGGTGGAGGAGAACCGCGAGCGCCGCGCCGACTTCGAGGCCACCCTGCGCAAGCTCCGCGCGGCCCTCAAACGCGTCGAGGCGGCTACGTGAGAAGTTCCCTCTCCCCATGCTTCTTCAGCATGGGGAGAGGGTTAGAGCCTGCCCGGCGAAGGCCGGGGTGAGGGGCGGCGCCGGGGTTGCCCGGGTGCTAGGCTGTTGCCCATTCTTGTCACGGGGGCCCTTGATGCGGACATGGATTACTGCCGCTGCGGTGATCGCGGCGTTGTTGTCCGGCGCGCCCTTATTGGGCGCCACCAAGCAGGAGTGGGACGATTGCGCGCAGAACGCGGCGCCGGATCGCGCCATCGCATCCTGCACGCGCATCCTCGATGACACCAGCGAGAGCCAGAAGAACCGCGCCATCGCCCACTACAACCGGGGCATCGCCTGGTTCGACAAGAAGGACTACGAGCGCTCCATCGCCGACTACAGCGAGGCCATCCGGCTCGACCCCGGCTATGCCTTCGCCTACGGCAATCGCGGCCGGGCCTGGCAGCGCAAGGGCGATTTGGAGCGGGCGCTGGGTGACCTGACAGAGTCCATCCGTCTCAATCCGAGCAATGCAGTCGACTTTGTCGGCCGCGGCGACGTCTGGGACGACAAGGGCGACCGGGACCGCGCCATCGGCGACTACAGCGAGGCACTGAGCCTCAATCCGAGGTATGCCGTCGCCTACAACAATCGCGGCCTGGTCTGGAGCAAGAAAGGCAATATCGACCGCGCCATGGCCGACTACGGCGAGGCGATCCGCATCGACCCCCAGTATGCCATCGCCTACTACAATCGCGGCATCTCGTGGTACGACAAGAAGGACTACGACAAGGCGATCGCCGACTACACCGACGCGATCCGCAGCAACCCCGGCTACGCAAGCGCCTACGGCAATCGCGGCCGGGCCTGGCAGAAGAAGGGTGACCGCGACCGGGCGCTCGCCGACTTCAACGAGGCGCTGCGCATCGACCCGCGCAATGCCAACGACTACAACGGCCGCGGCGTCCTGTGGCAGGAAAAGCGCGAGTACGATCGGGCGATCGCCGATTTCAGCGAGGCGATCGGGCTCAACCCGAAGCTTGCCGTGGCGCTGCGCAATCGCGCCGACGTTTGGGACGACAAGGGCGAGCTCGACCGCGCGCTCGCTGACCTCGACGAGGCCATCCGCCTGGACCCCGCGAGCGCGCGCGCCTTCTTCCTGCGCGGCCACGTGCAGCGCAGGAAACGCGCGCTCGACAGCGCGCTCTCCGACCTCACCGAGGCCGTCCGCCTTGACCCCCAACATGCCTCGGCATATCGCAACCGAGGTCTCACCTGGCGCGACAAGGGTGACATCGATAGGGCTATGGCCGACTACGACACGGCCATCAGGATCGATCCGAAGTATGTGGACGGCTACAATGACCGCGCCAACGCCTGGTTCGGGAGGCGCGAGTACGAGCGGGCCATTGCCGACTATACCGAGGCGCTGCGTCTCGATCCGAAATACGCACTGGCTTTCCGCAACCGCGGCCTCGCCTGGAAGGCCAAAGGCGATCTCGACCGCGCTATCGCCGACTACGGCGAGGCCATCAGGCTCGACCCGAACTATGCGCTGGCCTACGGCAATCGTGGCACGGCCTTCAGAGACAAGGGCGATTACGATCGTGCGATCGCCGATCTGACGGAAGCGGTCAGGGTCGACCCGAAATACGAGTTCGCCCATCGCAACCGTGGCTTTGCCCATTACCTCAAGGGTGACTTCGCCAGCGCCGCGGCCGATTTCCAGCGCTCCACGGAGCTCAAGGACGACGCCTATCCGATGCTGTTCTGTTATCTGGCGCGCACGCGCGCAGGCGAGAACGCGGCGCGCGAGCTGGAGACCAATGCGGCGCGCCTGAAAGGCCAGGGCTGGCCTGAAGCGATCGTCGGCTTCTATCTCGACAAAACGTCCATGGATGCTGTGCTCGCTGCCGCTGGCCGGCCCGAGCAGCGCTGCGAGGCACAGTTCTACGTTGGCCAGTGGCACATTGTCCGCGGCAACCGCGCCGAGGCCGCCGCCGCGCTCAAGACCGCCACCGACATTTGCCCCAAGGATTTCATCGAATACGCCTTGGCGGCGGCCGACCTGAAGCGGCTCGAGCCCTAGCCGACCCTCGCCGCGGCGCGTGGCGTTAAGGTTACCGGCAGGTCGCGATCGGGGGCCGCCGCGCGCTTATCCTCGCGGGTCCGGCGGGCCCCATATTGGCGCTGTCGCGTGCTGCGGCGGGCGTTTCGGTTCCGAGCACCCAACGTAGCAAGCGACCGGCGCCCAGTAGGTGCCGGCTCTTTGACATCGTGAATTGAGGTCCGTGCCCGGACTGCGCCGCGTTCCGTGCGGGCCGTCCAAGCGCTTGCGCGCCTACTGCACCTGCACTGTCAGCCGCATCGCGGGATGGATCCGCAGAACGCCTCGAAGCTGCCGGCTACGGGAAAGCGGATGGTCACGCTCTCCTTCGGCTCCTGCGCGCCCGAGTTGAAATCGAGGCGGGGATCGAAGATGCGCACGTTGTGGGTGCGGGTGTCGTCGTTGAGTACCGTCAGCGTCTGCCCCGCCTTCAGTCGCACATGCGCCGGTGCGAACAGCTTGTTGGCTTGGCTGACTACCGTGGTATCCGTCGGGCGGTGGCGGGCCCGCCGGCCGGCCGCCTCCTACCCAGGCTTCGGTCGATGGCTGCGGTGGCGTTTCGCTCGAGAGGGTTTCGAGGAAGGCGACGAGATCGGCCCGCTCCTGATCGGTGAGCTTGAGGCTCTGGGGCAGGTCCTTGCTGCGCGTCGGTCGCCGGACGCCGCCCCCCTCGTAGTGGCGCACCACCTCCTCCAGGGTGGCGAGCGACCCGTCGTGCATATAGGGCGCGGTCCAGGAGAGCTCGCGCAGCGTTGGTGTCTTGAAGGCGTGGTCGGCAGCGGCGAGATTGATTTCCCGTCCGCGTCCCCTGTCTGCGCCTGCGAGGCCGATGTCGTAGAAGCCGTAATCGGTGAAGGCGAAACCGGAGTGGCAACGGATGCAGCGGCCCTTGCCGCGCGAACGTCTTGAAGCCGCTCACTTCGGACGGCGTGAGGGCGCCGGCATCGCCCCCAACCCACTGGTCGAAACGGGTGGGCGGCGAGATGAGCG
Organism: uncultured Alphaproteobacteria bacterium; assembly: GCA_963827545.1. Lineage (GTDB taxonomy): Bacteria > Pseudomonadota > Alphaproteobacteria > Rhizobiales > Hyphomicrobiaceae > AWTP1-13. Next base: position 41,257 of record CAWHBI010000005.1, read on the forward strand.
TGCGCTCGTAAGCGGCTAACGCCTTGGCGATAGTGCGCGCCGAAACCTTCGGGTCATCGGGAAACGCGGCCGCGAAGGCGCCCTCGTAGCTCTCGCGGCGCGACAGGCGTGGCGCCGCGTTGTCGAGCGTGTCGCCCATCTCGTCGGGGTGCTCGACGGGAAAGCGCACCTGCTCCTCGAGGCTCGCCGCCCGCCCGTCCCAGAACAGCAGCGGGTTGAACGCCACGTTCCAGAGCGTCGGCGTGTGTCGCACCAAACGCTTTCCTGTCACTCCCCTGCCCGTTGGCTCGCCGTCCGCGAAGGAGAGCCTGGGATCGTGGCAGGAGGCGCAGGCAATGGTGCCCGTCGAGGAGAGCCGCCTTGTCCTCGAACAGGCGCTTGCCCAGCGCGATCTTCGCCGCCGACGGCGCATTGTCGGCTGGATGCGGCAGGAACGTCGGCCGCGCGAACTTCGCTTTGAGGGCAGCCATAGGACCGGAGACGTGCTGGCTGCGCACGCTGTCGGCGGGGGACCAAAGAATCAAGGCCACGAGCGCCGCAACGCTTGCCGCCACTCCCCCGGCAAAGGCTGCGAGACCTTGCCCGCGAGCGATTGGGTGCCGGAGGCTTTGCACCCATCAATACCTCGACAGCGTGCAACTCGATGTCGGAAATGATGGCCGAGATCTGCCCCAGGTCCAGGATCGGCGCCTCCGGCGGCATCGGCGTGGGCCAGGCTGCCTTGAGCTTGGCGAGCCCGGCGCGAGTCCTGCCCAGCGCCTCCGCGTCGATCCTGCCGAGCTCGGTGGCGGCGCCCTCGATCATGCGCTCGGCCTGCCAAACGAAGCCGCGGCTGTCCTGGTACTCGACGGGCTTGACGAACCTCGGCCCCTTGCATGGAGGCCTCGTACTCGGATTGGGCCACCCGAGCACCTCCACGGCCGTGCGCACGGTGAAGCTGCGCGGTGGGGTCATGTACCGCTTGGCCACGTTGAGCGCCGCATCGAGCCGTTGCTCCACCACCTTGAGCGCCTGCGCGTAAGCGCCTTTGCGCTTGGCCTTGACGGTCTGGGCGAGTGCCTGCAGCTCGCGACTGAAGGGCTGCATCTTGTGCAGCTTGATGTATTTCTCCATCAGCCCGTAGAGCTCTTCGGTCGGGTGCAGGAAATGCGGCAGCGCCTCGTCCCACAGCTGCAGCTCGATCAGCTGCTGGCCGACCAGGAGATGCCCGCGCATCAGCTCGATATCGCGATAGAAGCGGATGCGGGTGTCACGCGGGCCGCCGTCCGTCAGGTAGGCTTCGCCGCCCTCGCCCGGGTTGGTCACCCCCTTCTGCGCCGGCGGAGGCGGGTTGTGGCTCTTGTGGGCAGGGTCCTGGGCGCTGGTGTTGTCTGCCATGGTGGCGCCCACGATGCTCGCAGCGCCGATGCCGACCCAGAGCTTGCGTGTCAGTTTGGCCATCGATACTCCTCGGCGACGATCCAGCGCGCGCGCAATCCGACGCGTGGAAGTATACTCTACCTTTCAACAATGGGCTTGGGCCCCGCGAAAGAGCCCCATGATCCTGGCTATCGCCGATGTGCTGTCCGCGGCCGATGCGGAGGTGATGCGCGCAGGGCCTCGCGAGCGCAACCTTCGTCGACGGCAAGGCGACGGCGGGCTGGTCGGCGAAGCTCGTGAAGTCGAACCTGCAGGCCGCTGCCAGCCCGAAAATAGACGGCTTGCGCGCCCTGGTCGAAGACGCGCCTGACCGAGCACCCCGTGTTTGCGCTGGCCACGCGGCCCAAAGCCATTATGGGCCCGCTGTTCTCGCGCTACCAGCCCGGCCACGCCTACGGCACCCATGTCGACGATGCCCTGATCGGCGGCGTGCGCACCGACGTATCGTTCACGCTGTTCCTGTCCGACCCGGTATCCTACGACGGCGGCGAGCTCGTCATCGACACGGCCTCGGGCGAGGAATCCTTCAAGCTGCCGGCCAGGCAGCCTGGTCACGTATCCGGCCACCAGTTTGCACCGCGTGGCGCCCGTCACGCGCGGGGAGAGGCTGGCAGCGGCGGGCTGGGTGCGCAGCCACCTGCGCGATCCCGCCCATCGCGAGCTGCTGTTCGACCTCGAGACCGCGCGCCGACGCCTGTTCGAGCGCGAGGGCAAGACCGTGGAAGCCGATCTCCTGGCCAAGTGCGCCGCCAACCTTATGCGCCTGTGGCGGGGCGATTGAGCAGGGGTTGTGAGGCTGGCCAACGCTTCGATTGTGCGCTGCGGTGCGGGATTGGCGCCTCCTGCGGGCGTGCGGCGCGCGAGACAGGAGCCAACCCTGAGCGGGCCCTTTTCGGCACCGTCTCAGCTGGTTGCGTGGCTGGGCGGGCCCACGGGACTGGCGCTGCTCATCAGACGACGTGACATTCGGGTCCAGAATCCCCATATAAGAGGCACGAATGTTTTCCGTCCCACCCGATGAAGGGGTAACCATGTCACTTTCACGCTTGGCGACTCTCACGCTTGCTTTGGCGGCGGGGTTCGCGATCGTCGCAGCCGACGTGGCCAACGCGAAGGTTGGCGGCGGTGGAAGCGCCGGCAGCCGCGGCAACCGGACTTACACGGCACCCCCCGCGACCAACACGGCTCCAAAGGCTGCTCCGATCGAAAAGTCCATGACCCAGAAGGGCGCTCCGACGAGTGCGCAGAACACGCAGCCCGGGGCTGGCGCCGCCCAGGCCTCGCGCTTCGGCGGTTGGCGCGGCCTGCTCATGGGCGGGCTGCTCGCCGCGGGCCTCGCAAGCATCTTCGGCTTTGGCGCATTGGCCAGCGTGCTCGGCTTTCTCCTGCAGTTCGCGCTCATCGCCGGCATCGTCTACCTCGTCTACCTGGCGGTGATGTTCATCAGGAGCCGCAACCAGCCCGCGCTTGCGCGTTCTTCGGCGGGCGGGCCTGATCGGATGCCTCAGCGCGACTCGCTGAGCCGCCAGACTTTCGCCTCCAACGGCGGCGCGATGGCGGCCGCATCGGTCCTCACGATCGGCCAGGAAGACCTGGATGCCTTCGAGAGGCTGCTCGGCGAGATCCAGACGGCATATGCCCGGGAGGACGCCGACAAGCTCGGGCGCATGACGACGCCGGAGATGCTCTCCTATTTCAGTCAGGATTTGGCCGACAACGCCAAGCAGGGTCTGCGCAACGAGGTCTCCGACGTGAAGCTCCTGCAGGGAGACCTGTCGGAGGCGTGGCGAGAGGGCGGCTCGGATTATGCCACGGTGGCCATGCGGTTCTCGATGATCGACGCCACGTTGGACCGGGCAAACGGCCGCGTCGTCTCCGGCGATCGCACCCGCCCCACCGAGGCAACGGAGCTGTGGACGTTCCGCCGCGACGATCGGGCCCCGGCCGAGGGTTGGCAGCTTTCAGCCATCCAGCAGGCGGCGTAGTCGCAACGACCTCAATGCTTCTGCTCAACGCGCGCCCCGTGCCGTCAGTCGGCACGGGGCGTCCCTTTCACATTCCGGGGGTCGCCTGGGCCCTGCTTGCGCCGGCGAAGCAGCGCAACCCCGCGGCGCCCCCCATCAGTCTCCGCCCTCCACCTCGTCCGCCGGGTCGGACTGCAGCTGGCCGTAGTTCTGCACGCCGATCTTGTCGAGCAGGTCGAGCTGGGTTTCGAGGAAATCGATATGGCCCTCCTCGTCCTGCAGCAGCTCCTCGAACAGCTGCATCGACACCAGGTCCTCGTTCCTGCGGCAGATCTCTCGTGCGCGGGTATACGTGTCGCGGGCGATGTGCTCGCCCTTGAGGTCGCATTCCAAGACCTCCTTGATGTTCTGCCCGATCATCAGGGGTGCCACATGCTGCAGGTTGGGGAGGCCTTCCAGGAAGATGATGCGGTCCACCAGCTTGTCGGCGTGGTGCATCTCCTCGATCAATTCCTTGCGCTCTTTCTTGCCGAGCCGCGTGTAGCCCCAGTTGTCCAGCATGCGGTAGTGCAGCCAGTATTGATTGACGGCGCCCAGCTCGAGCTTGAGGGCTTCGTTCAGAATGTCGATGACCTCTTTCTTGCCTTTCATGCCGCCTCTCCCGTGCCTGGCTCAATCACTGGGTCCGGTGCTGCGCACCTGCAAAGCATGTCTTGCTTCCAAGGCAGGCGCGCATGCGCTGATTCCTACGATACTTGCATGCACCGGGCCAAGGCAGGGGATCAAGGGCCTGGATATCGGGCTGTAGGGTCGAGAATTTCTGTTGGGACCTCGTCTCCTGCGGTATTCTGCACGTCCACCGATGGAGGGCGCCCGTGTCGGAGATCGTCGATCCGCTGATCCTGGACCTGGTCGAGTGGGTTTCCAAGGCGCCCCGGCCTTATGCCGACGTCATGGAAGCCTGGCGCACGTCCTGTCCACGGCTAACGGTCTGGGAGGATGCCGTCGATCGCGGATATCTCGTTCGCGAGCGCGTGGATGGCCGCAGCGTCCTGGTGAAGGTCACGCCGCTGGGGCGGCAGTTCCTACGCGACAACGGCCGCGTGCCGACGGCGGCAGCTTCGTAAGCAAGGTTGCCTCGGCAGTCGCTAGGCCACTCGTGGCCAGCCGCTCCCTTTCGTCATCCCGGCGCCGCGAGTGCCCGACAGGGCACGAGCGGGACCAGGCCGGGACCCATGCACAGCTCAGCAGAATGCTTGGCCAACGCGTTCAGCGCCACGCTTCCACAGGGCGGTCGATGAGATAGACTTTGTCGTCGTACACAGTCGCGCTCGAGAGCAAGCGGTCAGCTGTCTGGGTCCCGGCCTGGTCCCGCTTGCGCGCTTCGCTTGCAAGCGGCGCCGGGATGACGACACCGAGGCTATTCGGCGGGCACCAGCGCGGCGGCCGCGACGCCGGGCCTCTCGATGCGCTGCGGGCGACGGCGCGGGGCCTGCTCGATCAGCTGCATGGCAGGCGTTTCGCTGGCGCCTTTGAGCAGCCGCCCCTGCGCGCAGGCGCAGGCGTAGGGGCACACGACGCCCTTCTCCGCCAGCTCGTCGATCTTCTGGTAGATCGTACTGACGGCCAGGGGCGAGCAGCCGCAGCACACCATCCTCTTTTCGAGATGCCGGTAGACCACGCCGGGCGTGGGCAGCGGGGCGCTCGGCTGACTGAGGATCTCGACCAATGCCTGCTCGATATCGGCGTCCGAGATGGCAGCACAGGAACAAACGATCACTCTGGCATTCCCCGCGCGTCAGTGTCTCAGGGCCGTGGCGGCCGGCATGGTCAGCAGCGGCGAGCCGTGTGCGAACGTCGGCGCCAGCACCTGATCGGCCCCGCGCATGGTCTCGGCGAAGCTCTCCGCCACGTCCACCACCTCGTCGATCATCGAGCACCCGAGGAGCGCGAAGGCGCACGCCCGCATGGCGGGGCAGGCGTGATGCTGACAGGCGGCGATCATGGAGATGGCCACGCACTCGTCGCGGCAGAATTGAGCACAATCCGTGGCCGAAGTCTCCAGATCGCGCTGCGTGTGGTTATTTATCGCACGCACCCAACAGGAAAGGTCGCCGACGGCGCTCTTGGCCGCTGCAGCCCCCAATCGCGCTCGAGTAGGCGCACCAAGCCCTCTCCCAGCAAGAGATGTCGCCGGTTCTGAACCCGTTGAGCCAGAGGCGAAAGCCCATTCCCACCAGGCGCTCCGGTTGCGAGAAGCCCGGCGCGGACACCAGGTCGCGGGTCTTACGGGTGCCGGCGTGGTTGCCTATCCGCCTCACCTCGCACTCCCGGCACTGAAGAAAGCGCTCTCACGGATTGCGAAAGGAACGGGGTGCGTATTGCAGATCGCACGTGCACTCGGCGAGGGGATCGCCAGGATCATTTCAACGACTCCAATCGTCGGGGTTCAAGGCCCCACATCGGATGTGCGCTTTGTTTCTTGAGGCGCACCGTCAACATTTCGTCGCACCCAGCACATCTGTCAAGCGCGCGATTTTACTTTAGAATCCGTCAAAAATCGTGACCTCCAGCGGTGGCGAGCCGCAACAGCGAGGCGAGGTCAGGCGGCACGCCAATTGATCCACGCGACTGTGAGCCCGAGCGGCTTGGCGCCGACGCTGATAAACGTGCCGAAGACGTCGAAGGACATCACTTTGGGCTGCAGAGGTCACGGGCAGGCGGATGGGCGCTCGGTGTAGGCACCGCCATCAGTTGTTGTCGTGCAGCGGTCGGCGCGCGCGGCTGGCCGCCAATGGCGTCGCACGCGTCCCGGCCCGTGCCTTGCGCCGTGCGCTGGCCCCTGCCGGAGCCTGCGTCCTCGCCATGTCGGCGATGGTGTGCTGATCGAGCACCTCGATGAAGGCGCCCAGCGCGTCATCGAGGATGCGATTGACGCCATGGCTGCCCCGGCGTGGGCCGGAGGATGTGCCCTCCTCGATCTCCACATGCGTGACCTCCGTGGCGCGCACGACGTCGCCGATGCGGATCTCGTGCGCCGGCCGCGCCAGCCTCACGCCACCGTTGCGGCCGCGCACCGCATCGATGAGACCCGCCCTGGCCAGCAGGTTGACGATCTTGAACACGTTCTGCGGCGTGATCTCCAGGCGCTCGGACAGCGCCGCAACCTTGATCAGCCGGTCACTCGCGCGCGCGCAGTCGATCAAAATGCGGATGGCGTGGCTCGTCGACTTCGTCAGGCGCATCGGATGCTTGGCTCCTTGCGTGCGGCGGCTAGAGCAAGATCGTTTCTGATCGAAGCGCTTCGCTTCGATCATGGAACGTGAATCTTGCTCTCAAGTCCATGAATAGAGCAGGATTCACGCTTCGGCCGCCACGTTGCAGTTGAGGCAAAGTGATTTAATCCGAAGCGATCCTGCTCTAGTTCAGCATACCTCACTCGACATCACAAATGCGAATGTGCTGCCCAGCGCGTTCAGACTGTGATTTGGCGCACCGCGTCAGTATGGGCCCCCGAGAGGCTTGGGCGGGCGGAGGTGACAAAGGCCGCGGGCGGCAGCACGAAGGGCCGGCCACCACTCGGCGTACGATTGGTCAGGACCTGGCAGCCATAGGCTGTGGACAGGAGATCGTCCTTCAGCACCTCGCGCGCTGTTCCTGCCGCCATCACCCGCCCGCACTCCAACAGGACGAGCTCGTCGGCCAGGGCTGCGGCTAGATTGAGGTCGTGGAGGACCGCCACCACAGCCATCCCCAGCCCCGCCTGTCGGTGGATGGCAGCGAGCACCAGCGACTGGTGCGCCAGATCGAGGCTCGAGGTGGGTTCATCCAGCAGGAAGCAGCGCGTCTCGCCAGGGCGGACCGCGGCCGCCCCGAGCTGGCTCAGCGCGCGCGCAATGTGCACGCGCTGCCGCTCGCCGCCCGAAAGATGCACGTAGAGCCGGTCGGCCAGTCCGCGCAATCCCACGGCGTCGAGGGCCTCCAGGGCTGCCGCCTTTGCTCGAGAGGGCGCCGTGTCGAACCCAGGCACGCTGACGCCCAGCATGGCGACCTCGAGCACCGTGAAGGGAAAGGTGAGGATGCTCCCTTGTGGCACAACGGCGCGCCGCCGCGCCAGCTCGGCGGCGGATAAGGACTTGAGGGCGCGCGCATCGAGCATCACGTCGCCGCGCGTCGGTTTCAGCTCGCCGCCCAGGAGACGCAGCAACGTCGACTTGCCCGCGCCGTTGGGGCCGATCAGCACCAGCACGCGGCCCGGCCGCACTTCCACGTCGACGCCGGCCACCAGCGTGTGCCCGTTGACGACATAGGAAACGTCGCGCGCCTGCAGCATGTTGTCAGGTCCCCGCCATCCCGCGTTTGACCACCATGTGCAGGAAAATGGGTGCACCGATGATCGCCATCACCACGCCCAGCGGCAGCTCCGCGGGACGCAGCAGCATGCGCGCGAAGGTGTCGGCCACCAGCACCAGCGTCGCGCCCATGAGCGCGCTCGCCGGCAGCACGACGCGATGATCGGGACCGGCCAGCAGCCTCACAAGGTGGGGCACGACGATGCCGACGAACCCGACGATGCCCGCCACAGCAACGGCAGCACCGACCGCAGCCGACGTGACCAGCGCGATCAACCGCTTGGTCCGTTCCACGTCGATGCCGAGATGGAAGGCTTCCGCCTCACCGAGCAGCAGGCCGTTGAGGCCGCGGATCAGCCCCGGCAGGACCACGGCAACAATGAGCGCGAAGGGTAGCACCGCAAAGACTTTGGGCCAGCTTGCGCCCGAGAGGCTGCCCAGCATCCAGAGCGTGAGGTCGCGCAGCTCGCGGTCGTCGCTGGCAAAGGCGATGAGCCCCATCAGGGCGGTATTGAGGGCGGCCAGCGCGATGCCAGCGAGCAGCAGCGTACCGACCGCCATCTGGCCCTGGCGTGTGACGATGGCGACCAGCATGGCGGTGGTGGCGATGCCGCCGAGGAACGCCGCAAAGGGCAGCGCGTAGGCGCCAAAGGCCTTGGTCCACGGCGCGGCGAGACCGTTGCCGAGCGCGATGGTCGCAATGGCGGCGAGCGCAGCCCCCGAGGAGACACCGATCAGCCCGGGGTCTGCCAGCGGGTTACGGAACATGCCCTGCATCATGGCGCCCGCCACCGCCAGGGCCGATCCCACGAACATGCCGAGCAGCAGGCGCGGCAGTCGGATGTCGATCAGCACCAGCTGCTCGCGGGCCGCATCGGCCTCGTAGCGCCCCGTCGCCATCGCCGAGAGCACGCGCGGCAGCGAGGCCAGCGTAATGCCGGTCGGCCCGATCGAGACGGCCAGAAAGGCTGCGATGCAAAGTGCCACTGCCGCCGACCAAAGCAGGAGGCGGGCGGCGCTGGCACGGTCGCCTGCCCGCGCCTGGCGGGTTGGCGCCTGGAGTACAGCCGTCATCGCGTCGCGCCTGCCGCATTGTCGGCCAGGCCCGGGTAGAACAGCCCCATCAGCTCGCGCGCGGCGGCGGGGGCGCGCGGGCCGAACCCCAGCAGATACAGGCCCTCCATCATGACGATGCGCTTGGCGGCCCCGGCGGGCGTCGACTGAATGCCTTTCAGGGCGAACAGCTGCGATAGGTCGTGCGCATCGGAGCCCCCCGAGCGCCGCATGGCGACGATCACCTCCGGCGCCAGCTCCACGACAGCCTCGTCGGGCAGCGGCCGGAAACCGTTGACGGCGGTGGCGACGTTCTCGGCGCCGGCCAGCTTGATGATCGCATCCGCGCTGGTGGTCTGCCCGCCGACCATCACGCGACCGTTCTGCACGCCGAGCACGAACAGGGCGCGCAGCGGGCGGTTGATCTTCGCCTTGACCTCGGCCAGTGCCTGGAAGTCGGCCATGACTTTCTCAGCGATCCTCTCGCCCTCGGCTTCCGCGCCGATCGCCTGGGCGATCAGGCGCACCTTCTTGACGATGCCCGCCGCGGAGTGCTCGTCCGGCACCTCGACATAGGGAACGCTGGTCGCTTTCAGGGTCTTGACCACTTCGGGCGGCCCCGAGCGCTCCGAGGCCAGCACGATGCTGGCGCCGACCGAGATCACGCCCTCGCTCGACAGCGCACGCATATAGCCCACGCTCTTCTTCTCCTTGAGCGCCTGGGGTGGAAACTGGCTGGTGGTGTCGACCCCGACCACCCGGTCACCCGCGCCCAGCGCGTAGACGATCTCAGTCACATCGCCACCGACGGAGAGGATGCGTGAGGCATCTGCGATGCGCACGCTGCGCCCGCCCGCATCGACGACCGTCACGTCGGCGACGGCCGCTGGCGCCAGCACGGCACCGGCCGCCAACAGGAAAATGCAAACCGACACGGCGCTCGATTTCGGAGCGGGCATGTGTGTACCTTTCACTTGGTCAGGATCAGCTTGCCGTTGGCCGTGATGCGCAGGCGATAGTCCTGTCCGCTGTGCTCCAGGATCGCCTCCCGCTCTCCCGCAAGCAGCTCGCTGACCTTGAGCCGGCGCGGTCTCTGGATCGGCTGCGGTGCCGTCGGCCCTTGGGCGCCACTCGCATCGTCGCGTACCGGCATTGCAGGCTGTTCCTTCGGATAGGTGTTGCTCGAAAGCTTCGCCACGTTACCGGCTGCGGCATTAATCTTGACTCCATAAGTCAACAAACACTAGTTTTGCAAGCCCTCTCGACAAGACGAGAGGGAAACTCGAGCTCGTACGCCCGAGACGCGTACGCCCGAGACACAGAGCAAGCCCGCCAAACGGCGCCACCCGCGCGCGTCAGCCAGCTAGCCGCTTAGCCAGAGTAATCGTTGGGGACTAGGGGCACTGGGTATGGACACGCGTATGTTGCGCAGCCTTGGCGGCTGCGCGTTGGCGGTTGCAATCATGAGCGGTCCGGCGACGGCGCAAATCGCACTCGAAGGGATCGTCGTGACATCGACCAAGACGTCGGAAGCTGCCATCGATGCGCTGAGCGGCACGAGCGCACTCGGCACGACGCAGCTCGATGAGCAGTTTCAGGCGGACAAGGCCTCGCAGTTCCTGCGCACGATACCGGGCGTCACCACGTCCGAGACCGCGCGCGATTCCGCGGTGGCTATCAACCTGCGCGGTCTTCAGGATTTCGGTCGCGTCAATGTGCTCATCGAAGGTGCGCGGCAGAATTTCCAGCGCAGCGGCCACAATGCCGATGGCGTGTTCTACATTGAGCCCGAGATGCTGAAGGGTGTGGACATCACGCGCGGCCCCACCGCGACTATTTATGGCTCCGGGGCTATCGGCGGCGTGGCTGCGTTCAGCGTGCTCGACGCCGACGACATCCTGCGCGGCAACGAGACGGCGGCATTGCGAAGCCGCACGCGCTACACGTCGAACGGGGATGGCATGCTCTACAGCCAGACCGGTGCCGTGAAGGTCGGCAATTTCGACGTGCTCGGGCAATACAACTCGCGCTCGATAGGTAACTACGAGGATGGTGCCGGCAGGGAGATCTCGGATTCCGGCAGGGACAACGAGTCCAGCCTTGTCAAGGCCCGTTGGCGCGTAGCACCTGGCCACCAGATCACCGGCACGGTCATCGATTACAACTCAGAGTTCGTCGATCGGCCCAGCTTGACGAGCACGACGCGACGCGCGTCGGAGGTGAACAATCAGCAGTACACACTGGGCTACACCTTTGCGCGCCCCGATGCGCCGCTCGTCGACTTCAGTGCAAGATCTATCAGAACAACACTTCGCTCAGCCAGAGGCGGATCGACAGCAATTCGAAGTCCGAACCGGCCGGTTCTTTCCGCACATTCGATCTCGAAACTCAAGGCTTCGATGTCTCCAACACATCGCGCTTCAAGTTCGGCCAGCACCAAGTGGGCGCTGACTTACGGAGCGGATGGGTTTCGCGACGAGGTAGTAACAACAGACACCCTCGGCAGCTCGAATCTGTTCACGCCGGGCGGCCGGCGCACCGTCGCAGGCGCCTTCATCCAGAGCCAAACGACAATTTTCGATACGGTCGATCTCATCACGGCCCTGCGCTACGACACCTACGAGCTCAGCGGCGGCGCGACGGAGGTTGATGGCAGCCGGGTTTCCCCCAAGGTCACGGTCGGTTACACGCTGGCCAAGGGGATGACCCTCTTTGGCACGTACGCAGAGGGCTATCGCGCACCGGCGGTCACGGAAACGCTCATCACCGGAACTCACCCGGCTCCTGCACGTTCACGTTCCTGCCCAATCCCAATCTGCGTCCGGAGGTGGCCCACAACCTCGAAGCCGGCGTCAACGTCAAGTTCGACAACATCTTCAAGCGCGCTGACGCGCTCCGGGGGCGGATCGTGGTTTTCCAGAACAAGATCGACGATTTCATCGACCCGACCTTTGTTCCCCCGGGCGGTCCGTTCCAGTACGTAAATATTTCGCAGTGCGACGCTCGAGGGCATCGAACTTGAGGCAATGTACGACGCGAGAGCATGGTTTGCCGGGGTCGGGTGCTCATCGCATTCGCGGCACCAACGAGGAGAGTGGCGAGCCGGTTTACTCGGTCCCTGCTGATCGGGTGACCCTGACGGCAGGCTTTCGCGCATTCGAAGAACGGCTCATTGCCGGGAGCCGCGTACATTTCGTGGCGGCTCAGGACCGGGTGCCGTCGGCATTCGCCGGTTCAGGTGTCATCGTGCCGAGTGAAGCTACACGGTGGTGGATCTTTTCGCCCAGTACGTCGTCAATGACTGCACGACCGTGAACCTGAACATCGACAATCTGTTCGACGTGGACTATCGCCAGTACCGTGAGCAGCAGAACAGCCCGGGCCTGTCCGCGCGTCTCGGCCTCACCATGCGCTTCGGCTACACACCAGGAGTAACGCCGTAGGTTCGAGTTCCATATCGGGCGATCCCGACCGTGGTTCGCGTACAGTGGGTGCCATCACTGGGCACCCGCTGCATCTTGCGCTTGCAACAAAGGAGAGGTGCACATGTTCATCGCCATGAACCGGTTCAAGGTTCTGAAAGACTGCACGAAGGACTTCGAGAACGTCTGGTTCAGCCGCGAGAGCTATCTGCACGAGCTGCCGGGCTTCGTCGCGTTCCATCTGCTCCGGGGCCCTGAGCGCGAGGATCACGTGCTCTACTCGTCCCACACGATGTGGCGCAGCCACGCCGACTTCGAAGCCTGGACCAAGTCGGAATCTTTCCGCAAGGCGCATGCGCGCGCCGGCAGCCAGAAGCCGACTACGCTCGGACATCCCGAGTTCGAGGGCTTCCACGTGCTGCAGGAGGTGACATCCGACGGCGCCGTGCGGCGCTTGGCAGCCGAATGAGCGGGAGGGCCGCATGAGCGATGCCCCCACAGCCGCGCGTCCGTCCCTGGCGGAGCGGCTGAAGCAGAGCGCCGACGGCATCCTGGAGCAGATCGCGCGCGACTACGCGGTCAGCACCTTCGAGGTGGTGCGGGCGCTGCCCGAGGAACACAGGGCCATCGTGCCGGGTTCCAAGTTCGAGGAGGTCCTGCAGGCCTTGACCGAGTGGGGCGAGGTGCTCCTCATCGTGCATACGCCCGACATCGTGCTGGAGTGCGCCGGCAAGATTCCCCCGGGAAGCTTCGCCCGCGGCTACTTCAATCTCCACGGCGACAGCCCCATCGGCGGGCATATCAAGGCCGAGAACTGCGCCGACATCGCCTTCGTCAGCCGCCCCTTCATGGGCCGCCCGTCGCGCTCGCTGCAGTTCTTCAACGCTGCGGGCGAGGCCATGTTCAAGATTTTCGTGCGCCGCGATAAGGAGCGCAACCTGCTCTCCGAACAGCTTGCGCGCTTCGATGCGCTGCGCGACCGCCTTGCCGGTGGCGGGTAAGGTGGGTGCCAGGCACGAGCGGGAAAGAGAACGTGCAGCGGCAGATCGAGGGCAAAAGTCATCGCACGGAGCCGGACCGGGTAGCGGTCGAGCCGGCATTGCCACGTCTGGGCGCAGTCAAGCCGGCCAAGGCCCACAACGGGACAGCGCCGGCTCGCTCCGGGCTTGCCGACGCCATGCTGGCCCGCATCGTCGCGATCAAGCCGGGCAAGGGCGGCGCAGAAGAGCCCTCGCAGAATGCCCAGGCTGGCGAGCTCATCGGCAAGCTGGTGCTGCCGCCCCTCAGCCCCGCGCAGCGCCGGCGGCGCGTTGCCTTCAAGGCGGCGGCGGTGGTGTCCGTGCTGCTGCACGCCCTTTCGCTTGGCGCTTTCCTCAACTGGCACGGTGCTGAAACGGGTGCCATCGAGCAGCCGAGCGAGGCCATCAGCGTGGAGATCGTGGAGAGCCGGACGCTCGAAGCCCTGCAGCCAAAGCAGATCCCGGAGCCGGCGCCCGCGCTTGAAACCATAGCCTCCATCGAAGGCAAGGCAGATGGATCCCATGTACCCGTTGCCAAGTCCGATCCGGTGTCCGAGCCCGAGGTCGCCGTGAAGGAGCCGAACACCACCCCGGAAGCGCTGGAAGCAAGTGAAGCGCAAAGCCAGGCAGGAGGTGCCGGGAACGGTGGAAACACCGTCGGTTCCGGTCGAAGGGCCTGCAGAGATGGTGCCCGAGCCGCCGAAAGCGAAGGTCGCCGACGAGGAGGTCGAGGCAAAGCGCAACGAAGAGAGGAAGATCGAAAAAAAGAAAGCAGCGGAGCGAGCGCCCAGGGGCGGCGTCACGTCGAAAGCCAGCGCCGGCAAGGGCGCTGGGGGCGAGCGAGCTTCCGCCAGCAGCGGCTCCATCATGACCTATGCCGCGCACGTGCGGGCGCGTGTGGCCGGAAACAAGCCGTCAGGGGGCGGTCTACGGGGGGCCGCATGGATATCGTTCGGCCTCACCACCTCGGGCGGCCTCGGCTACGCCAGCGTGGCCCGTTCCTCCGGGAATTCGACACTCGACCAGATGGCGCTCTCGGCGGTGCGCGGCTCGGCCCCGTTTCCGCATCCGCCCCTCGGGGCAACCTCGGCGCAGCTGCGGTTCACAATCCCCTTTTATTTCCAGTGACCGGACGCAACTGCCTTCAAAGCTGCTCCCAGTGCGCCACCATGGTCGTTGGGTTCGAATTGCGTGTCGTGCACCATTCCCGTTGCGGGGCCCGGGTGGCGGTTGTGGCACAAGAGTGACACTTGTCTCGCTTTTGAGCTGAAGTCCGCGCCTATGCCCATGCAGGCGCATTGTCGACCTGATAGCCTCAGCGGTGGCCTAGGGTGTGGGGGGCCAGCGTCGTGCGGTACGTCGATTTCGTTTTGCAGTTGCTTGGTGACCCCGGCGCGGGCAGTCGCGAAGGGCTTCTGCTCATTGGCGGTCAGCATCTGCGTCGCCGCTATCCTCTGCCTCGCCATCTATGCCGTTGTCCGCAGGCGGCGAAAACTCGGCCAAGTGGGCGCGCCACATGATGAAGACGACCTGACCCCAAACGGTGATGACTATGATCCGGCCGTCGCAGCGTTCGATCAGGCGCTGACAATCGATCCGCTCGCGGTGGATAAGCGCAAGGAGCGCGGCCTCTACTACTTTCAAAAAGGTCAGTACGATCTCGCCATACAGGATCTTCATGTCTGGGTCGCCCAGGCGCCCGCAAGCGCCGACGCCTACCGCCACCGGGGTGACGCATGGCGCAAGCTCGGCTTCGACGATCTGGCCATTGCCGACTATCGCCATGCCCTGAGGCTCCAGCCCTCGCACGCAGGTGCGCGCGAGGGCTTCAAGGCACTCCTGCCGGCTGACGGTCCGATGCCCGCGCCAAAGAAAGTTCCAAGCCTGGCCAGGCTTTTCGAGGCGGAATTGCAGGGCAAAACGATCACGTTGAAGGCGGCATCGGGAGAGCGGCACGAGCCTCAGAAACAAGCGCGCTGATTCGAAGCGCCTAGATCTGCCGCACCGGCCTGGCCGCATACAGTGCATCGCGCATGAACCTCTTGGCCTCGTCGGCGGCTTTCCGGAGCATCAGCAAATCCGTAGTCCAAGGCTTGATCGGTATTTCGGCGCCGTTCGGCGTGACGCGGCACCAGCGAATGCGCTGGAGACGTTGGAGCCGGTCGGCTTCGGCAACCATGGCGCGACCCATCGCCGCCGCGCTCTTGCGCAGGCCCACCGGCATGTGGCGCAGCGCCGTCCGGGCCAGCAAGGGCCACAGCCACTGCTCGAACCACGGGAGATGCTTGGGGTGGGGGCGGCTCGCCAGCACGATCAGGGTGTCGGGGCGGAACCGTTTCACGCCCGCCAGGATGGGCAGAGGCATGCCGCAAGCGCCGTCCACGAGGTGCTCTTCCCGCTCGCCGACCCCGACAACGATCGGCTCGGTCATGTTGGGGAAGGCGCTTGAGGCGAGCACGGCCTGCGCCGCATCCGGCCGGGCGCTCTTGGCGTCGAGCAGGAAGCTTTCGCCGGAGAGGCGGGTCACCACGACATGCCAAGTGGTGCGATGCGCGCGAATGAGCGCCTGGTCCATGGCCAGGGGGCTGTGCCTGCCCCGCAGCACGTCACCCAGGTGTGGCAGGCACAACCGCCGCCCATACCATGAGGTGCGCGTGAGGAAGCCCGATACCGCCAAATGCTCGAACATCTGGATGGCCCGATGCGGCAGGCCCGAGAGATAGGCCCCGACCGCACCGCCGCTGCCGGAAACCGTGATCGCATGATCAACGGCCCGGTCAAGGCCGGCATCGCGACAGGCAGCGAGGTAGGCCGCCACCCGGATGCAGCACATGCCCCCGCCGGTCCCGATCAGCAGGATCCGGTGAGGCGCCTCGTGTCCCGCACGGATCGCCTCTTCGTTCTCGAACAGCCGCCGCAGCGCTTGGGATTGGCCTTTGAGTTTCACAGCAGGATCAGCCTCGGCGGGCCGATGCCCGCCAGCTACGCGCACTGCGAAACGGGAAGCGCCAGGCAACAGAACTCAGTCAATCCATCAGGCTGGGGCAACGCGCCGACGTAGACATCGGCGGCGACCTTGGTCCGCCGATCATCGTGCCAGCTCGCGTTGGGGTGCAACCCGACACCACAGCGGTGCCCGTATCAGGCACCTCCGATCCCCCCATGATTAGGCGTCGTGCTGATCAAACGTATAGTTCGATTCGCATGAGAATGCCGCGCTCTGCCTTAAAAATTCCCCAATTGTTGCGCTTCGGCCATCGAGAATCGCTGGCTGGGCGATCGCGTCATCGTCTCTCGGCAGGACGAAACAGCGATACGAGGATCGCCACGCCGATGACGACGGGCGCGATCAGGAGCACGACGGTGGTGACGGTGAGCGTAACGCCCAGGACCACCAGAGCTACGCCCGCAAGAATGACCGTCGCGGCTATGCTGACCGCAGCCCCGATGAGCCAGGCTCGCCAGCCTGTGATGACGGTCGACCTGCCATTCCTCGTCACGACGATCATTGCAGCGCCTCCATCAGAGATGCCGCGAACGTACCGCAACATTGAGCCAAACGGATGACGCTGCCTTGTGCCGTCGTCAGGCCTTGAGCTTGGCCGCGATGGCGGCAACGTGCCGGCCCTGGTAGCGCGCCGCGTCGAGCTCCACCGGCGAGGGCTGACGGCTCCCGTCGGCGCCGGCAATGGTCGAGGCGCCATAGGGCGAGCCGCCCTTGATCTCGTCGAGCCCCATCTGGCCAGCAAAGGCATAGGGCAGGCCGACGACGATCATCCCCTGGTGCATGAGGGTTGGAATGAAGGTCAGGATGGTGGACTCCTGCCCGCCGTGCTGGGTGGCGCTCGAGGTGAAGACCGACCCCACCTTGCCGACCAGACTACCCTGCGCCCAGTGGCCGCCGGTCTGGTCGAGGAAACTGCGCATCTGGCCCGTCATGTTGCCGAAGCGGGTGGGCGTGCCGAAAATGATGGCGTCATAGCTAGGCAGCTCCTCCACCGTCGCGATCGGCGCCGGCTGGTTGAGCTTGAAGCCCGACTTGTGGGCCACGTCCGGCGGCACCAGCTCGGGCACGCGCTTGACGACCGTTTCCGCGCCTGCGGCCCGCGCCCCTTCGGCGACCGCATAGGCCATGGTCTCGATGTGGCCGTAGGACGAATAGTAGAGGACGAGAACCTTGGCCGTGTGGCTTCGGCCTCGGGTTGATGGTGATGCTGGTGCGGCGCCTGCGCTCGGCCGGCTTCCAGCGTCCCCCGAGCCCGCGCTGGTGTGCGCGCCGTTGGAGTTCATCAGCAGCGTGTCGAAGGTGCGCGCCAGTACCTCTTCGGCCTCCTTCTCCAGCGACCTGGCACGCCAGGCCACGAAGCCATCGGGCCGCACCAGCGCGGCCCCCGAGCTGGACAGGCCGTATGCTTCCGCGAAGCGCAAGCCCGGGTCGTGCAGCGGCGCGGTCCCGACGCAGTAGGCCTGCACGTCCAGCCCCTTGAACCTGCTGGCTGCAGCCTGTGCGGCGTGACACCAGGGGTGACCCTCGAAATTCGCCAGGAGGACATAGGAGTGGCCGAACAGATCGATGGTTGACGCCCTTTCGCCCCCTCGCTTCAGCCAGACATGTGGAGCGCGGGAGCCCGGTCGGCCGAAGGTGTGGCGCGGGTCGTCGTGCCCCGCCTCCATGTCCGCCTTGTCCTTGCCGTTGACAATGGCCGGCGAGCGATAGAGGTAGCCGAGCTCGATGTTGAAGTCGTGCGCCGGCGCCTGGAAGTCGTTGGCGCCGAGATACGTCGCCGTGCGCGTGACATAGCGCGTATAAGCCTGCTCGACGGTGAACTTGCCGACGGGCTTGCGCTCGATCTCGTAGGTGTCCAGCAACTTCGGGCCGGCAACGCCCTTGAGCACCATCGCCAGCTTCCAGGCCAGGTTGTGGGCGTCGTGAATGCCGGTATTGCCGCCGAAGCCGCCGTTGGGCGGCATCAGGTGGGCGGCATCTCCGGCGAGGAAGATGCGCCCGACCTGGAACCGTCTCGCCACGTCGGAGGTCGCGCGCCAGCGCGCGATGCCGTCGATCTTGACTGGCAGGTTGGGAACCCCCGCGCCCGCGCGCACAAGCTCGATCAGACGCTTCTCGGTGACGTCGGCGGCAGCGTCGGCTGCGGCGCGCGGATCGACCTTGGGATCCCCGACCGTATTGACTACGAGGAAGCCCGTCGTGCAGTTCTTCTCCATCCGGAAGAAGCCGCCGAGAGCCGAATTGTTGATGTAGATGACGCTCAGCGGCTTGCCCAGGAGCTGCTGGGTGAGGTCGGCGCGGAAATATATGGTGATGCTGTTGGAGAACACGCCGCGGCCATCGAAAGGAATGTCCAGCAACTCACGTACTTTGCTGTGAGCGCCGTCGGCGCCGACCAGGTACTTTCCCCTGAGCCGACGCTGCCTGCCGCTGTCGATGTCCTGCACGGTGAGTGTCACGCCCTCGGCATCCTGGCCGACGCCCACGACCTCGTGCCCCTCGAGCACCTCGGCCCCGGCAGCTTGCGCGCGCCGGCGCAGGATCGGCTCGAGGCCCGGCTGCGACACGAACAGCCGGCGGCAGGGGCTGAGCGCGTCCACGCCTTCGTTGAGGCTGGGAATGATATCGGCGAGCTTCCGGCCCGAGAGCGAGTCCATGATGACGAGCGCGCCCTCCGGCTCGAACTCCCTGAACGACTGCTCGCGCACCTCTTCCTCGATGCCAGCGTTGCGGAACATCTCCAGCGTGCGCATGTGGAAGAACGCGGCACGCGGCAGCGGCGAGCCGCCGCGCAGGCGCTCCACAGCCAGCGACGGAATGCCGTGCTGGGCGAGAAACATCGCGGTCGACAGGCCGATCAGGCCGCCGCCGGCAAGCAACACCGGGACTTCCCGGTCGAAACTTGGTCCTCCCCGGATGGTCATGCGGGCGTTTCCTCCTATGGCGTCGTTTTTGCCAGAGTCTACGCGAGATACTGCTGCGTCAACCGGGCCTTGGTCCCGGTGGCGTGCCCTTCGGCCATTTCAGGCACCATGGTTATCGGCCCCAGCGCGCGCTCGCGAAAGTGGGGCGCGGCCCACCCGCTGTCTCTCTTGCCAGGGTATGGGTGAGCCCCTATCGTTTTCGGCGATCGCGCTGCGAACTGCGTGAATTGCCAAACATAACCAAAGGGCTCGTGCCGGTTTGCGGGTCGTTGGCCCAGCCGGACGGCGACAGGGGAGGACGAGACATGTCTCAAGCGAGCGATGCCGATCGGGCCGCTTTTGCAGCCAGGCCCGAGACTACCGGCAAGGTCAGGGCCTCCAAGCCGATGACGGGCGAGGAGTTCCTGGAGTCGCTGCGCGACGGCCGCGAAATCTACATCTATGGCGATCGCGTGAAAGATGTGACCACGCATCCGGCTTTCCGCAACACCGCCCGCATGCTCGCGCGCCTCTACAACGCCCTGCACGATCCCAAGCACAAGGACAAGCTGCTGGTGCCGACCGACACGGGCAGCGGCGGCATGACCCACGCCTATTTCAAGTGCCCGAAGAGCATCGAGGAATCCGTTGCCGGCCGCGATGCGATCGCCGAGTGGGCCAAGCTCTGCTACGGCTGGCTCGGCCGCGCACCCGACTACAAGGCTGCCTTCCTCGGCACGCTCGGCGCCAATTCGGACTTCTACGATCCCTGGCAGGAGAACGCCAAGCGCTGGTACCGCTTCGCGCAGGAGCGCGTGCCGTTCGTCAACCATGCCATCATCCATCCTCCCGTCGACCGCAACCGCCCGCCACAGGAAGTGGGCGACGTGTACTGCCACGTGGAGAAGGAGACGGACGCCGGCATCATCGTCTCCGGCGCCAAGGTGGTGGCGACCGGCTCGGCCCTCACCAACTACACGTTCGTGGCGCACCATGGGCTCATTCCGGTGGGCGACAAGAGCTTCGCCGCGATCTTCATGATCCCGACGGGCGCGCCCGGGGTGAAGCTGATTTGCCGTCCGTCCTACGAGATGACCTCCACCGTGATGGGCAGCCCCTTCGATTACCCGCTGTCCTCCCGCATCGACGAGAACGATGCCGTGTTCATCATGGACAAGGTGCTGGTGCCCTGGGAGAACGTGTTCTGCTACGGCGACGTCGACAAGGCGAACAACTTCTTCCCGCAGACCGGCTTCCTGCCGCGTGCGCTGCTGCACGGCTGCACCAGGCTCGCGGTCAAGCTCGACTTCATCGCCGGCCTGCTGCTCAAGGCAGTGGAGGCCACCGGCTCCAAGGACTTCCGCGGCGTGCAGGCCAACGTCGGCGAGGTGCTGGTGTGGCGCAACCTGTTCTGGGGCCTCACCGAGGCCATGGTGCGCAACCCCAAGCCCTGGATCGGCGACTACCTGCTGCCCGACATCGAGCCCGCCGGCGCCTACCAGATCACCTCTACAATGGCCTACACCAAGGTGAAGTACATCATCGAGCAGACGGTGGCGTCGGGCCTCATCTACCTCAACTCGTCCTCGCGCGACTTCAAGAACCCGGCCATCCGTCCCTATCTCGACAAGTACATGCGCGGCTCCAACGGCTACGACGCCGTCGACCGCGTAAAGCTCTTGAAGCTGCTATGGGATGCGATCGGCAGCGAGTTCGGCGGCCGCCACGAGCTGTACGAGATCAACTACGGCGGCTCGACCGAGGAGATCCGCCGCTACGTGCTGTTTGGCGCGCAGGCGCTGGGCACGGCCGACAAGCTCAAGGGCTTCGTCGAGCAGTGCATGGCCGAATACGATTTGGACGGCTGGAAAGTGCCCGACCTCACCAATCCTGGTGAGCTCAGCCACCACAGCGGGCGTGGGGCGTCGTCGGTTACTCCGCTGCCGTCTGCCTCACCTGCCCCGCGGCCGGCGGGGGGCGCCGGCCTCGCGCGAGGCGGTGGTGGCGACTATCCGGGCGGCTTCCGCAACCCGTTCGCCACCACGAAGTAGGTTCCATGGAGGCGGGTCGCGAGGAGCGCCAACGTCCTGAGCACAGGCGGCTCGAGACTTTGCACAGCTCCCTGCAGCACAGCGCACCGCCACAGCGGCCCGCTCCATCGGCCCCCAGTCCCAGTGAAACCAGGACAGATGCGTTGGTGGTTTTCTGGCTCTTCGCCTGGTTGGCGGCGACGGCCTGGGTGCGGCCGCTGTCGTTGCCCGACGAAGGCCGCTATGCAGGTGTCGCGTGGGAGATGCTCTGGTCGGGCAACTGGCTCATCCCTACGATCGACACCCTGCCTTACTTTCACAAGCCGCCGCTGTTCTATTGGCTGGCAACCGTGGCGCTCGCCCTTTTTGGCGTCAACGAGTGGGCTGCCCGGCTGACCTCGCTGCTCGCGGCGACGGGCACTGCCTTCGCCGTCTATCTGTTCGCGCGGCGCTGGAGCAATGCAGCTGCTGCACGGATCACCCTGATCGTGCTGGCAACGACACCGCTCTTCTATGGCTGCGCGCAATTCGCCAACTTGGACATGCTGGTCTCGGCCTGCATCACTTGCACCATCCTATGTGCGGCCAATGCGGTGTTCAGCGCCGACAGCGAGAGACCGCATCGTCTGTCG
The DNA here is from genome assembly GCA_963827545.1 of uncultured Alphaproteobacteria bacterium. Taxonomy (GTDB): domain Bacteria; phylum Pseudomonadota; class Alphaproteobacteria; order Rhizobiales; family Hyphomicrobiaceae; genus AWTP1-13. The sequence continues at coordinate 63,058 of CAWHBI010000005.1, forward strand.
TTGGCTGGCGCCTACTTTTTTGCCGCGCTCGGTGTGCTTGCCAAGGGCCTGATCGGCGCCGTCATCCCGGCTATCGTATTGTTGGCTTGGCTGATTTCCCTGGGACGATCGGCTGTCATTGTCCGCCTCATCTCGCTCCCCGGGCTGGCGCTCTTCACCTTGATCGTCGTGCCATGGTTCGCGCTGATGCATGCGCGCTATCCAGGTTTCCTGGAATACTTCTTCGTGCACCACCACCTCGAGCGCTTCTCGGCGCATGGTTTCAACAATGAGCGCGCATTCTGGTTTTACCTGCCGGTGTTCTTAGGGCTGACGCTGCCGTGGTCGTTGTTTCTGGCGACTGCGATCCACAAGCAGCGAAACGCAGGCGGCCTGCAACCCGAAGTCCGCGTGCTGATGTGGATTTGGCTCGCCGCTGTTGTCGTCTTCTTCTCCATACCGAGCTCCAAGCTGGTGGGCTATGTGCTGCCTGCGGTGCCGCCTCTCGCCGTGCTCGTCGCGCATCGGCTGGCCGGTCTGGGCGGCGAGTTCAACGCCCGCTCCTGGGTCCTCAGCACGGCAGCGGTGGCGGCCCTCCTGTGTCTCGCGGCGCTTGTCGGCGCCGCGCTCCACGAGCGGTCAGACATCAAGGGGCTCGCGGCCATGATCCGCCCGCAGCTGGGCAACGATGATCATGTCATCGCGCTCGGCCACTACCCCTTCAGCGCGTCCTTCTATTTGCGCCTTCGCCGTCCGATCGGGGTCGTCGAGCGCTGGGACGACCTGGCGTTGGTCAAGAGCAAGGATACTTGGCGCAAGGAGCTTGCGGAGGCGGCCGCATTCGACTCGGTGCGCGAGTCAAGCATTCTGATGACGACGCGAGCGTTCGCCGACGCCCTGTGCCGGCGTGAGAGGGTATGGGTATTCGGCTCCGAGGCCGATCTTGCCCACTACCCGCAGCTAGCGGCCCTCGAACGGGTCGCACGATGGGGGCAAGCCGTAGTCTGGCGCAGTGTGGCGCCTAGTCTGGGCCAACCGCGCCCTGCTTGCGGGTCGCCTTGAGGGCGCCAGTCCGGGGTGCGGTGCACTCGGCGGGGGGCGCTGTTACCACGGGGGATTGGCTTCATCTATTCGCGGTCGAGAACTGTGGCCGACAGCATGCCGAACAGCAATTCGTGCAAGATGACGGCCGTCAGCGCCATGAGGACGCCTGCAAACACGACATCGCTCAGGAAATGCGCGCCCTGTGCGATGCGGATTGCCCCGGCGGCCAGGCCGCCCAGTGTCCCGGCCACGATCAGCACGCCCGACACCTGGGGCACAACCAGGGCGGCGGCATAGAAGAGCATGAAGACCGACGACGCCTCGCCGCTGACGAACGAGCAATTTCTCGCACACTGGTCGGAAGGAACGAGGGGTCCCGAGAAGGTCCTTATTCCACCAAACTCGACGAGCTGTTTCGGCCGCGCCCGGCCCCAATGATCCTTGAGCACGACGTTGGCGACCAGGCCGGGACCTACTCCGAGGCTAAGGGCCAGAAACAACCATTGCGAGAACCGGAACGATAGCCATGCGCGCCTTGAGACGCGCGTTGCAAGCAGTCCCGCAAGGCAGAGCCCGGTGCAGGCGTACAAGAACCAGATCAGGGCATGACGCAGATGCTGCGCGTCGCTGCCCCGGTGCGCAGCGGCAAATGTGCCGTCACTGCGAAAGTAGAAACTGCTGACCAGCAGATCGAGTTCGGGAATGAACATGAAAACGACGGCAAACAAGAGCCCCACTGCTGCCGCGCTAACTCCAAGGAGCCTGACGAGACTGCCGATTTGAGTGCCTGCCGTAGCGGGTGCGGCTTCGGACATCGTGGCCAGCTCGTCATCCTCACCGCCTACAGCATTGAAAGATAACAGTAGACTTGCGCCAACTCTATGTTCGGGGGGCGGCTGTTTGGTGTTGGGCTCGCGAGGAGCCTAGCGTGGGTATTCGCTCACGCTGCCCGAAGCGACCTTTGTCCAAGGCCTGCTCGGTTATCGATGCTGCGGCGTCGATACAACCTGTGTCTCTATCCTCGCGCCTGTTTCTTCGCCGGCTTGGGCCAGCGGCCCGCCACGATCGGCAGCACCTCCTCGATGAGCCGCCGCGTCTGGCTCATTACAGCCTCGTCGCCCACCGCAGCCGGCCGTAGCACGAACTTGGCAACGCCGGCCTCGACGTACTCGGCGATGCGCGACACGATTGCATCTGCATCGCCGATCGCGAAATAGCCCCGCGGGTCCCGACTGGTGCGTTTCTCGTAGGCCTGCATGGGGCGCTCGAGGATTTGGTCGGCGGCCCGGCCGAAGTGGAACGGGAAGCTTGCGCCATAGTGGTCCTCGTCGATGCTCCGCCCCGTCTCTGGTAGCGCCGCGCGGATGGCAGCAACGATCTTGCCGGCTTCTTGCGGCGTCTCCGGCCCGCCAAGCCAACCGGTGCCGAGACGCGCCGTACGCCGGATCGCGGCTTCCGAGCCTCCGCCGATCCACATCGGCAGATCAACCTGCACCGGCTTGGGCAAGATGCTCGCGCCCGTCAGCAGAAAATGCTCGCCGACGAAATCAACGCTCTCTTCCCGCCACAGCCGGCCAATGACTTCGAGCGCTTCGTCGGTCTTGCGCCCACGCGTCTTGGTGTCGATGTGCAGCGCGTGCCACTCCGGCGCGCGTGGGCTGCCGATGCCGAAGGCCGGCAGCAGGCGGCCCTCGGATAGCACGTCGATGGTGGCGCACTGCTTGGCGAGCAGCACCGGATCGCGCAGGGCCAGCGACACCACGTTCATTCCGAACTTGAGCCGCCGCGTGCGACCCGCCAGCGCCGCCATCACCGACATGCACTCGAGCATAGGTTCGCGGCTCAGCAGTCGATCCGTCTGCCAGATCGAGTCGACCCCGCCCTCCTCGCACAGGTCGACCCAGCGCCAATACTCGCGCGCTCCCGCAAACGGAAACTCCATCAGTCCAAGACCCACGCTGATGGTCATGTTGGCAACTTTTCGCTCATGGCCGCCCTACCGCAAATCCTTGAGCAGCGGGAATACCTCGCGTGCGATCCGTTCGATCTGGCGGTTGCGCTCCTCGTAAGGGCCAACGAGGTCGAGGGTGATGTGGCGCACGCCGGCTGCGTGGAAGGCACGTATGCGGTCCGCAATCTGCTGCGGTGAGCCGAGCGCCGCGTAGCGCTCGGCCGCCTTGCGGAAGTCCATGGCATAGCGGTGGCTCAGTGACACCGTGGCCGCATCGAGCGCCTTCTCGTAAGTGTCGTCGAGCCGCGTGAAAAGGAGATGGCCGGTGCCGAACCTCGCTTCGGCCCGTCCGGCCGATTTGGCCGCCGCCGCGATCTTGTCGAGGCCTGACTTGTACATCTCCGGTGTCACCACGTAGGCGATCCAACCGTCAGCGAGGCGCCCGGCGCGGGAGAGCGCGCCGTCCGAACGCCCACCGCACCAGATCGGCGGCCCGCCAGCTTGCCGCGCAGGCGGCTGCATCGGCACGCTATTGAAGGGCTGATAGAAGCGTCCCTCATGCGTCACCGGCTCGCCGCTCCACAGCCTGCGCAAGAGCGGAATAGCCTCCCCAAGCCGCGCCCCGCGCTCCTTGAGCGGCACCCCGCACGCCTCGTACTCCCTTGGGAACTCGCCGCCCACGCCGACGCCGAAGATGAAGCGCCCTTCGGTTAAGTGATCGAGGGTTGCCACCTGCTTGGCCACTGGCACCGGATGGCGCAGCGGCAGGAGATAGACCGACGTGCCGAACATCAGCCGCCGGCTGACGACGGCGGCCTGCGCCAGCTGCAGTAAGGGATCGAGGATCGCCATCGGAAAAGAGATGTGGTCGCCGCACCAGAGCGAGTCGTAGCCGGAGCTATCAACCAGCTCGACCAGCTCGCGCAGCTCGCCGATGCTCGGCATCCAAGGCCCAGCCGCGGGCTCGGTGCGGCGATGGATGGTGATGAGGCCGATCCGCAGCTTGCCTTCCAACAGCAGGTCCATCGCTCTCTCCTACGCCGGCAGCCCGGGTGTCGTGGCTTTGCCCGCGCCAGCGAACGCTGTGATCTTGAGCGGCCAGCCGGTGCGGAAGCGCTCCAACGCGCGCACCTGCTCGTCAATGGGCTCCGGCAATGCGCATCTCCCCGAGTTTTTGGCAGCATACAAGGTTCCTGCAAGTCGAAGAAGCCAGCACTGCTTGGGCCGCGGTGTTGAGGGGGTGGCGGACAATGTGGCGACGTCGGCCAACGGCTCCCGCACCACGGGCGGCAGAGCAGTGCGAGGAGGTCCGCTACTATTCGCGCTCTGCATTGGTGGTTGACGAGCCCCATGTCGCGGTGCTCAGAGCCACAGCACCTTGCGCCTCAATTCGAGGTCGTCTCGGAGCGCCTTGGACTCGCCCGTCCATTGCACCTGGCCGCGCTCCAGGGCAACGGTGCGGTCGGAGAGGGCAAGTGCCAGATCGAGGTGGTGGTCGACGATCACGATCGCCACCTCCTGGCGCAGCTTGTCGAAGCTCTCGAACAGCTGCTCGACCACCGCCGGGGCCAGCCCCTCGAACGGCTCGTCGAGCAGCAGCACGCGGATGTCGCCCGACAGCGCACGGGCCACCGCCACCATCTGCTGCTCGCCGCCAGAGAGGAAATCGGCGGGCGTCTGCAGTCGGTCCCCGATGCGCGGGAAATACGCCAGGATGCGGTCGAGATCCCACCGCACGCCGATCCCGGTCTGGCGTTTCAGCCGGCCGAGCTCGAGGTTGTGCGCCACCGTCATGCCCGCGAACAGGCCGCGCCCCTGCGGCACATAGCCGAGGCCGAGCCGCGCGATGCGCGCCGAAGGCAGCCGGGCGATCTCCTCCCCGTCGAGCCTGATGCTGCCCGTTGCCGGCGGCGCGATTCCCACCAGCGACTTCAGCAGCGTCGACTTGCCTGCGCCGTTGCGTCCAAGAAGGGCCACCACCTCGTGCTCGTGCACCTCCAGCGAGACGTCGCTCAGGATATGGCTCTTGCCGTAGAACGTATTGATGCGATCCAGCGTGAGCAGCGCCTTGGTACCGGCGGCGCTGACGCGCTCCTTCGAGGCCACGTGCGCCGCGCCCGAGCCGATGTAGACCTCCTGCACCCTTTTGGAGGATCGCGCCTCCTCGACCGTGCCGTCCAGCAGCACGCGGCCCTCGTTCATGACGGTCACGTGGTCGGCGAGCCGGAATACGCGGTCGATGTCGTGCTCCACCAGCAGCACGGGCACGTCGGCGGAGAGCTTCTTGACCAGCGCGCCGATGCGCTCGCGCTCCGCCATGGCAAGTCCCGCCAGCGGCTCGTCGAGCAGCAACAGGCGCGGCTTGGTGGCGAGCGCCAGCCCCATGTCGACCAGCCGCTGGCCACCGTAGGACAAGGCGCCCGCTTCGGCGCTCTCGATGCCTTCGAGCCCGAGATAGCCGATCAGCGCCGCCGTCTCCGCCTCGATCTCGGCGATGGCGCGCGCACTGGTCCAAAGGTCGAAGCGGCGCGGATGGCGCGCCTGCACGGCCAGACGGATGTTCTCTGCGATCGGCAGGGTCGGAAACAGGTTGGTGATCTGGAACGAGCGGCCGATGCCTGCCCGGCAGATCGCGTCCGGCGGCAGGCCGGAGATGGTGCGCGCGCCGAGCCGGATCGATCCGGCGTCGGGCGGGAACATGCCCGACACGACATTGAAGGCCGTGGTCTTGCCGGCACCGTTGGGGCCGATCAGGGCGTGCAGCGTGCGGTCGCGCACAGAGAACGTCACGCCCTCCACGGCCTTGATGCCGCCGAAGTGCTTGGCGATCCCCTGCGTGGTTAGCACCAGCCCGTCCTGATGCGACGCGGGTTTCAAGAACTCCGGCAGCGTCGCATCGCCGATTTTGCGTCCCGCCATCGCCGCGGCCTCCACGACTTTCTTGCGGAAGGGCGCGCGCAGGCGGCCCGCGACGCCGACGAGGCCCGTAGGCGATAACAGCACGAAGCCAACGAACAGGAGCCCGAACCACAGCAGCCAGTTCTCGCTGATGCCGGACAGGTAGTCGCGGAAGATCACGAAGAACAGGGCGCCGAGCGCGGGGCCTAGGAACGAGCGCATGCCACCGATCACCACCATGGCCAGCAGCTCGCCCGAGAACGCCACCGAGATCGGATCGGCCGACGTCATCCGATTGTTGAACAGCAGCAGGCAACCGGCCAAGCCGGTCAGCGTCGCCGACAGCGTGAACGCGACCAGCTTGTAGCGATTGGTGGGGTAGCCGATGAACTGCGCGCGTTGCTCGTTCTCGCGGATGGCGATCAGCACGTGGCCGGCGGGCGAGCCGTGAAAGCGCCAAAGCAGATAGACGACCAGAAAGGCGATCGAAGCGACCAGGCCGTAATAGGTCATGTTGTTTTCGAGGCGGAAGCCGACGACCTCCGGCCGCACGATGCCGCCGAGCCCGTTCTCGCCGCCCGTCACCGCCGTCCAGCGGAAGGCGACGACATACATCATCGCGGCCAGCGCCATCGTGAGCAGCGAGAAGTAGACGCCGCGGCGTCGCAGGATCAAGTAGCCGAAGGTGGCTGAGATGACGGCAACGCTGATCAGCGCCGTCACGACCGGCACCAGCATCGACCCGGGCGTCACTTCGCGCTGCAGCAGGGCGGCGATGTAGGCGGCGAGACCGAACCAGGCGCCATGGCCGAACGAGACGAGGCCCGTGTAGCCGACGAGAATGTTCAGCGCCATGCATGCCATGGCGAAGATGACAACCTCGGTCGCCGAGGTGATGCCAAGGCCGAGCCGATCCAGCAAGAACGGCAGTACGGCCAGCGCGGTCGCGGCGATCAGCGGAGGAGAGCGGTCGCGCAGCATCGCCGCCCTCACTCGAAGCGCTGGATGCGCTCGCCGAACAGGCCGCGCGGCCGGAACAGCAGGATCAGCATCATCAGCAGATAGATGGCGGCGGTGGAGAACGCGGTGTAGCCGAAAGCGATGATGAGCCCCTTGACCAGCCCGACCAGCAGCGCCGCCACCACTACGCCCCAGAACGAGCCGAGCCCGCCGATCACCACTACCACGAACGCCGGCGTGATGATCTCCTGCCCCATTGCGGGGTGCACGGCGTAGATGGGCGCCAACAGCACTCCGGCGAGCCCCGCCAGCCCGATGCCGAGCGCGGCCACCGCCGCCATATAGGGCTCCAGCGAGATGCCGAGCGCGCCGACCATGTCGGGGTTTTGCACGCCGGCCCGCACCACGCGCCCGAACGCGGTGCGGTTGAGCAGCAGCCACAGCCCGGTGACGCACAGAACGGCGACGCCCAGCAGGATTGTGCGGTAGTAGGAATAGCTGAAGTCGCCGATCCACACCTGGCCGCGCAGCATCTGCGGAATGGCGAAGGAGAGCGGCGCGGCGCCATAGATCCAGCGCAGCGTCTGCTCGGCCACCATTGCGAGCCCGAATGTCAGCAGCAGCGAAAGGATGGGATCGGCGCGATAGAATCGTCGGAACAGGAAGCGCTCGATCAGCACCCCCAGCAGCGCGACGGTGACTGGTGCCGCCACGAAGGCACCGCCGAAGCCCAGGTAGTCCGCCATCGTCACCGTCAGGTATGCGCCGATGGCGAAGAAGCCGCCGTGGGCGAGATTGACGATGCCGCCGAGGCTGAAGATCAGCGAGAGCCCGAGCGCGATCAGCAGGTAGTAGACGCCGTCAAGCAGGCCGTTCAGCACCTGCTGCACCAACAGTGTCGTCGTCACTGTGCCATGCTCCGGCGGGATCGCGCTGCGCCTCGAGAGGGGTGGTGCGCCGCTCCTCCCGGGACTGCCGGTACTCGCGCCTCAGACAAGGCGCGCAGCCTCACGCATCCATCTTGCAGACGTTCTCTTCCACCGTTGCAGCGATGATCTCGAGCGGTTCGCTGGGGGCCGGGACGGGCGCGCTCGGCTTGTAGATGTCCCACTGGTTCTTCAGCTCGTTGGCCTTCAGCGCCTCCACCGCGTACATCTCGTGCATGAGCTGGTGGTCGTACTTGCGGAAGTAGCCCTCGCGCGTCTTGAGCAGGTTGAACTTCGGCCCCTTCTCGAGGTGCTCGATGATCGTGGTCGCCTCGATCGACTTGGCGTCGTTCATGGCCTGGGTGAGGATCTTGAGCGAGATGTAGTCGCCCCAGGCCTGGTTCTCGGGCGGCTTCTTGTAGCGGGCGGTGAAGTCGGCGACGAACTTCTTGGAGCCTGGCGTGTCGATCAGGTGATGCCACACGAGCGGCCAGGTGCCGAAGAAGTTGCCCTTGCCCGCGCCCCAGGCCACGGCGGTGTCGAAACCGAAGCCGGCCACCGGAAAGTCGATGCCGAACTCGGAGTACTGCTTCAGGAAGTTGGTGATCTGGTTGCCGGCGAGATTGGACACGACAAGGTCTGGCTTGGAGCTCTTGATCTTGGTCAGGATGGTGGAGAAATCCGAGAAGTCGGTCGGCACCAGCTCGTCGGCGGCGAACTGCCCGCCGTTCTGCTCCATGAACCGCTTGGCCACCCTGAGCAGGTCATGGCCGAACGCGTAGTCGGCAGTCAGCGAATACCATTTCTTGCCCTTGACCATGTTGGCGGCCAGCAGCGCGCGTCCCACGGTCTTCACGTACATCGAGTTCTGGCTCTCGACGTGGAACATGTACTTGTTGCAGTTGGAGCCGCGCAGCGCGTCGGAGTTGCCGCCAGTATTGACGAACAGGTTCTTGGTGCGCTGGGCCACCTGCGCGATGGTCAGGCAGGACGCCGAGGAGATCTCGCCGATGATGCAGGCCACCTTGTCGCGCTCGATCAGGCGCTCGGCCTTGGTGGAGGCGGTCTGCGGGTTGACCGAGTCTTCCTTGATGAGGTCGATCTTGCGCCCCAGCACGCCGCCTGCGGCATTGATCTCGTCCGCCGCCATGTCGGCCGCCATCACGGCATAGTCACCGAGCACGCCGAGAAAGCCCGTGCGCGGGGTCAGGTGACCAAACTTGATGGCGTCGGCCTGGGCGTGGCTGATTGCGGGAAATCCCGTCACGCCCGTCGCCAGAGCCGCGCCGGCACCCGCCATAACCTCGCGCCGCGAAAGGCGCTTCCGCGTAGTCATTGGTTTCCTCCAAGGGGGTCGTTCTTGCTTGCGGCACAGCATTGACCTAATCGCCAGCGAGGTCAACGAGCGCAGGCCCCGACCTCGGCTGAGAAAACTGCGACCCGATCATGCGAAAATCGCAAGCCGGGGTTCACGCCGGTCACCAGGGCAGCGTCGTCGGCGCTGAAGCGTGCAGCACCAGTACCAGCATGTAGGAGGCCAACTCCGAAATCGGGCTAAGATCCCTGATGGGACCGTATGGGAGGTTCCCGGTAAGGCTCGTATTGATCACGTGGCTTGAGACGTTGAGCAGTAGGGTGTAGCCGACGGGCGCAGCACGCGCGACCGCGGCGGCCCCGACGTTGCCGCCCGCACCACCGCGGTTCTCGATGACGACGGCTCGGTGGGGTACTTCCACACGTGTCGTCGCCGGCACTGGGACAATTGACCCTGTCCAACCGGAGCCTCAGGATTCCAATCAGTGAGGGCGACCGTGGGGCCGAACCGGTCGGGGCGGTGACAGAGCCCGAAAGCCCAGCTGCAACGATGCATGTGATGGACGAAGTGTGCCAGCGAGAGGACGATCTCGACAAGGAGCTGGCCCGTCGGGGTCTCCGCTTCTGCCGGTACGCCGACGACTGCAACATCTATGTTCGCAGCCGCCGGTCCGGCGAACGGGTGATGGCCTCGGCGAGCCGGTTCCTGACCGGCAAGCTAGGTCCATGCCGGCTTCGGGAACTGCACCGGTCGCGCGCCTTTCTTGTTTGCAGGGTAGATGCCGACGACTTCGCCATTCTGCCACTGGCCGACTGCCCAGGGGTCGGCATTGAGTTGGTTCTTGTACTTGATCTCGCCCCAGATGGTCTGGAACGTGCCGCTCGCGATCACGTCGCGGATCTTCTTGCGATCGATTTCGCCGACCGTTTCGATCGCCTGCTGCGTGATTTCGAGACAGGCATAAACGCTGACTGCCCCCGCTTCCGATTCACGGTTGAACATCGCGCGGTGTGCCTTGTGGTACTCGTCCAGGCCCGCCTGACCCGGGTCGATGCCGCCGTACAACAGAATGCCGTTGACCTTGTTGCCGAACTTGGCCTTGAAGGTTGGGAACGGAGTGCCGATCGCCAGATACATGATTTGCGGGTTGAAGCCCACGATCTGGCATTGCTCGGTCAGCATGAAGGTGTCCGGCGGATAGCTGAAGGCGACCAGGGCATCCGGATTGGACGCCATCACCTCGCGGATCAGCGGTTGGAGATCCGAGGCGCCGAACGGATAGCTCTTGCTCAGCACGATCTCGAGCCCGTCCTTCTTCGCCGCCTCGAGGAAAGCCGCGTGCAGCTCGACGCCGAGCTGTACCCCCGGATGGATCACCGCCACACGGCCCTTGATTTTGTTTTCCTTCTTGAAGCCGGCGATCATCGCCGAGATTGGATGGGTTGCCTCGTTTGGCTGCACCAGGTGCCAGAAGGCGTAAGGCAGCTGCGGTGCCAGCTCGTAAAGCCGCGCCGCGGCGGACGTCGAAAGGATCACCGGATACTGATGCTTGTTGACCAGCGGCGCCGACGCCAGGTTCATGTGGGTGGCGTAGGGGCTCAGTATCATGTCGACCTTGTCCGAATCGATCAGACGCTCCGTGAGCTTGAGCAACTCATCCGGTTTGCCTTGGTCGTCGTAGCCGATCAAGTCGATCGGGACCTTCTTGTTGAACTTTTTGAGGGCAATGCCGCCGGCATCATTCACACGCTTCTGCCAAAGCTTGTACTGCGACAGCGTCGTCAACTCGGCGCCCGGCCCCAAAGGGCCTGACTGGGTGATCGCATAGCCGAAACGGATCTTGTCCGGAGCCGCCGCCTGGGCATGGATCCGCCCCGACAGCGTGGTGGCGCCGACGACCGCAGCGCTGCCCTTCACGAAAGTTCTTCTGTCCATGGGTTCCTCCTCTTCGTCCACTCATTTTCTCGCAGGCGCTCCCGGCAATCTCGGCCGGTTGCGGCGGACTGGGGCGGATCGGCTCAGTTGGCCACCCCGCCCCAGACCTCTCGTGCGACCTTGACGCAAAGCAGCAGCTTCTCGATCTGGCCTTCCACCGAAATGACGTTGCCGTCTGCGGTCGACGAAAATCCGCATTGCGGGCTGATGGCGAGTTGCTCGAGTGCTACGACCTTCGCGGCCTCGTCGACGCGACGCTTGAGGGCGTCCATCAACTCGAGCTGTGCATGCTTGGACGTCACGAGCCCGAGCACGACCTTCTTTCCCTTGGGCAGGAAACGCAGCGGAGCGAAGCTGCCCGAGCGCTCGTCGTCGTATTCCAGGAAGTAGCCGTCCACATCGATCTCGCCGAGGAGTATTTCCGCGACCGGGTCATATCCCCCTTCGCTGAGCCACGAGCTTTGGTAGTTGCCGCGGCATAGGTGGATGCAGACGGCCATATCCGAGGGACGATCCTTGATCGCGTCGTTGATGAGTCGCGCCGACAGGCGGGCCATCTTCTTGGTGTCCTCGCCGCTGCGACCGAAGGCGGCGCCGATCTTCTCGTCGCACAGGAAAGCGAGAAAAGTATCGTCGAGCTGTAGGTACTTGCAGCCCGCCCTTGCAAGATCAGCGATCTCCTCCGCGTAAACCCGCGATAGATCGACGAAGAAAAGGTCAGGGTCGGGGTAGACCTGCCGATTGATCACTTTCTCGCCGCCCTGCACGATCATCATCGATGGCGAGGGGATGCAGATCTTGGCGGCCCTGGTCGTCACCGATTTCAAGAACTTGAAGTCGTCGAGCTGTATCGGCTGCGGTCGTGCAAGGCGCGCATGGACCTTCACCTCCGGGGGCACCCATTCGAGCTGCACGCCGTCGAGACGGTGCCACTTCAGAGGGTTGTGGCCCTCCTCGAACTCCACGCCGCCGATGCGGGTGAGAAAGTCGAGATGCCAATAGTCGCGGCGCAACTCCCCGTCGGTGATACCTTGCAGGCCGGCATCTTCCTGCAGCTTCACCACCTCGCGGATGCAATCATCTTCGATCTCGCGCAGGCGCTCCTGCGTGATGTTCTTGCGCAGCCGCTGCACGCGGGCCTGCTGCAGTCTGGCCGGGCGCAACAGGCTGCCGACATGGTCCGCTCTAAACGGGCCCTTGGCATGCTTTGCCACCTTTTCCTCCCCTACTACACGCGGATGTACCTGCCGATGCTTCCAAAGCCTGTCCGAGGCGATGCGGGCACCTTGGGCCAGCGCCTCGAGCTTGAGCCATGCCACCTTCGGATCGCAGCCGGACCAGCCGACAAAGGTGCCGAAGCCGCAATCGGTGCCGCCGATCACGTTCTCCCTGCCGACGATCCCGGCGAACTTCTCGAGCCGCTGCGCCACCAGCCGCGGATGCTCGACGTGGTTGGTGAGCGTGTCGATCACCCCGGGGATCAGCGCCTTTCCGTCGGGGACTTTCACCTGTTCCCACACCTCCCACTCATGCGCGTGGCGCGGATTGGCGGCCTCGAAATAGATGAAGCTGGCGTTCGTCTTCAGCACCGGCTCGATGATCTCCTTGAGCTCGACGTCATGGTGGTGCGGGCCCGCGTAATTGCCCCAGCACAGATGCAGCCGCAGCTTCTCCGGCGGTAGGCCGCGCGTCGCCTCGTTCATCGCCTCGATCGCCACTGGCACGTAGTTCTTGATATCGGCCGCGCCGGCGGCGCCGGTCCAGCAGTGCGCGCGCATCGCAAGATCGGGTGCGTCGAGCTGCAGGTTGAAACCGGCATCCACGATCGCGCGGTACTCGATGCTCAACGCCTTGGCCGCAGCTTCGAGATAGGCCTCGGGCGTCGGGTAATAGAGGTTCGGAAAGTTGAACAGCATCTGCCCGGGTGTGACCGCGGCGATGAAGGCGCTGTCCGGCGGCCGACTCCCGAGCGCAGCCCTGAGGTTGAGAATGTCGCGTTGGACCGCGTCGCGGTCGCGCAGCTCGATCGGGCCCTCCACGTTGGGCAGCACCAGGTGTTGCCCGCCCTCGTTCTCAACGAACAGCTTGCTCACGATTTCGGGAAAGTCGCCGAGATCGGTGGCCACGAACTGCGCGCGGTTGGCAAAGCCGCTGTAGCGCTGCATCACATAGTTGCTGAAGCCGACCTTGCTCATCTCGCCGTCCGAGACGATGTCGACGCCCGCCTCGCGCTGCCGTGCGACGACCTCCGCGACCGCTTGCGTCACGCGTGCCTGCAAGCGCGTCTCGTCGACCGGCTTCTGGTCGAGGAGGTCCCACATCATGCGCGTGAGGTCGGGCGGCCGCGGCAGACTGCCGGCGTGCGTGGTCAGGATGCGGTCGGCGCTCCGCTGCATCGGCCTTCCTCCCTGCCCAAGTGCGCGAGCTGCCTACAGCGCAATAGGGCTCCCGAGGCCTTTTCGTTCGCCGACCCTGCTTTTTTTTGTAACTGTTTCTCGAGCGATGGCGACGTGCGAGCCTGTTCACAGACCTCATTCCTGTATACAGGCTGCGCCCAGCCTACGCCAGCCGCAAGGGGGTCCGCTAACGGTAGGCGGTGGGTGCAATCCCACCTCGGGAGTGACAGGTCCTGCCAGGGTCAAATACGACTTACACTTCTGAGATCTGCACCTGACAACGCTCAGGTCTGATCCGTGGCGAGGCGGGCGCGGCGCCGCGCCAGCGTCGGCAGCAGGGGCGCGGCCAGGGCTGCCGTTGCCAGCACCAGGCAAACCGCCGAGATCGGCCGCTCGATGAAGATAGTGAAGTCGCCTTGCGACAGGATCAGCGACTTTCTGAGATTGTTCTCCAACATCGGCCCCAGCACAAAGGCCAGGACCAGCGGCGCCGGCTCATAGCCGAACTTGCGCATCAGGTAGCCGAGCACGCCGAACAGGACCATCACAAACACGTCGAATACGGCGTTGCCGGATGCGAACACGCCGACGACGCAGAACATCAAGATCAGCGGGAACAAGATGCGGTAGGGCAACTTCAAGACCTGCACCCACATGCCGATCAGCGGCATGTTGAGTACGAGCAGCATGGCGTTGCCGATATACATGCTGGCAATGATGCCCCAGAACAGATCGGGCCTTTGCGCCATCATGAGCGGGCCGGGCTGCAGGCCATGAATGACGAACGCTCCGAGCAGTAGCGCCATCACCACGTTGGGCGGAATGCCGAGCGTCATCAGCGGTATGAACGCCCCGCCCGCCGCCGCATTGTTGGCGGCCTCGGGTCCGGCAACACCTTCGATCGCTCCTCTGCCGAAGCGCTCCGGGGTGTCGGAGAGCTTCCTCTCCAGCGCGTAGGCGGCAAAGGAAGCGATCACCGCCCCGCCTCCCGGCAGGATGCCGAGGAAGAAGCCAAGCACCGTGCCGCGTAGGATCGCCCACTTCGCTGCTGTCCAATCCGCGAGCGAGGGCCATAGCCCGCCGATCCGGGCCTTGATTACCTCGCGCTTGAGCTCGCGATCGAGATTCGACAGGATCTCGGCCACGCCGAACAGGCCCATAACGACCGGCACCAGGCCGATACCGTCGAGAAGCTCCAGCCGGTCGAAGGTAAGCCTCGTCTGAGCCGTGATCTGATCCATGCCGATGAGGCCCAGCACGATGCCGAACGCGGCCATCAGCAGCGACTTGGCCATGGACCCCTGGCTCAGGAAGCTCAAGATCGTGAGTCCCAGCACCATCAAGCTGAAGTACTCGGGCGGGCCGAAGGCGACGGCCACGCGTGCAAGCGTCGGCGCCACCAGCATCAGCGCGATGATGGCGAAGGTGCCGGCGGCGAAAGAGCCGAGCGCGGCAATGCCCAGCGCCGGCCCGGCGCGGCCCTGCTTCGCCATCTCGTGGCCATCGATGCATGTCACCACTGACGCCGCCTCGCCCGGGATATTGACCAGGATCGAGGTGGTCGAGCCGCCGTACATCGATCCGTAGTAGATGCCGGCCATCATGATGATGCCGGACTCGGGCGTTCCAGACAGGGTCACCGGCAGCAGCAGCGACATGGCCGAGACTGGGCCGATGCCCGGCAGCACGCCGACCAGCGTGCCGATGAAGACGCCGATGAAGCAGTAAAGCAGGTTGATCGGCTGCAGCGCGACAGTGAAGCCCTGGCCAAGGCCGGCAAGGATATCCATAGGCCCGCTCCGCTACCCGAGGATGCTGGCGAGGAGACCCGCGGGTAGCTGGATCTTGAGCCACTTGGTGAGTGCCGCCCACACGCCGAATACGCCAACAACGGCAACCACGACTGCCAGCCGCCAATCGACGGGGTCGACGAACCACATCAGCGCCAGCAGCAGCGCCAGCGTGCTGGGAATGAATCCGATCGCCTCAAACCCCACGCCGTAGACAAGCAGGAGCCCGATCACCACCAGCACCTTGCGCCAGCGCGTGCCGGCCCAGAGCGAGGCCAGCGGCGGGCCGCCGTAGACGAGGGCTTGGCCGATGACGCCCAACGCGAGCGCACACATCAGGATGCCGATCCAATAGAAGGCGAAGCCCGTCCCCGGCTGATTCAGCCGTCCGAGCCCCATATCGCGCCCGGCCGAGATGACAAAGGCACCGACGGCCAGCCAGAACAGGCCGCCCCAGAACTCGGAATTGCGGATCACGTCGCCTTCCTTTGCAGGGCGCCCCTACGCTTCAGGTTCGGGATCCGCCTGGTCAGTACTTCATCGCCAGGCCGATCTTCTCGAGCGCCGCCTTTTCGCTGGCGGCCAGTTTCGGCACGAAGGCCGTGTAGTCCTCGGAGTTCATGTAGCGCCGGGTGAAATCGTACTTCTCGAACAGCTCAATGGTCTTAGGGTCGTCGTAGGCCTTCTTGAACGCGTCGTGCAGCGTCTTGACGACGGCGGGATCCATGCCCTTGGGGCCGGCAAGGCCGAACGGAGAATCGAAAGCGAACGGATAGCCGAGGTCCCTCAGGATCGGCACGTCCGGGAACTTCTTGCTGCGCTCGCTCCCGAGCATGAAGAGCGCGCGAAACTTGCCCGCTTCGACCATGGGCGCCCAAGCTGGCGACTCCACCATCATCATGACATGCCCGCCGAGGACGGCTGCAATCGACTCGCCGCCCCCCTTCATCGGCACGTGCGTGAACTGCACGCCGGAATGGCGGGCCATCAGCTCCATGGCAATCGCATTGGTCGTGGCAGGGCCGACGGTGGCGTAGGTGAGCTTGCCCGGATTGGCCTTGGCAAAGTCGATGACGTCCTGCCACTTCTTGAACGGACCATCCGCCATGGTAACCCCGCCCAGACTGTAGCCCCCCAAGTGGATGATGAACGTGAAGTCCTTGACCGGGTCGAAGGTGGCCTTCTGCATGTAGGGGACACGGAAGACGGGGATCGCCAACTGCCCGATCGTGTAGCCGTCTGGCTTGGCGGTGCTCGCCATCGTAGCGGGACCGAGCGTGGCGCTGCCACCCGGCTTGTTGTCGATGATCACCTGCTGGCCCAGATGCTTGGACGCGCTCTCGGCAAGGCCCCTGAACAGCAGGTCGGCCGTTAGTCCAGGTATGAACGGCACGATCAGGGTGACCGGCTTGGACGGGAAGTCCTTCGGCGTTTGCGCAAAGGCCGTAGCCGTGAGACCCGCGAGGGCTGCGGCGGCCGCTGCCGCCACAATGAATGCTCGATGCAGCATGTCGGTCCTCCCTTGATGCTCGCCAGGTTCATTGGTGCCGGCGTTGCATTCTGTGCTGTGAACGGAGGGCCACCCGCCATACCTGGCGCATTGGTCTTGGCAGGCTTTGTCTTGCGCCAATGTGCGGAAAGCCACGGATAGACACTACCCTATATTTTCTTCTCGCCGCAATCTGTTACGCTGCCGGCGACGCGCATCATGATATCGATATCAAACCCAGCGGCGTGCCGCAAAACCGAGTGGTCGAGCTACCCGGGTCGACGACGTCTGGGCAGGCGGTTACGAAGCGCTCGACGATTGCCAACCCCTTGTCCAATCAGCTCAGGCGGACCGACTTCGTCCATCCTAAAGGTCATCGGAGTGCACGCACACATCTATCAAGAAGCTTAGGGGAAAATGTAGGCCTGCTCGGAAAACGCGGAATCTTTTGGAGGCGGTCATGAATTTCGGACTGAGCACGCTGACCAGAGGGGTCTTTACGACCCGGGAGAATTATGTGGCCGTTGCGAAGGCCGCCGAACGGGCAGGTTTCGATTTCCTGTCCGTCAGCGACCATCTCATTGTGCCCGAGAGCTTCAAGTCTCTCTACCCCTACGCGCAGGGTGGCGTTTTCGGCGCGGCTGAGCACGGCCACTGCTTCGATCAGCTCGCGACGATCGCCTTTCTCTCAGGTTGCACGGAGCGTTTGAGGCTCTTGACTTCAGTCCTGGTGGTGCCGCACCGCCCGCCGATGCTGACCGCGAAAATGCTGGCGACCATCGATGTGCTCTCGAATGGCCGGCTGATCGTCGGAGCCGGGGCAGGCTGGATGAGGGAAGAGTTCGCGCTCTTGGGCGCACCCTTCGAAGACCGCGGACAGGCAACAGATGAGTATCTTGAGGCGTTCCTAGAGCTGTGGACGAAGGACCAGCCCTCATACAAGGGCAAGCATGTCAGCTTCTCGGACGTGCTGTTTTATCCGAAGCCGAAGCAGAAGCCTCATCCTCCTATCTGGATTGGTGGCGAAAGCGGCCCCGCAATGCGCCGCGCGGTCAAATTCGGCGATGCTTGGTATCCGGGCAGCAACAGCCAGACAAAGCCGCTCGACACGCCTTCGCGTCTCGCCATCGGGGTCGCCGATCTGAAGCGCGCATCCGAGGCTGCCGGACGCGATCCCGCCACCATCGATCTGGCGTTGCTTGTTCAAACCCACTTCGAGTGGGTCCCACACAAGGTCCAGGACGGCTCGGCTCGCCGCATGTTCACAGGCAGCTCGGCCGACATGGCCGCCGACGCTGCCGCGCTCTCGGCGTTAGGCACGCGCCATGTGGCGCTCCGTCTTGGCGGCGATACGGTCGAGGAATCGATCGAGCGCATCGAACGCTTTGGTGCGGAGGTGATCGCAAAATTGATGGTCTGAGCGTGGGCGCGGCTCCGCGTCGCCCAGTGGCTGTCCAGAAGCCAATGAAAGGAGAGCAGCATGCGTTCGAGGATCATGCGGGCGTCGGCCCGGCCCACCAAAAAGGCATCGGATGCCACGTTCACGGGCGTTGTCTGGCAGGATGAGGTATTCGCCCCGGAGCAGCCATCGCGGATGCGCGCGACACTGGTCTCTTTCACGCCTGCGGCGAGGACCAATTGGCACACGCACGCCGTCGGCCAAGTTCTTTTCGTTGTGTCCGGCGTCGGCCGCTTCCAACTGGAAGGCGAGGGGGTGCAGGTGCTGCTGCCTGGTGACACCGTTGTCATCCCGCCGAATGCACGACATTGGCACGGGAGTGCGCCAGACCGCATGATGGTGCACCTTGCCCTGTCCGAGACGAACGACAAGGGCCAAGCAACGACCTGGCTCGAACCCGTCAGCGATGCGGACTACCTTAGCGCGCCTGAGAAGGTCGAGTAATCGGCGACCCGGCTGTCGACACGGCGTGTGTTGCAGCGCGTTGCTGCAGGTCTTCACGGCAAACCGGAACGAGGGTGAAAACATTTGGACGTGAGCGCAGGCGCGACCTGGGCGGATACCTGCGGTCGCTCGCCGATATGATTCTTTCCTCCCTGCCCGAGCCCCGCGGCGTTGCCGAGCCGAGCTGACGGCCGCCAACTCCCGCACCTGACCTGCCGTGCCATATGCCCGGCAAATGCCAAGCTCGACCCCGCGCGCTCGGCATTATTTACGTCACTGGAACGGTGGGCTCTCCATCCTCGTCTTGTGGCTTGACCGGTTAGCGCATTAGGCGCGGGCCGAGGCGAATATCAAACCCGTTATCGAGAGAACGGCCAGGAGCCGTTGTTGCGCTCCCTGATGAACGAAAATCTGACAATTCGCAAATATCTGGCCGCCTCGCAGGCTGCGCGACGCTAAGGAAACAGCGGATAGCGCGGGAGTGTGGGGCAGGTGTGATCTGGCCTCTGGCCGTGTCTTGTAGAGAGTGGCATCCGCTTTACGATGCCGCCGCTGTGTGCTGAATCGCTGTGTGCCGTGCAGGCGTACTATGCACGGCGGCGAAAAAACAAGCTGGCTCGTTGCTGTGTTTGCCGTATGTCGGGTCAGATGTATCATAATATGATAATAGATCGAACCGCGATCTTCAGACCGGAGCGCAGCAGAATGAACGATGGAATCCCCGGCAAGAGTCCAATTCAAGTCATTGCTAGGGCAGCTGCGATCCTGCGCGAACTCAAGCACGAGCCGGTCGGACTGAGCCTCGGCCAGATCGCGAAGAGAGTGGGACTCCCACGCTCGACTGTGCAGCGCATTGTGGGTGCGCTCGCAACCGAGAAGCTCCTAGTTTCGGCCTCGCCCAGCGGGCGTTTCCGGCTCGGCCCTGCGCTGCTTCGGCTCGCGTCGTCCATCCGGACGGACCTCGGCTATTTCGTGCGACCCTTCATCGTCAAACTCTCAGCCGACCTGCGCGAAACTGTCGATCTCGCGGTCCTGCAGGGCGATCACCTCGTGTTCATCGATCAGGTGATCGGCTCGCAACGACTGCGCACCGTATCAGCCGTTGGAGAGACGTTCCCGCTGCACTGCACCGCCAACGGAAAGGCGTTCCTCGCGCACTATTCCGATGCGGACATCGAGCGCATCATCGGTCGGACATATGAGCGCCGAACCCCGCACACGCTGACCCGTCTTGATGCTCTTCTCGCTGATATCCGGCGCGTGCGAAAGAGCGGTGTCGGCTTCGATCGCGAGGAGCACAGCGTAGGAATCTCGGCCGCTGGGGTCGCGTTCCGTGATCCCGACGGAAATTCGTTGGCGATTTCCGTGCCTGTACCGACGCTTCGCTTTATTGCCGAGGAGCGCCTGATCATCAAGCATTTGCTGGCGACGAAGCAAGCGCTGCTGGATGAGCTCAAGTCTGAAGCGGCCTAGGCGTCACGCGAACACTGGCGCGATGCCGTGACCCATGAGGCCATTGGGATGCGCGGCTTGGCTTTCATCGTCACCCCGCCGTGTAGCCACCGTCGGCATAAAGGATGTGGCCGGTGTAGAAATCGGACGCAGCGGAGGCGAGGAACAGCAACGGGCCGGCCAAATCGGAGGGCTCGCCCAATCGGCCTTTCGGGACGCGCGACAAGAATCCTTTGCGTACATCCTTGGCTTTATCGGTGTCCTCGAACATCCAGGCCGTGAGGGCTGAGCGGAAGACGGTGGGGGCGATGGCATTGACGGTGATGCCTTTGTCGCCCCACTCGCAGCCAAGCGCCTTGGTGATGCCGTCGACTGCTGACTTGGAGGCGCAATAGGCAGTGTAGCCGGCCGGATGGCCCAGGAGGCCGCGTGCCGAGGACATCAGAATAACCTTACCGCCTCTGCCTTGAGCGAGCATCTGCTTGCCGGCGGCGCGCGCCATCAGCCACGACTGCGTAACGTTGGCGTCCATCACGTCGATGAAGCGCTCGGGCGACATCTCGTGGATCTTGGCCACGTCGTTCTTGCCGGAGGCGAGTACGAGGATATCGACGCCGCGGAAGCGCTTCACGGCGGCAGCGACGATGGCATCGCAGTTCTTCTCGGAGTTCGGGCGGATGTTGATCGTCTCGGCCCTGGCGCCGAGCTGTTCGCACTCGGCAGCCACAGCTTTCAACTCGGCCGCCTTACCCGCGGCCAGCACCACGTTGGCGCCTGCGCCGGCCAGCACTTTGGCCGCCAGCGCGCCGAACGCTCCGGAGGCACCGGTAACGATGGCGGTCTTGCCGCGAATATCGAACAGGGAGAGCGGATTGTTCAGCCAGTCGGTCATGTCACTTCTGTGCCGTTGAGACAGCGACGAGCAAGCTGACCACTTCGTTACCGCGGTTGACGATCTCGCGCGGCTCGTTAGGCCCGATGAAGCAGCTGTCGCTGGCGCGCAAGACCGTCTCCTTGCCTCCGGCGATCACTGTGAGCTCTCCGGCCAGGACGCAGTAGACTTTCTCCGCGGGCGATGCGTCCGGCCCGGCACCACCGCCGGGCAGGAAATGAGACAGACCCACTACAAACTGTTTCGGGCCGCCGGCCTCGGCCCCGAACAGACGCAGCGAACAGCACTGGCGATGGTTGGGGGCCTCGTAGGCCTTTGCGTCTGCCAGACGCTTGAGCAGCATCAGATTTTCTCTCCTCGCTCGATACGATAGGTTCCATTGGGATCGATGATTGCCACCAACCGGATGATGCAGCCGTCGCCGCGATCCCAGTTCCACGGAAAGAACGCGAAGGTGCAGCGCTTGCCAGTGACCTGGTCGAGGTCGCCGCCGACGTTCTCGATGCCAAGAATGCCGTTCTTGAACAGGATGCGATGCACCGGCTCCCACTCCGGAAAATCATCCTTCCAGTCACGGCCGCCCGACCATTCCTTGTACTCCTCGGCCAGGTGCGGGTGCAGCGGACCGTTGCGCTGCGGGCCGATGGCGGTGGCAAGCGGGTGGTCGTTGGCCTGCGTATCGTGGCCGACCACCTTTACGTTCTTCTCGACGAACCATTTGCCCGCCGACTTCACGAACCCTGGCGCGTAGCAGAAGTAGTCCTCGCTGTCTTCGTACCTGTGGTGCCAGCCGGTGTTGACGATCACGACATCGCGCGGGCGGACGAGCTTGCCGGCTGCCTTCTCGAGGTCTTCGTAGCCGATCGGCTCCCACTTCTCCTTCGGCAGCGAGACGACGATGCCGGACCCGAAGAAGTGCGGCAGCGGCACCTCGTCGATGAAGGGCGTGCCCTGCACAACATGCGCTGGCGCATCGATATGAGTGGTGTTGTGCATGCTGGTCGTGATGCGCTGCGAGAGCACACCCGACTTGGCCATGTAGTGAATGCGCTCGATCTTGACGTCCTCGAAATAAGGCCAGTTGGGTGACTGATACCCGAAGCGGTGAGACAGATTGAAGAACTCCAATCCCATGCTGTTGTCGGTGTTCTCTTCGAATTCGACGCCGCGGATCTTCTTCACTGCATAGCCCCAAACCTGCGCCACAACCTCTATCGTGTCGACCCATATTTTGGTACATTTGTATCGCCAGACAGTCAAGGAAGCGCGCACGTCGATTGACGCAGGCCCCAGGCTCCGCCAAGCCTCACCGCGTTGACGGCCTGGCAGGAATACCGGGTAGGTTGCCCCAACTGACCGTGTTGACACGGGGTTGCTCGGGCGCACCTGATGTTGGACGATGATGTCTGAACGATTTGGGAGGAACAAATGATGCTTCGCTTGAGATCACTGTTCGCGAGCTTGGCGCTGATCGCACTCATCGGCGCGCTACCTGCCAGCGCGCAGCAGCCCGTGAAGATCCGCGTGTCCTGGGTCGCACCGGTGTCCAACTGGGCGTCGATCATGCTGGAGAAGAAGGACCTCGCCAAGTATCTGGGTAAATCCTACACGATGGAGCCTGTGCGCTTCGCCGGTACGCCGCCGATGGTCACGGCGCTGGCGAGCGGAGAGCTAGAGGTCGCCAACCTCGCCTACTCCACTCTCGCCATCGCCATCCAGAATGCCGGCATGGACGATCTGCGGGTGATCGCGCACGAGTTCCGCGACGGCGTGCCCGGCCGCTACACGCACGAGTACCTGGTGCTGGCCGACGGGCCGGTGAAGAGTGTGCAAGATCTCAAGGGCAAGGTGATCGGCACCAACGCGGCGGGCAGCGCCGTGGACGTGGCCACGCGGGCCATGCTGCGCAAGGCGGGCCTGGAGGACAAGCGCGACTACACCGTGCTCGAGACGCCGTTCCCGACCATGCGGGCGATGCTGGCCGAGAAGAAGGTGGACATGATCCCGGGCGTGCTGCCCTTCTCGCTGGATCCAGAGCTGCGCAAGATCGCCAAGCCGGTGTTCTCGCAGCGCGAGGCGATCGGCGAGACGGAGATGATCATCTGGGCCGTGCGCAAGCCGTTCCTCGACAAGAACCGCGCGGCGATGGTCGACTTCATGGAGGATTCTCTCAGGATCGTGCGCTGGTATCTGGACCCCGCCAACCAGAAGGAAGCCGCGGAGATCGCATCGCGCGTCACCAAGCAGCCGGCCGAGCGCTTCGGTTGGCTGTTCACCCAGAAGGACTACTACCGCGATCCCAACATGCTGCCCAACCTCGAGGCCCTGCAGAAGAACCTCGACATGACGGCGGACCTGGGGTTCGTGAAGGCCAAGGTGGACCTGACCAAGCACGTTGACCTTTCTCTGGTCAAAGAGGCGGCGGGGCGGATTAAGTAGGTCTCCTCTCCCCGCGTATCGCCAACCTCTCCCCGTACGCCATCAGCGCGGGGGAGAGGCAATATCACGCGGTGCTCGGCGCCAGCGCCTCCTGGTGCCAGATGAGCAGCCGGCGGCGGAGGAGGGTCATCGCCTTGACGATGACGTACCCGATCACTGCGATCTCGACGATGCCGGCGAACACGCCCCGCGAGTCGGCAAAGCGCGAAGCGTGCACCATGGCGCCGCCCAGGCCGTAGCCGCCCATCAGCATCTCGGCCACGATCGCCACGATGAGGGCAATGGGGAGCGCCACCTGCAGCCCCGTCATGATCTGGGGGAAGGCTGCCGGCAGCATGATCTGCCAGAGCAGCTCGCGCTCGCTTGCGCCCATATTGCGCGCCGACCACAGCAGATGCCGGTCGACGCCCTGAATGCCGACGATGGTCGCCGTCACCACGGGAAAGATGGCATCGAGCACGACCATGGCGATCTTGGACACGTCGTACACGCCGAGCCAGAGCATGACCACGGGCAAGAAGGCGATCTTCGGCATGGGAAACCCGACCGATATGATCGGATCGAACAGCCAGCGCACCGCCACATTGCGCGACATGGCCAAGCCGAGCACGATGCCGGTCGTGGCGGCGATCAGGAACCCCACCAAGGCGCGATAGAGCGTGAGGGAAGTATTGAGTGCGAGATCGCCGGAGACAGCGTCGGTCCAGATGCGCTCGAGCACGGCGCTCAGCGCCGGCAGCATGAAGGGCGTGACCGTGCCGCTGCGCGCCAACAGCTCCCACCCGAGCGCCAGCGCCACAATGGGCAGAATGCGCGCAAGCCCCCAGCCGATCGAGCCTAGCCAAGCGCCTTGCGCCGCGCCGGCCGCTGCGCGCCGCGCGCCCGCGGATCGATCGTGCGCTACTCCCGCCACAGCAGCACCCGGTGCACAAGAGCCTGATAGGCGCGGTCGGCGGCGAAGCCGACGAAGGCCACGGTCAAAACCACTGCAAACATGGCGTCATAGGTGCCGTTGGCGCCGAGGAAGCCGATCAGGTAGCCGAAGCCCTGGCGCGCCACGATCAGCTCGGAGCTGACCAGCAGGATGAACGACAGCGCCAAGGCCGTGCGGATGCCGTTGAGCATCTCCGGCAGGGCGCTCGGCACCACCACGTCCCACAGCATGCGCAGGCGGCTCGCCCCCATGCTGCGCGCCGACCACACCAGCGCCTGGTCGCTGCCGCGCGCGCCGTTGAAGGCGCCGATGGTGACGGGCAGCATGCAGCCGAGGAAGATGAGCAGGATCTTGGAGCCGTCGCCGAACCCCAGCCACAGCACTGTGACGGGGATCAGCGCGGACTTCGGCATGGGATAGAACATCTCCACCAGCGGCCCCAGCAGCGCGTTGACCGGCCGCCACCACGCCATGGCGATTCCGAGCACGGCGCCGACCACGATGGCCAGGAGGAGACCCGCGCCGGCCCGCCACAGCGAGGAGGCGCCGTTGGTGATCAGCTCGCCGCTCCTAATCATGTCGACCCAGGCCGCCACCACATCGCTCAGCGGCGGCAGCGCCAGCGTCGACACCAGGCCCAGCCGCGCACTGAGCTCCCAGGCCCCGGCCAGCAGCAGCAGCGGCAGATAGCGAACCAGCGCACTCACGGCGAGACTTTTGCCTCCTGCGCCTTGATCGCCTCATCGCGCACGAGGCCCCAGATCTCGTCCACCGTGTCGATGAAGGCCTTGCTCTTGGCGATACCGGCATCGCCCTTATCGAGCCTGATGTCGACGATGGTCTTGATGCGGCCCGGCCGCGCCGACATCACGGCGACGCGGTCGGCCAGATACACCGCCTCCTGCACGTCATGGGTGACGAAGATCACCGTCTTGGGGCTGCGCCGCCAGATGGCGAGCAGCTCGCTCTGCATGAGATGGCGGGTCTGGGCATCGAGCGCGCCGAAGGGCTCGTCCATCAGCAGGATCTTCGGGTCGATGGCCAGCGTGCGTGCGATCGCCGTGCGCTGCTTCATGCCGCCCGAGAGCTGCGAGGGATAGCTGTCCTCGAAGCCGGTCAGCCCCACCAAATCGATGAAGCTCTGGGCCCGCCGCTCCCGCTCCTCGCGCGCCAGGCCCATTCGCTCCAGGCCATAGAGCACGTTGGCGCGCACGGTCTTCCAGGGAAACAGCGCGAAGTGCTGAAAGACGATGCCGCGATCGGGGCCGGGCCCCGCGATCGGCTGGCCCTCCAGCAGGATCTTGCCGGTTTCGATCGGCAGAAAGCCGCCGATCAGGTAAAGCAAAGTGGACTTGCCGCAGCCCGAGGGCCCCAGTAGGGCCAGGAACTCGCGCGGGCGCACGTCCAGCGAAACGTCCTCGAGCGCGAGCACTGGGCGGCCACTCGGCGGGCGATAGAGGTGGTTCACGCCTTCGACGACGATCTGAGACCCGCCGGCCAGACTATCGCGCAACTGCACTGATTGCCCCTTAGGTTTTCCTTGCCCGGGCGCACTGTAGTCGAAGCCGTTGCGCTGTGCACGGCTGGGGGATTGCTAGCCCCACATTTCGCGGGCCACGGAGACGAGCAGCTGCAGCTTCTTCTCCTGCAGCTCCAGCCCCATGCGGTCGTAGCGGTAGAGCGTGGCGAAGCCGCATTGCGGACTGAGTCCCAGGCGGTCGAGATCGATGATGCGCGCGGCTTCGTCGACCCGCCGCTTGAGTTCTTCCTTTGATTCCAGCTCGGGGACCTTCGTGCTGATCAGCCCCAGGACGGCAATTGTGTCCTTGGGCAAGAACCGCAGCGGGGAAAAGTCGCCGGCGCGCGGCGTGTCGTATTCGAGCAGATAGCCATCGACCTTCAGCCGCCCGAACACGCGCTCGGCAATGGCGTCGTAGCCGCCGGAGCCGAGGCCTGCGACGCCCTCGTTGCCGCGGCACATATGCACGGCCGCGGTCATGCCAGGCGGCCGCTCGCGGATGGCATCGTTGACGGCGTCGACATAGAGGTCGATCGACGCCATGGGGTCCTCGCCGCGCCTAGCGATGATGGCCTGCACGTTCGGATCGCACATGACCGGGATCGGCACCTCGTCGATCTGCACGTAGGTGCAGCCAAGGGCGGCCAGCTCGGCGATCTCCTCCCGGAAGATGCGAGCAACGTCGGCCATATACTCCTGGGCGCTGGTGTAGGGGCTGCCGGCAAACACCCTGTCGCCGATGAACCAGTGCGCCATGGAGGGTCCGGGCAGCATGACCTTGGGCGTTGCCTTGGTCGCCGTCCTGAGGAACCTGAAATCATCGGCCGCCATGCTGCCGCGCCGCTTCAACTTGCCCACCACCTTCGGCACGGGCGTTGCCCGCCGCGTGCTGCCGTCGGCGTAGATGAAGGCGAAATCGGTCTCCACCCGCTCCTTGCTGAAGCCCTCCATGCTGTCGAACAGCACCTCGCGAAACGAGGTGCGGCGGAACTCGCCGTCCGTCACGGCCTGCAGGCCGACGCGCTCCTGCAGCGCGATCACGTCTCGGATACAGCGGTCCTCGACGGCGCGCAGATCGGAGGCTGTAACCTTGCCGTCCAAGTACGCCTGCCTGGCATCACGCAGCTCCCGCGGCCGGATCAGGCTGCCGACGTGATCGGCGCGGAACGGCGGCCGGGTGCGCTGGGCCATGGGCAACTCCTCCCTGTCAGCCGACGGGTGTCAGCAGCGGACGCCCCTCGAAGTGGGCGCTGATGTTGTCGATCATGAGCTGGCCCATGGCAGTGCGCGTCTCGGTGGTGGCGCTGCCGTGGTGCGGTTGCACGATCACGTTGGGGAGAGCCAGCAGCTCCGCCGGCACGTTGGGCTCGTTCTCGAACACGTCCAGCGCGGCGAACCCGAGCCGGTGTTCCGCCAGCGCCGCGATCAGGGCCGCCTCGTCCACCACCGAGCCGCGGGCCACATTGACCAGCGTGCCTTCGGGTCCCAGCGCGGCGATCACTTGTGCGGAGATCAGGTGGCGCGTCGCCGGCCCGCCCTTGGAGGCGACCATCAGGTAGTCGCTCTGGCGCGCCAGCTCGACGAGGTCCGGCACAAAAGTGTAGGGCGCATCCGGCTTCGGTCGCGGCCCGTGATAGAGAACGCGCATGCGGAACGCTGCGCCGCGGTCGGCGATGGCGCGGCCGATGCCGCCGAGACCCACCACGCCCATGGTCTTGCAGCCGACGCTGCGGCCGAAAGAGATGGGGCCCTTCGCCCAGTTGCCATTGCGCACGAAACTGTCGGCGATCAGGATCTGCCGCGCGGACGCAAGCATCAGCCCGATGGCGAGATCGGCCACCTCGTCGGCCAGGATGCCCGGAGTGTTGGTGACGGGAATGCTGCGCTCGCGCGCTGCCACGAGATCGACGGCGTCCACGCCGACGCCGAACGTGGAAATGACCTCGAGCCTGGGCAACATGGCGATCAGCGTCCGGTTGGCGCCGCGATTGGCTTCCGTGGCAATGCCGCGGATGCGTCCCGCGACCTCGGGCTTCAGGCCGGGCGGCGGCAGCGCAAAATCGTAGAAGTGGTGCAGCGTGAAGCGGCGATCGAGTTCGGCCATGGTCGCCTCGGGGAAATTGCCGAGCGAGAGCACGTCGGGTTTCATAGCCGCGCCGCTCCTCTAGTGCTGTCAGTGCCGCCGGTGTTCCCTCCCCCCTTGTGGGGGAGGGCTAGGGAGGGGGGGATGGCAGAACGGCCAACGTAGGGGTTCCCCCCACCCCTAACCCCTCCCCACGTCGTGTTGGAGACGCGCCTTCGGCACGATGGGGAGGGGAATGGCGTTGCGACAGCCTGTTGGCCCATGCCGAGCATGTCCCCTAAATCTCGAAGATCCGCTTCGGCGTCTTGTGCAGGCACGCGCCGGGGCCATCCGCCTCCACCAGGTAGTTGTCGCAGATCACGGCGAAGAGCGATTTCGTCTCGTAGCCCGGATGCACGGCGATGTTCATATTGGCTTCCAGCTTCATGGTCTCGTCGGCGCGGATCAGCGGCCGCTCCACCAGGTCGTAGCCCTGGCCGTGGCAGTAGAGCCGCAGCTCCTGCGGCAGGCCGCGCGCGCGCATGAAGTCGTCGTGCGCTGTGGCGATGTCGCGGCACGAGGCGCCCGGCTTCATCAGGCGCAGGGTGTGGGCCTGCGCCTCCTTCACGGTCTCGAAGCCGTCGATCACCTCGTTGGAGGCCTTGCCGAGCACGATGGTGCGCGCGATCTCGGTGTACATGCCACCCGGGCCATTGTTCTCGATCAGCAGCGAGAAATGCTCGCCGGACTGCAGCGTGCGCCCCTGCAGGGGCCGGTCGACGAAATCGGAGCGAAGCCCGAGCGGCGCCGAGCTGCCGAGGAACAGCCCCTGCTCGCTCCCCAGCAACCTGCCCTCGTATTGGGCCAGCGCAGTCACCTCGGTGTCGCGCATGCCGGGACGGATTTTCTCGAGAACGCGCAGGAACACGGCGTCCTGCATCTCAGCGCAGCGGCGGACCAACGCGATCTCCTCCGCGCTCTTGATGGCCTTGAGGCGGTCGATTATTTCAGTCGCATCGACGAATTTGGCGCGGCCCGAAAGCGCATGCTCGATATGGGCGACGAACCTGTGCGGGATGGCGCCGGCGCCGACCCAGCCGATGCTGCCATAGCTGCGCCGTTTCAATTCCTCCGCCACGATCTCGGCCTGATAGGCATCCGTGTAGGCGACCGAGGTGAAGGCATTGGTGTGGATGATTTCTCCCACGCCACGGTTGACTGCGTCCGAGCCGTCGAGTTTGCGGCGCGCCCCGCGCGGGCCCATCTCGACGACTGACATCGGGTCAGAGGCGTGGAAAATGACGCTCCTGGGATAGCCGTTGACCGCCGGCAGGTCGGTGAACCATTTGACGGTGCCGCCCAGCCAGTCATTGCTGTTCTGCATGAGAAGCGCGTCGATGCCGCGCTCGCGCATCTCCTTGCGCACCGCGGCCCAACGGCGTTCGAGCTCCGCGTTCGAGATGGGTGTGAGACGGCGTTCGTTGGTCTGCATCGGCTTCCTCGCCATATCGCGACGTCTGAGCGTTCAGTCAGCCATGTCTGCCACATCCGCGTGGATCTGGAGAAGCCGGGCAAGCGTGTCTGGCCGGCGGCGGCCAAAGCCGCATTCGGTCGCGATGCCGAAACCCGCAACCACCTCGCTCGCCGCCTCCAGGCGCTTGCGCGTGCCTTCCATTCCGTCCGTGAAGTGCACCAGCCCGAGGTAGAGACGCGTGGCGGGCTGCAGCCTCAGGTCCTGCAAGGGCGTAAAATAGGCCCGATCAGTGCGGCTGCGCGGCACGGGCATGTGCACCCAATCGATGCTTCGGCCGCAGGCCTGCGCAAGGGAGTTGGCGACCCGCACCATGAGCCCCGTGTCCCTGGGCTCGATGAAATGCTGGTGGTTGAAGTCGCCGTAGCAGAAGTGGTAGCCGAGCTCGACAACGGCCGGCACGAACTCGCCGAGCCTGGCCAGGCGCTCAATGATGCCGCGTTCGGGATCGCCGAACCAGTGCGGGCGGCCCCCGTCCAGGTTCTGGATCTCGTGCGCCGCGTCCCACTGGATGGCCAGCTCGCCGTGAGGAATCGCGGCAGCCATCTCGGCCACCTCCGCAAGCATGGCCTGCTCGTATGGTCCTTCGACGTTGAGGCGATGCAGCGGCGCGATACGCTGGTCGATGACGTTGTAAGGCGTGGGCAGCGAGACCTGGAAGCGGCAGCTGCCCGGGACAACGCCTTCGGCCTTCAGCCGTGAAAAGATTGCAAAAGACTCCTTCGCCGCTTGCGCATAGCCGAGCGGGCCAAACCTCAAGTCCTTCGCGTTGGCACCAGGCCGAAGAACGTGCCACGGCTTGATCTTCCACTTGTGGTCGGCCTGCTTGTTGCGCCAGTCGGCGTCCCTGCCCTCAGCGTCGGGGGCAAGCTCGAACATTGGGTGGCGGTCGAAGATGGGCGTCTGCGACTCGATCCAGTTCAGCCGTTCTGCCGTTTCGCCATCGGTGATGCGCCGCACGCGATCGCCAAGCGCCCCCGCGATCTTGCGAAGCACCTCCTCCGCGTTCGAAAGCGGGACGCTGCCGACGATCAGGATGTCGCGCCGGTGCGCCAGGCTTGCAGCCATCGCTTGGCTCCTCCCCAAACTCTTCTTATTTTCCGCGATTTGACAGCGATGGGAATGTTCATGTCAAATAATGGTATCTGCACAATCCATAAGCAGCATTTATGAAACTCGAACCCAGGCAACTGCAGCATCTGGCCACGATCGCGCACCACGGTTCGTTCAGCCGCGCCGCCGCAGCCATGAACATTTCTCAGCCGGCCCTCTCCAGCAGCATGGCGCAGCTCGAAAAGTCTGTCGGCGATCGCGTTCTGGACCGTGGGCGCCACGGCGCCAAGCTCACCGATCTGGGGCGGACGCTGGTGCGGCACGCCAACCTGTTGCAGTCGCAGCTGGCGCGCGCCGTTGACGAGGTGCGCTTGCGCAAGCTCGGGGGCGATGGTCCGCTGGCGATCGGCGTCACACCGGTGACAGCGGCAAGCCTTGTCCCCGAGGCGCTGGGGCTCCTCCAGGCGGAAACGCCCAGCATCTCCGTGTCGGTCGTCGAAGGCGTCTTCGACGAAGCCATGATGGCCTTGCGCAGCGGCGAGGTGGATCTCGTCGTGGGACCGATCGGTGTCTATCCCGGCTCCCAGGAGACCGTGCAGCAGCAGCTGGTACGTGACTCTCTGGCTCTCGTCATGCGCGCGCGCCACGCGCTGGCGCGCCGCCGCTCGTGCTCCCTGCGTCAACTGCGCAACGCCCACTGGGCCCTGCCGAGCGAGCACAGCGCGTTCCGCCGGCAGCTGGAGGCGCTGTTCATCACCGCGGGCGTGCAATGGCCGACCTTCTACGTGGCCACGAACTCGATGACGGCGCTCAAGTCCATCGTCATGCACTCTGACTGCATCACGATCATGCCGAAGCGGCTCGTTGCTCTCGAATGTGAAGTCGGGTCGCTCGCCCATGTCGACCTGCGGGATCCCGGCCGGCATCGCACCCTCGGCATCACCTGGCTGCGCGACCGATCGCCATCACCATTGGCCCTTCGGTTCATCGAGATTCTCCGCGAGGTCAGCGGTACCACCTGAGGTCACGAGAGGCGCACAATCCTGCCGCGCTGCGTCTGGCGATATGCTCCCGCACGTCGGACTCGAGCGGCACCGTGTCGATAAAATCAGTGGCGCTCGCGATGTCTTCGAACGGGTGGTCAGCGGGCCAAATAGATCAGCAACAGGCACGTCGGCTCAGCGTTGAAGGATGGCGGGCACATGTCCGCTTAGCACTCCAGTCGCCTCGGCACGCCGGGTTCCACCGCAGATCGACGTTCACCACCGCGCTGGCCACCTGTAGGTTCAGTCCGACGCCGCCACCATCGGTGGACAGGAACAGCCGACACGTGAGGCCCTTCTAAAAGGCAGGCCGCGTCGAGCCCGATGACGCCGGGCGTC
This sequence comes from uncultured Alphaproteobacteria bacterium, assembly GCA_963827545.1. Taxonomy (GTDB): domain Bacteria; phylum Pseudomonadota; class Alphaproteobacteria; order Rhizobiales; family Hyphomicrobiaceae; genus AWTP1-13. The sequence continues at coordinate 94,908 of CAWHBI010000005.1, forward strand.
AGAGTGGCATTGATATGAGCGGCGTCGGCGGGCACCTGCTCATAGTTGACGATACTGAAAAGGTGAGATCGCGTACGTGGCTACACCATCGCGTTGCGTGGCATCAGTCGGACAGGTCAAGACGGTAGAACCGAGTTGCAGTGCCGCCGAACAGGCTGGCTTTCTGGGCGTCGCTTGCGCCCTTCGTGAGGAGCTTGCAGGCGTTCCAGAACACCGGATAGCTGTAGGAACCCTTGTCGACGGGAAAGTTGCTCTCGAACATGCACCGCGACGGCCCGAACGCATCGATGCAGGTCTCGATGTAGGGACGCCACGTGGTTGCCAGCGTCTCGGAGGACGGGGGCTCTGACCGTTCGTGGAAGCCAAAGCCGCCCAGGCGCATGCCGAGGCCGCCAAGCTTGACGTAGACATTCGGGCAGGCACCAAGCGCCTTGATCGATGCGGCCCAGCCGGGAAGCACCTCCTTGTGCTTGCCCGCATAGACACCAATTCCGATCGGGCCGCCAACGTGATTGAGCACAATCTTCGTTTCAGGGAAGGCGCGCGCGAGATCGGCAAGCTCATCGATCTGGGGATGGTAGAGCCAGGCGTCGAAGGACAGGCCGAGCCGGCCCAGGACGGCGAACCCTTCCCGGAAAGTCTTGTCCCCCAGCAGGCCCGGCGGCGGGCTGTAGGCTGGATTGCGGATCGAGGTGTCGGCGTCCCAGGCGCTGATGTGGCGGATGCCGCGGAAGCGATCGCCCCCCGCACGAATGTGCGCCGCAAGCACCGGCTCCACCCGGCCGCCTAACGCAAGATCCGCATGGCCGACAATGCCGGCGCAGTGCCTGGTCTTGCCGTAGATGCCGCTTGCGCTCATGGCGGCGACGCCGTTGACGAACTCGGTTTCACCCACATGCCGCATTTCGACCGGGCCCGCGGCGCGCAGCATCGCGCGCGCCTGGACGAACACGGTGGCGACAATGTTGTGGCCGCTGTTGGTGTCCGCCAGCAATTCATCCAGCAGATAGCGCCAGTCAGGCCGGTCCCACAGATGATGGTGGGGATCGACGATCGGCAGGTCGGGCTCGAGGATCGGTTCCTTGCACCGGTCGAGCCAGTCCTGACGGACGGGAAGATAGTAGGGGCGCGACATTGCGGCAGATGTCGAAGCAGTGGATGTGGGCATGCTCCCTCCGGCGGTAGCATCGCTACAGCAGCTAGCCTACGATAGCACGCCGTGCCGGGGGCAACTTAGGCGCAAGACAAACGAGGCAGGGACTAATGTCGATCAGTTCAAAGTACCTCTTTGTGGTGAATATGGACGTTGACGCCGACAAAGAGGCGCTCTTCAACGAGGTCTATGACACCGAGCACATCCCAAATCTTCTCAAGGTACCTGGTGTACGTGGCGTAACGCGGATGGCAGGAGAGGCCTTTGCCATGAGCATTGGCGGCGCCGAGAAGCAGGTCGCGCACGACGGCCCGCGTTATAGCGCGATGTACGAGATCGATGGTCCTCACATCCTTGTCAGCCCGGGGTGGGCCAAGGCGGTCGAAGAGGGCCGCTGGCCGACCGAGGTGCGGCCCTTCACGCACAACCGGCGGCATGCGCTTTTCAAGGTGCGTTAGCTCGTCGCGGTCAAGGTCGCTGGCGGTTCTCCACCGGAGGAAAAGCATCTTGCAAATCATCGATGCGCAGATCCATCTCTGGACCAGGGGAACCGTCGTGCCGCCGCACCGCACGGCGCCGTACCTGGTCGACGAGGCGTTGCGTGACATGGATGCCGCGGGCGTTCACGGCGCGATCCTGCACCCGCCGAGCTGGGATCCCGATTCCAATGCGCAGGCGGTCGAGGCGGCGCGCCTCCATCCCGACCGGTTCGCGATTCTCGGCCGCATCCCGCTCGACCAGCCGGAGCAGCACGGGCGCATCGAGACGTGGCGCCAGCAGCCTGGAATGCTCGGCCTCCGCTACACGTTCCTGCAGCCACACATGAAGTCCTGGCCGACCGATGGAACAATGGACTGGCTGTGGCCGGCAGCCGAGCGTCTCGGATTGCCAATCGCGCTGCTCGCGGGCGAGTTCCTGCCGCTTGTGGGGCAGATCGCCGAACGGCACCAGGAGCTGCGGCTCATCGTCGATCACTTCGGCGTCGCGCGCGGCAATAAGGACGACGCGGCGTTCGCCACCATGCCGCAAGTGGTCGCGCTGGCAAAGCATCCCAACATTGCGGTCAAGGTGACCGGCGGGCCGCAATATGTGACCGACACGTTTCCCTTCAAAAGCCTGCAGAAACACTATCGGGCGGTCTACGACGCGTTCGGACCAACGCGCATGTTCTGGGGCACCGACATCACGCGCATGCCGTGCACCTGGAAGGAATGCATCACGCACTTCACCGAGCATCAGCATTGGCTGAACAACTCCGACAAAGCGCTCATCATGGGCCAGGCCGTGGCCGATTGGATCGGCTGGAAGCGGGCGTGAGGACGCGTGTCCCCTCTCCCCCGTCGCGCTTCTTCAGTAGTAGGGAGAGGCTTAGGGTGAGGGGCAGTCGCGCGGCACGTCCTAACTCATCGGCTGGCCGGCTCGACAGGGCTCGCCCTCTTGACGACCTCGGCCCAACGGGTGACCTCGCTGGCGACGAGCCTCGTCATGTACTCGCCGCCGCGCTTCTCGCTCGGCGGGATGGCGCCGCCGATATCAGCGAACCTCTTCTCGACGATCGGGTCCTCCTGGGCCCTTAGGACGGCCGCGCGGAGTTTCGCAAGAATTGGCTCGGGCACACCCTTCGGCGCGTAGAGGCCAAGCCAACTCTCGACCTTGAATGCGGGCAGGCCGCCCTCAGCTGATGTCGGTACGTCCGGCAGAGCCGCAGCACGCGTGTCGGACGCCACGCCGAACACCTTGACCGAGCCACCCTGCGCATGGCCCGTGACCGAAGCCGTGAGATCGCAAGTGCCGTCGATGGCACCGGACAGGATGTCGTTGATGGTTTGTCCGAAGCCGCGATAGACGACAAAGGTAGGCTCGACGTTGATGAGCTGGAAATAGACCAGGCAGGTGAGATGCGCGAGGGAACCAACCCCGTTGTGCCCCATCTTCAGGTCTTTGCCTTTCGCTTTAGCATAGGCCGTGAACTCCTGCAGTGTGCTGACGGGGAGGTCTTTGCGAACGATGAGCAGGTTCGGTGTCAGGTTGATGAGGCCAAGGTAGTCGAAGTCCGTGCGCGGGTCGTAGGGCAGCTTGGGGTTGGTGGCGACGGCGGCGGCGTTGGTGCCCATGTGGCCGAGGCCGATGGTGTAGCCATCGGGCGCCGCGTTCTTGCCGCGCAGCGTCCCCGTTGCGCCACCGGCGCCGGCGGCATTTTCGACGACGAGCGTCTGCCCGAGGATCTTCGACATCGCGTCACCCATGATGCGCGCGGACACGTCGGCGGCACCACCGGGGGCAAACGGAACGATGAGGGTAATGTTGCGCTCGGGGTAGGGCTGCGCTGCCGCTGGCCCGGCCACGGGGCCGAGCGCGACGGCAGCCGAGAGGCTGCCCGCCAATATGCGCAGGACGAGGAGTGCTCTCCACATTGATGCCGGCATGGCGCCTGTCCTCCCGGGTTTCGCGTGGTTGTTCGCCCGCCCTTAGCGCGCCATCAATGCATGCGGCAACATACCGATCCAGGAATTTCGACATCGTGGCTGACAGTTGGGCAAGCTGCCGTGAATGCGCGCGCTGCGACGGGGCCGGCAGCGGCAACGCTGAAAGCCCGTTTTGATGGGTGTAGTGTCAACTGGGCGAGTCCGGCACGGTCGGTCCCGCAACGGGCGAACACATCGGCCACCCGGCCGGCACGGTTAACGCCGCACCGGCTGCGCCAGCGGAGATGGCCCACGCGGCAGCGCCATCAAGGCGAGGATACGCCACTCAATCGCCATCACCCGCCGTTTGGGTCGGCAGATCTAGCCATCATCTGCCGTCAGTTCGTCAGCCGCAGCTTCGAGATCTTGAGGGCGATGTCGCGGAAGGCGCTCTTGAGCCCGTCGCCCGTCGACGTCTCGTAGTAGTGATCCGCCTTCGTCGCGCAGCTCTTCAGCATCGTCTTGGACGCGGTGGTGTCGAGCTGAAAACCAACCGTGTAGATCTCGATGTTGGGATCGCTCGATAGTGTGTTCTTTTTCATGGCTGTGCAGAGCGCCAGCGCGTTGGCCAATGCCGTGGTGGCTTGCGCGCTGCCGTCGCTGTACTGCTTGCCCAGCAGGGTGTTGTACTCGCCGTCCGTCATCAGGATCGCGATCTTCTTCACCTTGGGGGTCCCGTAGTTGGCGGGCTTGCTCGAAGCCGGCCACACGTTGCTCCAGTTGGGTGACAGCAGGTACCAGGCGAAGGCGGTCCCGATCTGGCCGGCGGTCGATCCGCTGGCCTTGAAGCCGTCGATCGTGCCCTTCAGGGTGGTGCGGTCCTTGGTGAGCGGCACGATCGTGGCGCTCGGCGTGCAGCTCGTGGAGTTGCTCCCCGTCGCATCGTTCCACGTCGTAAGCCACGTCCCTGCCCCAGTGGGAGCCTTGTCGGTGGCTGCCTGTGTGCCGGTGCGCTCGACCACGCATTTGGCGTACGTCTTGACCTTGTATTCGGAGTCGCCCTTGCAGCTGCTCTTGAGCTTGCCCTTGCTATTGTAGCAGCTGGACGGATAGTTATAGCCGTCGCCGTCGGGATCTGCCTCGTCGGACTTGCCCGTGATCAGGGTGAAGTAGTCGGTGCCGACGTTGACGGTCGGAGCAAACGGTGCCAGCGCTACCCTCGACGAATACTGGCTCTGGTCATCCCACACCACGATGTCGACCAGGTCTTTGGCGGCAGCAATCAGGTCTTCGATCTTGTCGCCGCTCATCGAGCCCGTGACGTCCAGCATCATCGAGATCTCGAGGTTGGTGCCATCGTCGCTGTTGCCGCTGCCCGTATCGCTGCAATTGAGGCAGATCTGCGCTGTGGCCTTGGATACAACCTTGGTGCAGGCGTAGTAGTTGCCCTTGCAGCTGCCTGGCGCGTCACCTTCGGAGCCCCTGTAGTTGATCAGGTTGAGGACGCTCAGGAACGGCGTCTTCACCCAGGATGTCGCTGTGACCGTGAACTCGGTCTGCTGCGAGTTCGGCGAGAATTCGATGCTGGTGGTGACGACGTCCTTGGGCTTGGCCTGAGCAAAAAACGCCGAAGCTGCCGTGGAGGCCTTCGACAGGGTGTTGGTTTTCTCGATTTGGGCGACGCGGCCAGCGGCGAGCGCGGCGGCATCCAGCGCTCCCTGCGTTTGCATGGTCACGTGGTAGATGCGGCCCATGTCGATAGCCAGACCGGTGGCCGCCACCAGCGGAACGACGAGCAGGGCAAACATCATGGCTACGTTGCCTGTGCGATCGCCGCGCAGCGAGCGCAACACACCATGCCACGTTCCATCAACCGTCGGCGTTGCTGCCGCGTCAGTCTGCTTGGACTTGGACATATCGATGCTCGGGGTCGGCGCGCACCAGATGGGCCGTTGGTCGTCCAACCCGGCGACTACGCTGCCACGCTACCAAACGCTCGAGACGGGCTCGTCTGACCGGGAGCGCCAGAGCTGCATCGGTCAATCAGAGATCGAACCTTTGATCGGCTGGCTATGTCGATGAAATGCAAACCCACGAGGTCGAGTTTCCGCCACCGCACATCGCATTCAAATAGCGTGCCCGTCTCCGCCTGCCAAAGATAGACCCTGCTCGGCAGCACCATATTGGGAGGCACGCTTGCAAGTGCGCCGCCCTCGGAGATATCCTTCACCACACAATCGACAGTGCACAACCCGTCTGGGGACAGGATCTTGCCGTTGATGCGAACCTGGTGGCGCGGAAACGCTCGATTGTTAAGCATGCGCTCCTCCCTGGGCCGGGAGGTCAAGCCTAAGCTGGACCCCGTAATAGCGAGCCAGCCTTGATACCATCGCACCCCGAAGCGGACACCTGTCGGAAGCGCCAGGAGGAGGAGGCGCCCAAGGTTCGCGCGCTCTCAGCCGCTCAGCGCAATTCAATGCTCACCGTAGTGCGGCCATATCGCTGTCCGATGCGACAGGTGTGGCGCCGTTCCGGCTCTGTTACCATCTGACGACCTAGAAGGGCACGTCTAGGCGGTTCTCGGCCCTGGCTTCCTGCCGTCTCCCCCGACGCGTCCAGCCAGGGCCGCTCTTCTTGTCACCCCGAGGAGATCCGATGCAAGCCGACAATCGCGCCGTCGCGCGCCATCAGGTACGGAAAGCCGGAAGGATCATTTTTTTTGATGAGCCCTGCTTTATCGAGTGCGTGATCAGAAACATCTCCGAGGATGGGGCGCTGGTGAGCATGCCGCTGTCCCTCAGCTTGCCCGATCATGTCGTTCTCTGGGAGGAAAGAACTGGGTTGATCTACGAGTGCGACGTGCGGTGGAGGAAGAACCACATGGTCGGCCTGCAATTCACCGATATATGCAATCGGCAGGAGAGGCGAGCTCTTCTGGAGAAGGGCTTCCTGCCGCTTGCCGGTGAGGAAGGACGGCCCTCGCCTGTGCACTAACGCAGCAACGCGCGTCACAGGCTACAGCGCCGCGAAGTCCTTGCGGAGGTCAAATGCGAGCGACGTCGAAGGTGGCCGGATGGAACAGCTCGCTGATGGTCACGAGCCGACTGGAGAGCCCCTGCTTGTGATGCTGGTGCAAGAAGTATTCGAGGCAGCAGCGATTGAGGCTGATCCCGTACGGCCAGAAATCGCGCCCCATCAAGTTCTGGGCCTCCCGCAACTGCTGATCGACGAACGGCAGCATCACCTTGCTGGCGGACGTGTCGGCCAGTTTGGTGGAGGCGACAGCTTTGGCACGCTCGAATGCTTTGAGCACCGCGGCCGGCAACCAGGGATGCCGCTCCACGAGGGTCCTGCGGACGCCGATCAGATGCATGATCGGGAAGTTTTTGGTTCGCCGATAATTCTCGATCGCAGCGCTGCGCGGGTCAGGGAAGAGCCAGCCAATTTGTGGGTTCGCAGCCGTCATCACTGACGGCGTGCGGGGACCGATCAGAGCGTCGATCTCGCCCGCGAGCAGCAGTTCCGACAGCGAGCGCCCGGTCGGCGCCTCCTCTACGCTGACACCATGCGGGGGTGTGATCGGGATTTTTTCTGGTCGTCCGGGCTCCTCGATGCCGCCGCGAACCCAATGGATCGAGGCCGCCTCAACTCCGAAATCCTCTTCAAGGAATGCGCGTATCCAGACATTGGCCGTGAGTTGGTACTCGGCGAGCCCGACTTTTCGACCCTTAAGGTCGGCTGGCTCACGGATTCCGTGGTCGGTGCGAACGTAGATACCCGAGTGCCGGAAGGCCCGTGACGGAAACACGGGCACGCCGACGTAGGGGTTATCGCCCCGGGCGGCTCTCACGGTAAAACTCGAGAGCGATAATTCGGCGACGTCGAATTCCGCGTGCTGGAACGCCCGGAAGAAGATCTCCTCCGGTTCGAGCGTCATGAACACAGGCTCGACACCGTCGATAGGAACCGTGCCGTCAATCAACGGGCGAACGCGGTCGCAGTCGCCGATGGCAATGGAGATTTCGAGCTTTGACATACGGCAGCATCCTCGCCGTGCCGATCCTTGACGTTACTTTGCCTTGCTCTCGCATGCGCGATGCACTCGCTCCTGCGGCCACCTTCGGGTGTCACAGCGCCGGCCAGCAAAGTATTGCATCGCGCGCTCAGAGTATACCTAAGCCACTGAAATGAATGGTGCGAGCGACGGGACTTGAACCCGCGGCCTCCGGCGTGACAGGCCGAAAGAACGCCAAATACAACAGTCGCCGGCATTCGCTCTCAGCACCGATTGGCGACGGTCCCGGGTCCGAACAGGGCCCCGCCGCCCATTGGCGTGTCGCCTACTTCGGGTTGTCTGCCGGGTTTACAAACGTACGCCCGCTCGGCCCGGTGCCGCTCACCTGGATCACCACCGGCTCGCGCACTTCGACGAAATGGGCGACGTTTGCGGGCTCAGTGTAGAAGCTTCCTGCGGGTAGCGCTTTGAGCGCCGCCTGATCAAACTTTTCGCCGTAGCCGGTGTACCAGGTACCGGACAAGATCGTCACCTCGCGATAGTCAGGGTGCATGTGTGGGGCGAGTTTGTATCCAGCGGGAAACTTCAAGCGCAGCGTGTACGGGCCCGGCTTGGACGGATTCCCCACCAGGTTCACTTGTTCCATGCCCGCCATCGCCAAGCCGCCCTGCGCGCCCCACTTCATTTCTGAGGGAGACATCGCCACCACTTCGGGCTTGGCCACCACTTCGGGCTTGGTTTGGGCGCGAAGTCCGTGGCCGACGGCGGCCAGGCCAATGGCTACCAGCGTCGCGAAAGTAAGTGTGAAATACGCCGCTTTTCTCATGCTGTCCCCTAGTGATCTTGAACTTGTGATCTTGAACTTGATGCTGCCGCACTCAGGTCACCTACTGACGCCCCACGTGGCGGCTCGGCGGCCATTCCCGGCACCGTCGCATTATCACGCGCATCGCGGCTGCGCGTCCTCCGATTGAATGAGATCTCAAAAGAATCTCGCCCCATTCGCAGCGCTCTCGATGCCGATGTGACGCCGGCGCTATCGCGCACTGATGAATGGGCCAGGCGCAAGCAAACTCGCAGGTCTGTTCGTCGAGCGCCACGTAGGCATTGAGCGTTGTGAGGCAGTCCAAATTCTTTCGAGATGTCATTCGATCGAGGGACGCGCAGCGGCGATGCGCGTGATAGTGACGACCGTCGACGTCAAAACGGGAGGTTCACATGATCATTCGGCAACTGGCTCTGGTGCTGTGCTGCCTGGTCCTCGCGCTGCCGGCACTCGCGCAGTCTCAAGGGGATGGAGCAATGCAGAAGTACGTGATCGAGCGCGACCTGCCGGGCGCCGGGAAGTTGTCCGCAAGCGAGCTGCAGGCGATATCGAAGAAATCGCGCGAGGTTCTGAGCAGCATGGGAACAAAAATCCAATGGGTGCAGAGTTACGTGACCGACGACAAGATCTATTGCGTCTACCTCGCGCAGAGCGAGGCCGACATCCGCAGCCACGCGAAGGCTGGCGGGTTTCCGGCCAACCGCATATCGCGCATCAAAACGATGATCGATCCGACCAGCGCGGATTGAGGCGAAAACTGGCTGGCCCACCCCGTCTGCGGGCTGGCGATCAGCCGACCGTGAGATGACGGCATGCTCATGGCAAAGAGACGCGGTGTGAAGACGCAAATGGGATCACACCGCGTCCCGCGATCAGCGGAGGCCGCGCGCAAATGTGGAGGACGGGATCCGTCAACCAACGAATGGATTGGAAAACCCAGCGACGACCCTCACAAGATGGGCTTGGCGACTGGTCGCGGTCTTCCGAAACAGGCGGCCGAGATGCGTCCTCACTGTGCTCTCCGCAATGCCCATGGCCTCCGAGATCTCGGGGACGCCGCCGACCTCGACGATGGCCATTAAGATCCGCAATTCGGTGGGCGTGAGTTTGTAGGTATCGGCAATGATCTCAGGCAGTGACCGAGCATCCAGCACGGCCTCGTTCACGAATACGGCGGCGGTGGCCGAGTATGTCGTGCCGGCCTGCCGCCGTGTCCCCGATGTGAGTGGCAGGACGTGGGCGACGTGGCGCGTCCCGTCGCGGGCGGTCAATGGCACGGCAATGGTCTTGGTGCGGATAGCCTCACCGTTGCCGGTGGCGGCAGCAAGTGCGTCGCTCAAAGCCTGATCGACCTCGGGCTCCCTTGCAGTCAGCCGCCCCGCTGCGCTGCATAGCACATTGCCTTCGGCTAGTGCGGCGTGGCCGGCCATGTTGGCATGAACAATTCGTCCGTCAGCGCTAACCAAGAACATGCCAGCGCTGAGTCCGTCGAACGCGTCGGCCATTGCTGCGGCGAGCCCGGTGTCCAAATCAGGGTACATGATCGGGAGTCACTTTGAGGGAGGTAGAATGTTGGTGCGCGGCGACGAGGGCTGTCGCCTGCGGCAGAGATCAGGACGACCAGGGAATCGCCGTCGCGGCCAGGCAGGTCAACATAGACGTGTCGTCATCGTGTTCCGCCATCCGGTGTTGGGCCCGCAGATGCAATGGGTTCTGTGGCGAGGCGCCGCACCCTCGCGCAACGTGGCCAGCGTGGACTGAAACCAGTCGCCCAATCCTCATGTGAACCTGTAGTTTTAACCTTGGGCATTGTTCTTGCAGGTCGATCGTGCGAAAAGCCGTTCATTTCAGCGTATAAAAGTCTGATGCGTTGCGTTGAAATTCACGGGCCGGCGGTACCAAGGGGACTTGGGTGATGGAAGGGACAGAGCCGCTGCACATCTCCGTCTTGGGCACTCTTACCGTGTTGCGTAACCGCGCCAGAATGCAACTGCCGGCGTCAAAAAAGGCCCGGGCCCTGCTCGCATACCTCGCCGTCACAGCGCGCCCGCACAGCCGCGACCGCCTCTGCGGCATGTTCTGGAGCGTCCCGGATGATCCTCGTGCCGCATTGCGCGGCAGCCTCAGTCTCCTGCGGCGGCTCGTCGACGAGCCCAACTATCGACGGATCATCGCCGACCGCGAGAATGTCGCATTCGACCTCGGTCGTGTGACCGTCGACCTCTTGTCGTTGCGCACCGCCTGTCAGTATGGCGCCGATTCAATGTCGACCGAAGCCTTGCGGCAGGCAGCGGAAGGGCTGCAGGGGGATTTTCTTGAAGGCCTCGAGTTGGCGGACTGCCTGGAATTTCAGAGCTGGAGCATTGGCGAACGCGAGGAGACACGACGGCTGCGAGTGCGGCTTCTTGCGGCGCTGGTAGCTCGTCTCGAGGGCGTGCCCGATGATGCTCTGCCCCACGCGCGGGCGCTCAGTCTGATCGAGCCTGAGAACGAGTCCACCCAAGCCACGTTGGTTCGCTTGCTGCGCGCTACTGGTCGGTGGCGCGAAGCCGAGGCATATGCTCAGACAGCAGAGCGGCGGCTCGCAGAGTTCAACGTGGTGCGCACCGGCGCTTTGCGGCAGGCGGCGCGACTGCCCCTTCAAGCTGACGCGCAGATGCGCGCGGATGATAGAATCGCCCCCCGCCCCCCCTCTGACCGGCCCGCCATCGCCGTCCTTCCCTTCGTCAATATGAGCGGCGATCCGGAGCTGGAGTATTTTTCCGACGGCATCAGCGAGGACATCATCACCGCGCTCTCCAAGCTGCGCTGGTTCTTAGTCATCGCGCGCAACTCCTCCTTCACCTACAAGGGCAAATCCGTCCATATGAAACAGGTCGCCGAGGAGTTCGGCGTCGGCTATGTCGTCGAGGGCAGCGTGCGCAAGAGCGGCGACCGCGTGCGCATCACCGTGCAGCTCAACAACGTCGCCACCGGCAGCCCCCTCTGGGCGGAGCGCTACGAGCGCGGCCTTGCCGACGTGTTTGCGGCGCAGGACGAGATCACCGAGGCCATCGTCGCCGCGATCGAGCCGCAGCTCTATGCCGCGGAAAATTTTCGCGCCCAACGCAAGGCTCACGAGAGCCTGGACGCTTGGGATCTGGTGATGCAGGCGCTGTCGCATTATTGGCGGGTGACCCGACAGGATAACATCGTGGCCCAAGCGCTGCTTGAGAAGGCAATCGCCATCGACCCGAATTACGGCCAGGCGCTCGGCGTCCTTGCTGTCAGCCATATTTTTGGGGCCAATATGGGTTGGGCGGACATGGCCACCACCGTGCCGATCGCCAGACGCGCGGCGCTGGCCGCGATCCGGGCCGACAGCGAGGACCCCTGGGCGCATCACGCGCTTGGCAGCGTCTATCTGTTCACGCGGCATTTTGACGACTCGCTGGCCGAGTTCGACTTGGCGTTGCGCCTCAATCCAAATTTCTCGCTGGCGCAAGGCTATTATGGCCTGGCGCTTTCATATAGCGAGCGCTGGGAAGAAGGCGCCGACGCCGCCCGCCGCGCGCTGCGGAGCCCGCGCGACCCATTCTCCGCGATCTACAGCGGCGTTGCCGCCTATGCCGAGTTCGTCGGACGCAATTACGACAAGGCGATGCGGCTGGCGCGCGAGGCCATCCGCCAGCGCGGCGATTACGTGGGCGCCCACCGCGTGCTCACCGCGGCCGCCGCCATGGCCGGCGAGATCGCCGTCGCCAAGGCCTCCCTCCAGGAGCTGCGCTGCGCGCAGCCCAACATCTCGCTCGCCTGGATCGCGAGCCACGTACCGATCAAGCAGGATGCCGAGCGCGAGCACTATCTGGAAGCCTTCCGCTGTGTGGGCTTGGATTAGCTCCGGGGAGCGCGTCGTCGGCCACGTGCCGTTCGGTGTCGGCGCGAACGGAAGCAAAAAAAGGCCCGTACTGATCGTGGTTCATGGGGAGAATTCGAACGCCGGCCACGTCGGCCAGTGGTTCGTGCGCAACGGCTATCACCTCGACATCCGCAGGCCGCGCTTCGGCGAGCCGCTGCCTGAGACGATGGCGGGTCACTGCGGTGCGGTGATCTGCGGGGAACCCAAGCAACCGATGAATGCCAACGACAAGGATGATTTCATACGCCAGGAGATCGAGTGGATCGGCGTCGCGCTCGGGGAAAAGACGCCGTTTCTTGGCATCTGCATAGGAGCCCAGATGCTGGCTTTGCATCTGGTCGGAAAGCTGAACTTCGATCCCAAGGAAAAGGAGATGGGTTACTTTCCGCTCCTAACCACGGAGGATGCCGGCTCGATCGGTCCATTCCCTGGTCACGTCTACCGATGGCATAGCCAGGGTTGCCAGCTTCCCCGCGGAGCGCGGCTCCTTGCCACATCGAACGGCGCGTTCCCGAACCAGGCCTTTGCTCATGGACCGGCCGCGGTCGGTGTGCAATTCCACCCCCAAATCACCTACCAGCAAATCGCGGGCGTGCGCGAACGAAGCGAGGACGCCGAAGCCCATGTCATGCACGCACGCAGCGTACAGGCGTGGCTCGACCGTTTCCTCGATCGCTGGGTAAAGGCCGACCTCTCTCTCGGATGAAGCGGTGGACAATCCGCTTTGCCGGTCGGGTTTCTCGCAAGGCAATCACCCGTTCATGACCCTACAAATTTTTGCGATCCGCTACTTTGTCCCCCAAACGGAGGACGCGCGGCATGTCGCGCCCATGCTATCGGAACGGATCTCGCCGGGATCAAATAGACTACTGGGAGCGCCATGCCAAAAACCAGAGAACCCCTGATCGCATTGTGAGCCCTCTGCGTTGCCACGGGTGCCAGCATGCCTGGTGGGCGGGTCCAGAGCCAGGGGGATGGGTATCGTCCCCATCATCACAAATGCGCCTTGGGGCGCACCGAACTAGATCAGAGTGCATTTGCCATTCGCGAAAGTCGAATTCCCGCCCGGCAAGTTGATGGGCGTTTTTGATGGCGGGCCGTCTAAGCCGGCCCCGGACCCGCCCAATTCGGGGCGCGGCCACGATACGGGTTCCTCCAACCGGGCTGCCGGGGTGTATGCGATCAAAGTCCAAAGTAGAGCATGCTAGCAGCGCCCCAGCTTTAGAATTCTTCGGCGCGATAGAGCTCTCAGCCACCAGAGACGCCCTGACATGACGCTTGCCGACATCACGCTTGCTTTGTTCACGCTTTGCAACAGCCTTCGAGTGTTGGCTTACGTGCCCCAGATCACCAAGGCGGCTACGGACGAGAGCGGCGCGGCAGCCATCTCGCTTGCGACGTGGGGGCTGTTCCTGTTCTCGCACGCGTCTGCCACGGCCTACGCTCTCGTGAACAAAGAGGACTGGACGATGGCGCTCTTGTTTCTGGGTAATGCCATTGGCTGCGCTTCGATTATCGCGATCGGGGTTTGGAAGCGCGCCCAACATCGCGGCCGGCGAGCGGCATAGGCTGTTGGTTCGAACCGTACAGCCTGTTTCGAGCGAGAACTTGGTTGGGCACCTGCAACGTCAGCCAGACTTACGGTTGCGCTTCTCTCGTCTGAACCTCCCCGGGCCGGTGTGCGCGCATGCGCACCGGCCCTATCCGTGCTGGGCTTCGTCGTCCGAGTTCCGCCGAGGTCGCTGAAGAATTTTTTCGGCGTGTCCCCCATTCGATGGACGACAAAGCTGCGGAAACCCTTCAAACATCGCGTCCACCACAAAGGCGCTTGTCGCGCCGAAGCTAACTCACATCGCCCGATTGGGAGCACATGATGGTCAGGCCGGTTGATATGGTTGATGATATTGCGCGCGGTCTCGAAGCAGACGGGACCGCAGTAAGCCCTGAGAATCGACAAAGCGCCGTTGCAATGTCGGCACCGCCCGCCGGCAGTCAGCCTCTGCCACTCGCTCCGATCATCGGTGATGCCACGACGCAGGGCATCATCACCGGAACCACGCTGGCGTTCGAGAATGAGCAGGGCGTCTTTGCAACGCAAGGGCCGCGCGCCGATTCTCCCCGGAGCAACGTTCTTGCAGGCCCTCCCCCCACCTATCTCACGGAGGGCAACGACCATTACACCTTCACCCTCACCGCGGGTGTGAACACGACAGTCTATGGCTTGGGTGGCAACGATTTCATCACAGCACTGGGCGTGGGAAGCGCCACTCTCGACGGCGGCGCCGGTGACGACGTGCTCTACGGCGGGCAGGACGGCAGCAACACCGTCTACTTCGGCGGCACCGGCAATGATGTGATCCACTCACGATCCGGCCCAGCCTGGATCGACGGCGGCGACGACTTTGACACCGTGGACTATGACCTTTCGTTGACTGGCGTGCATCTGGATCTCACCAATCAGCTGCAGAATGGTGGCGGCGCGACGGGGCAGTTCTTCGTGGGCATCGAGCAGTACCGACTGTCGTTCTCTGGCGATAGCTTCATTGGCACGGATGGCCGGGAGATCGTGTTGGGCGCGCTTGGCAATGACTTCCTCGACGGCCGCGGTGGCAACGACCAGCTGGACGGTGGTTCCGGCAACGACACACTCTATGGCGGCGACGGCGACGATTATCTTCTTGGCGGCGTCGGCAATTTCTTCCAGAGCGGGGGCGACGATACGCTCAACGGCGGCGCAGGCGTCGATACCCTGTTAGGAGGGGATGGTCACGACTGGCTTTTTGGCGGGAACGACCGTGATTGGTTGGATGGCGGGGACGGCAACGACCAGCTCCTGGGCGGCAGCGGAGATGACAACCTGCTCGGTCAGTTGGGGGAAGATGCTCTGGCAGGAGGCGACGGTAACGACCAGCTCCTGGGCGGCAGCGGAGATGACAACCTGCTCGGTCAGTTGGGGGAAGATGCTCTGGCAGGAGGCGACGGTAACGACTGGATCGATGGCGGCGACGGCGATGACCGGCTGGAGGGCGGCGCGGGCGCCGATACCCTGACAGGAGGCGACGGACACGACACCGCGAGCTACTCCAGCGCTCTTGCGGGTGTGCTCATAGATCTCAGTCAGGGTTTGGGCGGTGATGCGCAAGGTGACAGTTTCTCTTCCATAGAAGCCTTTGAGCTGTCCGGCTATGTCGATACATTTTTTGGCTCGAATGCTGGAGAAACCGTGTTCGGTTTCTCGGGCAATGACGACATAGTTGGCGGCGGGGGCGACGATACGCTCGACGGCGGGAGCGGCAACGACAATCTCCTCGGCGACGCGGGCGACGATACGCTCGACGGTGGGAGCGACAACGATAATCTCTTCGGTGGCGACGACAACGATATCCTTCATGGCGGCGTCGCGCATTTCGGCGGCCGTCACCACCACACCCCAATTCTGAGCGGCGATGACTCTCTCCGTGGCGGCAGCGGCGACGACGTGCTGGACGGTGGGAGCGGCAACGATACGCTCTTTGGTGGCGACGACAACGATATCCTTCGTGGTGGTACTCCGTTTACTAGCACCGGCGGCGGCGGGGTTATTGAGATCGGCGGCGACAACTCTCT
This sequence comes from uncultured Alphaproteobacteria bacterium, assembly GCA_963827545.1. Classification (GTDB taxonomy): domain Bacteria; phylum Pseudomonadota; class Alphaproteobacteria; order Rhizobiales; family Hyphomicrobiaceae; genus AWTP1-13. The sequence continues at coordinate 110,811 of CAWHBI010000005.1, forward strand.
CCATGGCGGCAACGGGACCAACTCGCTTGATGGCGGCGACGGCGACGACTGGCTGGACGGCGGCGCCGGGGCCGATGTCCTGAATGGAGGGGAGGGATACGATGTTGCAAGCTATGGGGATGCCACCGCGGGCGTCAGCATCGACCTCACCAAGGCGTCGTCGACTTGGGCAGGCGACGACGCGCAGGGCGACGTTCTGACCTCGATCGAAGGGATCCGCCTGACGCAGTTTGCCGACATCTTCCGGGGCAATGCCAATGCCAATTCCATTCGCGGGGAGAGCGGGGATGATCAACTGTTCGGTAACGGCGGCCACGATTTGCTGACCGGAGATAGCGGCAACGACACCATCCAGGGCGGCGAGGGCAACGATACCGTGCGTGGCGATGGTTTCAATCGTTCTCCGGGAGACGACTATCTCCAAGGCAATGCCGGCAACGATGTTCTGGGCGGGGATGGCGGCAATGACACGATGATCGGCGGCATAGGCAACGATACGTTGGATGGCGGCCGCGGCGGTGACTATCTCGCCGGCAACGAGGGCGCCGATATGTTCCAGTACACGGCCGTCGAAGAGTTTCAGAGCATATTGATCAACGGCGTCAGCCAGCGGGATCGGATCGCCGACTTCACCCAGGGCCAGGACAAGATCGACCTGTCGGCGATCGATGCCAATGGCGCACTCGAAGGCGACCAGGCCTTCGTGTTCATCGCCGATCCCGCTAACTATACCGGCGATTGGACCGGCGTGGTGTGGCAGACCACGGCGGCCAACGGCATCGCCACCCTCAACGTCTCGGTCAACGGCGACAACACCGCCGAGATGCAGATCTACATGTCGCATCCGTATCAGTTCACGGCGGGCGACTTCATCCTTTAACCCTGTTCCCACGGGGCTGGTGCGCTCACGCGCGCCGGCCCTATTTCACGCGCACGGCCAGAACCGAGCTCTTGTGCATGCAGTCAATCCGCTGATGTCGAGGGCGCCACGCCCGCAATGCAGACTGCGAGGTCGATCGCGTGCGTCGGGCGCCATCGCCCCTCGGGTTGTCACATAACGCGCATGCTCCGAATCCGGCAGCGTATGGTTGAGAGGAGTTCATAAGAATGCTGTTTAGAGCACGCAAGCAAACGGATAATCCGGTAGACCGGGTGGCGGCCGCACCCGAAGCAAATCCGACCGAAGCACAGGGGGCGGAGAGACCATCAGGTGGAGCCGACAACGACGGTGCGGCGCAGAGGAGTGCGGTCGAAGCAGAAGGGGCAACATCGCTCCGGCCCGAAGAGCTGCGGAGGCACGCCGAAGCCTTGAAACGTGTGGCGGCGACGCTCGGCGAGCTCGTCAGCCTGTTCATGCGGTCACCTCGGCACCGCGACTACAAACTCTCCGACTTGCGGTGGCTGGTCGTACCAGCCATACGCACGGGACAGCTTGCGATCGCCGCGTCGCAATCGAAATCGCGGGGACATACTGCTCCGGTCGCGGCGGTCTTGTGGGCGAGTGTCTCGCCGGAGATCGACGCACGCCTGGCCGAGAAGCCGGATGCGCCGATCAGGCTTGCCCCCAAAGATTGCAAGAGCGGCGAGATCGTCTGGATTGTCCAGACCGTTGGCGATGACCGCGTCGTCTCCGCGCTCGTCAGGCAACTGCAGGCCGGCGCGTGGAAAGGCAAGGTTGTGAAAGCGCGAGTGAAGAACAGCGACGATAGCATTGAAGTTCGAGTGATCGGGCGACCGGTTGATCGGGATGGTGCGCCAGCCGGAAGACACTGAAGGTGGATCATTCCGGCCGAAGCTCAAACTCGCACACACTGCGGTAAATCCGTGATCTCTGGAACGAAGCGCCGCCCGCAAGATAGACGGCAGGTTCGATCGCCTGTTTCGGCTGCGATCGGGGCCAGCGGCAGAGCCTTCGTCTGCCTGGGGGTGGTCAGCGGCGTCATCAACATCCTGATGCTGACCGGCTCCATCTTTATGATTCAGATCTATGACCGCGTTCTGGCGAGCCGGAGTCTACCGACACTCGTCGCATTGTCGGTGATTGCGGTCACGGCGTATGTGCTTCAAGGGGGACTGGATGCGATCCGAGGCCGGGTGCTCGCGCTGATCGGCGAACGCATCGACTCGGTTGTGGGCCCTGATCTCTACGAGGCCGTAGTGGAATTGCCCTTGCGATCGCCAAGGCCGGGCCAGGAGACATTGCAGCCTTTTCGCGATCTCGATGCCATTCGCAGCTTCATGTCGGGCCCTGGCCCGACCGCGTTCTTCGATATGCCATGGCTACCGGTGTATGTCGCGCTGACCTACCTGTTCCATCCGTTCTTGGGTTATGCGGCCCTGCTGGCGGCCATCGTGCTTCTGGCATTGACGGTGCTCACGGACCTGTGCGGATCGTCGCCAACCGTGCTGGCGCTCGAAGGGCAGTCGCGACGCAATCTCCTTGCCGACACAGCTCAGCGCGGCGCTGAAGTCATCCGCGCGATGGGCATGATGCCCGCTCTCGCCGAGCGCTGGCGTGAGGCGCAAGTTCAGCATCTTACGGCGCAGCGCCGCGCCAATTTTGTTGTGGGTGGGTTGTCGTCCCTGGCGAAGACGGCGCGGATGGTCGTGCAATCCTGCGTGCTTGGCCTCGGCGCTTATCTGGCGATCAAGGGAGAGATCTCAGGTGGCACCATCATTGCCGCCTCGATCCTGTCTTCGCGCGCGCTCGCTCCTGTGGATCAGGCGATCGCCAGCTGGAGAGGGTTCGTCGCGGCACGCCAAGGCTATGGGCGGCTGAGGCAACTCTTTCTGGGTTCAGGCCAGGCGGACCATGCGTTCGAGCTCCCGCCGGCGGCAAAGGCCCTTGCAGTCGAAGCCCTCTTCGTGGGCGCTCCTGGAGCGCCAAAGCCGATTGTTCGCAATGTCAGCTTCCACCTGAAGGCAGGACAGAGGTTGGGCATTGTCGGGGCGTCTGCCTCGGGCAAGTCCACGCTCGCCCGCGCTCTGGTGGGCGTATGGACGCCCTTGGCGGGCAAGGTAATGCTGGACGGCGCCGATATTCAGCACTGGCCGGCTTCGCGGCTCGGTCCGCAAATCGGCTACCTGCCTCAGGACGTTCAGCTGTTCGACGGCAGCATTGCGGAAAATATCGGCCGCCTTCAGCGGCCGCTTGATTCCGAAGCCGTGCTTGCAGCCGCGAGGGCGGCAGGGTTTCACGAGCAGATCCTGGCCCTACCTTATGGCTATGAGACACGCATCGGCATCGGTGGCCTCGAGTTGTCCGCCGGGCAGAAGCAGCGTCTAGGCTTGGCGCGTGCCCTCTTCGGCGCCCCGTTCCTCGTCGTGCTCGACGAACCCAACTCCAATCTCGACGCTGAAGGTGAGAGGGCGTTGAATGCTGCGATCGCAACGATAGGCGAACGCGGTGGGATAGCGATCGTCATTGCGCATCGCCCGAGCGTAGTCGCCGCTGTCGACCTTCTGGCCGTCATGCGCCACGGCGAGATCGCCGCCTTCGGTCTCCGGCAAGACATACTGGCGCGATCCGCGCGGGCGGACAGCGAGGCGGTAACACGCAGTGCAGCCCCAGGCGAGCGCTTGCGAATGGTGCGACCTCTTGATTTCAAGGTCTAAGGCTATGCTCGATACTTCAAGGGCCATGAGGCGAAACCTCGTGGCGGCTATGGTCCTCGTTGTCGCCATCGGAGCTGCGCTCTTGCTCGGAGCTTATACACCTCTGGATGGTGCGGTGGTGGCCTCTGGCACAGTGGTCGTTGAAGGCAACGTGAAAAAGATTCAGCACCCGACCGGGGGCGTCGTTGGCGAGATCAGCGTCCAGGAAGGGGCCAGGGTTTCGGCGGGCGATCTTCTGGTTCGTCTCGACGAGACCGTGATGCGTGTCAATCTGGAAATCATTCTGAATGCCCTGACGACCGAGCGTGCTCGGCTCGCCCGGCTTCAGGCGCTGCGGGATGGGATGAAAGAACCGGTATTTCCGCAGGACCTGATAGAGGACGCCAGGGTGCGCGGCGTGCTCGACGGCGAGGCCCGCCTCGCGCGGCTTCAGCTCACGTCGCAGGAAGGCCAGAAGAAGGAGCTGATGGAGCGCATCGAGCAATTGCGTCAGGAAATCAAGGGACTCGAGGAAGAGCGGAAATCGTCTGCCGGCCAGCTCGAACTTATAAAGAGGGACTTTGAGGACCTGCAGCCTCTGTACTTGAGCGGCTATGTTCAGCGTCCGCGGATCACGGCCTTGCAGCGCGACTTGCTGCGCTATCAAGGAGCTCTCGGCGACGGGGCGGCGAAGATTGCGCAAGCACAAGCCAAAATCACCGAAACACAGCTGCAGATCGCTCAGAGCGACCATGATTTCGTCGTCGGCATTGTCAAGGAGCTGCGTGAAGCGGAAACGAAAATCACCGAGCTCCAGGAGAAGAAGACCGCAGCCGAGGACCACCTGAAGCGTGTCGATATCCGTTCCCCTGTTTCGGGTATCGTGCATCAGCTCGCAGTGCATACCATTGGTGGCGTGGTGTCGCCCAGCGACGTGCTGATGCACATTGTGCCAAGCTCGGATCGGCTCGTCGTTGAGGTTCAGATAAGGCCATGGGACATCGATCAGGTATCATCTGGGCAGGACACGAGCGTGCGCTTCTCTGCCTTCGACCGACGGAGGACGGAAGAGCTGCAAGGCATTTTAAACCGTGTTGCCGCTGACTTGACCTCTGATCCCCAAACCAGGCTTTCCTATTACTCCGCCGCCGTGCGAGTACCTGAAAGCGAGCTCGTGAAATTAAATGGGCTCAAACTGATACCCGGCATGCCGGCGGAAGTGTTCATCAAGACCGACAAGAGAACGCTTGCCAGCTACATCCTCAAGCCCTTGCACGACCAGATGCACCGCGCGCTGCGTGAAAGATAGCATTCCTCCGACAGATATCATCCGATTGGCGCATCTCCGATTGCTCTGCGCCTCTGCCGCGCGGCGCCTCGACGCAGAGTGACCCCCGAGCCAGCGAGCCTATGTGGCTGGCGGCGCGGAGGTCGATCAGGGCTTGCGCGAGGCCTTCGCTGCTGCCGCCGCCCAGTCAGGGACACCGCGGTTCCCCTGACGCCCAGCGCAGGGTCGCAATCCCCGCACGGTAGACGAACAGCGATCACGCCGCGTCCTCCGATCGGAGGACCCGTCGGCCGATCCATCTCCCTTCGTGTTTTGCAAATCGAACTCGCATACTCCGATCGGAGGACGCGGAGCGCTCGGTATCTCGCTACGCTGGAAAACTAAGTGACGCTTAAGGGGATCGACAACTGTCCGAAGGCCGCGTGCGCCCAACAACGAACACGAGGAGAAGTCATGAGCAACCCTGGCACCTACGACAAATTGCCCATCATCATGCTGATGCTGACGGTCATCCTACTAGGTGCCACGGAATTCGCAGGAAGGTCGATTGGTTCGGCCTTCGGCCGAGCGCGCATCATAGCACTGCGACTCGCCACATGCATCGCCGAAGCCTTCGCCGCCGCAGTCGAGAGGTACTCGGCAGCTGTCCTGTACGAGGTTCTGTCTAGGCTGTCCGATGAAGAACTCGAGCGACGCGGCATAGCTCGCGGTGATCTCCACCGCCACGTCCTATCAACCACGATCAAGTGACCAACACAGCAGCCAGTCCATAGCCTGCGCCGAAGCAACGGCAGTCTAGTGGCGATGGGCCGAAAGCAAACATGCCGAGCGTTTGACCTAGCAAAAAAGGAGACCAGGGTATGCGCAAGTACATCATCGAGAGAGATATCCCGAAGGTGGGGACCTTCGAGCGCGAGCAATTGCGAGAGGCTGCCAAGACCTCGAATGCGGCGCTCGCCAAGCTGGGCCCGGACATCCAGTGGGTCGAGTCCTACGTGACAGAGGACAAGACGTTCTGCATCTATCTGGCGAAGGATGAGGCGATCATCCGACGCCATGCCGAGATCAGTGGGTTCCCTGCCTCGAAAATCACAGAGGTGAAACGGATGATCGATCCGACAACTTCGGCGAGCTGAGGCGGGATGCTTCAGGGGGGAGGGTCGCCGGTTTTTGGTGCGACCTGCGATTGGGGTCTTCATTGCGAACCCGGCTTCCGGATGGGGTCGACGGAGTTGGTCGACGCGCCAATCTCGGCAGCGCATGTCACCGAAAAGCCGCCACCGCATTCGTGCGATGACCGACAATCGCATCTGGATCGCGTCCTCGGGCCCGAGGACGCGGTCCATTGGATGAGGCAATGCCGCTGGCTCGCAAACTGCGAGTATCTCATGCAAGACG
>CAWHBI010000006.1:0-103392 GCA_963827545.1 uncultured Alphaproteobacteria bacterium
TGTGTTGCAGCTTCCACACTTCGAGCAAGATCCGTTTCTGATCGAAGCGCTTCGCTTCGATCATGGAACGTGAATCTTGCTCTCAAATCCACCAATAGAGCAGGATTCACGCTTCGGCCGGCACGTCGCAGCTGAGGCAAAGTGATTCAACCCGAAGCGATCCTGCTCTGGCGTGGAGTCAAATCAACCCAAGCTCCGCCAGCTGCTTCTTCAGCTTGGGGGGCATGGTGGTGATGCCCTGAGCTGCACGTCCTCTCAGGTCTTCCGGCGCCTCGTCGCCGTCGAGATAGCGCCAGCCCTGAAAGGCCCTACGCGGCGCCGGCCGCACGGCGATGAGCTCGTTCTTCAGGATCAGCAGGCAGCAGGGCGTACCATCCTCCCTGGTGCCTTCGGTGACATCCAGCAGCGGCTGGCGCACCTGCACGAGGCCCTTGATCACCCAGTACAGCGAGCCGCCGGCGAGCAGCTCGTCGCGCCGCTTCGGCATCTGGAACGTGCGATGGAACAGGCGCGGCCTCTTCTCGCCGGCCTTGCGCCGCTGTTTGAGACGCTCCGCCTGCCAGGACGCGAGGTCCTCGATGGAGTCGCATCCCACGCACAGCTTGATCAGATGCAGGGCCATGCCGCCATTTCCCCTAGAGCAAGATCGTTTCTGCTCGAAGCGCTTCGCTTCGATCATGGAACGTGAATCTTGCTCTCAAATCCAGAAAATAGAGCAGGATTCACGCTTCGGCCGCCACGTCTCGATCCAGGCGAGATTAGTCAATCCGAAGCGATCCTGCTCTAGTGTGCCCAACCGTAGCCTGGATCAGAGGATAACGCTTTTCCCCTCTCCGGTGCCGCCAAGTCTGGCAGCACGAACAGGAATTTTGTCGCAAGGAGCCGAACCATGCACGATTTTCCGCGCCGGTCGTTCCTCGCCGCCGCCGGCGGTTTCGCCCTGACCTCGCTGATCCCGAGTGCGCGTGCGCAAGGCAAGATCAAACCGGGGGCGGACGCCGCGCTGATCGTCGTCGATGTTCAGAACTGCTTCACGCCCGGCGGCAGTCTCGCGGTCGACAAGGGCGACGAGATCATCCCGCTCATCAACAGGATTGCCAGGGCGTTCCAGAATGTCGTCCTCACACAGGACTGGCACACGGCCAAGCATATCTCGTTCGCCTCGTCCCATGCCGGCAAGAAGCCCTTCGATGTCATCGACCTGCCGTATGGCAAGCAGGTGCTGTGGCCGGATCATTGCGTGCAGGGCACCGAGGGCGCCGCGATCCACCGCGGCATCGACATCCCCCATGCGCAGCTCGTCATCCGCAAAGGCTTCAATCCCCTGGTGGACAGCTACTCGGCCTTCATCGAGGCGGACGGCAAGTCCAAGACCGGGCTCGACGGCTACCTTGCAGGCCGCGGCATCAAGACCGTCTACGTCGCCGGCCTCGCCACCGACTTCTGCGTCGCCTGGACCGCCATGGACGCGCGCAAGCTCGGCCTCGACGCCACCGTGATCGAGGACGCCTGCCGCGGCATCGACACGCAAGGGTCCCTTGCCGCCGCTTGGAAGAGCATGGAAACCGCGGGCGTCAGGCGGCTGCAGTCCAACGGACTGGAGCTGCCGGCTTGAGCTCTGTTGGCGCCTCGATCACCTCATCCTCGGTGGCGATGCGCTCCCCAAGGTTGTTGTCCTTCTCATTCTCACTCGGCCGTGTAGGCGTCCGCGACTGAGAAACGCACGCGTCGATTACTTGAACAGAGAGGATAGAGAAAATGAGGAAACCCTGACAACAGGGGGGCTTTCGGCAATCCGTGGATAGGGCTCATCGATGTATACGTTGACGCCTGTGGCGCGCCCTTGGTCGATCAGCGAAGAGACATAGGCCCATCCGTTTGGCTCCAACCCCAGGCATGCCTCGGACATTTCGCCTTTCAAACGCACATGAATGGCAATATTCCCTCGCGCCAGGATGGCAGCGGTTTGTGCAGGGGTAAACCTTTCCTTGTTCCATAATTTTGCCAGGTAGATGCCAGCAACCATGCGCTTGCTTTTTGGTCCCCAGCTCACTCTTTCGGTTTTGTCCGATGCGAAAGAATATTCTCCTGGAGGCAGCGGGCCAACGGCTCTCGTAGCCAGGCACTCTGGATCGGGATTGTTTCTGCATCCCTCTCTGCCAGAGATAGCCCACGCGACTGTTTTGCCGCTTACCTGCGGATCGTCGGCAACGATAAAGAGCCGGCCCGTCGCTATCGTGTAGCCGAGGCGGAAGCTTTTCAACGAGTTGGGCACAGTACGAACGACATCGTTGAACGGGCTGCAAATTTCGCCGCCCGTCAGTTTCCTGTCATATCCCCTGTGGTGAATCGTGACGTAATCGATGCCCGGGGCACAATCCCATTGAGGCAGAACTTTTCTGTCCGCAAGAGGTATTGTTGGCACAAGCGTTTTGGACGAGCGTTTGGGCAAGGCTGTATCGATCTTCGGGCTTTTTACGACAGGGGGCATGGCGACTACAACAGGGGGTTCGGCTTTCCACGGATTGTTGAGCCGTTCGCATTCATCAGATAATTTGGGGGGATGAATTTGTTTTACGGCGAGCTGTCTCGCCAGAGAGCTGGTAGCGCCCTGTTTTATGTAAGCTTCTATGAGCGCTTGCTGCACTTCGACTTGCTCTTGCGACAATTCAAATATGCAGTATTCGTAAATTTGATCACCAGCCTGCCTGAAAAAATTGGCAATATCGCCTGCAGCCGTTGCCGATTCTGCGGCGGGTGTCTCGGGTTGCTGCGCCAGACTATAACTCGCTGGCAGCAATACGAGGGTTGCCACCGCCGCGAACAGCCACTTTCTGACCCTGCCGTTATTCATCCCTCTGCGACACCCAATTTCCAAGCCGCTGCCCCGAGCCCTCGAGCGTGAAAGTCTCCGTTGTCGGAGACGGTGTTGTTCGAATCTATGCCCCAATCATGTTCACAATCGGAGCACTCGGCAAATCATGCAACAGGCGATGTTCTTGATGAACCAGGTCTTGGTCAAGACTCCGAGCGGCTGGAGAGTGTGGAGCATCTTGCCTGTGCCTGCGCGATGACTTTGGTGCCGGGTCTTGCAACCTTTCTGATCCCTGCTGTTCTTCAGCTTTTGGGACATTGCCGCAGTAGGCAACCCCTACGAAGGCAATTTTTTCTGGACCGCGGCGGCGCAGCCACGCTTCACCCGTTCAGGGCGCCTCGGCGAGCGTGGCGATCAGGGCGCCTTGCACGACTTGCTGACCCTCTTTGGCCGCAAGCTTCTCGATCACTCCGTCGCGCGGGGCATGCAGCACATGCTCCATCTTCATGGCCTCGACCACGGCAATGCGGTCGCCCTTCGCAACGGCATCGCCCTTCTTGACGAACACCTTGGCGACACGGCCGATGATCGGCGCGCGGATGCTGCTGCCGTCGCCGCCCTCCTCGAGAGGCTCGCCGTCGAAGGTCGGCCAGCTGAGCGCGGTCTGGCGCATGTCGTGCAGCACGTAAATCGGGTTGCTGTCGCCGACCACCCGGATCGTGCGCCGTTCCCACGGCGGCGGCGTGTGATCGGCGATCATCGATACGTCAGGGCCGTCCGCGGCCCAACGGATCTCGACCTTGGCTGCCACGCCATCAACCAGGATCGTCCGCTGCTCGCGCCGCAGTCCGCCGAGCTGGAAGGCATCCTGGGCACCCCACGGCGAATAGCCCGCGTTTGCCGCATTCTGCCGCGTTAGCTCCGCCTCATCGTGCGCCTGCCAGAGCATGTGCATGGCGCCGAAACCGACAGCCTTGGCGTCAACGCCAGCGGGCGCCAGGCTGGCGAGCTCGCGCCCGATCAGCCCGGTATCGATCCGGGCGCCCTCAAATGCGGAATGCGTAACGAGCGCGTGCAGGAACGCCGCGTTGGTCTTGGGCCCAGCCACAAGCGTCTCTTCGAGTGCCTGCGCAAGCCGCGCGATCGCCGTGCCGCGATCGGGACCGGAGGCGATAAGCTTGGCGATCATCGAGTCGTAGTAGGGCGAGACCACCGAGCCCTTTTCGACCCCCGCATCGACGCGCAAACCCTCCAACTGCGGCGTTTCAAATGCGACGATCGGCCCGGTCGACGGCAGGAAGCCCTTGGACGGGTCCTCGGCGCACAGCCGCGCCTCGATGGCATGGCCCGACATCTGGACCTCGGCCTGCTTCAATGGCAGCGGCTCGCCGGACGCCACCCTGAGCTGCCACTCCACCAGGTCGAGCCCCGTGATCGCCTCCGTCACCGGATGCTCCACCTGCAGCCGGGTGTTCATCTCGATGAAGTACCAAGGCGCATCGGCCTTCAGCTCGTGCCCTTCGACCAGGAATTCCACCGTGCCGGCGCCCTCGTAGCGTACTGCCCTCGCGCAGGCGACGGCCGCATCGCAAATCTTGGCGCGCAGCTCCGGGGCCATGCCGGGCGCGGGCGCCTCCTCGATCACCTTCTGGTTGCGCCGCTGCAGAGAGCAGTCCCGCTCGAACAGGTGCACCGCGTTGCCGTGGCTGTCGCCGAACACCTGCACCTCGATATGCCGCGGCGCGACGATCACCTTTTCGATCAGCACCCGCCCGTCTCCGAAGGCCGCCTCGGCCTCGCGCTGGGCGCTTTCCAGCGCGGCGGCGAGCTCTTCCTCGCGCTCCACCAGCCGCATGCCGCGCCCGCCGCCCCCGGCTATCGCCTTGATCATGATGGGGTAGCCGATCAGCTTGGCCTCCCTGGCCAGCGCCCTGGCGGTCTGCTGGTCGCCCTGATACCCCGGCACCACCGGCACGCCGGCCTTGGCCGCGATCGCCTTGGCCTCGGCCTTGCCGCCCATGCGGCGCATGGCGGCGGGCGAGGGCCCGACGAACCTGATGCCGGCCTTGCCCACAGCCTCGGCAAAGTCGGCATTCTCTGCCAGGAAGCCGTAGCCTGGATGGATGGCGTCGGCGCCGATAGCCGTGGCGGCCGCGATGATCTTGTCGCTGCGCAAATAGCTTTCCGCCGCGGGTCCGGGGCCGATCTCGACCACCTCATCCGCCAACCTGGCGAAAGGCGCACCCCGATCGGGCTCGGAGGCGACGGCCACCGTCTTCACCCCGAGCCGGCGCGCGGTGCGGATGATGCGAACGGCGATTTCGCCGCGATTGGCAATCAGGACTTTCTTCAGCATGGGCGCTGCAGCTTATGGCATTGCCGCGGCCGGACAGGCAATCGTCCTGTCCACAGCACCGGCCCTTTCCCCTATGATCCGGCCCGACAAGCAAAGGGCAGATCGCAACTATGCACGTCCTGGCGCGGGGCGACATCTTACAGAGGCTGAGGCTCATCACGGGCCTCGTCCTCTTCACCTTTGCCGCGACGCATTTCCTCAATCATGCCCTGGGCCTCGTCAGCCTGGATGCGATGCACGCCATGCAGGGCTGGCGCAAGGTGGTGACGCGCTCCTGGCCAGGCTCGGTCATCCTGCTCGCCGCCTTCCTCATCCATATCGCGCTGGCGCTCTACAAGATTGCCCTGCGGCTCACCTGGAAGCTGCCCTTCTGGGAAGCGGCGCAGATCGTCACCGGCATTTCCATCCCGCTGTTTCTCATCACCCATGTCATCTTCAATCGCGGCGCGGCGAGCCTCGCCGGCACCGACGACACCTACGCCTTCGAGCTCGCCAACATCTGGCCGGGCCTCGCGCTCGAGCACGGGGCGCTCCTGCTGTGCGTATGGGTGCACGGCTGCATCGGCATCCATTACTGGCTGAGCCTGGCGTCCTGGTATCCCCAGGCGCGGCAATTCCTGTTCGCGCTGGCTGTGGCACTCCCGGTAGCGGCACTGGCGGGCTTCTCCGTGGCGGGCCGCCAGGTGGCGGCTGAGATCGCCGAGCCCGGCGCCTGGGACAAGCTGCAGGCCGCCTCGCGCGCGCCCGATGCGGCGGCAGGCGCGCGCCTGGCTACCCTGCATGACCGGCTGCGGCAGACGTTCCTCCTTCTGCTCGGCGTCGCCTTGCTGGTGCCGGTCGTGCGCATCGTGCGCCGCGCTACCGGCGCCAAAGTCGAGGTGACCTATCGGGGCGGGCCCGTCGTGCGCATTGCACCAGGCCCAACGCTGCTCGAGATCAGTCGCATGCGCGACGTGCCGCATGCATCGGTGTGCGGCGGGCGTGCCCGCTGCTCCACCTGCCGGGTCGGCGTGGAAAGCGGTCTCGACGGCTTGCCGCCGCCGGCCCCGGCGGAAGCGATGACGCTCGCCGGCATCAACGCGGCCCCGCACGTGCGCCTCGCCTGCCAGATCCGTCCGAGCCAGGCCATCACCGTTACGCGCCTGGTCGCTCCGCCATCCCGCCGAACCGGCAAGGCCCCGGCCGCCGCCGAAGTCCAGGGCGTCGAGCGCAACCTTGCCGTGCTGTTTCTCGACACCCGCGGCTTCACCTCCATCAGCGAGGCGCGCCTGCCCTACGACGTGGTGTTCATTCTCAACCGCCTGTTCGCCGAGGTGGGCGAGGCCATCCGCAGGCACGAGGGCAAGATCGACAAATACCTGGGCGACGGCCTGATGGCGATCTTCGGCGCGGTCACCGGCGAGAACAAAGGATGCCGGCAAGCCCTGCGCGCCGCCGCCGAGATCGACATCGCCCTCGACCGGCTCAACCACGAGATCATGGACGAAATCGGCCAGCCCTTGCGCATCGGCATGGGCATCGACGTCGGGCCTCTGGTCGTTGGCCATATCGGCCATGCCGACACGGCCTCCATTACCGTCATCGGCAGCACGGTCAATTCCGCAAGCCGGCTCGAAGCGCTGACCAAGGAGAAGAGCTGCCAGCTCATCGTGGCTGCCGAGGTTCTTGCGCGTGCGGGGCTCGCCTCGGATGCGTTTCCGCGCGAGGAGGTGATGATCAGGGGGCTCTCCGCGGCGCGGTCCGTGGCTTTGATCGGTCGCGCCCGCGACCTCCCGCTCATCAGGGAGCCGCCCGATCCAACGGCAATCACCAGGCAGATGGATGGGCAGTGGCCGGCCTGACACTACTCCTTGGCTTCGCAGAACCCCTGGTATTGCGTCACGATCGGCTGGCCGAGCAGACCCAAGTGGCGTGAATGCACGGCCGGAAACGCGCCCTTGGCGTCGTCCTTGTCGAATATGGTCGTGATGTTCAGATAGCCTTCCGTCACCACCTCGATGAAGTGTGTGGCGTTCACCGCCAGCACCATGCGCAAGGTTCCGGTTCCGCGCTCGGTCTTGAGCTCGGCCGTCTGTGCCGGGGCATTGATGGCGCCGACGCCGAACGAGAGCGCGGCAGCTCTTTGCCGCACGAACCGCCCCTTGTCGTAAATATGCGTGACACCCCTCGAAAACTTGCAGGCAAACGCCTTGGGCTCCTCGGCGGCCCGCCCGGGCGCGACCGCAAGCCAGCACACCAGAAGCGCAATGGTCACACGGACGAACATAGCGGAACTCTACCCTCCCGGCGCTCGGACCCGTTGGCGGGCCCGTCTTGCCCGCGCATTTGAGGGCTCCCTGCAGCAATACGCAACCGGAAGGACGCTCGAGCGGGACTCTGACGAGCCTAGCCGCGAAGCGCCGCCCGGCAGGCCTCGTGGAAGGCGGCCTTCTCGCCCTCCGTCAGGTCGAGGCAGGTGAGCCGGCTGTCCAGCAGCAAGGGCGTTCCGCCCTGCTCGCCGCGCAGCGCCAATGCCCACTTCTCATCGGCCGTGAGGAACACAAGGCCGTCCTTGGACGACAGCTCGACGACCGCTCGCCCCACCCTGCCGCCGTCGTCATAGAGGTAGACCCACATCCTTCTCCGAGGTGGAACGATATTCTTGCGCTCGATCTCCACGGCGACCGGCGTCAGGCGCTGTCCGCTCATGGCGGCGAACACGCGCTGCAGCCTCATGCCCTTGTGCACCACCTGCACCGCGGCGCCGATGCAGAAGCCGAGAATGGCAGTAAGCAGCGCCAGCGCGATGCTACGGTTGTACAGGCGCTCCAACCCCAAACGCGTGGAAACCTGAGCTGGATCGCTCCGGCTTCGCAACAGCTCCATGCGCTCCTCGCCCGAGGCACCAAAGAACAAATACCACAGCCTGCGCGTGCTGCCGTCCGCCCCGTTGGCATAAGTAACGTCGCAGACCTTGATGAGCGCGAGCCACGTACGGCAGCGCGCCTGCTCGATGCGCACCTCACTCGCGGCCACCGCATCACCCCTGATGCGCCAATCGCGCACGAGATCTGGCCCCAGCCACCACAGCACGCCGACCAGCGTCGCGAACAGCAGCGCGAACAGCCCGAGCGTTGCCAGCGACCCCACGGCCGGAGGCGGACGCACCGCGATGGCCCGCCGCGGCAGGGCGTGCGCAAGATCGATAGTTGGCCGGGGCATGCTCATCGTCACGGCGCACCCCGCCGGCAATGGCGCACCAGACCGCCCGCTCCCTGCTGCAAAATCGAAAAACGGGCGGGTTTGGGAGGCTGTCCCTCCCAAGCGGGTCGCAGGGCGGCAGCCCTGCTCGCGCAGCGACCAGCCCGCCACTCTCCGTAACGAGCAAATCTTGGTGTCATGACACTAAGAGGCCGCAACCGGCCTGCTTGCCGCGGGCGAGGCCGGCCGTGCCGCGCGCGAGGACTGGATCATGATCAGCTCCGTCAGGTTCTCCGCCGTGATGTAGCCGACGAGGCGCTGGCGCAGGTCGACCACGCCGACGAGGCGCCTGACGCTGCGCTGGAGTTGCTGGAACACGTTGTCCAGGCACGCATTCTCCGGCACCACCGGCACGTCCTGGTCCATGACATCCACGACGGGCGTTGCTCCCCCACTCTGCTGGAGCGCCGATATGAGCGCCTCGCGGGTGAGCACGCCGCGCAGGGCCCCTGCACCGTCGACCACCGGGAACTCCTGCTGCGTGGTGCGCAACAGCAGGGCTGCCGCGTCGTCGATCGACGAGGCGGGGCTCAGCGTCTGGAACGAGGTGATCATGGCGTGGGACGCAAGGTAGCCGCGGGTGTATTCGCGCGCCTGCACGTAGCCGGCCTCGCCGCTGGCGGCCAGGAAGATGAACACGGCGATCAGGATCAGCAACGGGTTGCCGAGCAGGCCCAAGAGGGCAAATACGAAGGCGAGGCCCTGGCCGATCGTCGCGGCAATGCGCGTCGCCCGCGTGTAGCCGAGCGGCACCGCCAGCAGTGCGCGCAGCACCCGCCCGCCGTCCATCGGGAACGCCGGGATCAGGTTGAACACGAACAGCGCGACATTGGCCGCTGCAATTCGCCCGGTCAGCGTGGATGTGGCTTCCTGGAGTTGCGCCATCTGCGTGAGGTCGAAACGGGCCTCCAGCAGGACCACCAGCACGACGGCAATCACGAGATTGACGGCGGGCCCGGCCAGCGCCACGACGATTTCCTGGCTCGGCTTTTCCGGCATCCGCTCGAGCGACGCGACGCCGCCGATCGGCAGCAGGGTCACGTCGGACGTGCTGATGCCATAGCGGCGCGCCGCGAAGACGTGCCCGAACTCGTGCAGGACCACGCACAGGAACAGCAGGAGGATGAAGATGACGCCGTCGACGGCAGCCGCCGCGCCGCCGCGGTTCCAATGGATGGCCGCGATCCAGGCGAGCAGCAGGAAGAACGTCAGGTGGATGCGCACGGCCGTGCCGGCAACGTCGAACAGCTTGATGGACCAGCCCATGGTGGCGCCCTCTTGCTCGAGTCCACGAAACGCGAGGTCGCCACCCTAGCACTTGTGGAGGACGTGGTGTTTAGGCAAAGGGGTCAGACCCCTCGCGCCCACCAATCATTCTGGCAATCGACGTTGGAGGCGAGGGGTCTGACCCCTACCAGCATCATTGGCCTCGCGGCGGATGTTCGCCCGAGGTGTCGAGAGCGAGGAGGAGCAGGGCGTTCGGGCTGCGCCCGATGACCTGTGACCTATATCCGGTTTTGGGCGCAAGAACGCCCTGCTCGGCGGTATCCGAACCTGCCTTGGCGCTTGTTAGGTCAGTCCACCGACCCTGGCCGTTATCGGACGCCGGCTTCGCCGCATCCGGGCCTCGCACCAGCGCTTGGATGGTCTGTCCACCAACCAGGCGAGACGATCGGACTGCGGCCCCCGGCTCCTGCGTAGAAACGTGGCCCTGCAGGGGAACCGCCGTCTCATCTCCGAGGCGGGCGGACCATGGCACACGGCGCGCCGCCCGTCATGCGCCGTACACATACATTATGAAATTGATTCCCTATCCCCGCCGCGTAATCGTGCTCCGCCCTTGCCTGGGCATCGACAAAAAATATGCCGATCCCTGCTGCTCTGTGTACTGGGTTCCGCCATCACGCCGGAGGCGTGTCTCCGACACGACGGGAATGACGCCCGTGGAGGGCGTGTCGCACACACAGACGTCATCCCCGCGAAGGCGGGGACCCAGGTCACTTCTCCACACGGGGTTGGCTAACACCCTTGCCGCGTCCTATCCGCGACACCTCGTGGGTCGCGCCTCAGAAACACGTCGACAGATCGGCGCAATGCGCAGGCGCTTATTGCGCCCTAACGGCCAGTTCTGTGGCACTGGGTTCGTTGCAACGCCTCGCTCAATCCACCACCGCGACGGCGTTGATCTCGACCAGACAGCGCGGGTCGGTGGCAAGCCGCACCACCTGCACGGTGGTCGTCGCCGGCTTGGCATCGCGGAAGTATTCGCCCCACACGCGGTTCAGCGCATCCTGGTCGGTGAGGTCGGTGACGAAGCGGTCGGCCGTGACCACGTCGGCGAAGGTGGCGCCCACGGCCTCCAGCCCGCGCTTCAGGTTCTCCAGCGCGGCGCGCGCCTGGCCCGCCATGTCGCGCGGCATGGCGTCGAACTCCTCGGGCCGGTGCGGATGGTGATGGTAGACCGGCGCTGCCGTGACACCCGCGAGATAGATCGTCGTGCCGCCCCTCACCTTGATCGCCGGCGCATACGGCATCCACATATCCGGCGCGTCCGGCCAGTGCACGTGCTCGATGGTCTTGGGCATGTCGGGTTCCTGAAGGCAACGGGGCGCAACTACTCGGCTGCCTCGTGTTGCGGCCGATAGCGCGCCTGCGGGATGGGATGACCAGCATCGCGGGCGGCCGCCAGCCATGCCTCCATCGCCACGCGCACCTCAGCTACCGCTTCCTCCGGCGTGTCGCCGAGGGCCGAGCACGACTTCAGGTCTGGGACATCGGCGATCCAGGCGCCGTCCTCGTCGGACCAGAACACGATGATGGCGTAGTGCATGGTGGAAGGACTCTACAGTTTCAAGCCGAATTCTTCAATCATCACGCGGAGCTGACGCACTTGATATGGCTTCGCATCCTTGCCCCGAGGCTGCACGCTTAGAGGCCTCGTCACTTCGGGATGCACGTAGATGCGATGGCTGCCGCTTGTGCGATCATGCTTGAAACCAAGGGCGATCACAGCTGCGCGTAGGTTGGGTCAAGCGAAGCGCAGACCCAACACTCGTGGAATGCACGCAGGTGTTGGGTCATCGCTGACGCTCGACCCAACCTACTCGGCCGCCCATGCACCTCCGGTGCGGGTTCAGCCGCTGGTCCCCAGCGCGATCGCCCGCAGGAACTCCGCGCGCCGTGTTGCCGCGTCCAGCAGCAGGGCGTGGTCGTTGGCGCCGAGCACCATGCGCGCGCCCATGCCGATGTAGCGGGTCGCCACCTCCTGATCGTAGACGCCGCCCATGCCGAGCACCTTGTCATGGCGGCGGCAAGCGGCACCAACCTTGTCATAGGCTGCCCGCACCCGCTCGTGCCCCACCTGGCCCGGAATTCCCATCTCCAGCGCCAGGTCGTTGCTGCCGATCAGGAGCACGTCGATTCCATCGATGGCGGCAATCGCCTCGGCATTATCGACCGCCTGCGGCGTCTCGATCATCGGGATGATGAGGAGCCCGGCATTCAATGCCTTCTGCGCCTCGGCCGCGGGCGGCGGGCGATAGCCGAAGGCCGCGTTGGACCCGCCGGTGCTGCGATGACCCATCGGAGCGAAGCGGAACGCTTCGACAAGGCGGCGCGCCTGCTCGGCCGTATCGACATGGGGCACGACGATGCCCAGCGCCCCATTGTCAAGCGCGCGCGTGCCCTCATCCAGCGCGCCCGCGCAGATGCGCACGATCGGCACCACGCCGACGCCGAGCGCCGCCACGCAGATCTGCGATATCTCCGGGGTCGAGATCGCGCCATGCTCGGCATCGATGAACAGCCAATCGAATCCGGCAGCCTTGGCGAGCAGCGGCACCGCAGAGCCGCGCAGATGATGCACGCCGAGCCCCAGCGCCAGTTTCCCGCCGCGTATTCTTTGCAGGGCATCGCTTCCGAGCAGAGGCATGCTATCCCCCAGTTTTCGAGCCGACAGAGACTACTTGAATGCTCCTCGCCAGCATCGATAGCACTTGTCTTCTACGCTCGAAAGCCGCTCGCCTCACTCGGCATGTCGGAGGGCCCCTCCCGACACCTGCTTGGCGTCCATCCAACCGCCCGAGATGCAGGTTTTCCGCATTCAATTGAGAACGGACAAGGGCTCGATCGTTAGTCGTGACGACGGCAGCGTGACCCGGGCTGCAAGGATCTTTGTGGAAAGGACGTTCTCCTCTTCTTACGCAACTCAGCGGCATTGTGTATGGCCGCTGTGGATCGACCGCGCCAGCAAGGACCCACTACGCCTACCACGCGTCGGCAGCACATCAGGGAGCATCGAAAGGGAGCATCGAATGCCCGTCTTTCTGATCGCAGCGGGTGCGTTGCTGGCCGGCATTGCCCAAGTTCCACCGTGGATCGCTGCCGCCACCATTGCGGCTGTCACTGCCGTCGGGGTGATGCAGACGAACTGGAAGCTGCATGCTTTGCGGCATAGTGCAGAAACCGTTGCAGCACGCGCGCCGGGCGCTGTGCTCTTCGGCCTTCTCGTCTACAGCCTCCTCATCGGTCTGCCGTACCTGATTGGCATCGGCATTCGGTCAGTCGCCAGCTAGGCGTGCAACAAATCGGATATGCCGCCGGGGCCGACGCACAGCTCAAGCTCGGCTTCGTGGTGGCAAATCCGTTCTGCAACGACCATATTTCGGATGTCCGGCCGTCATCGTGGCGACCGCCCACATCGTACACCATGAAACGTGCAAACCACGCCGTCTCTCCGGCTTCGGCGCATCTCGGCTTCCTGCTCGACGAGCTTCGCTCGGCCGGTGTGACCACCTATGCTGAGCTCGCCGCTGCCTTGAACGGCCAGGGCATTCGACCCGCGCGCGGGCGCTGGACCGCACATGATCTCTATCTGGTGATGCGCAGGCATCGCCGCGCGCATCCCGGAGCTGCACTCAATGTCGGTGCCACTCTCTATGCCCGGCGCGCCGAGGAAGCGCGGCGCGTCATGCGAAGACTGATGCGTCGCGGGTTGAAGGCGCGGGCAATGATCGCCAGGGCCCTCAACGCCAGGGGACTCACCACGCCGGGGCTTGGGCGTGGATGGACGGCACGCAGCGTGTCGCGGGTTTTGACGGCCAGTCCCAAGCGTCGAAAGCGGATGCGGAGGGTGAAGGCCACGCTTCGTTAGATTCGAGCAATCCTGAGGCAGGTTCACATGGCCATCGGCAGCACAGCGCTTTACAACTTCCTTGTCGTTCTCGTCATCGGCATCATAGTCGGCCTCATCTTCAACCTTTATGCCCGCAGTTGGCTGGCGCGCCTTGGGAAGACCACGCGAAGTGACATCACCAGCTCGCTGGTGGGCATCGCAGGTGCCTTCATTGGATTCCACCTCAGCGTGATCTTCGGCCTGCTCCCTTCCCCCCTCATGCATTACGTCGCCGCAGCGGTTGGCGCCGTCGTTGTGCTCTGGCTTTGGCGCGGAAGATGACCCAACAGGAGGTTGCGATGTCGATCACACTTAACCACACCATCGTCCCAGCCCGCGACAAGGAGGCGGCAGCACGTCAGTTCGCGCAGCTCTTCGGTCTGCCCTACCAGGGCGTTGGCGAACACTTTGCGCCGGTGAAGATCAACGAGACGCTGACCTTCCTTTTCGATGACGACACCACCTTCGAAAGCCATCACTACGCTTTCCACGTCTCGGATTCGGAATTCGACTCCATTTTCCATCGGGTTCAGCAGGCGGGCCTCGCTCATGGCAGCACCCCGTGGAGCACCGACGATGGCAAGCTCAACGACTGGGGCGGCGGCAAGGGCGTCTACTTCAGGGTCCCTGACGGCCATCTCCTCGAGTTGATGACGGTCCCACAGTAGCTGGTTCGCATGGGCGGCTGGGAAAGTCAGCTACTCCGCCCGCAGATTCAACTGGCGCACCAACTTCCCATAGCGCTCATAGTCCTTCCGCAACAGGGCGCCGAGCTCTTCCGGGGTGCCGGCGTAAGGGGTAAGCGCCACTCCGAACAAGCGCTCGCGCAGCTCGGGCTCGCGCGCAACCTTGTTCATCTCCTGGCTCATCTTGCGAACGATCGGCTCTGGCGTGCCCGGAGGTGCGAACAGTGCGAACCACAACAGGAAGTCGAGCTCCGGATAGATTTCCTTCAGCAGCGGCACACTCGGGAAATCAGGGCGGCGGCTCCGGTCGAGCACCGCGAGGAGCTTGGCTTTGCCCGCCGACGACATGCGGCATCGTGTTGGGGTCCGCATGGATGTGGAAGACGCCAGACAGGAAATCTGCAAGGGACTCACCGCCACCCCGATAAGGTACGTGGAGGATATCGACGCCTGCGTGCAGCTTGAAGGACTCACAGAGCAGGTGCCCATACGAGCCGACGCCTGCAGTGCCCCAGTTCAGCTTGCCGGGGTTCTGCTTGGCATACGCTGCCAGCTCCTGGATAGAATTGGCTGGCACAGAGGGATGCACCGCAATGAGCAGCGTCCCATCCGTGAATTGAGTAACCGGGACGAGATCCTTGAGAGGGTCGTAAGCTGTCTTACGCAGGTGTGGCACGATCACAACGCTCAGGGAGACTGTCGCAAGGAATGTGTAGCCGTCGGGCGGCGACTTCACGGCGGCCTCCACTCCGATCGCACCCGAGGCCCCGCCCTTGTTGTCGATGACAATCTGTTGGCCAAGCGCCCGCGACAGACGATCGGCAAACGGCCGCATTGCGTTGTCGGTCGACCCGCCGGGTCCGAAATTGACGATCACCCGCACCGTCTTGTTCGGCCAATCGGCAGCGCCCTGCGCAGCTGCTGGTGTCATCCCCGAAGCTAGAAGCACCGCACAGGCTGCGCCGGAAAGAACCTGACGACGCGAAGTGAATTGCATCTGCCCCTCCCGAACTACACACACATTGAAGAAACATCACCTTGCATCCGTCACCTGGCCAGGTCAACGCATCGCGGCCTAAGCGCTGCGACAAGCGGCCTCTACCCTTGGCCGCCGATCCGTCCAAAGTTTCAATGTCGCCAACGCCGCGCTTGCCATCGCATGGCTCGGCGGCATCGTCGATCGCAATGCAGCAACGTGATACCAACAGGCGCTGAAGCATCGACTGATCATTGCCGCCTGCAGGAGACTTGCCAATGTATGTTCACCCAGCGTTCAAGATCGACAATGCCGAGGCCCTGGTCATCCTGCGCGATCGTGCCTTCGGTCTGTTCGTCGTGACGACGGCGCAAGGACCTGTCGGCGTGCATCTGCCGTTCCTCGTCGATCAACAACACGACGGCAGCCTGCAGGTCGCACTCCACGTCGCACGCGCCAACCCATTACACGGACATATAGGCCATGGCACCAAAGCGCTCCTCGTCTGCACGGGTCCCGACGCCTACATAAGCCCAGATTGGTACGGCGTACCCAACCAAGTGCCGACGTGGACCTATACATCGGTGCATCTCCAGGGCACAGCGAGGCTCATGCAGGAGAACGCAATGCTTGCCCACGTCGACCGGCTTTCGGCTTTTTTCGAGGACAGGCTGCTGCCAAAGAAGCCGTGGACGAGCGCCAAGATGGATGAGGCTCGCCGCTCCGCCATGCTCAGGGCCATCGTCGGCATCGAGATGAACGTCGAGATCGTCGAGGCGCAGAGGAAGCTCATCCAGCACAAGGGGCAAACCGAGCACTCGGGCGCTATCCGAGGCCTCAAACAACGCGGAGACGCGGGCTCCATCAGCATAGCGGCGTTGATGGAGGAAACCGCCCGCAACAAGTTCGGGACGGAATTTCGCTAGCATTGTCCTGAGAACGCTCCACCTTTACCTCCTGAGGGCATCGCTCATGACTCGAACCATCACCGTCGGCGCGGCCCAGCTGGGACCCATCCAGCGCTCAGACAGCCGCCCAACCGTCATCAAGCGCATGCTCGAACTGCTGCGCCAGGCCGCCGACCACAGGTGCAACCTGGTCGTGTTCCCGGAGCTGGCCCTCACGACTTTCTTCCCGCGCTGGTGGATGACCGATCAGGAGGAGATCGACAGCTTTTTCGAGCACGAGATGCCGGGCAACGAGACGGCGCCGCTGTTCAACGAGGCGCAGCGGCTCGGGATCGGCATCAGCTTCGGCTTCGCAGAGATCGAGCGGCGCGGCAGCACGGTGCACCGGTTCAACACGTCGATCCTGGTCGACGCATCGGGCAGGATCGCCGGCAAATACCGCAAGATCCACCTCCCCGGCCATGCCGAGAACGAGCCCTGGCGCGCCTTCCAGCACCTGGAGAAGCGCTACTTCGAGGTGGGCGATCTGGGCTTTGGCGTATGGAAGACGATGGGCGGCAACTTCGGCATGTGCATCTGCAATGACCGGCGCTGGCCCGAGACCTACCGCGTGATGGGCCTGCAGAATGTCGAGATGGTCCTGCTCGGCTACAACACCCCCC
This sequence comes from uncultured Alphaproteobacteria bacterium, assembly GCA_963827545.1. Taxonomy (GTDB): domain Bacteria; phylum Pseudomonadota; class Alphaproteobacteria; order Rhizobiales; family Hyphomicrobiaceae; genus AWTP1-13. Next base: position 16,817 of record CAWHBI010000006.1, read on the forward strand.
GCCACCACCCGCCGGCGCCCGACCACGATGCGCTGAGCGACTTCCACAACCGGCTCTCCATGCAGGGCGGCGCCTACGCCAATGCCACCTGGGTGGTTGGCGTGGCGAAAGCCGGCGTCGAGGAAGGCTGCGAGCTGATCGGCGGATCGTGCATCGTCGCGCCGACTGGGCAGATCGTCGCGCAGGCGCTCACGCTTGGCGACGAGCTGGTCGTTGCCCGCTGCGACCTCGATCTCGCCAGGAGCTACAAGGCGACGACCTTTGACTTCGCCCGCCACCGGCAACCGGCACAGTACCGAATGATCGTCGAGCGCACAGGTGCCCAGGATCCGACCTGAATGTGGTCCCCTCTCCCCGCTTGCGTCCATGCGGAGCATGGCTTCGCCATGACGAGAGGGTTAGGGTGAGGGGCGGCAAAGGGCAGCGTCGGTGCTTCGTGCCGCCCCTCACCTCATGCCGGAGGCATGGCTCCGCCATGACCCTCTCCCCATTGGAAGAAAATGGGGAGAGGGAGAAGAGCCCGCGAGCGGATTTTGTGCCGCGGGCAAGTCATGCAGATGGCAGGCGGCCAAATGACCGGCCGCGGTCGCTCGGAGCCGCGGCTCCTCGGTCCGGCACCGGTCGAACACATAGGGACAGCGGGTGTGAAAGCGGCAGCCGCTCGGCGGATTGATCGGGCTTGGCACGTCGCCCTGCAGGATGATGCGCTGTCGCGAGGCACCGGGTTCGGGCACCGGCACCGCCGACAGCAGTGCCTGCGTATAAGGGTGCCTCGGTGCGGCAAAGATCTGCCGTTTCGCTCCCAGCTCTACGATTTTGCCGAGATACATCACGGCGACGCGATGTGTCATGTGCTCGACGATCGCCAGGTCATGGCTGATGAACAGCAGGGCCAGGCCCAGCTCCTGCTGTATGTCCTGCAGCAGATTGACGATCTGCGCCTTGACCGAGACGTCGAGCGCCGACACCGCCTCGTCGCAGACGATCAGGTCGGGCTCAGCGGCCAGCGCGCGGGCAATGCCGATGCGCTGCCGCTGCCCGCCCGAGAACTCGTGTGGCCAGCGGTTGACGGCATCGCGGGGCAACCGCACCGCATCGATCAGGCGCGCAATCCGCACTTCGAGATCGGCGCGGGACTTGGCCAAGCCGAAGTTGCGCATCGGCTCGGCCAGGATATCGCGCACCTTGAGGCGAGGGTTGAGACTGGAGAAGGGGTCCTGGAACACCACCTGCACGCGCCGCCGCAGCGGGCGCAGGGCGCCGATGGACAGATCATCGATGCGCTTGCCATCCAGGATCACCTGACCAGCGGTAATGTCGAACAGGCGCAGGATGCAGCGCCCCACCGTCGACTTGCCGCAGCCGGACTCACCGACCAGCGCCAGGGTCTCGCCCTTCTCGATGTTGAACGACACGCCATCGACGGCATAGACCGTGGCGGCTCCCGTACCGAGCACACCTGAGCGCGCCAGGAAGTGCTTCTTCAAATCATTGACCTGCAGCAGCGGCACGGTCATGCGGCAAGCGCCTCCTTCGGTGCGTAGTGACAGGCCGCCAAATGCCCAGGCGCCTTCAGCTCCAGCGCCGGTGGCACCTGCCGGCACAGGTCCGTGGCCAGCGCGCACCGACTGGCGAATACACACCCCGCAATGCGCTCCTTCAGGTTGGGAACAACGCCCGGGATCTCCGCGAGCTTGCTCTGGGCGTCGCTCAGCGATGAGCCGAGTTTGGGCACTGCACCGAACAGGCCCTGCGTGTAGGGGTGGCGCGGGGTGCGGTAGAGCTGCGCCACGAGCGCCTCCTCGACCTTGCGGCCCGCGTACATGACCATCACGCGCTCGGCCACCTCGGCGACGATACCGAGGTCGTGCGTGATCAGGATGATGGCGGCGCCGATCTTGGTCTTGAGGTCCTTCATCAGGTCCAGGATCTGCGCCTGGATGGTGACGTCGAGCGCGGTGGTCGGCTCGTCGGCGATCAGCAGCTTCGGCCGGCACGAGAGCGCGATGGCGATCATCACGCGCTGGCGCATGCCGCCGGAGAGCTGGTGGGGATATTCCTCGAGGCGGCGCTTCGCCTCCGGGATGCCGACCAGGCGCAGCATCTCCATCGCCCGGTCGTCGGCGTCCCGCCGGCTCAGGCCCTGATGCAGCCGGAGCGTCTCGCCGAGCTGCCGCCCGACCGTCAGGACGGGATTGAGGCTGGTCATCGGCTCCTGGAAGATCATCGAGATGTCGTTGCCGCGCACCTTGCGCATGGCCTTGTCCGACAGCTTGAGAAGGTCGGTGCCCTGGAAGCGGATCGAGCCGGCTATCCTGCCGGGCGGCTCCGGGATCAGGCGCAGAATGGAATTGGCGGTGACCGACTTGCCGCAGCCCGCACTCGCCCACCACCGCCAGCGTCTCGCCCTCCTCCAGATGGAACGAGACGCCGTCCACGGCCCGGTTCACCCCGTCCGGGGTGCGGAAATGCGTCTGCAGGTTCTCGACCTCGAGCAGGGGCATGGGACCTACAGCCGCTTCGCCATGCGCGGGTCGAGCATGTCGCGCAGGCCGTCGCCCAGCAGGTTCACCGCCAGCACCGTGAGCGACAGGAACAGGGCCGGGAAGAAGACGATGTAGGGCTTGACCTGCCAGAGCGCGCGCCCCTCGGCCATGATGTTGCCCCACGAGGGAATGGTCGGCGGCGTGCCGGCGCCGATGAAGGAGAGGATCGCTTCCACGATCATGGCGCTGGCGCAGATGTAGGTGGCCTGCACGGTCATCGGCGCCAGCGTGTTGGGGAGGATGTGGCGCAGGATGATCATGGGCGTGCGCGTGCCGGCTGCCACCGCCGCGTCGACGTAGGGCTGCTCGCGCAGCGACAGGACGACGCTGCGCACCAGCCGCGCGACGCGTGGAAACTCGGCGATGGTGATGGCGGTGATGACGTTGCCGACGCTGCCGCGCGTCAGCGCCATGAGCGTGATAGCGAGCAGGATCGGCGGGATCGACATCATGCCGTCCATGACGCGCATGATGATGCCGTCGGCCCAGCGCACGAAGCCCGAGACCAGGCCCGACGGCAAGGCCGGTGAGCGACGCCAGGATCGCGACCGAGAAGCCGACCGTCAGCGACACGCGCGTGCCGTAGAGCACGCGGGAGTAGATGTCCCGGCCCAGCATGTCGGTGCCGAACCAGAACTCCCCGGAGGGATCGCGCGTACGCTTGACCGGGGCCAGCGCCGTCGGATCGACGGTCCCGAGGAATGGCGCCAGCAGCGCGATCAGCAGCATCACGATCAGCAGCGCGCTGCCGAAGGCGATGGTGGGATTGCGATAGACGAACCCGGTGAAGCCGCGCCGGATCTTGACCGGCGGCAGCACGTCCGGCATGGGCGCCGCCACGGCGATGCCGGCCGGAATGGGGATCGCTGGGGAAATCGCGGGCGCCGTCATTGGCGATTGGGCGATCAATACCGGATCCTCGGATCGAGCATCGTGTAGAGCACGTCGATGCAGAGATTGACGAGCACGTACACGAAGCTGAACAGCAGCACGATGCCCTGGATGACCGGATAGTCCCGGCGCAGGATGGCGTCGACGGTGAGGCGGCCGAGCCCCGGAATGGCGAATACGCTCTCCGTCACCACGGCGCCGCCGATCAGCAGGGCGATGCCGATGCCGATCACGGTCACGATCGGCACCGCCGCATTCTTGAGCGCGTGCACGAACAGGATCCCGCCCTGGCCCATGCCCTTGGAGCGGGCCGTGCGGATGTAGTCCTGCTGCAGCACCTCGAGCATGGAAGCGCGCGTGATGCGCGCAATCAGCGCGATATAGACGCAGCCGAGCGCGATGGCCGGGAGCACCAGATTTTCCAGCCAGGGCCCGAAGCCGCGCGACAGCGGCGTGTAGCCCTGTACGGGAAACCAATCGAGCTCGAGCGCGAACACGTAGGCCAGCACATAGCCGACGACGAACACCGGCACGGAGAAACCGAACACCGCGAACGCCATCAGGGAGCGGTCGACCCAGGTGCCGGCCTGCCAGGCGGCGACCACACCCATCGGCACGGCGATGGCGACCGAGAGGATCAGGGTCACCACCATCAGCGATAGCGTCGGCTCGAGCCGCTGCCCGATCAGGGTCGTCACGGGCAGTCCGGTGAACATGGACGTGCCGAGGTCACCGTGCAGGATTTGCCAGGACCATTCCCCGAAGCGCGCTAGGAACGGCCGATCGAGGCCGAGCCCCTTGCGAATCTTCTCGACGTCCTCCGGCGAGGCCTGATCACCAGCAATGACGGCCGCCGGATCGCCCGGTGCAATGTAGAGCAGGCTGAACACGAACAGGGCGACAATCCCCATCACGGGAATTGTCGCCATGACGCGCCGGACAATGTGAGCGAGCATGCGCCTGCCTGCTGATGGGTCAGGCTTTCGCCACGCCCCAGAAGAACGGCAGCGGCCCCTTGACGATGCCGCTGACGTTGCTGCGCCAGGCCTGATAGCCGTAGTAGAAGCCGGTCGGCACGTAGACAACGTGCTCCATGGCTGCCTTGTTGAGGCGTGCGATCACCGCCTTCTCCTCTGCCAGGTCTTTGGCCGAGAACCAGGCCGCGACCTCCTTCTCGACCTCGGCGCTGTCAGGCCAGCCGAACCAGGCCTTGTCGCCCGTGCCGCGCACGGCGATGTAGCTGGCCGGGCTGGCGCAATCAGCACCCGCGTGCCAGGTGTGGAACATGCCCCAGCCGCCCTGCCCCGGCGGCGCCTTCGACGCGCGACGCTGGCCGACAGTGCCCCAGTCAGTGGCCACGAAATCGACGGTCATGCCGATCTTCTTCAGCAGGTCGGCCGTCACCTCGCCCATCGCCTTGAGCGGCGGCTGGTCCTGCGCCACGATGCAAGTGACCGGCTGACCGGCATAGCCAGCTTCGGCCAACAGCTTCTTGGCGCCCTCGATGTCGCGCTTGCCCTTCAGCGGGTCTCCTCCCTCCTCGGTGTAGAGGGGCGTGCCAGGCGTGAAGAAGCCGGGGATCACCTTCCAAAGGTTTTCGTCGCTGCCGACAACGGCACGCATGTAGTCTTCCTGGCTGAGCGCCATCTGCACTGCGCGCCGCACCTTCACGTTGTTGAACGGCGGGTGGATGTGGTTCATGCGGAACGAGCCGATGTTGCCGAGCGGGTCGGCGATATCGACCTTCACGTTCTTGTTGCGCTGGAGCACCGGCACGAGATCGGGAATAGGCGACTCCCACCAGTCGATCTCGCCGTTCTGCAGCGCCGCCGCGGCCGTCGCCGGATCGGGCATGATCACCCACTCGATGCGGTCGACACTCATCTTCTTGCCGCCGGCCAGCCAGGAGTGCGGCTCGTTGCGCGGCACGTAGTCGGCGAACTTCTCAAACACTGCCTTGGCGCCCGGCACCCATTCGCTGCGGGCGAACTTCATCGGGCCGCTGCCGATGTACTCGGTGATCTGCTGGAACGGATCAGTCTTGGCAATGCGCTCGGGCATGATGAACCCCATGGGCGTGTTGTTCTTGCCGAGCGCGAACAGCATCTTCGGGTACGGCGCAGACAGCACCCACTTGAAGGTGCCATCGTCGACTGCGGTCAGCTCCTTCTGCAGCGCCTTGATCATCAGGCCCATGGAGTCGCGGGCGGTCCAGCGCGTCAGACTGGCGACCACGTCCTTGGCGAGCACCGGCGTGCCGTCGTGGAATTTGAGGCCCGACCTCAGCTTGAAGGTCCAGGTCAGCCCGTCGCTCGAGACCTCCTCGCCCTCCACCATCTGCCGCTGCGGCTGGAGCTTGTCATTGACGCCGTAGAGCGTGTCCCAGACCATCGCCGACGCGTTGCGCACGACATACTGCGTACCCCAGATTGGATCGAAATTGGCGAGGTTCGCCTGCGGCACGAACCGCAGTGCTTTCGCCGCCGCTCCCTGCGAGATCGCTGGCGCCGGAAATGCACCAACCGCCGCCAGGCCGCCGGTGCTCGCCAACGTCTTGAGAAAAGTTCTGCGGTGCATAGCTATGCCTCCAATTTGCGGGACCGGCCGTCTAGCGCATCGCCATTCTGCCAAATGCTTGGGCAACATGGCAACACGCGCGGGCGAGCATTGACCGGCTCAGCACCCACCAACTCGCGTTACCTCGTGGGGGAGCAAGCGTCGTGCCATCCTTCCGCTGGCCTTGCCCTTGAGGCCGTTCGCCCGTCTCGTCGTCGCTTGAGGCCGGCGGACCCGCACCTCTTGACGCAGGTGTCCTTCTCCAATCAATGTCGCTCGATCTGCTGAACGATGCCGTTCGATCGGTACCACCGTCGTGGGCGCCAATGGTCTATGATCTCATTCTTCGCGGCGGCCGAGTGATCGATCCGTCGCAGAAGCTCGACAGAATTGCCGACGTTGCCTTTTCGGCCGGGAAAGTGGCGCGCGTCGGCCCGCAGCTGCAGGCTGACTCCGGCACCGACGTTCGCGACGTGTCAGGCTCCATCGTTACGCCAGGGCTGATCGACCTGCATACACACGTCTACTGGGGCGGCACCTCGCTCGGCATCGACGCTGAAGAGTTCTGCCGCACCTCTGGCGTCACCACGGCGATCGACACGGGCAGCGCCGGCCCCGGCAACTTCGCCGGGTTTCGCAAGCACGTTATCGAGCCTTCTCAGGTGCGTATTCTCGCCTACCTCCATGTCTCCCATGCCGGCATCTACGCGTTCTCCAACCGCGTCATGGTCGGAGAGAGCGAGGAGCTCCGGAACATGGACCCCGTCAGCGCCGTCGAGGTCGCCAACGCCAACCGCGATGTGATCGTCGGCATCAAGGTGCGCGTGGGCCGCGGCGCATCCGGCAACTCGGGCATCGTGCCGCTCGACATCGCGCTGGAGGTCGCCAACGAGGCCGGCATGCCGCTGATGTGCCACATCGACCACCCGCCGCCCCGCTACGAGGAGGTGCTCGAGCGGCTACGACCGGGCGATGTGCTGACCCACGCCTTCCGCCCCTTCCCCAATGCGCCGGTCGGACCCCAGGGCACCGTCAAGCGCGAGGTGCTCGAGGCGCGCGCCCGCGGCGTCAAGTTCGACATCGGTCACGGCAAGGGGTCGTTCGCCTTCAAGACGGCGCGCGCCATGCTGGCCAACGGCTTCCTGCCGGACACCATCTCCTCGGACGTGCACGCGCTCTGCATCAACGGCCCGGCCTTCGACCAGGTCACCACCCTTTCGAAGTTCCTCTGCCTCGGCGTGCCGCTCGCGGATGTCATTGCCGCCTCGACCATCAACGCCGCCATGGCCTTGAAGCGCCTGGAACTCGGCAGCCTCAAGCCGGGCAGCGTCGGCGATGCCACGATCTTGTCCCTCGAGGAAGGGCGCTTCGACTATGTCGATGTCACCGGCGAGCACCTGACGGGGGATCGCAAGATCGCCTCTGAAGGCGTCGTGCTTGCAGGTCGTTGGTGGCACCCGCAGCCCTCCGGCCGCGAGCCCGCAGGAAAATTTCCGGGCTGAGCATTCTCCAGACCACGCCACTCGCCAGAAGCGAGCGGAATGCACACTGGCGCCGCCGCGTGCCTGCTGGTGAGCCGGCTGTGAGCCGAGGAGCACAGCTCGGGCCGCCGAGCGGCCTATCCTTCCACCCGTCATCCCGGCCCAGCAATCGCGCTAGAAGCGCGAATTGCGCAGAGCCGGGATCTGCGGCGAGCGGTGTCCGTGCGGCAGATCCCGGACAGTCTCGGCTGCGCCTCGGCTTCCGGGATGACGGGTGGATTCATTGGCTCGGCGGTATCACTCGACTTTCACTCCGAGGCTGCGGACCACCTCGGCCCACTTCTTGATCTCGGAGCGGACGTAAGCCTCGGAGCTGTCGAGGGAGCCACCCACCGGGAGCAGGCCGAGCTGCTCGAGCCGTTCGCGTACCGCCTTCTCGGCGAGCACGGCGTTCATTTCGTCATTCAGCCTCGCAAGCACCGCCCGCGGCGTCGCCGCGGGCACGAAGAGCGCGATCCAGGTGGATTCCTCACCATCCCCGTACCCCTGCTCCATTGCGGTGGGAACATCCGGCAGGCTCGGCACGCGCTTGTCGCTGATCACGGCGAGCGCTTTGATCTGGCCGCTCTTGATGAGCTCGATCGTCGGCGGCATGGCAAGACAGGCAAGCGTGATGTGCCCGCCAAGCAAGGCATTGAGGAGCGGGGACGCGCCCGTGAATGGCACAGGCGGAATGTCGACCTTGGCCAGCACCTTGAAGATCTTCTCGGCCGATAGGTGTGGAGTGGTTCCTGGCCCTGGCATGCCGTAGCTGAACTTCTCGGTCTTTGCCGCTTCCATCAGCTCCTTGAGACTGGACGCTTTGAGACTTGTGCTGGCGACGATGATGTTGGGTGTCGTTGCCGCCACGATGGCGGTCTTGAACTCGGTCTCGGGCGAATAGCCCGCATTTGCTGTCAGGCTCGGATTGACCGCAAAGGCGCTGGTGGTGACAAGCACCGTGTAGCCGTTCGGGTCGGCCTTGGCGATCTGCCGCGCCGCTATGTTGCCGCCCGCGCCGCCGCGATTCTCGATGACGACGCTTTGGCCCCACTTCTCCGTGAGCCTCTGGCCAATGATGCGCGCGATCGCGTCAGTGGGTCCGCCTGCTGGAAAGGCCACCACGAACTTCACGGTCTGGGTGGGATAGCTCTCTTGCGCCCCGGCCACAGACGTGGAGAGAAAACCCAACGCAGCAAATATGGATACGATCAGGCGCCGCTTGCCGAGGCTCCAATGCATGGAAGTTCCTCCCGTTCACCCGAACTGCTTTGTCTATAGCAGGAAATTCTAGCCCTGACGATCCGGGATCGTCCTATTAGCGCGCGGCCTAAGGTGACGCGGCCAGCCTCACGGCGTCAGTTGCCGACTGGGTCCACGCGGTGTCGGGAAGGCGTGCCGATCGTGGGTCATCGGCGCGCCACACATGGCCTGCGTCATGCGCGGATGCAAACGGGAGGATGGGAAATGGAGATGGTCATGCACGGGCGCAACGCGCTCATTACCGGCGCCAGCCAGGGCATTGGCCGCGCCATCGCCAGAAAATTCGCGGCCGCGGGCGCCAACGTCGCCATCGTTGCGCGGAGCCAGGGCGGCCTCGACGAGGCCCAAGCGGAAATTGCAGCGGGAACAAAAGCGAAGGTTGTGGCCATCGCCGCCGACGTCGGCACCGCAGACGGCTGCCACAAGGCCTTCGAGACCGCGGTGAGGTCATTCGGCCAGATCGATGTGCTGGTCAACAATGCGGGCACCTCTCAGCGGGGGGTGTTCGAAGAGGTCAGCGACGAGATGTGGCAGAACGACATCGACCTGAAGCTGTTCGCGGCCATCCGGCTCTGCCGGCAGGCCTTTCCCGGCATGAAATCGCGGCGCTGGGGCCGGGTGATCAATGTGCTCAACATCGGCGCGAAAGCCCCCCAAGCCACCAGTGCGCCGACGTCCGTGACGCGCGCGGCCGGCATGGCGCTCACCAAGGTGCTGGCCGGCGAGGGCGCGCCCCACAACGTCCTCGTCAACGCGGTGCTCGTCGGGCGCATCGAGAGCAACCAGTGGGTGAAGCGGCACGCGGCCGAAGGCAAAGGGCGCTCACTGCAGGATTACTATGCAGAAATGGCCAAGGGCATTCCAATGGGGCGCGTCGGCACAGCGGAGGAGTTCGCCAGCATGGTGCTGTTTCTCGCCTCCGATGCAGGCTCCTACATTACCGGCAGCGCCATCAACATCGATGGCGGCCTGAGCCCGGTTGTGTAGTACTGAGCGACCTATCCTTCCACCCGTCATCCCGGCCCAGCAATCGCGCTGGAAGCGCGAATTGCGCAGAGCCGGGATCTGCGGCGAGCGGTGTCGCGTGCGGCAGATCCCGGATAGTCTCAGCTGCGCCTCGGCTTCCGGGTCATGCTGGAAGCATGCCTCCGGCATGACGGGTGGATTCATTGGCTCGGCGGTATAAGTTCGCAAACCCGCAAGCGCTCGAGCACATGGCTGGTGAATGTGCTGCCGCACCGCTGCGGCACGAGGCTACTCGCGGTACGAGGGGTCCTTCCTGTCGAGAAGCCTGAGCAGACCCGGCCATTCCAGCAGTCCGTATGGGCGCACGGCGCCTGGGGCATACATGGCGACCGACTTGTCCACGACGGTTTGCGGCAGCACGTTGAGCTCCGTGTTGCACGCCATGGCAGCCAGCTGCGCCTGGCACGACCGCTCCAGCCCGTACATCCGGTTGAACGTCTCGGGAATGCTGGGGCCCACGGTCAGCAGCCCATGGTTGCGCAGCACCATCACGTTGTAGTCACCGAGGTGCTCCGCGAGCTTGTCGCGCTCGCCCGGATCGCGCTCGGGCCCCGTGAAGTCGTGATACGCCACGCGCGGGTAGAACCGATGCGAGGTCTGCGTCATCGGCAAGAGGCCGCACTTGAGCGAGGAAAGCGCCATGCCAGCCACCGTATGCGTGTGCATGACCGCCATCACGTCGGTGCGTGCCTTGTAGATGGCGCTGTGGATCACGAAGGCCGCCGCGTGCAGTCCGTACCCATGATCGACCTCCGGCTTCAAGACGATATCGCCGGCGAGATCGATCTTCATGAAGGATGAAGCCGTCATTTCCTCGAACAGCATGCCGTGAAGGTTCACCAGGAAGTGGCCGGGATTGTCGGGGGCGCGCGCAGTAATGTGCGTATAGATCATGTCCGACATGCCGTAGTGGTCGGCCAGGCGGAAACACGCGGCGAGGTTCACCCGCGCCTCCCATTCCGCGGCTGATACCGCCTGCCGAACCGACGTGAACTTCAATCGATTGCTCATCGCACGCCTCCATGTCCTTGCGCATCACTGCAGATCTTCCCATCAACCCGCAAGATGCGCGCCCCTCCAGTGCGCCGAGGTGCCCGATCTCAACTAGCCACTTCGTCACGTCGTTTCCGGATCGCGGGTACGGCCACGATGATCAGGATCAGCACGGTAGCGATGATGAAGCCGAGGCTGATCGGCCGCGTGATGAACACCGAAGGGTCGCCGCGTCCCATCACCATCGAGCGCCTCAGATTGTCCTCCATCATCGGCCCGAGCACGAACCCGAGCAGCATCGGCGCCAGGCTGAACCCGAGCTTGACCAAGATGAATCCGACGATGCCGAACATGGCTGCCAGATAGATCTCGAACCCGCTATTGTTCAGGCTGTAGACCCCGATCGCCGAGAACGCCATGATGGCGGGAAACAGCAGGCGATAGGGCACCATGAGCATCCGGACCCAAAGGCCGATCAGCGGCAGGTTCAAGACGACGAGCATCAGGTTGCCGATCCACATGCTCGCGATCAGCCCCCAGAACAGATCGGGTCTCTGATTCATGACTTCCGGACCCGGCTGGATGCCTTGCATGGTGAGAGCGCCGAGCATCAGCGCCATCACGCCGCTCACCGGGAGGCCGAGCGTCAGCATGGGGATGAACTTGCACTGCGCGTCCGCGTTGTTGGCCGCCTCCGGCCCCGCCACGCCCTCTATGGCTCCACGACCGAAGCGCGAAGGGTCCTTGGCGATCTTCTTCTCCAGCATGTAGGACGCGAACGACGCCACCGCCGGGCCGGTGCCGGGCAGCACGCCAAAGAAGGCGCCGATCCCGGTCCCGCGCAGAATCGGAGCCAATGACTGCTTCATGTCCTGTCTGGTCGGCAAGAAGTTCGCGACACTGGAGGTGAGGAGGCGCGGTTCGCTCGACGCGCCGAGGTTGGCGATGATCTCGCCGACGGCGAATACGCCAACGGCGAGGACAATAAAGCCAATGCCATCCGTCAGCTCGGTGATCCCGAAGGCAAAGCGGGGGATGCCTGAATGGACGTCGTTGCCAACGGTGCCGAGCAGCAGTCCAAGGGTCACCATGGCGAGCGACTTGGCCACATCACCCTGGGCGAGAACGGCGGCAGCGACGAGCCCCAGCAGCATCAGCGAGAAGTACTCGGGCGACCCGAATTTGAGCGCGAACTCTGCTAGCGGAGGGGCGAACAGCGCGATCAGAAGCGTGCCAACGGTGCCCGCGAAGAACGAACCGATGGCGGCAATCGCCAAGGCCGGGCCGGCGCGTCCCTGCCGCGCCATCTGGTAGCCGTCGATGCAGGTGACGACGCTCGAGGTCTCGCCGGGAAGGTTGACCAGGATGGCCGTGGTCGAGCCTCCGTACTGGGCGCCGTAGTAGATCCCGGCCAGCATGATCAGCGCCGCGACTGGCGGAACACCAAAGGTGATCGGCAGCAGCATCGAGATGGTGGCGAGCGGACCGATGCCCGGCAGCACGCCGATCAGCGTGCCGACGAGCACGCCGATGAAACAGTAGAGCAGGTTTTGCAGCGAGAAGGCGACGCTGAAGCCAAAGATGAGGCTGTTGAAGAGGTCCATGGGTGCCTTCAGAGCCCTACGAGCAACGGATAGGGCAGCCCAAGACCCCAAACGAACACGGCCATCGAGAACGCGATCAGGAGCGCGGCGAGAAGAATGACCTCCACGATCTTGAACTCGCTCCCGCCCGCCGCTGATCCGACGATCAGCGCCGCCAGCGCCGGCACCAACCCCGCACGGTCCATCAGGAAGCCGAACAGCGCCAGCGAGAGGGGCAATACGATCACGGCGCGCAGCGACCAGCCGGCCTCGATTTTTTCGACGCTGCGCAGTCCCTTCACCAGCACGTGGATGCCGAACAGCACGAGCGCCGTTCCCAGGACGGTGGGAAAGTATCCCGCCCCCATGCGCACCGCCGTGCCGAACGGATAGTCGCGGGCAATGAGCACAGCCAGGGCGCCGGTCATGATCAGGACTATGCCGGCCCAGAAATCCTTGTTGTCGAGAAACTCCAGTTTCATTGCGAACGCCTCCCCCAGGTGTTGGCAGTGCCTTTTTGGCCGAATACCGATGCTCACGCCTGCCAGGTCCAGCCTCGATCGAGGCGCGCCGGCGTCAATGCGGGCATCGTCCCTGTCGCGGGCCTCGAGGCCTACTCCGGCTTGATGTTGGCCTCTTTGACGACCCGCTGCCACTTTGCGAGCTCGGCCTCGATGAACTGTCCGAACTCGGCCGGGGACTTCTGCACCACCTCTGCGCCCTCCGTGGAGAACTGCTTTTGCGTCTCGGGCGAGGAGAGGACGACGGCGAGCTCCTTGGAAAGCCTGTCGACGACAGCCTGCGGCGTGCCTACGGGTGCAACAACGCCCCACCAGTTGGCCATCTCGTACCCGGGCACCCCGGCTTCAGCGATGGTCGGAACGTCGGGCAGGATGGCTGAGCGCTTGGCGCCGCCCGTGCCGAGCGCCCTGAGCTTGCCTGAGCGGATGTGGGGCATGGTCTGAACGAGCGAGCTGAACAGAACCTGGCTGTGGCCGCCGACCACGTCGATCATCGCCGGCCCGCCGCCCTTGAACGGCACGTGCACGATATTGACGCTGGCCATCAGCTTGAAGAGCTCGGAGCCCATGTGCTGGAAGCTGCCGGGCCCCGCGGACGCATAGTTGAGCTCTCCGGGCTTCTGCTTGGCAAGCGCGATGAGCTCCTGCAACCGAGGTGACCGGGACGGACGGATGGACGCTCAGCACATTGGCGCCCGACCCGATCATGGCAACGGGAACGAACGACTTGATCGGGTCGTATCTCAGCTTGTAGAGGCCAGGGTTGACGGCATGCGCCAGCGAGATGACGAGGAGCGTATAGCCATCCGGCGGGGCATTCGCCGCAACCTCGGTCCCGAGCACGCCGCCGGCGCCACCGCGATTGTCCACGACCACCTGCTTGCCGAGCCGTTCGCCGAGCTGAGTGGCAACTATGCGGCCGACCACATCATTGCTGCCGCCCGGCGGGAACGGAATGATGAGCCGCAGCGGCTTGGTCGGGTAGTCCTGCGCGGCCGCCGCCGTCGTCAACGCGAGCAGCACACCGAAGGCTTTGAGCAGCGATTGCCGCGTTTTGTGCATCGGCGCCTCCCTCTTTTTTGTTTCCTTCCCGCACAGCTTATGCGCGAGCCGCAACCCCACATAGTCATTGTGTGCGCTGCCCCGTCAACCGCGATGCTTGCGCCAGAGACTGAGTCAGGCTCCCGCTGACAGCGGTCGCACTATTTGTCGCTGCGCTACTTGTCCAGCCACACGTTGTCGAAGCGCCAGTTGTTGTAGAGACTGTTGTGCTGCAGGACGAAGCCCTTGACGTGAGGATGCCAGCACAGCCCCGCGACGCCCTGCGCAATGATCGGCCGGGCGACGTCCTCGGCAAGTTTCTTCTCTACCTCCCACACCAGACTGCGGCGCTTCGCGAGATCGGTCTCTCGCGACTGCTGATCGATGAGCTTCTCCACCTCCGGGTTGCAGTACTTGGTGTAGTTGCGCTCCGAGCCGCAGGCGTAATTCTCGTAGAGGTTGACGTCGGGGTCATCGAGCGCGGCTGCGGTCAGGTTCATGCCGACCGAGTATTCTCCGCGCGCGACCTTGGAGAACCAGACGCTGGTATCGATGACGTCCAGCTCCCCCTCGACGTGGACCTTCCTGAGCTGGTCGATCAGGATCACCGCCGGATCGCGATAAAGTGGAATGTTGCGGGTCGCCACCTTGATCTTGAGCGGCTTGTTGGGTCCGTAGCCCAGCCCCTCCATGATCGCGCGGGCTTGCACGCGGCTCTTTTCCACATCGAGGCCGTAGCCTGGCAGCGCGGCGACGACTTCGGGCGGCATGCCCCAGCTCCCTTCGGGCCCGGCGAGCATGACGCCGCCGATCTTGGCCTGGCCGTCGGTGATGATGTCGATGAAGGCCTTGCGGTCGAGGGCGAGCGCCAGCGCCGACCGAATCTTGGCGTCGTTGAAGGGCGGGACGTCGCGGTTGACGATGAGGTTGAACGAATTGTTGGTCGGCTGCAGCTCGCAGATCGCCTTCGGGAGCTGCGACTGGACATCCTTCGTCAGCGCAACGGTCAGATCCAGAGAGAACGTCATGTCGAACTCGCCGGCGACGAAGGCCAGGGCACGGGTCGACCGGTTGGAGACGACGCGCCAATCGATGCCATCGAGATAGGGATGCCCCTTGCGCCAATAGTCGGGGTTGCGCACGAGCTTGACGGACTCGTTGCTCTTGAACTCCACGAACTTGAACGGCCCGGTGCCGATCGGCTTGGTGCGCATGTCGGCCGCCGACACGTGGCAGGGATAGACAGGGTTGTAGCCGGTGGCGAAGAGCGAGAGGAACGAGGCCTGCGGCCGGTTGAGCTGAAAGGCCACCTCATGCTCGCCGATAACCTGCACCTCCTTCAGATTATGCCACCAGATCTTGCGCGGGTTCTTGCGGAAACTGGTCCGCGCGCTTGTCCTGCAGCCACTCGAGAGTGCAGGCGACGTCCTTGGCCGTGAACGGCTTGCCGTCGTGCCACCTCACGCCCTCGCGCAGCTTGAAGGTGAGTTTGGTCTTGTCGCCGTTCCACGCCCAGCTCGTCGCAAGCTCGGGCTGGATCCCATCCACGGTGTTGAGCTTCTGGTGCTGGTCATAAAGGACCAGGTTGCTGTAGACGCTCATGAACGGCGTCACGGTCGAGACGGTGGCCTCCTCGTGGATCGAGGCGCTCGGCGGGTTGTCCCAGATGTACATGCGCAGCGTGCCGCCCTGTTTCTGGGCGAACGCCGGGCCGGCGGCGAGCAGCACAGCAACCAGCAGACGCGACGGCGACAGTTGCGAGCCTCTGGTGCATCCTCACCTCCCGTTTGCGGCTCCCCGGCTCGGGTGCGCCGTGGCCGATATCCGTGCGAGGCTCTGTGCCGACGTGCGCACCATATCACATCCTGAACACACCCCACCGCATCTCCGGGATCGGCGCGTTCAAGCTGGCCGATAGCGCCAGCGCCACCACGCGCCGCGTCTCGGCCGGCGCGATGATGCCGTCGTCCCACAGCCGCGCGGTGGCGAAATAGGGGTGCCCCTCGCGCTCGTACTGCTCCAGCACCGGCTTCTTGAACGCGGCTTCCTCCTCCGCGCTCCACCTCTTGCCCTCGGCCTCGATGTTCTCGCGCCGCACGGTCGCCAGCACGCCCGCCGCCTGCGGCCCGCCCATCACCGAGATGCGCGCGTTGGGCCACGTGAACAGGAAGCGGGGCGAGTAAGCGCGCCCGCACATGGCATAGTTGCCGGCACCGTAGCTGCCGCCGATGATCACAGTGATCTTCGGCACCTGCGCGCAGGCCACCGCCGTCACCATCTTGGCGCCGTCCTTGGCGATGCCGCCGGCCTCCGCCGCCTTGCCCACCATGAAGCCGGTGATGTTCTGCAGGAACAGCAGCGGGATTTTGCGCTGGCACGCCAGCTCGATGAAGTGCGTGGCTTTCAGCGCCGTCTCGGAATAGAGGATGCCGTTGTTGGCGAGGATCGCAACGGGCAGCCCCTCGATGTGGGCGAAGCCGGTGACGAGGGTCTGCGCGTAGTTGGCCTTGAACTCGTCCATCTCGCTGGCATCGACCAGCCGGGCGATGATCTCGCGCGTGTCGTACTGCGTCATGAGCGAGGCCGGCACCACGCCATCCAGCTCCGCCGGATCATGAAGGGGCGGGCGCGGCTCGCGCAGCGCGATGTCGACCTTCTTCACCGTGTTCAGGTTGGCGACGATGCTGCGCACGATCTCCAGCGCGTGCTCGTCGTTGAGCGCGTAGTGGTCCGCCACGCCCGACTGGCGCGTGTGCACCTCCGCCCCGCCCAGCTCCTCCGCGCTCACGCTCTCGCCCGTCGCGGCCTTCACCAGCGGCGGGCCGCCGAGGAAAATCGTGCCCTGCTTGCGCACGATGATCAACTCGTCCGACATGGCCGGCACGTAGGCGCCGCCCGCCGTGCACGAGCCCATCACGGCCGCGATCTGCGGGATGCCGAGCGAGGAGAGTGTCGCCTGGTTGTAGAAGATGCGGCCGAAGTGCGTGGCGTCAGGAAACACCTCGGTGTGGTGCGGCAGGTTCGCCCCGCCGCTGTCGACCAGGTAGATGCACGGCAGCCGGTTCTCGCGCGCGATCTCCTGGGCGCGCAGGTGCTTCTTCACCGTCATGGGGAAATACGTGCCGCCCTTGATGGTGGCATCGTTGCACACGATCACGCACTCGCGCCCCGAGATGCGCCCGACGCCCGTGATGATGCCGGCGCCGTGGATGTCGCCCGAGTAGAGGCCCAAGGCTGCAAGCTGCGACAGCTCCAGGAATGGCGAGCCCGGGTCGATGAGCCGCAAGACGCGGTCGCGCGGCAGCAGCTTGCCGCGGGACGCATGCCGCTCCTTGAGCTTCTCCGGCCCGCCCGATCGCGGCTTCAGTCCGCTTTTCCGCGAGGTCGGCCACCAGCGTCCGCATGGCCGCGGCATTGGCCTTGAACTCGTCGGATGCGGTGGAGATGGACGTCTTGATTTTCGGCATATGCTCCCCGCGGCGTCATCCCCGCGAAGGCGGGGACCCATGCAGCTCTCCACGAGCGCTTGGCCCGGTGTCGTGGATTCCCGCCGTCATGCCGAAGGCGTGCCTCCGGCGCACGGGAATGACGTCTACTTCTTCCCCTCACCCGGCTCCACGGGCCCGCCCGCCTCCTTCCAGCCCCTGAAGCCGCCCAGGATGTGCGCCACCGGCTTCAGCCCCATGTCCTGCGCCGTCTTGGCGGCGAGCGCCGAGCGCAGGCCCCCGGCGCAGAAGAACACGAACTTCTTGTCCTCGCCGAACCGCTCCTTGTAGTAGGGGCTCTCCGGATCGATCCAGAACTCCAGCATGCCGCGCGTGACGTTGAAGGTGCCCGGCACCTTGCCGTCGCGCTCGCGCTCGCGCGGGTCGCGCAGGTCGACCAGCACCACGTCGTCGCGCCCGGCGAGCTTCACGGCCTCGGCTGCCGGGATCTCCTCGATCTCGCGCTTGGCGGCCTCCACCATCGACTTCACGCTCTTGGTGATCTTCTGTGGCACCTTGCGTCCTCCATCACGAACCTGCCCAGGCCGCACACGCGCGGCCGCTCGCTCCTGTTTTACTTCGCCCGCCCTCGCAGCGCCACGTTTCCTTGGCTAGGGTCAGTGGCGAATCAGGTAGCCCTCGCTCATGATCGCTCGCCTTTGCTGCTGCGCCCTCTTCCTCCTGCTCGCTGCGTGCGCGGCGGCGCTGCCCGGCTATTCGCCGCCTCCCTTCAAGGAGAAGAGCAAGCTCAGTCAAACTCTGAAGAGCGGCGACGTTGCCGAGGGTGGCGAGTACCAGATGAGCGCGGACGAGACGGCGATGGATTGCCGCCGCACCACCGGCTCGATGATGATCACGATCAACCGCCTCAAGCACAGGGACGCCGAGGTGCAGCCCTCGGCGCTGGCTTCGACCGCGCAAAAAGCCGTCACGCCGATATTCGGCGGCTCGACCAAAGGCACGGACCGGCAGGCCGAGTATGCGCGCGAGCGTGCCAAGCTCGACGCCTACAACCGGCACCTCGCCTCGAAGAACTGCAGAACGGTCGACATCGAGGCCGAATTGGCACGGCCGCCCGAGCCTGCCGACAAGAAGCATTGAGCCGGCTGCGCCACCTTCTACGGCGCCGCGCCAGTGCCCCTCTGAAAATTGCGGATTGCTCATGTCAGGGTCCAGGCAGGATCGCGCCCGTGCGGCCTGCCAGATAGTATATGACGAGGCCGACATATTCGCGGGTCACCGCGTCGATCCGCTTCAGGCCGTCGGCGATGGAACCAGGCCACCGGGCCCACTCGAGCTCGCGCGAGGTCCGATAGTCGACCGGCCAGGCCTCGACCATGAACCCCGCCCGGCGAAAGCATCCCATCGCGCGCGGCATGTGCGCCGCCGACGTCACCAGCAGCCAGCGCTCGTTCGGCTTGGGTTTGACGATGCGGGCCGTGAGCACGGCATTCTCGTAGGTGTCGCGCGACTGCGATTCCAGCGTGATCCGGTCTTGCGCAACTCCCAGCGCCTCGAACAGCCGCCCCGCCATGTCGGCTTCCACCTGATGCGCTCCCGCGAGCACCCCCGAGCCGCCACTGAAGACGAGCCGCGCCTGCGGCAGGCGCCGGGCCAGCACGACGCTCTCGGTATATCTCTCGGCCGCCTCGTTGAGCGGCGCCAGCTCCGGGCGGCCGACGATCCGGCTGTCCTCTCCGCCGCCGAGCACGATGATGCCGGTGATCGCTTTGCCGTCGCGCTCCAGGTCGGCCCGCGCGAAGCGCTCCTCCAGTGGCTGGATCATCGCATCGCTGAGCGGCGACAGACCACAGATGATGAGCGCGACCACAGCGCCCCACAGCATCCGGCTGCCAAGCCGATGCCATGCCGTGCCGGCGAGTGCCGCGCCGGCAATTATGGCGCCGACCATCAGCGAGGAGGGCTGCACCAGGAACCAGAGGACTTTCGCCAGAAAGAAGAACACCCAACCCGCCCCCTGCCCGCGGCCTCATGCGCTCTCTGCCCGGGCCTTCAGCGCCCGGTTCATCGCCTCGAAGCCAGCGCGCGTGGCCTTCTCTGCCATCCAACTGATCGGCACGACGAGGGCGCCACGGAACGTCTCGAAGTGCTCGAAGCGGCAGCGGCCCGCGTCCTCAGGCACGACGCGAAAGCCGTGCTCGCCGTCGAACAGGCCGGGAAATCCAAGATGGCCGAGCCACCGAAGCTCCCGCCCCGGCTCGAGCTTGACGATGGTGGGCCGAAACTTCATCGGGCTCTTGCCCGGCGGCGTGATCTCCACCTCCAGGCGCTCGCCCACGGCCAGCTTGCCAGTCGCTTTGGCGAACGGGTTCCATTCCGGCCACTGCTCGGTGGCGATGAGAATGTCCCACACGCGCGCCGCCGGCGCCCCGATGCCGATCTCGGTGTGGATGGTCTTCATGCGGTGCGCTCGACGGCCACCGCCGTCGCCTCGCCGCCGCCGATGCACAGCGCCGCCACGCCCTTGCGCTCGCGGTACTTCTCCATGGCCGAAAGCAGCGTCACCAGGATGCGCGCGCCCGACGCCCCGATCGGGTGGCCAAGCGCGCACGCGCCGCCGTGCACGTTCATCTTCGCGTGCGGCAGGGAAAGCTCGCGCATGGCGGCCATGGTCACCACGGCGAACGCCTCGTTGACCTCGTAGAGCCCCACGTCCTTGGCATCCCAGCCCACCTCTTCGAGCAACCTTCTGATCGCAAAGACCGGCGCCGTGGTGAACCAGGCAGGCGCCTGCGCGATGCCGGCCGTGCCGGCGATTCTGGCGAGCGGCTCGAGCTTGCGCCGCTTCGCCTCGCTCATCCGCATCAGCACGAGCGCCGCCGCGCCGTCCGAGATCGAGCTGGAGTTGGCGGGCGTCACCGTGCCGCCATCGCGGAAGGCGGGCTTGAGCTTCGCGATCTTGGCCAGGTCGGCCGTGAACGGCTGCTCGTCTCGGCTGACCTCCGTCGTGCCGGAGCGCCCCTTCACCTCAACCGGCACGATCTCCTTGGCGAACGAGCCGTCCTCGTTCGCCGTCTTCGCGCGCTTGAGGCTCTCGATCGCGAAGGCATCCTGCGCCTCGCGCGTGAACTGGTAGTGCTGCGCCGTATCCTCGGCGAAGGCGCCCATCAGCCGGCCCCTGTCGTAGGCATCCTCCAGCCCGTCGAGGAACATGTGGTCCTTGACCTCGGCATGCCCGAGGCGTGCGCCGCCGCGCATCTTGGGCAGCAGGTAGGGCGCGTTGGTCATGCTCTCCATGCCGCCGGCCACTACGATGTCTCTAGGCCGCGCATGCAGGCCGTCGTAGGCCATCATCACCGTCTTCATGCCCGAGCCGCACATCTTGTTGACGGTCGTGCAGGGCACCGACTGGGGCAGCCCTGCACCCAGCGCCGCCTGCCGCGCCGGCGCCTGGCCCTGGCCAGCCGGCAGCACGCAGCCCATGTGCACCTCGCTCACGTCCTGTGGCGCGATGCCGGCACGCTCGACCGCCGCCTTGATCGCAGCGCTGCCGAGCTGTGGCGCACTGAGCGGCGCCAACGCGCCCTGGAAGCCGCCGATCGCCGTGCGCGCCATGCCGACGATGACGATGGGGTCTTCTGCGCCTGTCATGACAGCCATCTCTCGTTTGCCTCTGCTTGGGAGCCGATGGAACACGCCGCGCCGCATCCGGTCAATGTGGCCGGCGCAGCACCTCGAGCCCCGCCGGCAATCGCCGGCGAGGGTGCGACGGGTACGCGGGTGCCTTGTCGGCAACCGCGGGGCCTTGCGGCCCCAGGAGGCCGTGAGACCTCCTCGGGGACCCTTGCGGGTCCTCTGGGACCTCGCGGTCCCGGGGGTTGCCTTACGGCACCCGCGTGCGGCGATTTGTGTCCCGCTGCAAGCTTTGGCGTCCCGCTCGCCCAATGAGAGCTTCACGGTTGGCCTTGAGCCTTGTGGGCGGTCGCCGGCTCGGCGCCCATTGCTGGTGCTCTGCCGGAAACGGTCGCAGCGGGCCTCCTGGACCTCGAGCCATCCAGCTCTCCTTCCAGGCGCCGGTCGCTTGCACGTGAAGGACGGATGCGCATTTCACGTCCCGTCGCAACAAGCGACGCGCGCATCATCACACGGCGCGGCGAGAGCGGGGATAAGCACTCTTCGCAATGCCATCTGCAACCAGCGTTAATGCGCCCCGAAGGTAGGGCGCAATAAGGCGACAGCCGCATTGCGCCGATCCACCCGAACCGCAGCGCGCCACCGCCCGTGGAACACGTCGCATCGGTGCAATGCGCTACCGCTTATTGCACCCTACGACCGCTGCTCGCAGCGTAGGGCGCAATAAGGCGTCAGCCGCATTGCGCCGATCTACGCAAACCGCAGTGCGCCGCCGCTCCTGGAACACGTCGCATCGGTGCAATGCGCTACCGCTTATTGCACCCTACGCCCGCCTCAAGCCGTCTCCTCGAACAGCTCGCGCCCGATCAGCCAGCGCCGGATCTCGCTCGTGCCGGCACCGATCTCGTAGAGCTTGGCATCGCGCACGAGCCGCCCCGTCGGGAAGTCGTTGATGTAGCCGTTGCCGCCCAGCAGCTGCACCGCATCGAGCGCGATCTGCGTGGCCTTCTCGCCGGCATACAGGATGGCTCCCGCCGCGTCCTTGCGCGCCGTCTCGCCGCGGTCGCAGGCCTTGGCCACCGCGTACACGTAGGCCTTGCAAGCATTCATGGTGGTGTACATGTCGGCGAGCTTTCCCTGCACCAGCTGGAACTCGCCGATCGGCTGGCCGAACTGCTTCCGCTGGTGCACGTAGGGGATCACCACGTCCATCGCCGCCTGCATGATGCCGAGCGGCCCCGCCGCCAGCACCGCGCGCTCGTAGTCGAGCCCGCTCATCAACACGTTCACGCCCTTGCCGACCTCGCCCAGCAGGTTCTCGGCCGGCACCTCGCAGTCCTGGAAAATGAGCTCTCCGGTGTCGGAGCCGCGCATGCCCATCTTGTCGAGCTTCTGCGCCGTGCTGAAGCCCTTGAAATCCTTCTCGATCAGAAACGCCGTGATCCCGCGTGGCCCCGCCTTGGAGTCGGTCTTGGCGTATACCACGAGCACATCCGCGCACGGCCCGTTGGTGATCCAGAACTTGGTGCCGTTCAAGACGTAGCGATCGCCCTTCTTCTCCGCCTTCAGTGTCATCGACACCACGTCCGAGCCGGCGTTCGCCTCCGACATGGCGAGCGCGCCGACGTGCTCGCCCGAGATCAGCTTGGGCAGGAACTTGCGCTTCTGCGCGTCGCTTGCGTTGCGGCGGATTCTGGTTCACGCACAGGTTGGAGTGCGCCCCGTAGGAAAGGCCGACCGCCGCCGAGCCGCGGCTCAGCTCCTCCATGGCGATGCAGTGCTCGAGATAGCCGAGGCCCGACCCGCCATACTCCTCCTCCACGGTAATGCCGTGCAGCCCCAGATCACCCAGCTTCGTCCACAAATGGCGCGGGAACTCGTTCGACCTGTCGATCTCGGCAGCGAGCGGCGCAACCTCGTCGCTGGTAAACCCGCGCACGCTCGATCTGAGCTGATCGGCCGTCTCGCCGAGATCGAAATTGAGAGCCGGGAAATCATTGGGGATCATGGGATATTTCTCCCTGCAGGATGCCCCCTTGGCTAGCGCCCTAACCGCCGCCCGGCAAGGCGTTTCGCGGACGGTCGCGGCGCGAGCACTTTACGCAGGGGCAGGCGCGAACTCATAGTGCCGCCGGACGCACATTCAGGACAGCGCATGCAAGCACCGCCAGCCTCGCGCCCTTCCACCGTGCCGTGGCCTCCGGTGTTGATCGTTGCCGCGCTCGGCATCGCCGTGCTCCTCGGCAGGACCTACCCGCTCGCTTGGCCCGGCCTGGACGACCTGCCCGCACGCCTCGTCGGCTACGGCCTGGGCGCGGCCGGGCTGGCGCTCGCCTTCTGGGGGCTCGCTACGCTCTACGCGGCGGGCACCACCGTGCATGCGCACAAGAGCGCCGGCCGGCTTGTCACCGAAGGCCCGTTCCGCTTCCGGCGCAATCCCATCTACATGGGCGAGGTGCTGGCCTTCCTCGGGCTTGCCGAGCTGACCCACAACATATGGTTCGCAATCATCGCGCCCCTGTTCGCAATCGCCATCCAGAGGCTTGCAATTCTTCCCGGAGGAGCGGCATCTGGAGGAGCGGTTCGGACAGGACTACCTCGACTACAAGGAGCGCACGCGACGCTGGTTCTGAGGACCAAGTGGGCAATGGACAAAGACGAGCGCGAGGAGGAGCAGGAGTTCCTGAGCGGATTGAAGGCCCGCACGGGGCGTGACCTTGCCGAATGGATGAGGGCAATCACGGCCCAGGGCTTCGCCGACAAGAACGAGACCATCGACTGGCTGCGCGGCGAGGGCCTGCCCTTTGCGCGTGCGTCGTGGCTCGAGCGCATCCACAGCAACGGCGGCAAACCGATCTACTCGGATTTGCCCCCCATGCAGGGGAAACAGCCGCAACCTCCTTCAAGGCCGCCGCCAGCCAGGCCTGCCCCAAAACCGCTCTCGCCGAGCGACGCTGCATCGCTCGAAAAGCTGGTCTCGGCTGCCAAGGGCTATCGACCGCTTTACCATCTCCTCGAGGCCGAGATCCGCAAGACGCTTCCCGGTGTCGGCATCACTCCGCGTGCCGGATACGTGTCCCTCGGTGCCCCGGCCGAGTTCGCGGCCGTCACCCTGCACGCCACGGAGCTTCGCCTCGGGCTCGACCTGGGCGACCGCGCGTTCGATCCCCATCTGCAGAAAGCCAAGTTGAAGGGCCCCGGCCCCGCCATCACGCATATGGTGGTGCTCACGGACGCCCGGCAGGTGAACGATGATCTCATCGCCTTGCTCAGGGCGGCGAACTTGCGCGTCAATGGCTAAGGCGCTCGCCGGCCACACAAAAAAGCCCCATTCTCGGCCCCATGCTTGACCGTAGCTTTGAGAGGTGCGGGTATGATTACCATCGTCCGCAGTTCGCTTGCGCTGGCCACGCTTGCCGTTGTCGCAGCCGTGCCGGTATCGGCCATCGCGCAGTCGGCCCAACGCGACGGCATCGGCGAGATCCTGAAGCGCACGCCAGAGGCGGGCACGCAGGTTGCCCAGTCCAAGCAGCCCTCGACCGCCACCCCTGCGCCGCAGGCTCCCGCAGCTACCCCTCAGGCCCCCGCCGCAGGCGCCATTCCCGACCCCCGCGAGGGGGATCTCAGCCACGAGCAGGCGCAGCGCCTGATGAAGTCGGTCGACGCCATCCTCCAGGATGCAGCAAAGAACCGCGGCGAGGCACGCAAGCTGCCCACCGAGAACGACTACATCGTCCGGCCGATCTGGACCGAGACGCGCGAGGACCGTGAGAGGAAGATCCGCGAGTTGCTGGATGCCGCCCTCGGCATCGTCACCGACGTGCAGGTCGTCGATCTGCAGAAGAAGATCGATGGCCTGCGCAAGAACATTCGCGAGCACGACGATCGCATCGTCAAGCTGCGTGAGAAGCAGCTCGGCGCACCCAAGGACGGCATGCTTCCCGGCATCCTCACCGACACGGTGGACAGCCTCAACAAGGACATCGACGAAACCAAAAAGAGGACCGATCTCAATCGCGACGAGATCAGGAAGATCAAGACCGAGGTGCACGAGGCACTCCGCAAAGCCGGCGTGCAGCTTTCGCCAGAGCAGGTCGACCTGCTGCTCGACAGCGTGCTCTCGGGCGACCTCGTGCGCCTTGTCGCCGTGTTCAACTCCGCCAAGCTGATCGACGGCCAGCTCGGCAAGCTGATGATCGCGTCGGGAGAGAACATCGGCGCTGCGCGCAAGTACTTCGCCATGCACGCCGCCCTGTTTGCGCTGCTGGTGCACGCGCAGGATCTGCTGATCGCCAAGATCGACAAGCAGTATATCCCGAAGCTGTCGGCGATCGAGGTCGACATCCGCGCCGCCCGCAGCAAGACCGCGGAGCTGCTGCGCGCAGAAAATCGCGAGGACCAGAAGCGGGCGCTCGAGGCCAATCGCGAGAGCCAGCGCCTCGCCGAGGACGCCGCCAAGGGCTATCGCCGCTATCTCCTGCAGCAGCGCGAGCAGGTCGCCAAGGCCCGCCAGCGCGCCACCCACGATCTCAGGATCGCCGACAACACGTTCGAGACCGTCGAGGCCAGCTTTCAGCTGCGCAATCTGATGCGCGACTCCGCGGCCTCGTTCGAGGCGATCCAGAAGCTCGAGGCACCCACCTTCGACCAGATCTTCAAGAACGAGGAGCTGCGCCGCGAGTTCGAGAATCTCACGCGCAAATTGGACGCTCCGACGAGCTGAGGCCGCGCCTGGCGACAGGCGCAGCCCAGCTCAAGCAACCATTGTTCCACCACAAACCGCACCCACATTGGGTGTAGTGCCAATTCGCGTGCGGGACGCCCAGTCGGCATGTTTTCTCCGTCGAAGTATTTTCCGAAACGCTCCGAGCCCAGGTTCGGCCTGGTTCCCAGGCTGGGTGCGTATCGCCCGGTCGGGTTGCTTTCGTCGGCGCACTTCTCCAAACACCTGACGACCCTGTCCAAGGCGCTCGCCTCGGTGTCGACCAATCTCTCGATTGCAGCCCTTCTGGGGCTTGCCCTCGTCCCCCTGCTGCCGCACCACGCGGCGTCCATTCTTGCCCATCGCGCGTCTCTGCCGGTACCGGCGTCTGCCACTCCGATCGAGGTCGTGCGCGCCAAGCCCGTGCCGGTGCCCGATGCGCAGGCCACGGCCAGGACTCCGCTGACGGACGCTGCTCGGGAGCTCTACCAGCAGCAGGAGGCGGCGGTGCAACTGGCCGCGCGCCGGTCACGTGAGCCGCTGGCGCGGCTGGAGCCGGAGAGCGGCGACATGGGCAAGCCCGGGGCCGGCGCACAGGCTTCCAAGACGCCCATCCCGCCGGCCGATCCCAAATCCGACGCTGCGAAGGTCGAGCCGCCGCCCGACGTGTGGTCCGATGCCGAGATCATCGCCGCGCTCAGAGACTGCCTCAAGCGCCTGGCGCCCCTTGGCGCCGAGGTCGACATCGCGCCGCCCGTCAAGCACGAGCAATGCGGCGCGCCGGCACCCGTGCTGCTGAAGCGCATCGGCTCCGGCCCCAACCGGGTCGAATTCCAGCCGCCTCCCATGCTCAATTGCGCGATGGTCTCGAGCCTCCAGGCGTGGGTCGAAAAGACCCTGCAACCCGCGGCCCAGGAGGTCCTCGGCAGCCCCATCGCGCGCCTGCGCAGCGTTTCTGGATACGCCTGCCGCAATCGCAACGGCGCCAGGAGCTTCACGGACCGCCTGAGCGAGCACGCGCTCGCCAACGCCATCGACATCGCGGGCTTCGTGACGGCCGACGGCCGCAACATCGACGTGGTGCGCAACTGGGGGCCTACGGCGCGCGACATGCGCGAGCAGCAGGAAAAGGCCGAGGAGCGGGCGGCGCAGGCCAAGGCTGCGGCAAAGCAGGCGGAGCGGGAGGCCGCGGAAGCGGCCAGGGCGGTGAAGAAGGAGCCGGCCAGCAAGCGCGAGCGCGCCAAGGCCGAAGCCGACCGTCTGAAGCAAGAGGCCGAGCGCCTGAAGCAGGAAGCGGAGCAGCGGGAGGCCGAGCGGCGCAAGGGCTTGCTGCGCATAGCCGAGCTGCAGAACCCAGGCAGAGGCGCCGACCCGAAAGCCGACGCCAGGGCCGTTCCCACGACCGCCACATCTGCCGACAGCTCCAGGCCCGCCGCTGAAACTGTGTTCCTGCGCCGTCTGCACAAGGGTGCCTGCGCCACCTTCGGCACCGTGCTCGGTCCCGAAGCCAACGACGCCCATCGCGATCATTTCCACTTCGATCTGGCTCCCCGCCGGCGCAGTTCCTTCTGCGAGTAGCGGCGCAATGGCGGTCAGACCCATTGCCTCGACGCTCGATCGGGTGCATCGGCCAGATGCGGCTCGTCGCTGATTGCGCCCTGACCCCGAGGTCACAGCGTGGCACCCTCCATGGACCGCACCGCACGGGCGGCATAGAGTGGGGCGAACGCTGCATGCACCCGCAGGTGAAGCATGGATCACGCCCCCGCCGAGACGCCCGAGCGCAAGGCCTTCTACGCCCGCATCGACAAGCAGAACATGACGCCGCTGTGGGCGGTCCTGAGCAACCTGATCACGCCGGAGCCCAAGAGCGGCTGCCTGCCCGCGCTGTGGCGCTTCGATGAAATCCGCTCCGCCATGCTGGAGGCGGGCAGGCTGATCACGGCCAAGGAAGCCGAACGCCGCGTGCTGATCCTGGAAAATCCCGGCATGCGCGGCCAGTCGAAGATCACCACCTCGCTCTATGCCGGTGTGCAGCTCGTCATGCCGCACGAGGTCGCCCCCGCGCACCGCCATTCGCAGTCGGCCCTGCGCTTCGTGCTGGAGGGGCAGGGGGCCCACACCAGCGTCAACGGCGAGCGCACCATGATGTCGCCGGGCGACTTCGTCATCACGCCCTTCATGGCGTGGCACGACCACGGCAACCACACCGATGAGCCGATGTTCTGGCTCGACGGGCTCGACATCCCGATCATCCAGACGCTCGATGCCTCCTTTGTCGAGCGTCACGAGGAAGAGGAGCAGCCGATCGGCAAGCCGGCCGGCTATTCGGCGGCACGCTACGGCGCCAATCTTCTCCCGGTGGACTATCGCGACGGCTCGGCGACCTCGCCGATCTTCAACTATCCCTATGCGCGCACCCGCGAGGCCCTCGCTGAGCTCGCCAAGGCCGGCAGTCTCGACCCCTGCCACGGCATCAAGATGCGCTATTCCAACCCCGTCACCGGCGACCACGCCATGCCGACGATGGGGACGTTCATCCAGCTCCTGCCCAAGGGCTTCAAGACCGGGCGCTATCGCGCGACGGACGCCACCGTCTATGCTGCGATGGAGGGGCGCGGCCGCACGCGCGTCGATGACCAGACCCTCGACTGGGGACCAAAGGACATCTTCGTCGTCCCGAGCTGGAAGCCGGTCACTCACGAGGCCGACCAGGAAAGCGTGCTCTTCAGCTTCTCCGACCGCCCCGTGCAGGAGAAGATCGGCGTATGGCGCGAGGACCGCGGGAATGCGTGACAAGAGGGGTCATACTGAGCGGCCTATCCTTCCACCCGTCATCCCGGCCCAGCAATCGCGCTAGAAGCGCGAATTGCGCAGAGCCGGGATCTGCGGCGAGAAGGTGTCCGTGCGGCAGATCCCGGACAGTCTCGGCTGCGCCTCGGCTTCCGGGATGACGGGTGGATTCATTGGCTCGGCGGTTATCAGACCCCTCGCGTTCACCGTATTGTGCAGATCGCCACGTTGGTGGCGAGGGGTCTGACCCCTTTCCCTACAACAGCCGGCACGGCTTGGCACTCGCCGTGCAGTGCTTGGCCGAAGCACCCCCGCCGCACGTCACCTGCTGCTCGTCCGCCCGCCGCCAGAAGCGATAGGCCCAGCCGTAGGTGTCGCGGGCCCGCGCGCTCCAGTTGGCGATGGCGTTCTCGCGTGCGCGCCGCTCACGCGAGGCGTCGCTGACCTGGGCGGCCGAGCGCGCCTTGGCCGTGATCACATCCTTGCAGACCTTGGCGTGCGCCGGAGCCGCTGCAGTCGACAGTCCCACCGCAATGCTGAGGATGGCGGCACGGAAACGGATGCGCATCACGGAAACTCCTCTTCCAACCGATGTCGTTGAGATCAGCGCGGCGCGAGCTTCCACGTGCCCAACGGCGCCTTGGCGACAGTCTCACGCTTGGTCGATATCTCGATGTACTCGCCCTTGGCCCAGCGGTCGGCGAACGAGCGGTAGAACGGCGACATCGGGTTGCCCGACTGGCCGGTGGTGTGGATGTAGAGCGATCGGTCGAGATCGGCGAAGTCGTAGATCGCCCGAAAGCTGGAGGCGTGCCGATTGGCAAACGGCGGCTCCTCGGCGAAGTCCATCTTGCCGCGGTTGAGGGTGTAGTCGCCACCCGGAGTGGGCACCTCCACGTTGAAATAGGAGGCAAGGCGGGCCACGGCTCCGAACGGCCGGTGCTCGCCGTGGGCATAGTGCGCGGGACCCCAGAGCCACTTGGCGCGGTCGGGACCGTAGCGGAAGTCCAGCTCCCGCAGCGCGCGGTTGAGCGCCACCGCCAGCACCGCGCCACAGCTTTCCCGCTCCGGCGTCGTGCGGTCGTCGCACCAGTCGCGCCCCTTTGCGTGCCCCTCCAGCAGGCGGATCAGGGCCGTCGCGCGGAAATCGAAATAGCGATCGAACACCGGCCCCAGATCGTCGCGATAAATGGCCCGCACCGCCTCGCGCACCCACGCGGCAAAGATCAGCGGCTCGGGCCTGTCGGCCCGCATGACGGCATCCCAGGTTGTCAGCTGGTCGAGCACAGCGTCGTCGACGGAGCCACCCGCCTGCGCCGCCGCGATCATCAGCGGCTGCAGCTTGGCGAGCGCCGGGGAGAGCACATCGGCCTGGGCCGCGCGCATGCTGTCCATGTCGTGCTTGTCCCGGTCGAAGATGAGCTCCTTGATGCGCTGCTGGCGGAATGGTGGATCCCAGTCATAGGTCAGGTGGTGCGGGTAGTTCGGTTCGACGATGCGGGCGTTGGCCGTGCCGATGGCCCCGACGTTGGCGTCGTCCACACGCGGCAGGTCTTCGTACTTGAGAAACCCCTTCCAGTCGTAGCTCTCGTCCCAGCCCGGCACCGGCGCACGCCCCGCCACCTTGTTCCTGGGATCGCGCACCGGCACCCGGCCAGGCGCGATCAAGCCGATCTTTCCCGTGGCATCAGCCAGCACCATGCTCTGCATCGGCACCGCGAACAGGCGCATGCGCTCCATGTAAGCGCCGATGCTGCGCATGCTCGGGTCGAACATGCCCGCAGCAACGGTGGTGTCTTCGTCGCTCAACGCCGTCCATTGCAGCGCCGCCACATGGTTGCTCGCCAACAATCCTTCCAGATTGCGATAGAAGCCGGGCAGGACGGGACCGTGCCGCGTGCGCCGGCGCTCCACCTTGCGCACGCCCACGCCCTTGACGGCGATCGCCATCTCCTCGACCACGAACGGTCGCCAACCTTGCGGGGTCTGGTATTCGCGTGGATTGTCCGGGTTGACCTTTTCGATGAAGATGTCCTGCACATCCGGCCCGGTGTTCGTGAAGCCCCAGGCAATGTTGTCGCCGCGGCCGAGCACGACAAGCGGCACGCCGGGCAGGCTGGCGCCGGTCACGTTCGCCACGTCTTCGCCCGGCCGCTCCAGCGCCAGATGCGCCAGGTACCAGACCGCCGGGGCCGCGAGCCGCAAGTGCGGGTCGTTGGCGAGCAGCGGCTTGCCCGATGTCGTGCGCGCGCCCGACACCACCCAGTTGTTGGAGGCGCCGCTGGCGATCAGGTCGTCGACCAGGGTTGCGGCATCCGCCCGGCGCTGGGCCGTGGCCCCCCGCCGCAGGGGATAGAGCCCGGCGATTTCCGGCATCGGCGGCGGCCTATCGGTAGCGTCGAGCGGCATCAGGTCCTCGATCTCGGCCGAGGTCAGCCCTTGTGCCGCGAGCGCGAGACGGAGAAGCTCGTGATTGATGTTGGTGGAGAGTTGCAGCGCCATCAGCTTGATGACGACGACGCTGTCGGCCGGCTGCCATGCCTCCGGCCGATGTCGCAGCATGAGGAATTCGGGCGGCAGCCTCGGCTCCAGCCAGCCGATCCCGCGCGTCATGAACGCGTTGACCCCGCGCGCGTAGGCCTCCAGAGCGGTCTTGGCGTCCTCGGGCAGCCCCGCGATCGCACGCTCGGAGTGGCCGTAGAGATCGAGCGTGCGCAGGAACACGTCGGTCCCGAACGTGCGCTCGCCGAAGATTTCCGACAGGCGCCCCTGACCGGTGCGCCGCTGCAGCTCCATCTGCCAGAGCCGGTCCTGCCCATGGACGAAGCCCAGCGCCACATAAAGGTCTTCCGTCGTCTTGGCGAAGATGTGCGGCACGCCTTCCCGGTCGCGCACCACCTCGACAGGAGCCGACAGCCCAGCGATGACGAGCGTGCCCGATGGGGAGGGCACGGTGTTCCGGAGCAAGCCATAGACCACGCCGATCGCCACCGCGAGCAGAAGCGCGACCGAACCGATCGAAATGCCAGCCCACTTGAGAACCCGCTTCATCGCACCGACACGGCCCGTAAGCTCAGAACACCACCACGCTTCTAATGCTCTTGCCCTCGTGCATGAGATCGAACCCCTTGTTGATGTCGGCGAGCGGCATCGTGTGGGTGATCATCGGATCGATCTCGATCTTCTTCTCCATGTACCAGTCGACGATCTTTGGGACATCCGTGCGCCCGCGCGCGCCGCCGAACGCGGTGCCCTTCCACACCCGCCCCGTCACGAGCTGGAACGGCCGCGTGGCGATCTCCGCACCGGCGGGCGCGACACCGATGATCACGCTCACGCCCCAGCCGCGGTGGCAGGCCTCCAGTGCCTGCCGCATCACAGTCACGTTGCCCGTGCAGTCGAAAGTATAGTCGGCGCCGCCGATCTGGTCGGCGCCCTTCTTGGTCATGTTGACGAGATGAGCCACGAGATCGCCGCCAACGTCCTTGGGGTTGACGAAGTGCGTCATGCCGAAGCGCTCGCCCCATTCTTTCCTGGCCGGATTGATGTCGACCCCGATGATCATGTCGGCGGCGGCGAGCTTGAGCCCCTGGATCACGTTGAGCCCGATGCCGCCCAGACCGAAGACGATGGCCTTCGCCCCGGGCTCCACCCTGGCGGTATTGAGCACGGCGCCGATGCCCGTCG
This sequence comes from uncultured Alphaproteobacteria bacterium, assembly GCA_963827545.1. GTDB lineage: Bacteria > Pseudomonadota > Alphaproteobacteria > Rhizobiales > Hyphomicrobiaceae > AWTP1-13. The sequence continues at coordinate 49,018 of CAWHBI010000006.1, forward strand.
TCACCCCGCAGCCGATGTAGCAGACCTTGTCGAACGGCGCGTCCTCCCGGACCTTCGCCACGGCGATCTCCGGCAGCACCGTGAAGTTGGAGAACGTGGACGTGCCCATGTAGTGATGCAGTTTTTTGCCATCGAGTGAGAAGCGCGAGGTGCCGTCGGGCATCACGCCCTGGCCCTGCGTGGCGCGGATTGCTGTGCACAGGTTGGTCTTGCGCGAGAGGCAGGAGGGGCACTGGCGGCACTCGGGCGTGTAGAGCGGGATCACATGATCGCCCTTCTTCACGCTGGTCACGCCGGGGCCGACATCGACGACGATGCCCGCGCCCTCGTGCCCCAGGATCGCCGGGAACAGCCCCTCCGGATCGGCGCCCGAGAGCGTGAACTCATCGGTGTGGCAGATGCCCGTCGCCTTGATCTCGACCAACACCTCGCCGGCTTTCGGCCCCTCGAGATCGACCTCCATGATCTGCAGCGGCTTGCCTTTCTCGAGCGCGACGGCGGCGCGGCTTTTCATTTTTAACGCACCTCTCTTGGGGGTGTCAGACCCTCCGGGTCTGACACCATTGTGCCATGTCAGGAGCCAAGCAACGCCGGTACCATGCGCGGAGTCAAGGTGTCAGACCCGCAGGGTCTGACACCTCACCGCCGGTACTGCACGAACGGGGATTTGGTCGCCAGCTGGTCGTAGAGGGTGCGCGCCTTGTAGTTGAACTCCTGCGTCACCCAGTAGGTGCGGCTGCACTGGCGCGCATCCGCCTCGCGGTAGACCGCCTCGATCAGGGCCCGTCCCGTGCCCTTCTGGCGCCGGGCGGGATCGACGAACAGGTCCTCCAGATAGCAGTACCAGGTCGGCGACCAGGTCGAGCGGTGGATCAGCAAGTGCGCCAGCCCCAGCGGCACGTCGGTCTCGTCGACCGCGACCAGCGCGATATGAAATCCCTCGCCGCCCGCCATCAGGCGCTGCCACGTGGTCTCGATCACATCCTCGGCAACGGTCGCCTTGTAGAATTCGATATAGCCCTTGAACAGGGCGAGCCACGCCCGCTTGTCCTTCTCCTCCAGCCGGCGCACACGCACACTCATCGATTTCGCTTGCCTCCCCTCGACCATCCCATGCGCCGTGAACCTAGAGGAAAGGCCCGCACGCGCAAACCGCCCGTCACAGCAGCCACACCGATGCCAGACCGAGAAATGCGAAGAACCCCACCACGTCCGTCACGGTCGTCACGAACACGGTCGATGAAACCGCAGGGTCGAAGCCCAGGCGCTTGAGGCCGAGCGGGATGAAAATCCCGGCCAGCGCGGCCGCCAGCAGGTTGATCACCATGGCCGCGCCGATCACTGCGCCCAGTCTGTTGGAGCCGAACCAGAAGAACACGATGAGCCCCATGATCAGGGCAAACGCGACACCGTTGATGAGGCCGGTCGCCGTCTCGCGCAGCACGACACGCGCCGTGTTCATGGCACCGAGCTCGCCCGTCGCCAGCGCGCGCACCGCCACCGTCATGGTTTGCGTGCCCGCGTTGCCGCCCATCGACGCCACGATCGGCATGAGCACGGCCAGCGCCACCATGTGCTCGATGGTCGCGTCGAACTGCTTGATGACCATGGACGCGAGAATCGCCGTCAGCAGGTTCACGAACAGCCACCAGAAGCGTGCCGGCACGATCTGGCGCACGCTGTCGGTTATGCGTTCATCACCCACGCCCGCCAGACGCCGCAGGTCCTCGTCCGCCTCCTCCTCGATCACCTCCACCACGTCATCGACGGTGACGACACCCACCAGGCGCTTGTCGGCGTCGACCACCGGTGCCGATTTCAGGTCGTAGCGCTCGAACTGGCGGGCCACTGCCTCTTGGTCGGCCGTGGCGAGCACCACCTGCCGGTCCGCATCCATGATCTTCTCCACCGGCACCTCGCGCTTGGTGCGCAGCAGCCTGCTGAGGTCGACGCCCCCCACCACGTGGTAGGTGGGGTCGACGACATAGATGTCGGAAAACGTCTCGGGCAGGTCGTCGGCCTCGCGCATGTGGTCGATCACCCGCCCCACCGTCCAGAACGGCGGCACCGCCACGAAATCCGTCTGCATGAGGCGGCCGGCGGTCTCTTCGGGATATTCCAGATTGCGCTCGACGGCGACGCGGTCGCCAGCCGGCACCTGAGCAAGGATCTCCTGCTGGTCGGCCGCTTCGAGATTCTGGATCAGATAAGCTGCGTCATCGGTTTCCAGCGCAGCAACGGCCTTGGCCAGCAGCTCCTTGGGAAGCTCGCGCGAGAGCTGGTCGCGCACCGTCTCGTCGAGCTCCGAGAGAACCTCGAAGGGAAAGGCATCGCCAAGACCCCGGATCAGACTGATCCGCGCCTCGGGCTCCAGCAGCTCGACGAGGTCGGCCAGGTCGGGCGCCGCCAGGCCCTGGGTGAGCTCTCGCAGGCGCGACACGTCGCTGCTGGACAACGCCGCGCCGACTGGACGCACCAACTCGGCCGCCGCCTGCGCGGCAGCTCCCGTGGCCTGCCGGTTTGCAGTCTCGTCCTGCATGCGATTGGTCCGCCCGGGGCACGCGCCGCTCGGTGCGCCACTCATTGCGTATCCGCGAGCCGATTAGCATCGGCCGCGGGGTTCCGCCATCCCCTGATCGAAGCGCTCCGAGCCACCGCCGATCGGAACCGCCTCCCATGATGCCCAGCAGCCACATAGTGTTGCAGAGAGGGCCCTTGTCCCGGCTGATGGATTTTCTGTGCCGCGCAACGGCTTGCTCAACTCCAACGCGCATGCCAGAACGCGATAGGCGCGCCAGGGGTTCACGCCCAGCTCTTGAGGGATCACGGAAACAATGCGCAGCGTCCATGCTTGCAGTGTCCTCCTATGCATGACGCTCGGCTTGGTGCAGCCAGCCCTGGCTCAGGAGGCCTGCCTCTCCAATCCCAAAGCCCTGGGCGTGGCGCGGACGATCGAGATCGACACCGCACCGGGCCCACACTTCGGCTTCCAATACAAAGACCCCAAGCTCCTGGCTGAGGGCGAGGTTGTACTGACATTCGATGATGGCCCCTCACGCGCCTATACCCGCCCAATCCTCGAGGCGCTGGCGGCGCATTGCACCAAGGCCATCTTCTTCATGGTGGGTCGCATGGCCGTCTCCGACCCGGAGGTGGTCAAGGAGGTGGCGCGCCAAGGGCACACGGTGGCAACCCACACTTGGTCGCACCCCAACCTGCAAAGCCTCACGCCGCTCAGGGCACGGGCCGAAATCGAGATGGGCTTCAGTGCCGTGCAGGAGGCGCTGGGCAGCCCAATCGCCCCCTTTTTCCGCTTCCCCTACCTCAGGGACACCGCTTCCACGCTGAGCTACCTGCAAGGCCGCCAGATGGCTGCTTTTTCCATCGACGTGGACAGCAAGGACTTCATGACAAGGGATCCGGCCGCGCTCCACGACCGGGTCATGAGCCAGCTCGCCTTCCATCGCAAAGGCATTGTCCTGTTCCACGACATCCATGCCTCGACAGCCCGCGCTGTCCCGCGCTTGCTCGCCGACCTGAAGGCGCGAGGCTACCGGGTCGTCCACCTGCAACCCAAGGCGCAAGCCTCGACGTTGCCCGACTTTGACGCCGTGGCCAGGCAGGAGATCGAGCGCAAGCGCCTGGCCGCAACCGGCCAGCCGCTGGCCAAACGGTCGCTGACCTGGCCAAGCGCCACCAGCCCCGCCACGCCGGCGGCGGCAACCGCCGCCAAGGCCCCCGGGGCCGAGCCGGGCCCCACGCACCGTTCGCAAGCGAAAGAGGATTGGAAGGCCGATTTTTCGCCGCGGTGAGTGCAGCGGCCTGCCTCCCACATCGCTTCCATGCGGTTGTCGCTTTCGCGCGAGCCTCGTCCCTAGGCGCTTGCGCTCCTCCTTGACCGATGGGCAAGCAAACCAATAGGGTGAATGAAAACCCGTTCGTCGGCAATTACCAGCAAGCTCCTAGGGAGGGCACGATGCGAAAATTACTCGATCTCGTTTGTGCGTCCGTGGCACTCGCCGCGGGACTGGCCATGTGCGGTGCCACCGCGCAAGAGGCGCCGAAGTCCATCAAAGTCGGCTATGCCATTTCGCTCTCCGGCCCACAGTCGGCAGGCTCGATGCTCACGACCGTGCCGAACTACCGCCTTTGGGTCGACGAGGTGAACAAGGCCGGCGGCCTGATGCTCAAGAAGTACAACAAGCGCATCCCGCTGGAGCTCACCGAGATCGACGACCGCTCCAACAACGAGGACATGGTGCGCCTGGTCGAGCGGCTGATGACGGTCGACAAGCTCGACATCGTGCTGTCGCCCTGGGGCACGGGTCCGAACCTGCAGGCGGCTCCCACATTCGCCAAGTACGGGTACCCGCAGATCATGGGCACGGCGGGAAGCGATAAGCTCGAGGAACTCGTGGGCAAGTTCCCCACCATGTTCTGGTTCCTGAGCAAGCCCGGTGAGCAGATCAAGGCACTGGTCGACGTCCTGGCCGATCAGAAATCCAAGGGCAAGATCAACGATACGGTGGCTGTGTTCGTGGTCCAGCACCCGTTCGGCGTCGAGTACTCAGCGTCGCTCAAGCCGGCCCTGTCGGGTGCAGGCTTCAAGGTCGTCTACGAGACGAGCTATGCGCTCGGCGTTGCCGACCTTTCGGCCCAGATCAATGCCGCCAAGGCTTCCAACCCTGACACCATGATCGGCATCTCCTACCCGCCCGACACCTTCATGCTGACCGACCAGTCGATCGCCAACGGCTTCAATCCGAAAATTCGGTTCCTGGGCGTTGGCACCGCGTTCCCGAGCTACAAGGCCAAGTTTGGCGACAAGGTCAACGGCATTTTCGGCTTGGGTGGTTGGGACCCCAATGCGGCCGGCATGAAGGACTACTTCGAGCGCCACAAGGCGGCGAACAAGAACCAGGAGCCTGACCGCTGGGCCAGCCCCCCCACCTATGCCGGGTTGCAGGCGCTACAGCAGGCCATCGAGCGGGTCGGCGAGATCGACAATGCCAAGATCCTGGCCGAGTTGAAGAGCGGTACGTTCAAGACCCTCGTCGGCGATATCAAGCTCGACGGCAACCGCAACCCTTCACTTTGGCACGTGGGTCAATGGCAGGGCGGCGAGTTTTACGGCATCGCCCCGGCCAACCGTCCCGGCGCGAAACAGCCGATCTTCAATTAACCAGGAAGAGGCCAGAAACCGGCTGGGCCCGCGCGAAACGGCGCGGGCCCATTTTTTGCTAGCATAAGCGTGCAGGGGTGCCGATCCGCACAGGGGCTAGGCAGGGGTAGGGCAGAAATCGGCTGGGGCGGATGTGCACGCAGGGGTGCCCTCCCGGATGTATATTCTGAGCAGGTTTGCAGGCCCCGACCGAAGTGTGAAAGCGTACCCATGCTCGACTTGCTGCTCGGTGGCCTGGTAATCGGGGGCATCCTGGCCCTCACCTCCGTCGGCCTCAATCTGCAGTATGGCGTCGCGCGGGTCTTGAACCTCGCTTACGGCGAGTTTCTGATGCTGGCCGCCTACGCCGCATTCTTCGGGTTCTCCCAGCTCGCATCTCCCCCTCCCCTCACGGCGCTCGCCGCCGCACCTGTGGCGTTCGGGCTGAGCTGGCTGCTGTTCACCTACGTGTTGCATCCGCTGCTTCGGCGCACCGCCGATCAGGGCAAGCGCGAGGTGGATTCCATCCTCTCCACCTTCGGCCTGCTGTTCCTGTTGCAGGGCATAGCGCTGGTCGCATGGACTGGAACCGATCGAGCCTACAGCTACCTCTCGGACTCGGTAGCCATCCTCGGCCCGGTGAAGCTCCAGGGCAACCGCCTCATGGTCTTGATCGGGGCGCTCGCCCTGGCGGGCGCCGTCTTTGCGTTCCTGCGCTATTCGACCGCCGGCCGCGCCATGCGCGCGATCGCCGTCGCCCCGGGCACGGCCCCTCTGGTCGGCATCGATGTGGAGCGATACAGCGCCATTGCCTTCGCCACCGGCGGCGCGCTTGCCGCCGTGGCAGGCATCCTGTTGTCTACTTTCGTTCCCATAAATCCCACCATCGGCGCCGCCTACACGATGAAAGCGCTGATCGTCGTCGTCATGGGTGGCATCGGCCACGTGCTCGGTGGTCTCGTCGCCGCATTCATTCTGGGACTGGCGGAGACAACGGCCGTCCTCTATCTCGATCCCGGCCTTGTGACCATCATCAACTTCGCCATCTTTTCAATCGTGCTGCTGTGGCGTCCGCAGGGCCTGTTCGGCGGCAACCACGGAGCGGGCACCCACGGCGCATTTCGCCTTCGCCCGGAGGCGATTGCGCTCGCCGCCCTCTTGCTCCTGTTGCTCGTGCCCGCCTTCGCCAATGCCTACTGGCTGTCGGTGGGCGTCAACATTCTCACCTATGTGGCGCTGGCGACCGGCTGGGCCTTCTTCTCGGGCCCAACGCGCTACGTCTCGCTGGCGGCTTCGGCCTTCTTCGGCATCGGCGCCTACTCGGTTGCCGTGCTCGCGTCCGACTTCTCCTACCCCGTCGCCCTGCTGGCTGCCGTCGCCATCTCCATCGTGCTCTCGGCCTTCGTCGGGCTGGCCACCCTGCGCCTCTCCGGCATGTACTTTGTCATATTCACCTTCGGCCTCTCATCGCTGGTCAGCGCGACCGTGAACTGGTGGGAGTTCAACGTGGCCAAAACAGCGGGGTGGTACTTGTTCATGTCCATCACGCCCACTCACATCTATTACCAGCTGCTCGCGTTGTGCGTCGCCATTGTCGGGCTGTGGATCATGCGGGACCGCAGCCGCATGGGCTTCGCGCTCACGACACTAGGCGCCGACGAGACGGTCGCGCGCCAGGTCGGTATCAACACGGTGGCCCTCAAGATCGGCACCTTCGTCGTCAGCGCCGTGGTGATGACGCTCGCCGGCGCCATCCTCGCCCCGCGCCGCTCCTACATGGACGCCACCGTGGCCTTCAATCCGGAGACGTCGTTCCTGACCGTGATCATGGCGCTGCTCGGCGGCGCCAACTCGGTGTGGGGGCCGATGCTCGGCGTGGTACCGCTACTGCTGATCAAGGACTACCTGTCGATTGCCTTTCCCAGCTATTTCAGCGTCGTCCTTGGCCTTGTCCTGCTCGGCATCGTGTTTTTCATCCCGAACGGCCTGATCGGCCTGCTGCACTCGGGCAAGGCCGCCATCCGCGGGCACAAGCTGGCCGATCTGCTGGAGGCCTGGGCGCGGCGCCTGCGCGGCAGCCGACATGCCTCTCCGCCGTCCGCGACGCACCCACCTGCAAACGCCCTGGGCCGCCCACCACACGACCCCTCGACTGCACCGGGGCGCTTCGAGCGGGAGGCTCAATCATGAGCGTCGCCGTATGGCCGCTGCTGGAGGTGGCGGGCCTCAGTCGCCATTTTGGCGGACTTGCCGCGGTGGACGCTGTGTCGTTTGCAGTCGAGCGCGGCGAGATCGTCGGCCTCGTAGGCCCGAACGGCTCAGGCAAGACAACCCTCCTCAACGTTGTCTCGGGCAGGCTCTCGCCCATGGGCGGCGAGGTCCGCTTCGACGGCAAGTCCATCACCGGCCACACGCCGGAAGCCGTCTGCCGCGCAGGCATCGCCGGCACCTTTCAGCTCGCCCGCATCCCCGATGCGCTCGACGCGCGCGACAACGTCGCCGTCGCCGCCATGTACGGCCGTCGCCGCCTCGATGTCGCCTCCGCCCGCGCCGAGGCCGACCGCCTGCTCGCACGCGTGGGCTTCACCGGCAGCCTCGCCGCCCATGGCGACTCGCTCACCTACTTCGACCACAAGCGCATAGAGCTCGCGCGGGCCCTTGCCTGCGCGCCCGAGCTGTTGCTGCTCGACGAGTGGCTGGCTGGTCTCAACCCGACGGAGCTGGAAGACGGCATCGCGCTGGTACGCTCGCTTCGCGACGGGGGCCTGACGATCGTCATGGTCGAGCACGTCATGCACGCGATCCGCTCGCTGTGCGGGCACATCGTGGTGCTGAATGCCGGGCGCGTGATCGCCGTCGGCACCCCCGAGGAGGCGCTCGCCGACCACAACGTGGTGCGGGTCTATCTCGGCGAAAGCCTTTGAGGGTCGAGGATGCGGCTACCCGGCCGGCTTCGCGCCGGCCTTGCTGACCGACTCATCCGGCCTCGCAGCCTGGCCGATACGCAGAGCGAGCGGCGAAAGCGATGATTTCGCCGACCACTCCGCGCCGGAAGAGAAGCACGGTGACGACAAAAATCACGCCCTGGATCACGAGCACCCATTCGCCGAACCCGGCCAGGTAGTTCTGCATGGCGACGATGATGCCGGCCCCGACAATTGGGCCGAACACGGTCCCCATGCCGCCCACCAGCGTCATGAGCACCACCTCGCCCGACATCTGCCACGTGACATCCGTGAGCGAGGCCAGCTGGAACACGATGGCCTTGGTGGCTCCCGCCAGGCCGGCGAGCGTGGCGGAGAGCACGAAAGCGATGAGCTTGAAGCGGTCGACCGCGTAACCCAGCGAGATGGCGCGCGCCTCGTTCTCGCGGATCGCCTTGAGCACCTGCCCGAACGGCGAGTGGATCGTGCGGTGGATGATGAGAAAGCCGATGGCAAAGATCGCCAGGACCACATAGTAGAACACGAAGTCGTTGGTGATCGCGAAGAGGCCGAACAGCGGCCGGCGCGGTATGGCCTGGATGCCGTCTTCGCCGCCGGTGAACTTTGCCTGCACGCACAGGAAGAACACCATCTGCGCCAGAGCCAGCGTGACCATGGCGAAGTAGATGCCTTGCCTGCGAATGGCGATCATGCCGACAATGAGACCGAGCAGGCCCGCCACCAGTGTGCCTGCCAGGATGGCCAGTTCCGGTGTCAGCGGCGGCACGGCCAGCGTGACCCAGCCCGATCCGAGCAACGGCAGCCAGAAGGGCAGGCTGACCGTGCCCACCTTGGCCATGTGCCCCGCGACATAGGCGGCAAACCCGAAGAACATGGCATGGCCGAACGACAGCAGGCCGACGTAGCCGATGAGCAGATTGAAGGCGCAGGCGAACAGGGCGAAGCACAGCACCTTCATCAGGAACAGCGGATAGATCGCCAGCGGCGCCGCCAGCGCCAGCGCCACGAGGGCGGCAAATACCGGCATGTCCCAGCTGTTCGGCCTGCCCATCACCGCGTCCTCACTTAGGCGTTCCGAACAGGCCCTGCGGCCGCAGCATCAGCACGATGGCCATGATGATGAAAATGACCGTGTTCGAGGCCTCCGGATAGAAGACCTTTGTCAGTCCCTCGATCACTCCCAAACCGAACCCCGTGACGATCGAGCCCATGATCGAGCCCATGCCGCCGATCACCACCACGGCGAAAACGACGATGATGAGGTTGGCGCCCATCACGGGATTGACGGAATAGATGGGCGCCGCCAGCACGCCGGCAAGTGCCGCGAGGCCAACGCCGAAGCCGTAGGTCAGCGTGATCATCCTCGGCACGTTGATGCCGAAGGCCTGCACGAGGTCCGGTCGCTCCGTCGCGGCGCGCAGGTACGATCCGAGCTGCGTCTTCTCGATCATGAACCAGGTGCCGAGGCACACGGCCAGCGAGATCGCCACCACCCACGCCCGGTACCATGGCAGGAACATGAAGCCGAGGTTGGTGCCGCCCGGAATGGGATTGACATAGGGCAGCCCCGAGGAGCCGAACTCACGCCGGAACAGACCCTCGATGATGAGCGCGAGGCCGAACGTGAGCAGGAGGCCGTAGAGATGATCGAGGTGGTAGAGACGCGAGATGAACAGCCGCTCGATGATGACGCCGGTGACGCCGACGATGATCGGCACGAGAACGAGCGCGCCCCAGTAGGGAATGCCCAAATAGGTGAGCAGCATCCAGGCGCAAAAAGCACCCATCATGTACTGGGCGCCGTGCGTGAAGTTGATGACGTTCATGAGCCCGAAGATGACCGCGAGCCCCAGCGACAGCAGCGCGTAGAAGGCGCCGTTGATGAGGCCGAGCAGCAGCTGGCCGAACAGCGCTTGCGGCGGCACGCCTATCAGCTCGAACATCTAGAACGGCTCCTCCGTATCTATTCCCTCTCCCCATGCCCCTTCAGGCGTCGTGCCGAAGGCGCGCTTTCAGCGCGACGAGAGAGGGTTAGGGTGAGGGGCGGCAAAAGGCTCCGGCGGCGCCTTGGGCTGCCCCTCACCCCGACCCTCTCCCCGCAAGCAGGGAGAGGGAGAGGCGTTGCGGCCTATTTCTTCACCAGAGGGCAATCGCCCTGATCGATCGGGCGAAAGGCCTCCGCTGCGGGTATGGTGGCGCGGACCTTGTAGTAGTCCCACGGACCCTTGCTCTCGGCAGGCGCCTTGACCTGCAAGAGAAGCATGTCGTGGATCTTGCGGCCGTCCTCGCGAATGGTGCCTTTGCCGAACAGCCTGTCGTCGGTCGGCGTGGACTTCATCTTTGCGACCACAGCGGCACCGTCGGCATCGGACTTCAGCTCGTGCACCGCCTTGAGGTAGTGCGTGACGGCCGAGTAGACGCCGGCCTGGATCATGGTTGGATAATTGCCCCTGTTGGCCGCCGAGAATTCCTTGGCGAAGGCGCGGTTGTTGTCGTTGGTGTCCCAGTACCAGGACTCGGTGAAGATCAGCCCTTGTGCCGTCTGCAGCCCGAGCGCATGCACGTCGGTGATGAACACCAGCAGGCCGGCAAGGTTCTGGCCGCCCTTGACGATGCCGAATTCGGCCGCCTGCTTGATCGAGTTGATGGTGTCGCCGCCGGCGTTGGCGAGGCCGATGATCTTCGCCCGTGATGCTTGCGCCTGCAGCAGGAACGACGAGAAGTCCTGGCCGGGGAAGGGATGGCGGACTTTGCCCAGCACCTTGCCGCCGGTTTTCTCCACAACGGCCGCAGTATCACGCTCCAGCGCATGACCGAACGCATAGTCGGCGGTCAGAAAAAACCAGGTGTCGCCGCCGGTCTTGACGATGGCGTTGCCCGTGCCGTTGGCCAGCGCCCAGGTGTCATAGGTCCAGTGGATGGTGTTGGGCGTGCAGGCTTTGCCGGTGAGGTCGGAGGTCGCGGCACCCGACACCAGGAAGACCTTGTTCTTCTCCTTCGTGATGTTGTTGACGGCGAGTGCAACCGAGGAGGTGGGCACGTCGACGACGACATCGACCTTGTCGACATCGTACCACTGCCGCACGACGTTGGAGCCGACATCGGGCTTGTTCTGATGGTCGGCGAACACGACCTCGATCTTGTCGTGACACTTGCTGGCCTTGCAGAAGTCCTCGATCGCCTTCTTTGCGGCCCATACCGAGCCCTGGCCGGTGAGGTCGGCATAGAGCCCCGACTGGTCGTTCATGACGCCGATCTTGATGACGCCGTCGCTGTACTGAGCCTGGGCCATCCCTGCGCCGGCGCACAGCGCCGCCGCAGCGAGGAATGCTTTCACGCCTGATTGCATTTACGATTTCCTTTCCACCTACACACCGAGATAAGTCTGAAGCTTCTCCCTGTTCGCCTCGAGCGCGGAATTGGGGATCATGTCGACCACGCGCCCATGCTCGACCACGTAGTGGCGGTCGGCCACCGTCGCGGCGAAGCGGAAGTTCTGTTCCACGAGCAGGATCGTGAAGCCCTGGTCGCGCAGCATCCGGATCGTGTTGCCGATCTGCTGGACGATGACGGGCGCCAGGCCCTCGGTCGGCTCGTCGAGCAGCAGCAGCTTGGCGCCCGTGCGCAGGATGCGGGCGATGGCGAGCATCTGCTGCTCGCCGCCCGACAGCTTGGTTCCCTGGCTGGACGAGCGCTCCTTGAGATTGGGGAAGAGCTGGTAAATCTTCTCGAGGGGCAGTCCGTCGCTCTTTACGACCGGCGGCAGCATCAGGTTTTCCCAGACGTTGAGGCTCGAGAAGATGCCGCGCTCCTCGGGACAGTAGGCGATGCCCTGCCGCGCGATGCGGTTCGATTTGAGGCGGATCAGCTCCCGCCCCTCGTATGTGATCGAGCCCTTCCGGTTCGCCAGCATGCCCATGATCGCACGCATGGTGGTCGTCTTGCCGGCCCCGTTGCGTCCGAGCAAAGTCACCACTTCGCCGGCTTTCACATCGAACGTCATGCCGTGCAGGATGTGGCTCTCGCCATACCAGCCGTGCACGTCCCGAACGGCGAGTTGCGGCTCAGCCATGACCCGTACCCATGTAGGCCTCGACCACCAGCGGGTTCTTGGAGACCTCGGCGTAGGGTCCCTCGGCCAGAACCTCGCCGCGCGCAAGCACCGTGATCCGGTCGGAGAGATCCGCAACCACCGACAGATTGTGCTCCACCATCAGGACCGTGCGGTCCTTGGCGACGCGCCGGATCAGGGCCGACGTGCGCTGGATGTCCTCGGCTCCCATGCCCGCCATCGGCTCGTCGAGCAGTAGCATCTCGGGATCCAGCGCCAGCGTCGTTGCGATCTCGAGCGCCCGTTTGCGCCCGTAGGGCAACTCGACGGCTGGCAGATCGGCGTAGGCTTTGACGCCCACGTCGTCCAACAGCTCGTGCGCCCGCCCGTTCAAGACCTCGACCGACCGCTCCGACCGCCAGAAGTGGTAGGAGGTACCCAACGTCCTTTGCAGAGCGACGCGGACGTTCTCGAGCACGCTCAGGTGGGGGAAGACGGCTGAAATCTGGAACGAGCGCACCAGACCCAGGCGCGCCACCGCATGGGCCGAAGCGGCCGTGATATCACGCCCCTTGTACAGAATCCTGCCGGCAGAGGGCGGAAGGAACTTGGTGATCAGGTTGAAGCACGTCGTCTTGCCGGCGCCGTTGGGCCCGATCAGGGCGTGGATGGTGCCTCGCCGCACGTTCAAATTGACGTTCTTGACGGCCGTAAACCCTCGGAACTCCTTTGTGAGCCCCTGTGTCTGGAGCACATACTCATCGGCCATCAAGCGCTCTCTTGGTCACCGGCCCGTACCGCGAAGGCCCCACGCACCACGCAGAGCATCCGTAACATGACACATGATTCATTCGTCATATTGCGGGCGCGCGGACATGTCAACCGGCAGGCGGGCACGGCAGGGGCGTCCTTGAGGCGACTGGACTGCCCCGCCCCCAACGAGCAATGAGAGCGCCGCTAGCTAGGCACCTGGCCGGTACCTACTTGTCCAACCACACGTCCTCCAACCGCCAGTTGTCGTAGATGCTGTTCTGGTGCAGCACGACGCCCTTGACATGCGGGATGCCAGCAGGTCGCGGCGCGGTTGTGGAAGATGATGGGCCGCGCCACATCCAGTGCGAGCTTGCGCTCGACTTCCCACACCAGCTCGCTTGCGCTTCTCCGCGGTCGACTTCCTTCGATTGCTGGAAGATCAGCGCGTCGACCTCGGGGTTGCAATATTGCGTGTAGTTGCGCTCCGACTTGCAGGTGTAGTTCTCGATCAGATTGACGTCCGGATCGTCGACGGCCACGCCAGTCAGGTTCAGGCTGACCGGATAGTCCTTGCGCTGCACCTTGGCGTACCAGACCGTGGTGTCGATCGGCTCCAGCTCTCCGTCGATGTAGATCTTTTTCAGCTGGTCGATCAGGATGACGGCCGGATCGCGATAGATCGAGATGTTTCTAACCGACACCTTCACTTTCAGGGGTTTGCCCGGGCCGTAGCCGAGTTCGACGCCATGATCTTCCGCGCCTGCGCCTGGTTCTTCGCGACGTCGGCCCCGTAGCCGGGAATCTTGGCCAGTTCCTCGGGCGGCAATCGCCCACTGGCCTTCTGGGCCCGGGAGCATGGCGCCGCCCATCTGGGCTTTGCCCTCGGTACAGGATATCGATGAAGGCCTTGCGGTCGAGCGCCAACGCCATCGCCTTGCGGATCTGTCGGGTTGTCGAAGGGCGGAGCGGCTGCGTTTACCGCGAGGTTGGTGCTGACGTTGGTGGGGCCCGAGATGGCAGACGGCCTTGGGCGCCTGGGCTTTCACGTCCTTGAGCAACGGCACGTTGACATCGCGGTCGAACGTCATGTCGAACTCGCCCGATACGAATGCCAGGATGCGCGTCGACCGGCTGTCGATGATGCGCATCTCGATGGCATCAACGTGGGGTTGCCCTTCTTCCAGTAATCGGGGTTGCGCACGAGCTTGATCGACACATTGCGATTGAGCTCTACGAACTTGAAAGGCCCCGTTCCGACTCGGCTTCGTGCGCATCGTGCCTTTTGCGAGACGTGGCACGGGTAGACGGGCGAGAAACCCGAGGCCAACAGCATGCCACGAACGAGGGTTGCGGATGCCGCAGATGGAACGTCGCTTCGTGGTCGCCGTTGGTCGAGACCTCCTTCAGGTTGTAGTACCAGACCTTGCGGGGGTTCCGGTGGAACTCCTCCGTGCCCACCCTTACCGAGCAGCGCATGCCACGTGCACTGCACGTCCTTGGCCGTGAACGGCTTGCCGTCATGCCACTTGACGCCCTCCCTCAGCTTGAACGTCAACTTTGTGTTGCTCGCATCCCACGACCAGCTCGCGGCAAGGTCGGGCACGATCGTTTCCGGGCTGTTCAGCGGCTTCGTCTGGTCGAACAGGACCAGGTTGTTGAAAACCGCCATGAAAGGCTGGGTGACGGAGACCGTGGATTCCTCATGCAGGGAAGCGCTCGGCGGGTTGTCTCGGTGGTAGATCCTGAGCGTGCCACCCTGCTTCTGCGCCATCGCCGAGCCTGCCCCGGCAAGGACGATCAACAAAGCCGCAAGCGCTGCAACCAGCCCATGGGCGAGCATGGCTCCCTCCTCTAGCTTTGCCGTGCCATCCGCACCACCCTCACAGTAGCATGGAGTGTCCCGCCTCCCAGGCTTTGTGCCGCGCAATATCAGCCTGCGGTCGGCCGACACCCCCTGCCGCTCTTGGGTCACCTAGAAGTGTCTCGCGACAGCCGCCCCAAAATTGCCTGCTCGATTGCACAGAAGACCTGACTGTGGCGTAATTGAATGAGAACAATCAAAAGCCGTCCGCGCCGCTGCTGGGCGGGAAGAGAGGAGGCGACGCATGTTTTTCCGCAAGAGCCAATCGGAGGCTGCGGCGGCCCAAGGTGCCGCGGCACGCGCAGGCAGCGCGATCACGGTGGCGATGACCGTGAACGGCAAGGCCGTGAGCGCCGACGTCGATCCCCGCACGCTGCTCGTGCACTACCTGCGTGATGGCCTGCGCCTCACGGGCACCCATGTGGGCTGCGACACCAGCCAGTGCGGCGCCTGCGTCGTCCACCTCGACGGCCGCGCCATCAAATCCTGCACCGTTCTTGCCGCTTCCTGTGACGGGGCCAAGGTTACGACCATCGAGGGGCTGGCGCAGGATGGCAAGCTGCACCCCATGCAGGAAGCCTTCCGCGAGCACCACGGTCTGCAGTGCGGCTTCTGCACGCCGGGCATGATCATGGCCGCGGTCGACATCGTGAACCGCAAAGGCGGCACCGTCGACGAGGCCACCATCCGGCACGAGCTGGAAGGCAACATCTGCCGTTGCACGGGCTATCACAACATTGTTGCTGCCGTGCGCGCCGGCGCCGCCGCCATGGGCGGCATGCGCCAGGCTGCTGAATAGGGCCGCCGAATACGCATCAGCTCGCTGCCCCATGACAGGCAGCGCCATCGTCCGAAGGACTCCCGAGGAGGATACCCATGAGCGCAACCGGCATCGGCGCGCCAGTGCGGCGTAAGGAAGACCAGCGGTTCATCACCGGCAAGGGCCAGTACACCGACGACATCAATCGTCCAGGCCAGGCCTACGCCGTATTCGTGCGCTCGCCGCATGCGCACGCCAACATCAAGCGCATCGACACCGCTGCTGCGATGAAATCGCCGGGTTGTCACGCCGTCTACACCGGCGCCGATATCGCCCAGGACAAGGTCGGTGGCCTGATCTGCGGCTGGATGATCCACTCCAAGGACGGCTCGCCCATGAAAGCGGGCGCACACCCCGCGCTGGCGCAGGGCAAGGTGCGCTACGTCGGCGACCATGTGGCGGTCGTGATCGGCGAGACGCTGGCCCAGGCCAAGGACGCCGCCGAGCTGGTGACCGTCGACTACGAACCGCTGACCGCAGTGGTGGACCTCGCCACCGCCCAAAACGCCGGCCAGCCTCAAATCCACGCTGAAGCCCCCAACAACACCGTCTACCAGTGGCACCTCGGCGACAAAGCGGCAGTGGACGCCGCTTTCGGGAACGCCAGGCATGTCACCAAGATCGATCTCGTCAACAATCGCCTGATCCCCAACGCCATCGAGCCGCGCGCCGCCATCGGCGAGTACAATTCCGGGCAAGACAGCCTCACGCTCTACACCACCAGCCAGAACCCGCACGTGGCGCGGCTGGTGCTGGCGGCCTTCATCGGTCTCGCGCCCGAGCACAAGCTGCGCGTCATCGCTCCAGACGTCGGCGGCGGTTTCGGCTCCAAGATCTTCATCTACGCCGAAGAGGTCGTGTGCCTGTGGGCCTCCACGGAAAGGTCGGCCGCGCCGGTGAAATGGACCGGCGATCGCAGCGAAGCTTTCCTCGCCGACGCGCACGGCCGCGATCACGTGACGACAGCCGAGCTGGCACTCGACGGCGACGGGAAGATCCTGGCGCTGCGGGCAAAGACCAAGGCCAACCTCGGCGGCTATCTGTCGACCTTCGCCTCATCGGTGCCGACCTACCTCTACGCGCCGCTGCTCTCCGGCCAGTACAATATTCCAGCCATCTACTGCGAGGTGGACGGCATCTACACCAACACCGCCCCCGTCGATGCCTACCGCGGTGCCGGCCGGCCGGAGGCGACCTTCGTCGTCGAGCGCCTGGTCGAGGTGGCAGCGCGCCAGACGGGTCGGGATCCGGCAGAGTTCCGCCGCAAGAACTTCATCACCTCGTTCCCGCACGCGACGCCGGTCATCATGACCTACGACGCCGGCGACTATGATGCGTCCATGCGCAAAGCGCTGGAGCTGGCCGACTACTGCCGGGCTCGCCGCGCGCAAGGCTGAAAGCGCCAAGAAAGGCATGAAACGCGGCGTCGGCTTCTCCGCCTACATCGAGGCGTGCGGCATCGCCCCGAGCGCGGCGGTCGGATCGCTCGGCGCCGGCGTGGGCCTGTGGGAATCAGCCGAAGTGCGCGTCAACCCCACGGGGTCCGTGGAGGTGCTCACCGGCTCGCACAGCCACGGCCAGGGGCACGAGACCACCTTCGCCCAGCTCGTGTCGCAGCGGCTCGGCATCCCCATCGACCAGGTCACGGTCGTGCATGGCGACACCGACAAGGTGCAGTTCGGGATGGGCACCTACGGCTCGCGCTCCGGGCGCCGTCGGCATGTCGGCCATCTTCAAGGCGATCGACAAGGTCATCGTCAAAGCCAAGAAGGTCGCGGGCTTCGTGCTGGAGGTGCCCGAGGACACCGTCGATTTCAAGGACGGCATCTTCTCCAGCACCGCCACCAACAAGACGCACACCTTCCCCGAGATCGCGCTGCAGGCCTACATCGCTCACAAGTTCACGGGCGCGCAGCTGGAGCCGGGCCTCAAGGAAGGGCGCCTTCTTCGACCCCACCAACTTCACGTTCCCGTCGGGGGTGCACATCTGCGAGCTCGAGATCGATCCGGAGACTGGGGCGACGCGCATCGATCGCTGGACCGCCGTCGATGACTTCGGCACGCTCGTCAATCCGATGATCGTCGAAGGCCAGGTGCACGGCGGCGTCGCGCAGGGTATCGGCCAGGCGCTGCTCGAAGGCGCCGTGTACGACAAGAACGGCCAGCTCATCACGGCGAGCTTCATGGACTACTGCATGCCGCGCGCCGCAGACCTGCCGTCGCTGAAGGTGGCCATGACCAACACGCCCTGCCCCTCGAACCCACTGGGGATCAAGGGTTGCGGCGAGGCGGGCGCCATCGCCGCACCTGCGGCCGTGATCAACGCGATCACCGACGCGCTGGGCCACGAGAACATCGCCATGCCGGCGACCCCGCTGGCCGTTTGGCGGGCTGCGCAAACGTCGCCCGCGAAGATGGCCGCGGAATAAGGGAGGAAGCTCGCATGTACGCGTTCCAGTATCATCGCCCGCACTCCGTGGCCGACGCAGCCAAGCTCCTCGCCTCGGACAAGGAGGCCAAGCTGCTGGCTGGCGGCCACACGCTGATCCCCACCATGAAGCAGCGGCTGGCGAGCCCCAAGTCCATCGTCGACCTTGGCCGCATTGCCGAGCTGCGCGGCATCGACAAGAAAGGCAACGCCCTCATCATCGGCGCCATGACCAGCCACGCCGAGGTGGCAAACTCGCCGGTCGTCAAGTCAGCCATTCCTGGCCTCACCGAGGTAGCCGACGTCATCGGCGACCCGCACGTGCGCAACCGCGGCACGATTGGCGGCTCGGTTGCCAACAACGACCCGGCGGCGGACTACCCGGCTGCCCTGCTGGCGCTCAACGCCACCATAGGCACCAACAAACGGGAGATCGCCGCCGACGACTTCTTCAAGGGGCTGTTCGCCACCGCGCTGCAGGACGGCGAGATCATCACGCGCATCTCGTTCCCGCTGGCGACCAAGTTCGGCTACGCCAAGTTCCCCAATCAGGCCTCGCGCTACGCCCTGGTCGGCGTTGCCGTGGCTCAGGTGGGAGGGGGCGCACGCGTTGCCGTTACCGGCGCCGGCAAGAATGGCGCCTTCCGCCACAAGGCCATGGAGGCGGCGCTCGCCAAGAGCTGGTCCGCGCAGTCGCTCACCGGCATCGCCACCGACGCCGGCCTGATGATGAGCGACATCCATGCCGATCCGGCGTATCGGGCGCATCTGGTCGGCGTCATGGCGCGAAGGGCTGTTGCGAAGGCTGGTTGAGCGGACCCCGCGCTACGCGGTCCAAACCCGCCGCGGGCGCAGCGCTCACTGATTGCATCGGGCGTCGATCCTGGCGCCCGTGCCGGCCGTGCGCCGCCGATGAAGTCATCAAGCTCTGCAAAGCACCGGTACGTGACGCGTCCTCATACGCGTTCACGTCCTATCACGTCTGCGTCAGGCCACGCCCTCCTGCTCGCTCCTGCCACAACGTTGGCATGAAGGGTCGGCTAGGTTCCCGCAGCGTCGCCCCTCTGGCGATGGTGGAACGACCGCATACTCACGGCTGCCTGATCGGAATCGCCCACCAACTCGAAGCGATCGGCAGAAA
This sequence comes from uncultured Alphaproteobacteria bacterium, assembly GCA_963827545.1. Taxonomy (GTDB): domain Bacteria; phylum Pseudomonadota; class Alphaproteobacteria; order Rhizobiales; family Hyphomicrobiaceae; genus AWTP1-13. The sequence goes on from CAWHBI010000006.1 coordinate 68,178, forward strand.
ATCACCAACAAGGATGCCCACGCCATAATTGGCAGGTATGGAACCTAAGGCCCCTCAGTGCATTTGCATCGGCGGGCATCAGACACGTTTGGAGCAACCATTCGTCGCCGACGCCGAATATTCCGGTGACGAACACTTTCGGGGTTCATGAAACAGCGAGGCATGCCGATGGCACGACAGCTCTCAGTTCAGCGCGCAACGATCGAGGGGCACCGGTATCTCGAAAACCGCCTGTTGGATACGCGGCACCTCTCGCATGAGCTCGTCCAGCCGCTCAGCGCCGAGGACATGACAGTCCAGGCGATGGAAGATGCAAGCCCTACGAAATGGCACCTCGCACACGTAACCTGGTTTTTCGAGACGTTCATTCTCACCAAGCACTTGCCCGGCTATCGGGCGTTCGACGAGACCTTCAACTACTGCTTCAACTCCTACTATGAGAGCCAGGGTCCCCGGCAGCCGCGCCCCAAGCGCGGCGTTCTTACGCGACCATCGAGCGAACGGGTGCTGGCCTATCGCGCGCACGTCGACGAAGGCCTGCTGAAGCTCTTTGCCACGGGCGTGGCGCCCGGCTCCGAAACCGCCCGGCTCGTGGAGATCGGCATCAATCACGAGCAGCAGCACCAGGAACTGCTTCTCACCGACATCCTCGCACTCTTCGCGGCCAATCCGTTGCGCCCGGCGTATCGCGCCCGGCGGCCTCGGCCGGCGCAACCGGAGCCCGAGGCCGCGGGCTGGATCGACTTTGAAGGCGGGATACGCCAAGCGGGGCACAGCGGAGATGGCTTCGCCTGGGACAACGAGGCGCCACGCCACGATGTGCTCATCCATCCCTTCCGTCTCGCCGACCGCCTGGTCACCAATGCCGAGTGGCTCGACTTCATGAACGACGGCGGCTATCGCACGGCCTCGCTCTGGCTGGCAGATGGCTGGACGGCCGTCAATCGCGAGGGGTGGGAAGCCCCGCTCTATTGGGAGCAGCCCGATGACCAGTGGCTGGCGATGTCGCTGGAGGGGTTGCAGCCGGTCGAGCGCGCCGCGCCTGTTGCCCATGTCAGCTACTACGAGGCCGACGCGTTCGCCCGCTGGGCGGGCAAGCGCCTGCCCACGGAATTCGAATGGGAGATTGCCGCCGAGGGCCTGCCCCTGGCCGGCAACACGCTGGCCACGCGAGCTCTGCGGCCGCTACCGGTGGACACACGATCGGAGGGTCGCCCACGCCAGATGTTCGGCGATGTGTGGGAATGGACGCAGAGCGCCTATCTGCCCTATCCCGGCTACCGCCCGCCGGCAGGGGCGCTCGGCGAATACAACGGCAAGTTCATGGTGAGCCAGCAGGTGCTGCGCGGGGCCTCCTGCGCCACGCCCGACGGCCACTCGCGCGCCACCTACCGCAATTTCTTCTATCCCCACCAGCGCTGGCAGTTCCTGGGCCTGCGTCTCGCCTCGGAGATCTCGTGATGCTGAACCCCCGTGCCCGCCAGCTGCCGGATCTCACTCCGGCAGACGAGGATGGATTCGCCGCCGCCGTTGTCGATGGATTGTCGCGACCGCACAAGAGCCTGCCTTGCCGCTTCTTCTACGATGCCCGCGGCAGCGAGTTGTTCGAGGAAATCACGCGGCTGCCGGAGTATTACCCAACGCGGACGGAGACCGCGATCCTAAAGGCACATGCTGCCGACATTGTCGAAGGCGTGCCGGACCGCGGCGTCCTGATCGAGTTCGGCTCGGGCTCGAGCCTCAAGACCGAGATTCTGCTGCGAGAGCTGCCTCAGCTTGGCGCCTACGTGTCGATCGACGTTTCCAACAGCGCTTTGAGCGACGCGGCGCGGCGGCTTGCGGCGCACTTTCCCACCCTCGATGTGCGACCCATCGTCGGCGACTTCTCCTATCCTGTCGCGCTTCCTGCCGATATTGCCGGACGGCACAAGACCGGCTTCTTTCCAGGCTCGACCGTCGGCAATCTCACACCAGTCGACGCCGCGCGCTTGCTGCGCGTCTTCCGCGCGGCGCTGTCCATCGAGGGGCGCCTCATCATCGGCGTCGACCTCAAGAAGGACGCCCGCACCCTGGTGCTTGCCTACAACGATGCAGCCGGCGTCACGGCCGCGTTCAACCTCAACCTGCTGGCCCGCATCAACCGCGAGCTTGCCGGCACCTTCGATCTCGCTGCCTTCAGACACGAGGCCATCTACAATCCGCGTGACGGGCGCATCGAGATGCACCTCGTTAGCCTCAAGCACCAGAGCGTGGGGGTGCGCGGTCGCCGCTTTCATTTCCGGGCCGGTGAAAGCATCCACACGGAGAACTCGTACAAATACTCCGTGAGCCAATTCCAGGACCTGGCACGCTCGGCCGGCTGGCAGCCGCGCCGTGTGTGGACGGACGAGCGCAATCTCTTCAGTGTGCACGAATTGGTCTCGCGCTAACCTCGTCTTTGCGAGCAGCGGAAACGGCTGATCAAGATCGGGGCGCTTGGTTGGGCCACCAGCTCGTGGTAAGGCCGGTCATGCCGCAGGACGCGTCGATCACGTTCGAGGATGTCACCAAGCGGTTCGGTGACGCCCCGCCCGCCCTGGAGCGCGTCTCGCTCTCCGTGCAACCGAAGGAATTCCTGGCCGTTGTCGGCGCATCCGGCTCGGGCAAGACGACGCTGTTGCGCCTCATCAACCGCCTGCTGGATCCATCCTCCGGGAAGTTGCAGATCGGCGGTGCGGACCTGCAATCCCTCGACCCCATCGCCTTGCGACGGCGTATCGGCTACGTGTTCCAGGAGGTCGGCCTCTTCCCGCACATGACCGTGGCCGAGAACATCGCCATCACGCCGCAGCTGCTGCGCTGGGAGCCCGAGCGCATGGCTGCGCGTGTCGACGAGCTGCTGGAACTGGTGCGCCTCGATCAGGCCTATCGGGCCCGCTTTCCGCACCAGCTCTCGGGGGGCGAGCGCCAGCGCGTCGGCGTGGCACGCGCGCTCGCGGCGCGCCCCGACATCGTTCTCATGGACGAGCCTTTTGCCGCCCTCGACCCGCTCACGCGCGATGCGCTGGCGCAAGACTACCGGCGCCTCCATGATCAGCTCGCCCTCACCACAGTCATGATCACGCACGACATGCTGGAGGCGCTGGGTCTTGCCGATCGCATCGCCGTGCTGCGCTCCGGGTCGCTGATCGCCGAAGGGGCGCCGTCGCTGCTCATGCTGCACGAGCACGCCTATGTGCGTCAGCTCATGCAGGCGCCGCGCAAGGTCGCCGAACGCGTTAATGCGCTGCTTGCCGCAAAGGAGCGCTAGGTGGCCGACGCTCGCATCGCCGACGCGCTGGTGCGGCTGCCGGACTATTTCGGCAATCACGTGCTCGTCAGCGTGACCGCGCTGGCGCTCGGCCTTGCCGTCAGTCTGCCGCTGGCGCTCCTGTCCTTGCGGCGGCCTCACTTGCGCGCCCTGTTGCTGGCCGCCACCAGCATCGTCCAAACGATTCCCGGCCTCGCGCTGCTTGCCCTGTTCTATCCACTTCTGCTTGGCGCAGCGGCGCTGTCGGAGCGGATGCTCGGCATCGGCTTCTCCGCGCTGGGGTTCCTGCCGGCCGTGCTGGCGCTGGCGCTCTACAGCATGCTGCCGGTGGTCCGGAACACAATCACCGGCATCATGGGCGTCGACCCCGCGATCAAGCAGGCCGCGGTCGGCGTCGGCATGAGCGAGCGGCAGTCGCTGCGCATGGTGGAGCTGCCGCTGGCGCTGCCGGTGATCATGGCCGGCGTGCGCACGGCCTCGGTGTGGGTGATCGGCACGGCCACGCTGTCGACGCCAATCGGCCAGACCAGCCTCGGCAATTACATTTTCACCGGTTTGCAGACCCAGAACTGGGTTTTCGTCCTGTTCGGTTGCGCTGCGGCCGCGCTGCTGGCCCTGGCCGTCGATCAACTGCTCGCGCTGATGGAACGCGGGTTCTCCGCCCGCAACCGCAACCGCGTGGCTACTGGCGTTCTCGGGCTCGGGCTCATCGTGCTGGTCGCACTGGTCCCGAACCTGGCGCGAAGCAAGAGCGCCTATGTGATCGGCGCCAAGCCGTTCGCAGAGCAGTACATCCTGGCGGCGCTGATCGAAGAGCGCTTGCGCGCGAAAGGCCTCAGCGCCGCCCGGCGCGACGGGCTCGGATCAGCGGTCATCTTCGACGCGCTCGCCGCCGGCGACATCGATGCCTACGTGGAATACTCCGGGACGATCTGGGCCAACCAGATGCAGCGCGCCGACGTGCAACCGCGCGCAGAGGTCCTGGCAGAGGTCGCCAGGTGGCTCAAGGAGCGACATCGCATCGAGATGGTGGGCGGACTTGGCTTCGAGAACGCCTATGCGCTCGCGATGGCGCGCAAACGTGCAGGTGAGCTCGGCATCCGCTCCATCGCCGACCTGGCACGGCACGCGCCGCAGCTGTCGATCGCCGGCGACTACGAGTTCTTCGGCCGGCCGGAATGGAAAGCCATCCGCGACACTTACGGCCTGGCTTTTCGCCAGCAGCGGCAGATGCAGGCGGAGTTCATGTACCCGGCCGCGGCAGCGGGCGACGTCGATGTCATCTCCGCCTACACCAGCGACGGCCGCATTGCCCAGTTCGCGCTGCAGGTGCTCGACGACCCGCGGCACGCCATCCCGCCCTATGACGCCATCCTGCTGGTCTCTCCCAAACGCGCGGGTGACCGTGCGTTCATGGCCGCCCTGCAGCCGCTCATCGATGCCATCACCGTGGAGGTGATGCGCGATGCCAACCGCCGCGCGAGCGAGGGTGCAACGCCCGAGGCCGTGGCCCGCTGGCTCGGTGACCAGATCGGTCGCTGATATCGCGAGCCGATGGATCCACCCGTCATCCCGGAAGCCGAGGCGCAGCCGAGACTATCCGGGATCTGCCGCACGCACACCGCTCGCCGCAGATCCCGGCTCTGCGCGATCGCGCTTCTAGCGCGATCGCTGGGCCGGGATGACGGGTGGAAGGAGTGGCCGCCCAGTATGACTCCTGGGCGGTGCGCAGCACCCCGAGCGGCGTCATGCGTCGCCAGGGGAACTGGTGGCTGCGGCCGGCTTGTTCGCAGCCTCGATGAGCCCCAGGAGGCCCTTCAGGAGATCGATCGGCCTGGGCGGGCAGCCGCGGATGTGCAGATCCACCGGCACCACCGAGGATACGCCACCCACACAGGCATAGCTTCCCGCAAAGATGCCTCCGTCGCGCGCGCAGTCGCCGACGGCAACCACCCACTTGGGGTCTGGCGTCGCGGCGTATGTGCGCTCCAAAGCTTCGCGCATGTTCTTCGTCACCGGCCCCGTGACCATCAGCACGTCGGCATGGCGCGGCGAGGCCACGAAGCGCAGGCCGAAGCGCTCCAGGTCGTAGAAGGCGTTGTTGAGCGCGTGGATCTCGAGCTCGCAGCCGTTGCACGAGCCGGCATCCACTTCCCGGATCGACAGCGAGCGCCCGAGCCGACGCCGCGCCGCCCGGTCGAGGCTCTGTGCCAGCTCGGCCAGCGCGTTGTCGTCGCTCGCCGGCGCCGGCTCGGTCAATGGCGACTGCAGGAGGCTTTGGAACAACAGCTTGCGCATGGACAGCTTCTCAGAGGTCGTGGCCCGAATACGAGCAGTTGAAGGATTTGTTGCAGAGCGGGAAATCGGCGACGATGTTGCCCTCGATCGCGGCCTCGAGCAGCGGCCATTGGAACCACGACGGGTCGCGCAGGTGGCAGCGCGCGATCCTGCCGTCCGTGCCGATGCGCACCCACGCCAGGACGTCGCCGCGGAAACCCTCGGCCATGGCCAGCCCCTCGGCCATGCGCTTGGGCGAATGAACGCCGCTCAGCTCAACGCGGACCGGACCGCCCGGAATCCCCTCGAGGATCTGGTCGATCAGCTTCAGCGACTGCGTCACCTCCTCGATGCGCACCCATACCCGCGCGTCGACGTCGCCTTCCTGCCGAGCGGGAACCTCGAATGACAAACTTGTGTAGGGCGCGTAACCGGGCGCCTTGCGTGTGTCGCGGGCCTGACCCGAAGCCCGGCCGATGTACCCGCCGACGCCGTACTGGCGCGCAAGCGCCTGAGTGAGAACGCCCGTCGTCACCGTCCGGTTCTGCAGCGAGGCGGTGTTGTCGTAGAGCTCGACGAGTTCCGGGAAACGCCGGCGGATCGTCCGCAACAGCGTGCGTACGGCGGCGAGGCCGTCCTTGTCGAGGTCGGCGGCGACGCCTCCCGGCAGCACGCGGTCCATCATCAGCCGATGGCCAAAGCAGGTGTCGGACGCGCGCAGCACCTGCTCGCGCAGGATTCCGCAGTGCGCATGGATCAGCGAGAAGGACGCATCATTGCAGATGGCGCCGATATCGCCGAAATGATTGGCAAGGCGCTCGAGCTCCGCCATCAAGGCCGCGAGCCATAGCGCCCGCCCAGGCAACTCGATCCCCAGCGCCGCCTCCACCGCGCGCGCAAACGCGACGGCGTAGGCCACGGTGCTGTCGCCGGAAACGCGACCCGCGAGCCTGGCCGCACGATCCAGCGGCGCCCCGATCATGAGGCGGTCGATACCCTTGTGCACGTAGCCCAGCCGCTCCTCGAGGCGCACCACGGTCTCGCCGTTAGCGCTGAAGCGGAAATGGCCGGGCTCGATGATGCCGGCATGGACCGGCCCCACGGGGATCTGGTGCAGGGGAGGACCCTCGGCCGGGTGGAATGCGTAGGTATCGCCTGTGGCCGGCTCGGTCGATTGCGCGCCGAGCGGATGCCGCAGGCCCCAGCGGCCATGGTCGAGCCAGGGCCGGGCATCTGGGCAGCCTTCGGGCTCCAGCCCGTACAGGTCGCGGATCGTGCGCTCCAGGCGCAGCGCGGGCGGGTGCAGCCGGCCGACGGACGGAAAACGCCTGTGTGGGCAGGCGAGGCTCAACACGCCGAGGCCCCCGTTCTCCTCCAGGGCCATGTGCACGGCGTCGGGCTCACCCCACAAGCTCAGCAGCCTGCCCTCGCCGGCCGCCAGCTGACGTGCAGCGAGCTGCCAGGTCTCCTCGCCGACCACTGCACGGGGGTGTGGCCGCTGAACGCCGCTCGACCGCCTTTGGTGGATCACGTCCTCGAGCCACGCCATGATCCACCTTTCACCCGAGCAGCCGCGCAACGCTCTGGAACCAGGCGACGAGGGGTCCCGGCAAGTAGATGCCCGCGGTCAGCACGAGCGCGAGATGGGCAAACAGCGGCACGTAGGAGGCCTTCACTGCCGCCCGGCTTCCCGTCGCCTCGCCGAATGCGATCTCATTGAGCCGCAGCATGAGGGCGCCGAAGCCCACGAGCAGTCCGAACACGAGCGGGAGCGCCAGCAGGGGCTCGCGCGCGAAGGTCGAGCTGACGATCAGGAACTCGCTCATGAAGATGCCGAGCGGCGGCAGCCCGGCGATGGCCACCACGCCGAGCACGAGACCCCAGCCCAACACCGGATGGCTTTCCGTCAGGCCCCGGATCTCCGCGATCTTCTGCGTACCCTTGACCTGGGCGATGTGGCCGACGGCGAAGAAGATCGCCGACTTGGTCAGGCTGTGCATCGTCATGTGCAGCAACCCGGCGAAGTTGGCGAGCGGTCCGCCCATGCCGAAGGCGAACGTAACGAGCCCCATGTGCTCGATGGAGGAGTAGGCGAACATGCGTTTGATGTCGCGTCGCCGGTAGAGCATGAGCCCCGCGAAAATCAGGGACACGAGGCCCATCGTCACCATCAGGGGGCCGGGTGCGAGTGAGGCGGGATTGGCCGCCAGCAGCATCTTGAAGCGCAGCAGCGCGTAGAGCGCGACATTGAGCAGCAGCCCTGACAGCACGGCTGAAATCGGCGTCGGACCCTCGGCGTGGGCGTCCGGCAGCCAGGCGTGCAACGGCGCCAGCCCGACCTTGGTGCCGTAGCCCAGCATCAGGAACACGAACGCGAGATTGAGTAGGTCCGGGCTGAAGCTGCTGGCCTTGGCCATCAGGGCCGTCCACACCATGGCGTCGTGCCCTTCGCCGATGACGGGGCGCGCCGCCATGTAGACCAGGATCGTCCCGAACAGGGCGAGCGCAATGCCGACACTGCCCAGAATGAAATATTTCCAAGCGGCCTCGAGCGCTTCGTGCGTGCGGTAGATGCCCACCATGAGCACCGTCGTCAGCGTGGCGAGTTCGACGGCCACCCACATCAGGCCGATGTTGTTGGCGAGCAGCGCCAGGTTCATGGCGAACATCAGCGTCTGATACATGGCGTGGTAGAAACGCAGATGCCGTCGCGTAAGCCGGCCGATCTCCAGCTCGTGGCCGATGTAGCTCGCGCTGAAAACGCTGGTGGTGAAGCCGACGAAGGTGGAAAGCACGACGAACACGACATTGAGATCGTCGACGAAGAGATACCCGCCGACCGCCGGCCTCTCCACCAGCATTGAGAGCGCCGCGACCAAGGTGGCCAGCGCGGCAAGCACGTTGAGGCGCGCGGCCACCCAGTATCCCGGCAGGAGAGCCAGCAGCGCGGCCGCAGCGGCCGGAATGATCAGCACGGCGGTGAGCGGCTCCAGCACGAAGTCGGCGAGGACGGCATTCATCGCCGTTCTCCCCGGAACTCGTCGAGCGCCTGAAGGTCGACGGAATCGAACCGCTCGCGAATGCGGAACAGGAACACGCCGATGACGATGAAGGCGACCAAGATCGAGAACGCCACGCTGATCTCCACCACCAGCGGCATGCCCTTGGCACCGGTGGCGGCGAGGATGAGGCCGTTCTCCATCGACATGAAGCCGACGATCTGGCTGACGGCGTTGCGGCGCGTCACCATCATCAGCAAGCCGAGCAGCAACACCGACAGGGCAAATGCAAGGTCCTCGCGCGCCAGTGCATCAGCGGTCGCCGCCGCCTTCAGCATGACCACCATCGACAGGGCGACCAACCCCATGCCGAACAGCATGGTGGGGCCGATGCCGACCACGGTCTCGATGGTGCGGTGGATGCCGAGACGGATGACGACGCGGTGCAGTGCAACTGGAATGATGATGCCCTTCAGCACCAGCGCGATGGCTGCAGGCACGTACAAGTGCGGTGCATTCTGGATGTGCGCCTGCCAGGCCACCGACGCCGAGAGCACCACCGCGTGCAGCGCAAAGACATTGAGCAGGCCGAACATGCGGTCCTGGTAGAGCAGCATGAAGCTCACCAGCACCATGCCGCCCGCCAGCATGTGCGCGATATCGAGTGAATGCCCGTCCATCAGAAGCTCCGCGACACGAACAGCAGCAGCGTGCCGAGCAGGCCAAGCATGAGCGCGATGCCGAGGAAATCTGGAACGCGAAAGACGCGCATCTTGGCAATCGAGGTCTCCAGCAGCACGAGCAGGAAGCCGCCGACAGCAAGCTTACCGAGGTAGCTTGCGATGCCGATGCCGTAGCCGGCCAACCCGCTGCCGGCCGGCGCCAGCCCCCACGGCACGAAGATGCAGCCGATCAGCGACACGTACAGCAGCAGCTTGAGGGCGGCCGCAAACTCGATCACCGCGAGATGCCGGCCCGAGTATTCGAGCACCATGGCCTCGTGCACCATGGTGAGCTCGAGATGGGTGGCTGGGTTGTCGACCGGAATGCGCGCGTTCTCGGCCAGCGCCACGATGACGAGGGCGGCCAGAGCCAGCCCCAGAGAAACGCGCAAGCTGGTGTTCGTCAGCACGAACTGCGCGATCACCGAGAGCTGGGTCGAGCCGGCAACGAGAGCGACCGTGAAGGCGATCATGATCATCGCCGGCTCGGCGAGCGAGGCAAACATCATCTCGCGGCTCGAGCCGATGCCGCCGAAGCTCGTGCCGACGTCCATGCCCACGAGCGCCAGGAAGAAGCGTGACGAGCCGATGAGCGCGGTGATTGCAATCAAATCGGCTGTCCAGCTGAACAGCAGACCAGTGGCGAAGGTCGGGACGAGCGCCGCCGCCACCCACGTCGCGCCGAAGATCATGTAGGGTCCGCTGCGAAACAGCCAGGACGCGTTCTCGGCCAGCACGACCTCCTTGCGGGCAAGGCGAAGAAGGTCGCGGTACGGCTGGAGGACGGGCGGCCCGCGCCGGCGCAGCAGGCGGGCCTTGACCTTGCGCGTGAAGCCGAGGAGCAGCGGTGCCAGCAGCAGCACGAGGACCATCTGTGCGCCCTGCGCGAGGAGATCGATGATCAGGCCCATACCAGCATCACCAGCATGAGGGCGAACAGGAGGGAAACGAGCGCCCCGAATACGAGGCTCAGATATTGGCGGATAGTCAGGAACTGCAAATGGCTGAACTTCTCGGCCGTGAACCAGATGGCGCCGCTGACCGGCGCATAGATCGTGTCCCACACGAGATCGCGTAGCGTGACGGCCAATCGTGCCGGCCGAGCGTCACCGGGCACTGGCATATCGACGCGCTCGCGCGCGAGGAACACCACTTCACCAAACACGCGGCGAATCGGCTGGGCGAAGCTGTCGGCCGTGTATTGGGTGGCAGGGCTCGGGTCCGGGAAGCCGCAATCCCACGCCGGGGCGCGGCGAAGGCTGCGCGATGCATAGCGATGGATGGTCTCCACCGCAGCCAGCGTCGACACAGTTATGAAGGCGAAGACGAGCAGGCCGTTGTAGGAGCTGCGGCTCTCGGCGATCGGCACGATCGAGAGCCAGCCAATGGCACTCTGTGTCGGCATCTGACCGCCGACCAAGCCCTGTACGACGGGCGCCAGCGCATCGATGATGAAGCCGGGAACAATGCCGGCGAGGAGGCACAGGGTGACGAACGCAAACATTGCAAGCAGCGAAGCGCGGTCGACTTCCTGCGCCGATTGCGCCACCGGCGTGCGCGGGCGCCCGAGAAAGGTGACGCCGAACGCCTTGACGAAACACGCCGCGGCCAGCGCCGCCGAGAGGGCCAGCATTGCGCCCACGGCGGGCACCACCAGCTTGATGCCCCACGACGGCACATCAGGGCTCAGCAGGATCGCCTGAAACGTCAGCCACTCCGAGACGAAGCCATTGAGCGGAGGCAGCGCCGAGATCGCCAGGCAGCCCGTCAGGAAGGCGAAGGCGGTCAGCGGCATGCGATGGATGAGGCCGCCCAGGTGCTCCATATCGCGTTGACCAGTCGCGTTGAGGACGGCGCCGGCACCGAAGAACAGCAGGCTCTTGAATAGGCTGTGGTTGAAGACGTGGAACAGCGCGGCGGTCAGCGCCAGCGCGGCGGGGGCTGGCATATTGTGGGCCGAGAAGGCCAGCGCGAGACCCAGGCCGATGAAGATGATGCCGATGTTCTCGACCGTGTGGTAGGCCAGCAGCCGCTTCAGATCGTGCTGCATCAGGGCGCTCAGCACGCCCAGCACGCAGGTGATGCCAGCCAGCGGTATCACGACAATGCTCCACCACCAGGCCGGCGGACCGTTGAGGTCGAAGACGATGCGGATGAAGCCGTAGACGGCCACCTTGGTCATCACCCCGCTCATCAGGGCGGAGACGTGGCTGGGCGCAGCGGGGTGGGCGAGCGGCAGCCAGACGTGCAACGGCACCAGCCCCGCCTTCGAGCCCGTGCCCAGCAGGGCCAGGATCAGCACCAATCCGGTGAACGGCGCACTCGTGCTGCGCATATCCGCAAACGCGTATCCGCCGCTGCCGCCGGCGAGGACCCCGAAGGTCAGCAGCAGGCACAGCGTGCCGAAACTCGCCATGACGATGTAGATGTAGCCTGCGCGCGTGTTCTCAGGATCGTGGTGGTGTGCCATCACCAATGCCCACGAGGAGAGCGACATGAACTCCCAGGCGAAGAGGAAGGTGAAGGCGTCGTCGGCCAGCACCACGAGGTTCATGCCGGCGAGGAACGCGGGGTAGAAGGGCAGGACGCGGCCGGGCGCTTTCTCGTGCATCCCATAGCCGATGGCAAATAGGCTTGCCGCTGCGCCGCCAAGGCTGGCCACCGCCAGAAAGAACGCACTCAGCGCGTCCATGCGAAAGTGTGCGCCGATCCAAGGCAAGCCGACAGGCAGTCGCAGCGTCGATGCCGAGCTTCCTGCACCCACCAGGTGGGCGAGCGAGACAACCAACACTCCCAAACAAATCGCAAAGCACGCCGCGTAGACCAGCCGCGTCGCGGCACGCCGTGGCAATATCGCCAAGGCCAACACAGCCACGCTGAGCAGCGCCGGCACGCTCCACAATGCGACCGCCAGGGGCGTCACACTCTATCCTCCCTCGCATCGAGGGCGGGTCGTCGTTCGAGCGGGGTCAAGGCCCGCAGCAACTCCACCGACGGTGAGCGCGGTTCTGAAATGGCCAACACTCGGCACCGCCCTGCCTGGCGGAGCTTCTGCGAGGCTCCACAGTGCCACCGCGACCAGCATTCCCCCAACACCCCTCAAGGCTAGCCACACAATCCGCGATCGTGAATGACTGCGCTCCTTCGGCACACCAACCGGCGTTCTCTCACGAGCGGATGAGCACGCGGCTCTTCCTCTGCCGGGCACTCGCCGGCGACTCGGCATACCTTGCGCCGACGGCCGGACTCTTGAAGCGCACGCCGCGTCCGCCAGCCTCGCTCTTGGCATTGTCGCCGATCAACTCCACGCCCGCCGCATCGAGGGCCTCGACCACCTTGATCAGCGTATCGATCACGCCGCGCACGTTTCCCTGGCTCGCCTCCATCCTCTGGATGGTTGGCAAGGACACGCCTGCCAGATCTGCCAGCGTCTGCTGGTCGATGCCGAGAAGCGCGCGAGCAGCCCTCAATTGTGTGGCGGTGATCATGCTAGATTGATGCATTTTCAACAAATCGCAGCATGTAGCAACTCATGGATGATGTCCAGGACATCATGACTCATGGCTGGAAATAACACTGACCTCGCCGTGAGAGGCGCGATGCCCGAACGCCGCACAGGGGCGGCGTCCACCGAGACGTTGCGTCTGCCCGTGTGGAGTTGGAGGGATGCGCCCGCGGCGCAGGCTTTAGCGGCCGAGGCTGAATTTATAGGAAAGGGCGGCGCCGCCGTAGAACTGGTTCTCGGTCTCCACGATCGGGCTGTCCGCGGCATCGCCGATCAGGCGCGCGTAGCGGCCGATCAGCATCAGCGTCCAGCGGTCGTTGAGGTCGATGGCGGCGTTCGCGCCGACGTAAACGTCCTTGAACCCTGCTGACGGCGAATAGACCGGGAGGAGACCAGACGCATTCGATTGCGCTGCGGTCACTCCGAAGAAGCTCGTCATGTAGTCGTCGGTGGCGTAGTTGGCGCCGATGCTGGTGGTCAGCTTGACATTGGGCGCCAGCCGGCCCAACGTGCTCAGCACCGAAGCGGATGAGGCCGCCCGTGTCGTCGCCGGTCGCCTGGTGGTGGTAGGACACGGAGAACGCGAAGGGGCCCGTGCGGTAGGTCACAAAACCGCCGAGCACCAATCCGCCATCGACATCGCCGAGCCCCTGCAGGCGCGCGGCATCATCCTCGTCGCGGCCGAAGCGATAGCCCGCCAGCGGCCCGATCTCGAAGCCGGCGAACTGGAATACGCGGAAGCGGACGTCGTCGGCACCTTTGATCTGCACGAAGCCGCCGCCCTCGCCGAGCCCGGCCGGCGCCACGAACGGAAAGCCGATGGCCCGGTATGAGTTGGCGCCTTCGAACTTGGGCGATACGTAGACGAGCCCGCCAACCTGCCACTGGTTGCCAAAAACCCCAAATGGATCATAGCTCTGCGCGACGGCCGGCCCTGGTGCTGCCAGCACGCAAACAAGCGCAACGGCAGCAGCATGCCGCCGAACCAGCACTTGACCAAGCGGCATGGAACCTCCGAGCGCGCCTTGAGAGTGTTCGCGCAGTGTATGAATCGGCCGCGCGTTGACCAGCGCGAACCCAGGCCCAGGCGCGATCAATCACAGGTGTGTTGCGCGCCAGGCACACCCGAGTGGCACGCGCCCCTAGAACTTGCCGGTCACGAGGTACATGGCGATCCACGGCTGCCACACGACGATGATGAGGCACGCCAGCATGATGAAGATGAACGGAATCGCGGCTTGGCAGAGCAGGCCGAAGTTCTGCCTGAAGGCGCCCATCGCGACGATCAGGTTCAGCCCCACAGGCGGGGTCAGATAGCCGATCTCCAGGTTGAGGATCATGATGAGGCCGAACAGCACCTTGTTGTAGCCATAGGATTCGGCGAGCGGGGCGAGCAGCGGCGCGAGCACCAGGATGGCCTCGCCTGTGGTCATCAGGCAGCCCACGATCAACAGCAGGATATTGACCAGGATCATGAACATCAGCGGGCTCGAGATGTAGCCCTGCATGAATTCGACCAGCGACTGCGGGGCACGGTGCTCTGTCAGGATGATGTTGAGGCTCAGCGCCACGGCGATCAGCGGAAACAGCGAGCCGCCGAGCTTGGAGGTCTCCAGCACGACGTTGTAGAAATCGGCCGGCTTCAGCTCTTTGTGCACGAAGATCTCGATCGCCAGCGCGTAGGCCAGCGCCACCGCCGCCGCTTCCGTCGCCGTGAAATAGCCCGAATAGATGCCGCCGAGCAGGATCACCGGCATCAGCACCGCCCAAATCCCGTCCTTGAAGGCGATCCAGAACTCGCCGAGGTCGAAGGCTCCCGTTGTCATGCCCCAGTTGAACCAGACCGCGTAGGCCGACAGAGCGACGGTGAGCAGGATGCCCGGGCCAAAACCTGAGACAAAGAGGTCAGTGACCGATGTTTCCGTCACCAACCCATAGATGATCATCGGGATGGATGGGGGGATGATGATGCCCAGCGTGCCGCCGGACATGATCGCGCCGAGCGAGAACTTGTTGTCGTACCCGGCTTGCCGCATGGCCGGATACATGATGGTGCCGATCGCCAGCATGGTGACGATCGAGGAGCCGGAGATGGCGGCGAACACCGCGCAGGAGAGGATGGTAGCGACCGCCAGCCCGCCCGGCAGCGGCTTCGTCAGCGCGGCGAGGATGCGGATCAGCCGCTGGGCGATGGACCCGCGGGTCATCACGCTGCCGCACAGGATGAACAGCGGGATCGACAGGATCACCTCCTTGTCGAGACCTACCCACATATCCTCGATGATGTCCTCGAGGTTGCCGCGACCCCAGAAGAGATGCACGCAAGCGGCAGCCGCGAGCAGGATGACCAGCAGTGGCTGGCGCAGCGCCAGCAGGCCGAAGACCGAGGCAACGAGGCCCAGCGCCTTCATTCCTGGAACTCCGGCGGGATCGGCCTGAGTGAAGGCCAGGCGGCGTAGATGAGGTACCGCCCGGCGGCCGAGAGGAAACCCAGGGGAATAGCGAGCTGGATTGGCCAGACTGCCCAGTCGATCACCGGCGCGCGCAGGTCGGTCTTGAAAGATGACCCGACGAACTTGAAGCCGAACCAGGCGACGCCGACGAGAAACACGCCGGTGACCAGGTCGACCGCGCGATCGTAGACACGCTGCCATTCCGCCGGGACCCAGCCGGAGGCGAAGGTCGGCACGATGTGGGCGCCCGTGGCGGTGGCAATGCCGATGCCGGCGAAGCTACCGATCACCAGGGCGAAGACCGAGAGCTTCTGCGAGAAGAAGATCCCGGTTGCGCCCGGGTTGAAGCCGAGGAAGCGAAGCGACGGGCCCAGGAACTCGCGTCCAAGCACGTCCAGCACCATGATGGTGGCGATGAAGCCGAAGGCGACAACGGCGACCCAGCACTCGCCTCGGTGCCAGCCGTCGAGGACCCGGCGCGCGGCCGGTGGCGGGTCGGGGCCCGGCCACCATGCCGGCGGTTCCTGGGGCAGCCGTTGCCGCAAGGCGTGGCGAAGGCGCTGCTGTTGCGCCCGCCAGTGCCGCAGCCGGCCCTGCAAGCTCTGCTGCAAGCTCAGCCACTGCGGCTGCAATTGCCGCAACCACAGCCGCGATATCTGCTGGAGCCGCCGCAACAACAGCAGCAAACGCTCTTGCAACGACGTCCAGTCCATCCGCGGCCCCCGGATCGGTGCCGCCGCTCGCGGCAAACGCCCGCGAGCGGGGTTGCAAGCTCAGGGTGCGGTGACTACGGCGAGCAGGCTCGTATGCCGGCCTGGATCGCCTTCCAAAAGGTGTTCGCCTCGCCGCCGACCGCTTCCACCATCCTCGGCCACGCGGCCTCGATGCCCTTGCGCCAGACCGCGCGCTGCTCAGGCGTGAGCTCGACGATGGTGCCGCCCGCCGCCTTGTGCATCTCGCGGATCTTGCCTTCGAACCCGCGCACCTCGCCACGCAGCTGCGCCGCAGGGCTAATGGTCGCCGTCCCCGCCAGCGCCTTCTTGTGGTCCTCCGACAGCTTGTCGTAGGCCTCCTTGTTGACGAGAACCACGCCGCCCTGGTCCTGGTGCTGCGTCATGGTCACCACCGGAGCCAGCTTCGACAGGCCGGAGAAGAAGTAGAAGGTGGGGGCCGAGTTGGCGACATCGATCAACCCCGTCTGGAAGGCCGAGTTCCACTCGGTCACGGGCAGCGGATTGGGATTGGCACCGAACTGGCTCCACATGAAGCCGGCAACCTTGTTGGGCGCCGAGCGCGCCCTCAGCCCCTTGAGGTCGTCGGGAGAGACGTAGGCCTTCTTGCCGATGATATCGACCACACCCACCTCGCTCCAGCTGATCATGACCACACCCTTCTTGAGGAACATGTCGGATGTGATCTTGGTGAGGTGGTTGTCGAGAACGCAATCCTGCTCCTTCTGGTCCTTGAACAGGAACGGAATATTGAGCAGGGAGATCTCCGGCACGAGCAGCGATCCGGCGGTGATGGAATAGCCGCCAGAGTCGATGCGTCCGCGCGCGACCTGGGCAATCGTGTCCTGCTCGCTGCCGAGCTGCGAGTTGAGGAACGCGTTGATCTTGAGCGTGCCTTTGCTCGCATCCTCGACCTGCTTCTGGAAGCGCTGCACCTGCATCTCCCAAACAGTCTTGGGTGGTGCACTCGTCGCGTAGCGCAGTTCGACGGATGCCGACTGCGCCAACGCCCCGCCCGCCCAGGCCAGAGCGAAAACGAAGCTTGTGATGCTCGCATTGCGCACAGATGGCATCATGGCTTTTTGACCTCCCAGACACGGCCGTGCTTCCGACCGCATTGATATTCTTGATGGACCGAAGTCTGGCGCAGGCGCGGGCGGATTGCGAGGGAAAAGCGCAAACGCCGTCCCGTCACATGGGCTGGCCGCGTCCGCGCTCGGAACAAGACCCATGCAGGACATCGACTCCTGCCACATCGAGGCTGCTATAGTGCCCGCCATTGTTAGATGCGGACTGAAATTATCCCGGGGAGGTTTTCCATGTGGTCGTGCCTGCGGTGCGCTCTCATTCCCTCATTGGCAATTGTCGCTCTTCAACTGTGCTGCAGCGCCGGCCTCGCGCAGCAGCGCAGCGACCAGGCACAGCGTGGCGTCGTCATCGCGCCGTCGGCCTTCGAACGGGTCGGCTCCGGCCCCAGCAGCCTCTTCTGGATCCGCGATGGCCTGACTGGCATCGTCGACACCCTGGCCAACAGCGTTGCATTCGTGGACGACGCGGGACGCGTCATCGGACGCGCGCCCCTGCCCGACCGGTTCATCGTCAGCGGCACGGAAGCTCAGGAGACCAGCGTGCTGCTCCTGTCGGGTGACAGAAGATCGGCTGTAGAGCTGCCGCGCAACCTTGACCCGGCTTCGCCGCCGCCTCTGACCGCGCAGTCGCTCCCCGGGACCGGGAGAAGTGCTCCCGGGCAAGCAGTGCGGAGGAGCAAGACCCAACTGTCGGTCCCTTCCCTGCCGCGGGCTGCGCGCTCGAGCCCGGGCGACCTCGAGGTTCGCTCGCTGACGGGCAAGGCGCTGGCCGACGCTGCGGAGATCGGCATCGACAGCCAGGGCCGGCGGTACCTGCTGTGGTCGGAATTCGTCGGCGCCAACCCTGACATCGTGGTGCGTGCGTTCGTCGGCCGCTACGGCACCGACGGGCGCCTGACGGGCGTCGCCGAGCTGCCGCTGGCGGCGATGGATTACGTTCCGGACGAGTATGTGGCGATCACCGGAAAGGGTGACGTGCGGGTGATGGTGCCGACACGATCCAAGATTGAAATACGCACGATCCCGATCCAGGCCGTTTCTGCCGTCAACCCGAGGACAACGACAGACATTGTCTCGCCCGGCGCGCTGAGACGCATGCAAGCCGAGAAGGGGCGCGCCATCGGCGTCGACACGCAGGTCAGAGCGTCGCAGGACGCGCCCGCGCCGCGCAACCTGGCGCCACCTCCGAAACAGGAACGCGAGGGGCGTGCTCTCGAACCGATCTCGCGCGCCAAGGTGATCGAGCTGGCGCGCGAGTTCCTCACCCAGCAATGGACACTGGCGAAGAACAATTTCGAGCAGGACGGTGTGCCGAGCCTGTGCGACAAGTCCGAGAACCAGTACTGGGAGCGGCCGGGCTGGGTGCGCGAGGAGCGCATCGGCCAGACCATGACGCGCATCCCCTACCGGTGGGGCGGCTTTGACAATCCCGCCGCATTCGTCAAGCGCCTGGGAGAGGGGGCGCTCGCCGGCGACGTGTGCACCTGCCGCGACCCCAATCACAACAATTGCATCTTTGCCCGTTCCACCGGGGTCGACTGCTCCGGCTTCATCTCCCGCGTCTGGGGGCTGGTGAGAAAATATGGCACCTCCGACATCAGGGAGGTGAGCACCGAGGTCAAGAATTGGCAGAACGATCTCGGCGCGCTCAAGCCGGGCGACGCCCTCAACTTGGCGGGAAACCATGTGCGCCTGGTCGTGGGGGCCGTCACGGAGCCGCAGATCCGGATCCTGGTGATCGAGTCCACCACCGCGCCCGACTGCAAACGCCTCGACGGCACAGCAGCCGAGTGCGAGGGCGTGTGCGAGTGTGCCCGCCCGATCACCGATTTCCGCGGCTACCGGCTGATCCGCTTCAAGGGCATCCAGGACGAGTAGGCAGCAGTCTATGGCGCTCGACGAAGAGCCGGGACGACGCAAGCCGCCTACCCCCGCATGCCGCCGTCCACCATCAAAGTCGAGCAGGTGACGAAGCTCGACAGATGCGACGCGAGATAGAGGGCTGAGCGTGCAATCTCCTCCGGCTCGGCGTGGCGGTGCAGCGGGATCGCATCGTTGAGCATTTTCGTGGCGTCGATGCCGCCGGCCATCTTGCCGATGTTCTCCTCGATCTTCGCCTGGAAGGCGTTGTCGATCGGCCCCGGATGCAGCGTGTTGACGCGGATGCCGCGCCGCGCCGCCTCCTTGGCGACGGAGCGCATCAGCCCGACCTGCGCGTGCTTTGCAGTCACGTAGGCGACCAC
This sequence comes from uncultured Alphaproteobacteria bacterium, assembly GCA_963827545.1. Taxonomy (GTDB): domain Bacteria; phylum Pseudomonadota; class Alphaproteobacteria; order Rhizobiales; family Hyphomicrobiaceae; genus AWTP1-13. The sequence continues at coordinate 87,485 of CAWHBI010000006.1, forward strand.
GCCGGGCGCGCCCATGGCGCCCACCACGCTCGACGTGATGATGATGCTCCCGCCGTCGTTCATGCGCGGAAGGCCATACTTGCAGGCGAGAAAGGCGCCACGCACGTGCACCGCCATGTGCGCATCGAACGCGTCCTCAGGATACTCGGTGACCGGCACGACCGGGCCCTGGTTGCCGGCGTTGCTGAACAGCACGTCGATCTTGCCGAACCGCTCGACCGTGCGCTCGACGTAGGCCCGGGTGGCGGCGGCGTCGCTCACGTCGGCGGCGATGGCATCGGCGTTGGGGCTCCCGAGCCCGCCTTTCGCACGCTCGAGGTCGGCCTGTCGCAGGTCGACCAGCATCACCTTCGCTCCCTCGCGCAGAAACAACCGTGCGCTCGCGAGCCCCAGGCTGCCGGCGCCACCGGTGATGACGCAGACCTTGTCCTCCAAGAGCGGCATGGGGGGCTCCCTTCAATTGTGCAGCTGAGACGACCGGTTTCTTTGCCTTGAATGTACACGCTTTCGCTGGGTCTTTGGCAATTGCGCCAGGGAGGGCCGCGCCAGGCGACGATCTGTTAAGCATTGGCGACACGGAACATGCGTTGACAACAATTGCAGCCGCTTGTTTCACTATGGCGAGAGAACCGAACGGGTGCCGCCGAACCCATGCCGAATACCGAAACACGCGTGAATGCCGCCGGCAGGGGTCAGTTCAAGGAGCGTCTGAGGGCGGGCAAGTTCGTCGTCACCGCCGAGATCGTCCCGCCCGTGTCGTGCGACCGCCGCGACCTCATCGCGAAGGTGAGGCCGCTCAAGGGGGCGGCCGATGCCGTCAACGTGACGGACGGCGCTGGAGCCCGCTCGCACATGGGACCGCTGGCCGCGGCGGCGCTGCTCCTGCAAAGCGGCATCGAGCCGATCCTGCAACTGACCTGCCGCGACCGTAACCGCATCGCCCTGCAGAGCGACCTGCTGGGCGCGGCGGCGCTCGGGATCGAGAATTTGCTGCTGCTCAGGGGCGACGATCCCGGCGCCGGCGATCAGCCCGATGCGAAGCCGGTGTTCGACATCGATTCCTCGATGCTCAGTCAGGTGGCACAGCAGATTAGGGACCGGCACACACTGATGTCGGGCCGGAAGGTGTCTGGCGTTGCCCACTTCTTCCTCGGCACGGCGGATGCGCCCATCGATCCGCCGCCCGGCTGGAAGCCGAAGCGCCTCAAGGAGAAAATCTCCGCCGGTGCCCAGTTCGCACAGACACAGTTCTGCATGGATGCGAACGTCGTAAGGCGATACGCGCAATGCCTGGCCGACAACGGCATCTGCGATTTCTTCCTCCTGATCGGCATCGCTCCGTTGCGGTCTGCGCGCTCCGCGCGGTGGATTCGCGACAAGCTGTTCGGCTCGATCATTCCGGACGCCGCCATCGAGCGGCTCGAGCAGTCGACCGATCCCGTCCGAGAGGGCCGCAGGATCTGCATCGAGCTGGTCGAGGAGCTGAGCGAGTTGCCCGGCGTTGCGGGCGTCCATGTCATGGCCCCCGGCAACGATGCCGGCCTCGCCGATGTCGTGTCCGAAGCCGCCCGGATCGCGCAGAGAAAGACACGTCAAGCGGCCGGCCGTCACAGCCCCGAAGAAAGCTCCGGAGCCTGGCTGCTTCATCTTCAGTGACGGCCCCCCTCCACCCCAAGAAGCTGTCCTCCCTTAGGACAGTGCGGCTGTACTTCAGGAATTCCGCCATCGACGCCTCCGAGCGCCTCGAAGCATGGCATCTGGAGTGGGACGCGTCCCGCACGCGGGCATGGGCACTTCCCGCAGTACGCATTCCGGACTTCTTAGATTCCGTTTGCAGATTCTAATGATTACGACCAATGTATTTGGAACGGTTGGGTGCCAAACCTTCGGTGCCGACTGCCTCTCCTGCACAGGCGTGTTGGATGAGGCGCAGCGTGCATCGTCAAGAAATTATTCGGGAGGAATAGAACAATGAGCGCTGCTCTTCGGTTCAATGCAATGCACTTCATGCCGTATGTGCATTTGCCGGAGAACCACAAGGACTACAAGTCGTTGTGGGTGAGCTTTCCAAACAAATACTTCGACCCGGAAAAGGGACACGCGCTCTACCAGCGCTACCTGCAGGAGCTGGTGCTTGCAGACCGGCTCGGCTACGACGCCATCGTCGTCAACGAGCATCACAATACAGTCTACAGCATGATGGCGACGCCCAATCTGATTGCCGCCGCGCTGGTGCCGCAGACCAAGAACGTCCGCATCTGCGTGTGGGGCACACCGCCCAACTTCATGCTGCCGAACCGGCTGGCCGAGGAGTACGCCATTCTCGACGTCATGTCGAAAGGCCGGCTCGAGATCGCGCTGCCGCTCGGCACGGGCATGGAATACTGGGCGAACCCCGTCAACCCTGCCACCGCGCGCGAGAAGTTCAAGGAGTCGCTCAAGATCATGCTGCAGGCGTGGACCGAGGACGGCCCCACCACGCACTACGGCAACTTCTATACCTACCGCTTTCTCAACCCCTGGCCGCGTCCCTACCAGAAGCCGCATCCGCCCTGCTACGTGGTCGGCACCGGCAGCCCGGAGACGATCGAGATCGCAGCCGAGCTCGGCTTCGGCTACGCGTCGGTGTTCGTCACGCAGCAGCGCTCGCGCGAGCTCAACGAGAACCTTCGCCAGCGCGCGGCCCACTACGGCCACACCCTGCGGCCGGACCAGCTGCCTCTCCTCACGTTCGTCTACGTGGCGGAGACGCAGGAGCGCGCCGAGCAGGAATACATCGGCCACCTGCAACGCTTCTTCGAGGATTTCGCGCGCACCACGCCGCAGTACCTGGCGCCTCCCGGCTATCTCTCGATCGATCAGCTGAAGGCACGTGCGGCGATGGCGGACAAGATGCACGGCGGCTTCGATTTCCAGGCCATCAGCAAGTCGTTCTTCATTGCGGTCGGCTCGCCCGACAATGTCGCCAACAAGATCGGCGAGTGGTCGCAGTGGATGAAGACCACGCACATCAACTGCGTCATGCACGTCGCCGACATGCCGCACTGGAAGACCGTGAAGAACATGACGCTCTTTGCGGAAGAGGTGATGCCGCGGCTTCGCTCGCGCGTCCAGCCGGCCCTGCGGGCCGCAGCCGAGTAAGGTCGACCGGGGGTAACATGAGCAAGTTCGTGCGTGAGACGCACACCATCAACGGTGTAAAGACGGTTGTGCATACTGCCGGCAGCGGCGAGCCTGTCGTCTTCTTCCATGGGGCCGGCACCATCGACGGCTTCGATTTCGCCGAGCCGTGGACCGAGCGGTTTCGGGTGATCGTTCCTTACCATCCCGGGTTCGGCGAGTCCGACGACGACCCGACCTTCACCGACCTGCATGACTATGTCATGCACTACCTGGAGCTGTTCGACGCACTGAACCTCGACAAGTTCAATCTGGTCGGGCTGTCGCTTGGCGGCTATCTCGCCGCCAAGTTCGCGAGCGAGCACGGGCACCGCATCAAGAAGCTCGCGCTGATCGCGCCCGCCGGTATGATCGACACGATGCATCCCATGCTGGACCTGCTGGCCGTGCCGGGTGAGCAGGTGCCGGGGCTGCTCGTCTCCAATTTCGACGTCCTGAAGGCGCGCCTGCCCGAGAAGCCCGACATCGACTTCATGGCCGACCGGTATCGTGAGGCGACGACGGTGGCGCGGCTGCTCTGGGAGCACCCGGGCGATCCCAAATTCATGCGCTACCTGCATCGCATAAAGATGCCGACCCTCATCGTCTGGGGCGAGGAGGACAAGGTCATCCCCGTGCAGCAGACGGAGACCTGGCGGAAATTCATCAAGAACGCGGATATCAGGATCTTCAAGGGCGCGGGCCACCTCGTGCATCTGGAAAAACGCGAGGCCGTGGACGCGGTGGGGAGGTTCCTGGGCTGAGCATCGGCCCGGCTGCGACGACGCCGGCCCGGCAAAAAAACCAAGGGCACATGCACGGGTTCCTACGTGGCGCAGTGCATGACAACCAAGATGGGAGGATGCGATGGATAGACGGACATTCGTGAAAGGCGGTGCTGCGGTCGTCGGTGCCACGACCCTGCCGCGGATACATGCTCACGCGCAGTCGGCGCCGGCCAACATCCGGTTCGGCTACTCGATCACGATGTCGGGTCCGCTGGGGCCGGGCGCGGAATCGACGAGCGTGTCGCAGTACAAGCTGTGGCAGAAGCGCGTGAACGATGCCGGCGGCATCATGCTGAAGAAGTACAACAAGAAGGTCCCGATCGAGCTCGTCAGCTACGACGATCAGGGCAAGCCCGACGAGCTGCTCAAGCTCACCGAGCGCCTGATCGAGCAGGACAAGGTGGACATGATCCTGGGGCCGTATGCCACCCACATGAACCTGGCGTCGGCGCCGATCATCAACAAGTACGAGTATCCGGTGATCATGACGACGGCCACCACCACGAAGACCTATACGCTGGGACCAAAGTGGCCCTACGCGTTCTGGAACATCTCGCAGCCCAACGAGTCGACGCAGCCGTTGGCGCAGGCGCTCGCCGGCTTGAAGAAGGAGGGCAAGATCAAGGGCCGGGTCGCTGCGGTCCATGTGGCGCTCGAGTACGGCGTGGAAATGCACGCGGCCTTCCTCGAGGCGGCGAAGAAGGAAGGGCTGGAGGTCGTCTTCTCCAAGAGCTATCCCCTGGGTTCGGCCGACCTGCAGCCGCTGATCCGCGAAGCCATGGCGACCGATCCGGACGCGTTCGTGGCCTTGAGCTATCCGCCCGACACGTTCATGCTGACCGAGCAGGCGCAGATCGTGGGCTTCAACCCGAAGTTCATGTACGTGGCGATCGGCGGCGTGTTCCCGACTTACAAGGGCAAGTTCGGCAACAAGGTCAACGGCATCGTGGTGTATGGCGGCATCGACCCCGGCGCACCCGGCATGGACGAATACAACAAGGCCCACCTCGCCGTGCACAACCGCCCATCCGAAGCCGGCGCGGTGAACGTGTACTCTGCCCTCGAGGTCGTACAGCAGGCGATCGAAACGGTCGGCGAGATCGATCGCAAGAAAATACGCGACGTGATCGCCAGCGGCACGTTCAAGACGCTGTGGGGCGATCTCAAGTACGTCGACCAGCGCAACGCCAATCCCTGGGCCGTCGGCCAGTGGCAGAACGGCGAGATCGTCGGCCTGTTCCCGGCCAACAAGGCCGGCGCCAAGCCCCTGCTGTTCCCGAAGCCTACGTGGGCCTGACGCACCAGTGATGATCGGTTGAAACTGCGGGTCAGGCCGAAACACCGGCCTGACCCGTTTTGCTTGTCCCTCCAGGTGCCGGCGTGATCCTGTTCGAAGTATTCCTCAGTGGCCTGCTCCTTGGCGGAATGTACGGACTGATCGCGCTCGGGCTCAATCTGCAATACGGCGTGGCTCGCATCCTGAACCTCTCCTATGGAGAGTTCTTCCTGGGAGGGGCCTTCACCGCCTTTTTCACGATCATGTCGTGGAAGCTCAATCCGCTCCTGAGCGTCTTCATCAGTTTGCCGATTGCATTCGTGTTGAGCTGGCTGATCTATCAATACCTGATGATGCCGCTGATCCGGCGCGCCCCGGATCAGGACGTGCTCGATGCCGACGTCGTGCTCGTCACCTTCGGCCTGCTGTTCGTATGCCAGGGCCTGGCGCTGGTGAACTGGAGCGGCGACCTGCGCGGCTACAGCTTCCTTTCGACAGGCGTCGATGTGCTCGGCGCGAGGATCGCCCTCAATCGGCTGCTGGCGTTCCTCGGTGCCTGTGCGCTGGCCATAACGCTGTTCCTGGTCTTGCGCCATACCCGGTTCGGTGCTGCGTTGCGGGCCATCACCATCGATCCGGTTGCAGCGAGCCTGGTAGGGGTCGACGTGCGGAACTTCTCAGCACTCGCTTTCGCGGCCGGCGGCGCACTGGCCGCCGTTTCCGGCATGCTGGTCAGCACGTTCATCTCCTTCAGCGCTACCTCCGGCGTCGAGTACACCCTGAAGGCCCTGATCGTGGTGATCATGGCCGGCGTCGGCCGAGTGACCGGCACGCTTGCGGCGGGGCTTCTGCTCGGCGTGGTGGAATCGGTCGGCGGATATCTGCTCGATCCCGCGCTGACGATCGCAATCAATTTCAGTCTGTTCATGCTCATCCTCCTGGTGCGGCCAACGGGGTTGTTCACCCGTGCTTGAGCTGCTCCAAAGAAACTGGCTTATCGTCGCGCTGATGGTGCTGGCCACCCTTGTCCTCGCGCTAGTGCCGCTCTTCACTTCAAATTACGTGATCTCGCTGTTCATACTGCTGTACGCGAACGTCGGGCTGGCGACGGCCTGGGCGTTTTTCTCGGGCACCACGCGCTATATCTCGCTCGCCACCGCCGCCTTCTTCGGGGTCGGCATCTACGCGCTGGCGATCTCGCACGTGTATTTTCCGGTCCCACTGGCCTTGCTGACCGCGGCCATCACCGGGTTCCTGGTTGCCCTCGTCGTGGGCCTCTCGACCCTGCGTCTGCGCGGCGTGTACTTCGTGGTTTTTACATTCGGCCTCACCGAGCTTGTCCATCAGGTCATCAACTGGCTGGAGATAAAGAACAGGACGGTGACCCGGTACATTTTCACCGACGTGTCCAATGTTCATATCTACGAGACGCTGCTGGCGGTTGCCCTGATCACGGTGCTCGGAAGCTGGTATGTGAGCCGAATTCGCCTCGGCTTTGCTCTGCGCGCCATCGGCGAGGACGAGACCGTGGCACGCCACACCGGCATCAACACCACCGGCGCGAAGATCGTGTGCTTTGCCCTCTCGGCCTCGGTCATGGCGCTGGTCGGCGCGGTGCTTGCGCTACGATATCCCTATATCGATGCGAGCATTGCCTTCAATAATACCTGGTCCTTCCAGGTGTTGATCGCTGCGCTGCTTGGCGGTCCGACGCGCCCGTGGGGACCCGCACTTGGCGCCATCCCGCTCGTGCTGCTGTCGGAGTATCTGACGGGCACCTTCCCGCACCACTTCGGCATCGCGCTCGGCCTGTGCTTCGTGGTGATCGTCTACTTCCTGCCCGGCGGCATCGCCCCTCTGCTCGAGCGTTACTACCATCGCTGGGCCGCAGCGCGCGCCTCGGGCACTTGGGCGCCAGAGGTGCCTTCGCTCCTGACCAGCCGGCTCAAGGCCGGCCTTGCCAGGGTCAACGCTCTGTGGCGGACATGAGCGCGGCGATGGCGAGCTCCGGCGAGGTCCTGCTCAGCGTGCGCGGCCTGCAGAAGGCCTTCGGCGGCCTCGTGGCGGTGCGCGATCTCTCCTTCGATATTCGTCAAGGGGGGATCACGGGCCTCATCGGTCCCAACGGTTCGGGCAAGACGACCGTCCTCAACCTCATTACCGGCGAGCTGAGGCCCGACCACGGCGCCATCCTGTTCAAGGGAGGAGATATCTTCGGCTGGCCGGCCTTCCGCATCTGCCGCGCCGGCATTGCCCGCACGTTCCAGCTCGTGCGCGTTCTCCCCTTCATGACGGCGCGGGAGAACGTCATGCTGGGCCGCATGTTCGGCAGCGAGCCCACGGAGCCCACCCAGGCCGCCCACGAGGCCGACGCGCTCATCGAGCGCGTTGGGCTCACCGCACGCGCGGCCCTGCATGCCTCTCAGCTCACCTATATCGATCAGAAGCGCCTCGAGCTGGCCCGCGCTCTTGCCAGCCGGCCGCAGCTGCTGCTGCTCGACGAGTGGCTGGCGGGCCTCAACCCCACCGAGCTGCAGACCGGAATCGATTTGATCCGGCTGATCCGCGGCGACGGAATTGCCATCGTCATGATCGAGCACGTCATGGAGGCCATCCGCGCCCTGTGCGACCGGGTCGTCGTCATGAACGCTGGCGAGCGCATCGCCGAGGGCACGCCCGGCGCCGTGCTTTCCGACCCCGGGGTCATGCGCGCCTACCTCGGAGCCGACGATGCTGCGGCTTGAAAACATTTCGGTCGCCTATGGAAAGCACGAGGCCCTGCACGACGTCACGATCGACATTCCCTCCGGCCGGACCACGGTCATTCTCGGCGCCAATGGCGCGGGCAAGACGACCTTGCTAAAGACGATTGCTGGCCTGGTGCGGCCGAGGCCCGGCGGCCACATCCTGTTCGAGGGCCGGCCGATCGAGAACGAGCCGCCGCACCGTATGGTTGCCGCCGGCATTGCGCTGGTCCCTGAAGGTCGGCGCCTGTTCGGCGACATGACCGTCATCGACAACCTGCGCATGGGCGCCTACACACGGCACGCCAGGGTCAACGAGCAGCACCGGCTCGAGAAGCAGCTCGCCCTGTTCCCGCGCCTTGCCGAACGCCGCAATCAGCTCGCCAGGACCATGAGCGGCGGCGAGCAGCAGATGCTGGCGATCGCCCGAGCCCTGATGTCGGCACCGAAATTGCTGCTGCTCGACGAGCCGTCACTGGGTCTGGGCCCCCGGCTGGTGAAGGACCTGTTCTCGATCCTGCGCACGATCACCGAGCACGGGCAATCGGTGGTCCTCGTGGAGCAGAACGTGCGTCAGAGCCTGCGCCTCGCCGACCGCGTCTATGTGCTCGAGAACGGCCGCATCGTCAGGTCGGGGCTCGCCGAGGAGATCCGGGAGGACACGGCCATTCAGCAGGCCTATCTCGGCCTGGCAGCCACCCGCGCTGCGCCTGCCGCTCCTGTCCCGGTTTCTTACTATGCTGGAGGATTTGTTAACCCATTTGCGCGTACCGTCGTCGTGGCGGGGGATCGCGCGGAGCAGGATCAGGAGGCAGCCATGGCGCAGCAGCTCGACAGCATGGGCAACGGGTTCTTTCATCCCTACGCCCGTTCCGTATCATCCCAGCCCCCGGTCCCGCCGCCGCCAGTGACCAGCGCCCCCGACAAGGAGGGCCATGCGCCAGCCGCCGGAGTGGAGGCCATGCCGACATCAGGCGGGTTCGTCAACCCGCACGCGCGTGCGCCGAAGCAATAGGCCGCAGGACGCAATAGCTAAGCGTATTGCGCCGATCCAACCATGCGACATACGCCAATCGGCGCAATGCGGGTTGCGCCCTCCCAATGAGGCGTGGCTTGTCAAGTTCCAAGTTGGCGCTCGCATCTTGGGTGTCGGTTGCGTCTCGCATGACTTGATGCTCCCAGGTGTGGAACGGGCCGATGCGGTGCGTGGCGCTGCCGTCGCGCGGGCCGGTCGAGGTCGGTGCAGGGTGAACCTGCGGCCACCTCCTATCCGTGCCCGATGCGACGCCGGCAACCATTCCGCTTTCGCTGTGACCAGCGGTAAGCGTCGGCTAATCGCTGCGGTCAGGCCGCCTTGCGCGGGCGCTTGGATTTGGAGCGTGACCAGCGCTTTGCCAGGTTGGCGATCTGTTGCTCAATCGCCTCTGCGTTGACAGTGTTGGGATCGAAGTCGGCGTCATACCACTCGATGAGCTCGTCGTGACGCTCGTGGCCGGGGTCGGCGATGGCTTCGAGGAACTCGGCATAGCCCGGTGGGCCACCGATGTCCTCCGGCGGGCAGCGGCCTGTGGCCTCGATCAGCCGTGGATAGAGCTGGCCGGGCACGGCCGCCTCGATGCGCTCGACCTTGATCGTGTGCTCCCAGCCGTCGCCGAAGTCGTAGAGGTAGGTGAGGGTCTTGACGCCGGTGTCCTCGAGCACGGCCAGCAGCGTTGCCTTGCTGGCATCGTGCGGGCCCTCGCCCCAGCCCGGATTGGGAATGCCCCAGCCGACATCACGCGCCCGGAACTCCCAAAGATGACTGTTGGTCCAGCCGACGCTTACCTGCAGCACGGCATGCAGGCGGTCGAGACGAAGGCCGAGCGGTACCTCGATGCGACGCACGACGGCGGGCTTTACGTCGTCGAGGGTGACCTTGAGGCGGACGATGTCGGTGGCGGCGATCATGCCGCAAGCTTAACCGAACCCGCTCGTGCCGCCCAAGCCCAGGGCAGCAGTTCATCCACACGATTGATCGGGTGCTCGCCGATGCGGGAGAGCACGTCGCGCAGCGGACAGACATCGCAATCCAGCTTGCTGGCCCGGTAGAGCGAGGAGCCGGCCGGTGCCGTAGGCCGTGTCGGCCGCAATCCGCTTCGGCTTGAGATCGAAGCACCGCTCGGGGCGGTCGATCATCGGTCGCCTCAACCTCATCAGCCGGCCCTGATCGCGCCGCTACCGCCCCATCATCGCCCCGCCGTCCGCTGCCGATGATCGATCAGCCACCGGAATCACGGTTCGCGGCTTCTCTCAGGCCCATTTTCGACAGCATCGACCCACAGCAATCCTAATGAACTAAGGCAAATCTCTTGGAACAATGTTTCTAGTCCGTCACAAGAAGCGACGTGTGCGTGAACTGGTTCCTGGTGCGATGCTATTTCTTGGGAAGTCCTAGCACGCCGGGGGCGCGGGTTCCTGGCTCCTTCTTGAGCGAACTTATATACATGACCAGGGCTCGTACTTGGGTCTCGTCCAGCGACGCCGCGACGGATGTCACGACCTTGTTTTTTCGCAGCCCCGTTTTGTAGAGCGTTAGCGCGGTCAGGAGTTCCCGCTCGGTCATGGAAACGATGTCCGGAATGCCGACATCGACCCCATCCCTGCGATGGCACGTGAAGCACTCTTCGGCTAGTTGCGCACCGTAACGGAGCAGCCGCTGCCGTTCTTCATCCGTGGCTGACGCGGCGCCAGCGGTGATGCCGGCCGCAGCGAGACCACAGATGACCAAGCGATACATCAGCGTCTCCGCTCCTCAACGCTCGAGTGGGCGAGCGATCCCATCTGCTCGGTGGCGAGCTTCAGCCCTGCCCAGGGCGGAAAGAAGGCGATTCAATAGAGCCAAACTTCAACACGGCGATTGGTGGCACGACTCACGGGGGCGGTATCGCAAGCGACCGGGAGCAGCGGACCGAAACCAAAGACACGGTCCACAGTGGCACCCTTCCCTTTCAGTTTCTGGGCGACAAGGCGGGCGCGTTTCTCAGCTAGCTGCACATTCGAGGCAACTGTTCCAGTGCGGTCCGAGAACCCCAGCAGCGCGACACGCCGGCCCTGCCGCGCATCGCCTCTCAGATATTCCGCAAGCCGGTCCAAGTCGGCAAGGCCACGAGTGTCGAGATCAAGGGAGGCCGCCACAAAGCGGAATGTCACCGATAGACGTCTAGCGGTCTCCAAGAAAGTCATCAACTGCGTCACGATGCGTTGGCCGGCAAGATCCGCACCCGTTACCCCAGTGCGCTGAAGCGGCATTCCCTGCGATGCCAGTATTGGCGATAGGCTCACGTGGCCGTGCTCGCGCAGGTGGTCTTGGCCAGCCGTGGATAGCGCAAAGCTGACAAATCGTTGCACCTCGGCGTTCGCGCCCGACTTGGTGTACAGATAGAGGTGGCTCGAGAGCGGGTATTCTTCAGTCTGTATTGAAAATTCGCTCGGCGCATGGCTTAGACCGCACTCGTCCATTATTGCGAGGGCTGCCGCGTTGCGCACGTACGCGAATTCAGTTACCCCGATCGCCGTGGGGTCACTGCCGACAAGACCCGACAGCTCCGTACTCGACGAAATGCGCGCTGTCAGCGGGCTGATGGCCTGGCCGCGCAGAACCCGCGCCCGAAAGACATCGAGAATTCCGGAGCCTTCTGGAGGTGCAACCAAACGAATGCGGCGGGATGGACCGCCGACCTCAGCCCAATTGCGCACGCGACCGGAGAAGATATCCGCGATCCGATCAAGATGCAGGGCCTTGATGGGGTTTGACTGGTGAACCAATACGACCGCTCCGCCGAGCGCGACCAGGTGGCCCTGAACCTTGGCAGGTGGGTTCCCAGATCCCGCTCCGGCCAATCGCGGCAACTCCTCCGGCGACACCTGCCGTGACATCATGCCGAGATCGGCGCTGCCACCGGCCAGGGCGTCCAACGCCGATGCAGTCCCACGCCGATTGATGCTGGCGACAAATTTCCTGCCGTCGGGGGCAACGGCGACAAACGACTGCTCCTGCGCTGTCGCTCCGCTCACCCAAAGCGTGCTGAGCGCCCGGCCGTTCGTGGCGTAGCCTTCGAGAAGTGCGGGCACCAGCGTCTCGCCGATGACATTGGAACCGGCAAACCGTATCAGACCTTCCGTGAGATTCGCAGCCAGGTCCGCACTTGCAGCCGCCGTCCTCCTGTCAGCGTCCGCAGCGCTCATCCAAGAGAGATCGATTTTTGCAACATCTGCTGCAGGTACCGTGACCGGCCCGAACCGGGTTTCGATCTCATAGATCCCATCCTCGAACGAGCGCATTCGCCCTACGACAAATCCGGATTTGCCAACGAGAAGTTGGAATTCTGGGACCACAGGCACCGGCCCGCGCTGCTGCGCTCTTCCATCCCCCTGAGCCGGATCGGCGCGGACAACATCGATCCGCCGGACATCCGCCGCCGCAACACTCCTGTCGCCGCTCGGGAGTACAAGACCATACATCCCGTCTTCGAAAGAGCGCACTGCGCCGATGAATTCCGAACCGTCGCGCATCACGATGCGGAAGACGCCTGCGCCAAGCGATTCAAAAGGCATGCTCACGCACCAGAGGAGCGACAGAGCAAAAATAGTGAGTTTGCTGTGCATGCTAGACACCTGCAAGCGACGGAAATGCAGACTTTCACATCTCGATTTCGCTCTGACCCAGAACGGACTCACCCCCACTTGCCAAACATGTCGTGCGTGATCCCAGAGTACCATCCCACCAATTCGTCAAAGTTTTGATGGCGCTCCAAGGGATCTTCTCCGGGGGAGGAAGCGAATTCATCCGAGGCCACAAGCCGTCGTATGCCTTCCTTGACGCCAACGGTGTAATTTGCGCCGCTCTTCACACTGTCGTCGGGCGCCAAGAACGCCCAGGCCGTATCCCGCAATCTCTGTGGAAATATCTCTTTGCCGGCGAGCTCGCTCGCTAGAAGGCGTGCCACGAGCTTGCCCTGACTGTTGGCGGAAAAGGCTGTCTTGGGCATTTCCGTGGCAATAGACGCGTCGCCCACAATGTACACATCCTTGACCTCTGTCGAAGCGAAATTATCTGGATTGATGGGGCACCAATCATCTTTCACGCACCCGGCTCGATATGCAATCCCGCCTGCCTTCTGCGGGAGAATAATGTTGGCGACATCTGACTTGAGCTGAAACCCATTCTTGGTGATAATGGTCGAAGTGGCGGAGTTCACTCTGCTGAGTTGGTAATTGTCCTTCTCATCAGTCAAACGCAATTCCACTAATCCCGCGTAGTATTTCTTGAACGCCTCCATAAAAACCTGCTGATTGAAGAAAGTCCGTTTCTGGTCGACAATGACCAACTTGGATCGAGGCTTACGTGTTTTGAGAAAATGCGCGATCGTGCAGGCGCGCTCGTATGGGGCCGGTGGCCCACTATAGGGATCCGGTGGAGGCGCGATCACCACTACCCCACCATCAGGCATCGCTTCGAGCTGGCCTTTCAGGATCGTCATCTGCTCGCCTGTCCGCCACGCATGCGGCATGGTCCGCGCGACTTCGGTGCCGTGCCCATCGATGGAATCGAACCGCATGTCGACTCCCGGCGATAGGACGAGGCGATCGTAGGATATTCTTGTGCCGCCCATGAGCGTGACGTTCTTTCGCGTCGTATCAACGTCGATCGCCACGTCGGTTAATACTTCCGTGCCTTGCGCCCGCAGCGGTGCATAGGAATGCGTAATGGATTGGTGGGTGCGCAATCCACCGAGGAACAGATTGGAGAATACGGAAGTCGTAAGTTGCTGATTGCGCTCGATCAGGGTCACGTGAACGCTCGGCGCGGCTCGTTTCAGGTAAGTGGCGACCGTCGTCCCGCCGACGCCACCTCCGATGATCACCACGCGAGGGCTGCCTTGCGCATAGGCCGGAGACGGCATACTTGAGTTGCCCGTCGCTGCCACTGTGGCGAGCCCCTGCATAAAGCAGCGTCTCGTGATCATGCTCCCCCCTCTTGCACGCCGCGCAGCCATCCCATCTCCCCAAGTCGCTAGTACCTAACGACGATATTCGCGGAGGGGGTTCGATCTCCCTCCATTTCACCACACCGGGGCAACTGAAAAGCCATCGACCGAACCTCAGGGTGGCGGACGTCGCTTCGAAGGGCACCGTGGTGAACGTAAACCTGGTAGCGAACCTCCGAGGTTTGTCCGACTTCAGCGCAAGTCCCAATACTGGCGCGGTCGAGCGTGATCACAGCGTGGAGGAATCCCCGATCGCCCAATCTGGCGAAATCCACCACAAAAAGCTGGACGCGCGTCGAGTCACCAGGTTGTCCAAATGTGTGAAACTGGCCAGCACCGTGAATACCATCGAGGTTGGGCCTATCAGACGAAATGTGCCCGACGGGGCTTCCGAGCCATGAATTCGGTTCGATCACGTGCATTTCCAAGCGTGCATATCCGGCCCAGGCCAACGCAATCCGCAGTCGCGGGAGGAGAGTCACAGTTGCCAACTGCCGGCAGGGGGTCCCATCAGCGAGCGCCCATTGAACGACGGGGGCGTCGGAAAGGCTCGGCACCGCAAGTGCTAGCCGCCCATCCGCCGCAAATGTCGCGCGATAGTCCATGTCGTTGACCCTGACGATGATCGAGCTTCCCGCGCGGTGCTGGTCGACAAGCGTTATCCTCAACATGCCCGGCTCCTCTTCGGCCAGGAGCGCACTGCAAGAAGTGAGCGAAGCGTGGGGATCGGGCGGCTGTTGCAAGGAGCGAGGCGCCACCGCAGTTTTCTGACCGGGTAGAGCAGTCGGTGGCTGGTTATCCGGGTCCGGCGCAGTGGTGGTGCCTGCGACGGCAATCGACGATTGAGGGGCGTGCTTGGGCGGGATCTGGTCGATGCGTGAACTCGATCGCAAGTCATGGACGTTCGGCCGTGGGGTCTCCTCGCGCGACCCTTGGTGTGAACTCGCTACTTCCTTCGGACGTGATGCACTTGGACCTGTCGGCGAAATCTGCTCGGCGACCGTTAGCAACCAGATCAGCGTGCCGAAGATGGTGGCCGTGGAGAACATGGAGATGGCAAACATCGTGATTGCCACATTCCCCATGTTTTGCCGGGCTCTGGTGCGTTCGTCCGCCAAGCCGAGGTCGTAGGCCGCTCTCGCCTTCGGATCGCTCAGGGTCTCATAAGCTTGATTGAGCTCCCTGAAGCGTCGCTCCGCGCGGTCGTCGCTAGAATTGAGATCGGGGTGGAGGGTCTTGGCCAACGTTCGAAACGCGGACTTGACCTGCGCATCGTCTGCTCCGGGATCAACACCAAGGACCTGATACAAATTGCGCATTCAAAGCGTCTCGCATGCAACCATTGCGGAGCTGTCGCAAGATTTCGCAGAACAACCCCCGCGTGCAGAAATCTCCAAGGACCATTCGCGGAAGGCCCCGGTCCGCGTCCCTTAGGGTGAGACCCTTAACAGTCCTGACATTGGACTACAACTTTGGCCTCATGGAGGACAACGAATGCAGGGCACAGTAGTTGCTGCGTTTCTTGTGGTCGTTGTTCGACTTAACGAGGCGATTATAAGGCGCTGGCTAAGGAGAGCGTGCGTGAGGCGCTTGCAAAATCGCGGCGGAACCAGCCGGTGGACCTCCAGAGGAGTTTGGCACGCGCGTCAAGTCTCAGGTCGCGTACTGGGCCAAAGTCGTGAAGGAACTTAGGGAATGCGGGAGAAGGGCGCAGAGGCATTCGCGGGCCGACGCCGATGTCCGTCAGTAGCCGATGGCGGCCCCGTCACTGCGCGGGTCTGCGCCGCCCGCCAAGGTACCGGTTTCAGGATTGACAATGATCCCGTGGGCGTGGCCGGCCATTTCGTTCCATAGGCCCCAGCGGCTCACGAGATGGCCTCTTCGTTCTAGCTTGCTGAGCGTCGACGACGGAAAG
>CAWHBI010000007.1:0-50452 GCA_963827545.1 uncultured Alphaproteobacteria bacterium
GATTGCATCCCTTGCCAGATTGAGACCTGGTGGCCGAAGCGTGAATCCTGCTCAAATCATAGACTTAAGCAGGTTCACGCTTCCATGACCGAAGCGAAGAGCTTTGGTCAGAAACGATCCTGCCTTAGGGGAAAAAGTCGTCGCTCAGAATGTATGCTACGAGCGCAACAATCTCGTCCGGTTTGTAAACATCCTTCCACGGCGGCATGCCGCGGAAGCCGTTGTGTATACGGTCCCAAACGAATTCGGGCGTGTACAAGCCGGGCTGCAACTTCGGCGCCTTGCCGGGGTAAGCCTTGGCGCCATGACAGTGCGCACATTGATCCCGCCAAGTCTTTTCGCCCAGGGCTATGACACCGTCGTCCTTGAGGACCTCCGCCGGCAGCGGGGGCGGAGGATCTCCGGGCGGGTCGGACTTGGCCAACGATGTCTGGGCGTTGGCCGGGATCGTCGCGACCACCACAATCGCGATAGCAACACCAATGGCTCGAGCGGTGCGGTTAAGCAGCAAAGCAGGCTCTCCAAGTCGAGCTATGCAGCGAACCAGGTAGCGACTCGCAAACCCGCTACCTGGTTGCGAAGACTTACGATAACACGAACGCTCAGTTGGCTGGCACGATCTTGTAGATCTTGTCATGCCCACCGACTGGGCCGGTGGATATGCTGGTCAGTGCATACACCTCTCCTTTGTCGTCCTGGGCAAAGGCCAGGATGTAGGGCACGGGGGACATGCCTTCGACCGTCGCCTTCTCCATGGACCACTTGCCGTCAGCACCCTTCGAGCCGATGAAAATCTGCCCGTCCATGGTGTCGAAC
This sequence comes from uncultured Alphaproteobacteria bacterium, assembly GCA_963827545.1. Lineage (GTDB taxonomy): Bacteria > Pseudomonadota > Alphaproteobacteria > Rhizobiales > Hyphomicrobiaceae > AWTP1-13. The sequence continues at coordinate 817 of CAWHBI010000007.1, forward strand.
GACTTCGACCAGTCGCCGAAAATCTGCTTGCCTTGCCAAGCTTGGTGCGGGCCGCGATAGATGTAGCCGCCGGTGATCGAGATTCCCAAGCAGCCATCCTTTATGGCCGTGCAGTTCTTGTAGACGAGGATAGGCTCGGTAAGCCCGGTCTTGTCACAGGTGGCCGGATGGTTGTCGGGCTTCATGAAATCGAAGCACTTGTCGCCTTCCATGCGACGCCACCCCAGGTTGGCTCCTTTGGTGATGACGCTGACCTCCTCATAGGAGTTCTGCTGCACGTCACCGCAATAGAGTGCCTTGTCGCCACCCATGTCGAAGGAGCAGCGCCAAGGGTTGCGCAGACCGAGCGCCCAGACCTGTGGCAGCGCGTCAGTGCGCCCGACAAACGGATTGTCCGCCGGGATCAGGTCGGCCTTGTCCACGTCGATACGCAGGATTTTGCCGTGCGGCGACTTGAGGTCCTGACCGTTACCGGTTGCGACGTCGTGGCCGATACCCCAGTCGTTGGCATAGCCGCCATCACCGGTGGAAATGTAGAGCATGTTGTCCGGGCCGAATCCGATCCAGTGACCGTTGTGATTGAACTGCGGCCAGTCGATTTGGGAGATGACCCGCTCGTAGTTGGGGTCGGCCATGTTCGCGTTGTTCTTCATGACGTTGAACTCGGACACGACGTTCGTGTGCGACCACCACAGCCGCCGGTCGAGCTCTTTGCTGCGCATCGGAACCGAATAGGCGAGGTAGAACTTGCCGTTCTCGCGGTATTTCGGATGGAAGGCGATGCCCAGAAGTCCGCGCTCGTCGAAGAAATGGTGCAGGGTTGGCATTTTCGGCCCGATATTGAGAAACGGCTCGGGCAGAAGCCGACCTTTCGCATCGATGATGCGCACCTGGCCGTGCTGTTCGATCACCGCCATGCGGCCACTGCCATCCGGGATGGAAACCATCGCCAGCGGATGGATCAGACCGCCCGCGATCTCCTGGAATTTGACCTTGGTCTGGGCAGCGGCCGGAGTCGCGAGCGCCAAGGCGGCAACTGCAGCCACGATGGCGCACTTCGGGACAAAGTTCATCTGTGTTCCTCCTCCAAGACTTAGCGCTTGAGTGCTCGATGCCTTGTTCTTGCCGTGCCGTCTTTTGCCCGCACCAAACGCTATCCAATGGACGAAACTGTGTCCACGGAACGCGTTGCTGCCATGCAACCCAAGCGAGTCTTGGCTGGCAACGAAATCAGGTTCCGCTTACCCAGTGCTGCATTGCAAGCGTCAGCAGGAAGCATAGCACGGCAAATCCCGCAGCACCCGTTGCCCCTGCCGTCGCCAGCAACAGCGCATCCAGCAGCGCGATGCCCGCGATGAGGCCGACGACTGCACGCGGGACATCACCCTTGGCGCGGCGCTTCAGGAAGTAGAGGGCCGCGCCGATCCAAGTGACGAGCGCAATGAGATACGGCAGTACAGCCCAACCGCCATTGCCCAGCTGGCTGGACCCGTAAGCGACAGGGGCCGCCAGAAACAGCAGCGGCCAGAGGCTCCCGAGGCGATCCAGCGATTCCTGTTTGGCCACATAGGTGAGACCTATGAGATAACAGAGGCTAACGAGAGCAGCGACCATCAGCGTGCCCGACGGGTGGCGCACTGCAGCAAAACCCGCAGTCAGATAGGCCAGGACGCGGCACAGTCCCATGAAGAACGGGCTCAGCGCGTTGCTCTTGTGGTGCCAATCGTAGAACAGGATTGCTGCACCGAGCCCGAGGCCCGCGAGCATCGGCTGCCAGCCTGTTGATGGCCGCGCAGCCGCACTGGCCCAGAGAACAAAAGCCAATCCGGCAAGCATCAGGCCGAACCCTGCAGCGAATACGGTGTCGACAGAAATCAGCCCGGCGGGGATCGGTCGCGCCGGCCGCTCCTTTGCGTCGATGTCCCGATCGAACGCATCGTTCAGATACATGCCGGAGACGTAAAGAAGCGACAGACCGATGCCTGCGAGCAGCGCAGAGGGTGTCCACGACTCCCCGCCGGCGAGCACAGTGCCAACAAGTACGTTGGTCCAAACCGTCGGCAAGTTCGAAACACGGCCCAATTGCAAAGCAACGGAGAAGCTCATGCGGCCAGGACGCCTCTGACCCAAGCCAGCTCGCGTGCAACTGCGGTCGCGACGTCGGCGCGCCGCAACTCCTCCGGGAGGACATCGAAGGTGTAGGTTTCGACTTCGAGATGGCGGCTGATCGGCGACTTTTTGTGCAAATCCAGGATTTCCCTGAGGAAATTTTGCGTCGTGTCGAGATCGGGGAGCGCGTCCAGGAAGATCGGCACATGGCAATGGATGCGCCATTCGTGCCCTTGCGCCTCTGCCACATTCTCGAAAGCGGGCGCTAAATCGAGATAGCGCATGAGCCTCCCGTCTGACCGACGCTCGACCACTTGATGCAGGTAGACCCCGTCATCAAAGCGTCTCAGCTTGTCGACGGTGCACGAGTTCACTTGTGGCACCTTGAGTGCGGCCGAGAGTTGCAGTTTGTACAGCCCCACCCCTGCCCGCTCCAGGCGGGCTAGACTTTGTGTGGCGCCCTCGAACTCAACTGCAGCGTGGCAGACGTCGTAGCAAATTCCGAGATGATGCCTGAGCGTCTGTTCCGCGACCGATTCATCGAGGTGAGAAATTTCGGAGAACCGGCGAACCGCCGCTGGCGCAAAGATGCGCGTTTCGAAGAACGATGCGGCCTCGTCAATGGTTTCCAAGTAGCACATGGGCTCCGGTTCGAGCGCCAGCGTGATGGTCCGCCCCGTCCGAGCGCGAATGCCGGCAAGGTGGGCGGCGTGCTGCAGCAAATGCTCGACGATTGCTTCGATTGCCCCGGCCTGCTTGCCGATCGGCCGAAAGGTAGCCGGCACGGTGCTCACACTGCCGTCGAGACCAGGCTCATTGGGGAGCAAGGCGGCAAGGATATCAGCCAAGCGATTGCTGTAGACCAACCGCTCGGCAAACCGCCAGTCCGGCTGGTACACGTCCTCCTTCACGCGCGTACCATGGAATGGACCATATGGAAAACCGTTGATCGTGAAGACGTAGAGGCCGTTGCGGCGGAGAAAATCACGGAAGCGGTCCAGCTCTGCCGGCTCGGCCAGAGTTTCGGCCGCAATGCAAGAGAGGCGCAGGCCGACACCCATTGGTCGGTTCGGGGAGGACAGCCGTTTGATCTCGGGCAGATGCCGCTGGAGGGCTGCACTCGTGTCTGCCCACGTTTCGCCACGATGGATATTCGTGCAGTAGGTGAGATGGGCGCTCGCAGCGCTGTCGTCGAGCTTCATTGCGTGCTCTGCCGTGCCTTGAGCCACGCGATCGATTCGAGCACACGACCTTCATCCATCTCGTGGACCTCGATCCCATGCCCGATTTCGGCGAGCAGCGTGATCGTCAGATCGCCACCAAGGTGCTCGCGGAACTCGCGAAGCCCCTCGAGCAAGGGGTAGCCACCGTCCGATGCTCGCGCCTCCAATGCGGGATGCCAGAGCCGGAAGCCGAGCAACTCGAGTAGCGCGGCCACCCTATCCTCCACACCCGGCGCCAACAGCCCGGCCAGAACGGAATACCGCGTGTCCAGCGCGATGCCGATTGCCACCGCTTCGCCGTGGCGCAAGTGATTATGGGTCAGCGATTCGAGCTTGTGTGCTGCCCAATGCCCGAAATCCAACGGCCGTGCGCTGCCCATCTCGAAAGGATCGCCACCATGAGCGATTTGGCGCAGGTGGAGCTCGGCGCATCGACGGATCATGAACGCCATGGCGGTGCGTTCGAAGATGGATAGCGCATCGATTTGCCGCTCAAGCCAGTAGAAGAACTGCGCATCACGGATCAGTGCCACCTTTACGGCTTCGGCCATACCCGCGATCTTCTCCCGCGGCGGCAGGCCGTCGATCATTGCGAGATCGTTCAGCACGGCAAACGGCGGCGCAAACGTGCCGACGAAGTTCTTGCTCCCCTTCAGGTTAACGCTGTTCTTCACACCCACGCCGAAGTCGTTCTGAGACAGGACCGTGGTCGGAATCCGGATCAGGCGAAGCCCACGATGGGACGTGGCAGCGACAATGCCAACCGCGTCGAGTACTGCACCACCGCCAACCGCAATGACGAACGAATGCCGATCGATCCTATGCTCCTGGATCAAGCCCTGCATCCATTCGACGTGAAAGAGCTCGTTCTTGATCTTTTCTCCGCCGGGGACCTTGATCGGCGGGGTCACGAGCGCGATGGCCTGTTCATGCGCAGCCGCATAGGCCACGATGTCCTCGATTAACGTCGAAACGCCGCTGCAAACGCCATCATCCACGAACACGATGCATCTGTGCCGTCGATCGGCCTCGATCCGAGTGACGGTGTCCCGAAGCGTCGGATTGTGCGGCGCGAAAAGATACTCGGTGAAGTGGACAGGGTATTCGTACGCGACACTGAAGCGCTGGTGAATGACGGACCCTGCGGTGCCGGTTGCCGCAGTCTCCAATCGGCTTACCCGTTTCGCAGCAACCATGAGCACCTCGCCCAATCCATCGGCGGGAGTAAGGTCTGGATGTATCGTGTGTTCGAAGTTTGGCCCGCCCGATAGTGCCACGCGCAACCTGCCAGTCAAGCTAGCCGGGAACTGGCATGAGCCGTCCCGGATCGGCCGCTGCGCTTGCTGGACCTCTCTTCGACATGCTCTATGTCGTAGCCTTTCGCGCCCGAACCACGGCACGCCAATTCGAACATCGACCTGCGCATGAGAAACACGCTCGTCCTACTGGTCGTCGGACTGACGCGGCGATTGCTCGGGCCGCACACTCCGAACCTGAACGCGTTCGTCGCACGCGGTGGCATGTGCACGCTCCAGACCGTTGTTCCGGCCGTGACCTGCACCGTACAGTCGACGCTCCTGACCGGTCTGCCTCCGTCGAGCCATGGCGCAGTCGCCAATGGCTGGTATTTCCGCGAGCAGGGAGAAGTCTGGCTTTGGCGGCAGTCAAACCGCTTGATCGCTGGCGAGAAGGTCTGGGAGGCAGCGAAACGACGCAACCCTGCATTCACGTGCGCCAATATGTTCTGGTGGTACAATATGTATTCCACCGTGGACATGAGTGCGACGCCGCGGCCGATGTATCCGGCCGATGGCCGCAAGATCCCGGACCACTACGCCGAGCCCGGGGAGTTGCGTGACGAGCTCAATCGGCTTCTCGGCGCGTTCCCACTCTTCACGTTCTGGGGGCCGATGACGACGATCGAGTCGAGCCGATGGATTGCGCGCGCCACGTCTCACATCCGCAAAACCCGCCGGCCCACGCTCACTCTTTGCTACCTGCCACATCTGGACTATGGCTTGCAGAAGTGGGGGCCGAACCCGAACGATCCGCGCTTGGCCAAGGATCTCGAGGAGATCGACGACCTGGCAGGCGAGCTTATTGCCGAGGCGGAACGGGACGACGATCGCGTCATCGTTGTGTCCGAGTACGGGATTGTTCCGGTCCGGGATGCGGTCCACATCAACCGCGCGCTCAGGGCCGCCGGTTACGTCCGGGTACGCGAAGAGATGGGCTGTGAACTGCTCGACGCCGGCGCCTCAAAGGCCTTTGCCGTCAGTGACCACCAGATCGCGCACGTGTACCTCCAGCATGGTGCCGATGCTGGCGAAGTAAAAAAGCTCCTGGAGAGCCTAGATGGCGTGGATTTGGTTCTCGATGATGCTGGCAAACGCGCGATCGGCCTTGATCACCCCCGCTCCGGCGAGCTCGTGGCATTGTCGGCGCCTGACCGCTGGTTCAGCTACTACTGGTGGACCAACGATGCGAAAGCGCCCGACTATGCGCCGACTGTCGATATCCACCGGAAGCCCGGTTATGACCCGATGGAGCTCTTCCTCGACCCTGATCTGCGCTGGCCGAAGCTGCGCGTCGCGAGGCGGCTCATCGCCCGCAAGATGGGCTTTCGCAACCTTCTCGACGTGATTCCGATCAATGGCACGGCGCTCGTGCAGGGTTCGCACGGCCGCCTCACCACAGGCGATGACGCCCCACTCGTGATGTCGAACGAAAGGGCCTTGCTGACGGAAGATGCCGTTTTGGCGACGGGCTTCAAAGACCTCGTCCTCGCACATGTCTTCGAGCCTTGAGGCCTTTGTGATGCCCTGCTTGCGGCGCACAGGTACCCGAGACAATAGTGACAGCAGCATCAGGTGACCGAGCGGAGCGCGACCCATGCGACTTGTCCACGCGGCTCTTTTGGCCATGCTGATCCTGTTCGCTGCCCTTCAGTACAATGACCCGGACTGGTATTACTGGGGTCTGGTCTATCTCCTAGCCGCTGCATGGTCCTTGCTGGCCGTGCTCCAACCCGAGCGGTTCGTCACTTGGACGGTGGCGCGCATCGGCGCGCCGATCAGCATTGCTCTCTTTCTCGTGGGTTTTGCCTTCCTTGCCGCCTATCTCGGGCCGGGCTGGATCCACATCGAGGAAGCACGCGAGGCTCTCGGCTATCTCATTTGCGCGGCAACCACCGCCTTCTCGCTATGGGAATCGCGGCTGCGCGCAGGAAAGTCGCTGGCTCGTACGGCCGGACAAACCCGGTCATGACACGTGCGGTCGAGACTGAGGAGGTGATCCTGGTCGATGAAAGCGATCAGGCGCTCGGGACCGCACCCAAAGTCGCGGCTCACCGCGACGGCCAGCTCCATCGGGCCGTATCCGTCCAGCTTCGAGATTCCCAAGGCCGTCTTCTGCTGCAGAAGCGGCACATCGGCAAGTATCATTCGGGCGGTCTGTGGACGAACACCTGCTGCGGCCATCCGCGACCCGGCGAAACGCCGATTGCCGCCGCGCAGCGGCGGCTCGCCGAGGAGATGGGCATCGCCTGCCGGCTATCGCCGCTGTTCTCGACGCGCTATCGCGCAGAACTCGACAACGACATGATCGAGCATGAGGTCGTGCATGTCTTCGGGGGCAGGTACGACGGCGAGGTACGGCCGAATCCCGCCGAAGCGGACGGCTTTGCCTGGCTCACGTTGCAGGAGCTCGCCTCCGACATGGCCGGCGCACCGAACCGCTATTCGGCCTGGTTCCAGATCTATCTCCGCGACCACCGATCAGCGTTGACCTCGGACATCTGAGCCCCACCCGTCATTCGATCTTCAGGTTGGTGAGATCAACGCTCTTGGCGCGCGGCATGTGCTCCACGCGCGGCGCCTGTCCTCCCCGCAGTACCGAATTGCCCATATAGAGCGTCCGCTGATCGATGGGTGATGGATTGAGCCAGTCGGCCTCATTGATCTGGCCGCTCTGGCCGTAGGCAGCGAGAGGATTCTCATACGTGACTTGGCGAATTTGCTCCTCGGGGATGCCGCCGCGCCGCATGAGCTCTGCCGTCTTCGGCACGGCCAGTGGATCGGAGACGCCCCAATCACACGCGCTGTCGCAGAAAATGCGCTCGGCGCCATAAGTTCTCACGATCTCGACCATGCGCTCGTTTCCCATCTTCGTGAAGGGGTAGATCGAAAACGCGGCCCAGAAGCCGCGATCGAGAACGTCGCGCACCGTCTCCTCGTTGTTGTGGTCGATCACGACAAGCCGTGGATCGAGGCCGTGCTCGAGTGCGACTGCCATCGAACGCAGGGTACCCTGTCGCTTGTCGCGGTGCGGCGTGTGCACCATCACCGGCAGCTGGAGTTCCTTCGCCAGGTCCAGCTGGAGCCGGTAATACTTGTCCTCCAGCGCCGTCTGTTCGTCATAGCCGATCTCGCCGATGGCAACTACGCCCTCCTTCAAGGCGTAGCGAGGCAGGATTTCCATCACGGCTTCAGCAAGCTCTTCGTTGTTCGCCTCTTTGGAGTTGAGGCCAACGGTGCAGTAGTGCCGCAAGCCGAACTGGCCAGCGCGGAAGCGCTCGAATCCGCAGATCAGCGACAAATAGTCAATGTAGGTGCCGACATGGGTTCGCGGCTGGCCAAGCCAGAACGCCGGCTCGATGCACGCGACGATTCCGGCAGCCGCCATGCGCTCGTAGTCGTCGGTCGTGCGCGAGATCATGTGTGTGTGTAAATCGACAAACATATGTCTCTCCATGTCTCACGGTCTGCGTCACAGTTGCCTTGGAACTCGTCAAGGGGATATCGCCGATATCGCTGCCCAGTCGGGCTTGCCGGCAAGGGCTCCGCGGGCAAGTTCTGGCACGCCGGCAAGAAGATGTCCGGCGCGAGACGAGGTTGAAGCCGTCAAGGCCAACGCTGCAGCTTGCCGCTCGGCAAGGCTTCCGGTTTCCAGCACGCGGCCGAGGTCGGTCAATGCGGCATCGTCGGCAAACCTGCCGACGCACCGCCACAGTTCCGGGCTCACCGGCCGCCCGGCAGCCCAGCGCTCGTGCGCGTAGTCGCACAGCATCCGCATCAGTTGAGGATTGGCACGCTCATCCAGGCCCTGAACCGGATCGAGCTTGCTGCCGATGAACAGCGCCTTCAGCACCATGTGGTTCCATGCATTCTCGTCGAACTCTTCCCGCGGATATGGATTGCGGTGGGCAACCGCCTCGAAGATCGGCTGCATCCCGCTCCGGGCACCTTCCCGAGCCCGGGCTAGGTGCAACTTGGGGGCTGGATAGAGCGGCAAGGCGCGGTAGAAAGCGATGAGTTCACCAATGTCAGCGGTGCGGAACAGTTGCTCAATACGCGCCTTGAAGTTGGCGTCATCGCCGTTGAAGCTCGCCAAGACGAAAGCGACGCGTGACGCTTGGTCTACGCTCCAGTCGCTCGGAATCCAGCCGGGGCGCACCGCCTGCGCGATGGCCAAATCTTCCTGCGACAGGTCGAGGTCCTGCTTTCCAAGGCGGCGCGTGGCATAACCGAGCGCGAGGTAGACATCCTTTTCAGTAGGCGAGGAACTTAGCTTGGCGACTTGCTCGTCGAACCAATGCTGACCAGCAGCGGTTGACCGTCGGGCGACCCATGTGCGCAGGATTGCGATCACTTTCGGAGTAATGCTCGTCATCGGTCAGAGCTGCCTTCCGTCACCCAATTGCGCCGGCGCGAGGCAACGACGCTCGGCTGCGCCCGAAACATCGATCGCTTGATGCCGCCAAACGATGACCGCACCCGCGTGCACCACGGGAGCGTACACATGTTCCTCTGGTTCGCAGACACGTTTGCACATTGTCGCCGGCCTAAGGCTTCATCAGCGTCCGCAAGTAGGCCATGACTTTAAGGATCTCGTCTTGAGTCATGCGTTTCGAAAAGGGCTGCATCGCACCGGCCCCGCCTCCGAAAACCACTTCAAATAGGCCGGCGTCGTTCTTGATCTGCTCGTACACGTGGTAGTCCTCGATCAAAGTCGGGCCCATGCGCCCCGAACCGTCGGGCAAATGACAGCTCTCGCAGTACTCCGTGTAGAGCTTCTTGCCTTGAGCTATAGCGTCCGCCTCGCCCTTGTACGGGTTTTGGCCGGTCTTTCTGAACTCTCGCACCTCGGGCGTCAAAACCTCGCCTGGCCGGGGGCTCACATCAAGAGGCGACTTGTCGAACACGTGGCGAAACGTGATTTCCTGCGCCAGCACCGATGCGGTGGTGACCGCAATCACTAGGCTGGCAAGCACCGGAACGACGCGCATGCTTTTCTCGACAAACTTGCGGCAGCCCGGTGGTTTTCCGCGCACGGCAGCTGACCCACCGCCCGCGCCTCGTCTTTGGAACCTGCGCACGCCGGTATGGCGAGGGGCAGCCATCGCTGCCCCAGCCGCACCGATCAATTCGGCATTTTCACCTTAGCGACTTCCATGCCTGGCTTCACCTCATTTGCCGGCATCAGACGCCACACCGCACCAGGTGGGTTGGTGGTTGGCCCCTTGTCCTCCAGGTAGAAGCAGTAGCAATTCGTCGCGAGCACGTAGCCATTCTCGTCAGTCGTTCCCGCGGTGAACTGGAGCGTAGCCTGCATGAGCTCCTGCATCTGCCACTTGTTGGTGCCTTTGTCCCAGGCAATGCCCCAGACGCGGCCAGAGCACCAATCGCCAACGATGTAGGTCTTTTCCATCCCTCCGTAGTTGGCAACGCCCAGGCCCTGGGCCGAGCAGCCCCAGCCGTCGGTCAGCTTGGCGGCACCCGGATAGGGCTCTTGGTGGGGATATTCCGCGACCGGCAACACGCCAATGATTGGGCACTTGTCATTCGGCCCCGTCATGGGGTGGCACTTGGTGCCCATATTGCGGTTCCAGCCGTAGTTCTCACCGCCTTTGGACGAGCGCGGCTGATAGTTGATCTCCTCCCAGTGATTTTGGCCGACATCGGCAATGAAGAGATCGCCCGACTTCGCGTCGAAATGGAACATGTACGGGTTGCGCAGGCCGTAGGCCCACGTTTCCGGTCGGGCTCCGATCTTGATCTTGGAGAACCCCTGCTCGGTGATGCCAAACAAACTCATCATCTGCGGGTAGTCGGCACGCGCGAAGGGGTTGTCCTTGGGGATCGAGTAGGCAACATCGTCCGGTGTATCGATGTTGACGCGCAACATCTTGCCCAAGAGCGTATCGAGCCGCTGGCCGGCATCCAGCGGATCGCCTTCCCAACCCCCGTCGCCCCTCCCGATATAGAGCATACCGTCGGGCCCGAAGGCGATCCTGCCGCCGTAGTGATTGTAATACGGCTGGGGGACGTTCATGATTACCTTGACCGACTTATTGGCTTGGTCCTTTACAATTTGGTTGGGGCTCGCCTTGTCGACCGTGTAACGCGCAACAATTGATGCGCCGTTGAATGGCAGCGACGCGTAGTGGACGAACACGAAGCCGTTGTCTTTGAACTTCGGATGGAATGCGATCGACCAGAGGCCCTGCTCGACGAACCCCGTCTGCACTTCACTCCCAAGCGGGTTGGTCTTGGTCAGGTCGAGAAAGGGCTCGGCCTGCACCTTGCCGTCGGACGTGACAACTTTCACCTTGCCGACGCGCTCGACCACAAAAATGCGCCCGGAGCCGTCGTCGGCAACCGACACGCCGACAGGATCGTTGAAGCCATCGGCCACCTTGACCAGCGCGAGCTTGGGATTGCCTGGGATCTTGCCTCCCGGTCGGGCAACCTCATCGGGGGTTTGCGGAATGGTCTGCGCCCGAGCGGGCATGACAGCCAGCAGGGGCACCGCTGCTGCAAGCAGCAACGCTTTGCTTCCTCTCATGGTGTCCTCCAAACGTCCATTTTCCCAGTCTCGATCGCCGGGACGAGCATTATTGCGCGCGTTCAATGGACGGCGGTCAAATCAATAGCAAGAAAGAGACTTCATCGTGACCACGTGACAGATTCGCCGGTTCCGGGGGCCCTCTATCAAATTGCGAGAACCGTTGGTCGGGCAGAGTGGCAAGACTTGCGACGAAGTGCTGGCCTCGGTGGGTCAAGGAGAATATCCGCGGCATAGGACCCTCGTTGCCTTTCTTGAATGGAGCGTCACGATCGGGCGCGGCTCTCCGATTCTACGGAACTACTAGATCGCGCACGAGGCGCGATTGGGCAGCCAGGCGAATTGGCGCGTTGACGGCACCGAACCCCCTGTAGCCGCGCCGTTCAACGATCTCGAAAAAGAAGCGGTCGTCGAAGGTCCGCGTGTAGATCTGAAGGTATTCGGCACTGCCGTCTCGATCATAGAGGATATTGTGCGCCTTGAGAGCGTCGATGCGCTCGCTCGATAAATCGGTCTTGGTCTCAAGGTCGTCGTAGTAGTTTTCGGGGATCGGCAGCAGCGCCACGCCGTTCGCCTTCAGGCGCTTGACAGTCTGGAAGATGTCAGCGGTCGCAAACGCGATGTGCTGTACGCCCGAGCCGAAGGCTTCCCACAAGAATCGCGTCGACAACGCATGCTTTGATTGCGAGGCGTTGAGCACCAACCGGAGCGTGCCGTCGCCTGACTGGATCACCTGGCTCTTGACGAGGCCGCCGGGGTCGAGAACGTCCTGTTCGGGCATCTTCGAAACATCGAGCAGGGAGGTGTAGAAGAGGAGCCAGGAAAGCATCTCCTCATAGTGCATCGACTGTGAGATGTGATCGACGCTCGAGAGCCCAGCGCTCGCAGTTGCCGGATCTTCGCCGGTGGGTTCGAACTCCACGTCCCAAACGCGCGCAAGGTCGCTCTTGGGATCGATAAAGTACACCAGGCTTCCGCCCACCCCGCGGACCGCCGGAATCTCCAACTCGCCCGGTCCCACCGCCTGCCGGAATGGCTGATCGAGCAGCTTCTGGGCCCGATCGAGCGTTGCAGCGGCGTCGTCGACCGCCAGGCCGATGGCGCTAACGGACGTTCCGTGCGTGATGTTGTAGGAATGCGCGAAGCCTTCCTTCTCGGTATTGACGACGACGTTGATGTCCCCTTGCCTCCATCGCGTCACCGACTTGGACTTGTGCAGGCCGGCGCGCGCAAATCCCAGATTGCGCAGCAGGGCCTCGAAAGCGTGCGCCCCGCCCTCATCGATCGCAAACTCGATGAACGCGGTGCCGAGGCATTTCGATCGTGGAGGCAGTGGCGGAAGCTCTTTGGGCGCAATGCCTGTCCGTGCACGCAGCTGGTCGAGGAGGAACAGGAGCGAACGGTACCCGTCGATCGCAACGCCGCGTGGCGAGCCCGCCCTGAACTGGTCGTTGAAAATCTCGAGCGACAATGGGCCGTCGAAATCCGTGGCCTGCAGCGCCTCCATGAAGTCGAGGAGCGGCAGGTCGCCCTGGCCGGGAAAACTCCGGAAATGCCGGCTCCACGACATCGGGCCCATGTCGAGGACGGGCGCGTCAGCAACCTGCACGAGGAAGATGCGATCGCGCGGTATGCCACGAACAGCCTCCAGGTCGGTCTTCCGCGCCAACGCGTGAAAGCTGTCGAGCACCAAGCCGACAGCGGGATGACTGGCGCGGCGCACCACTTCCCATGCGTCGCGATAGTCGTTGATGTGGCGACCCCAGGCGAGGGCTTCAAAGCCTACGCGCAGCCCGCGCTTTCGCGCCCGCTCGCCGAGCTCGTTGAAGTCCGCCGCGGCACGGTCGATGCCGCCCAATCCCTCCGGAGACACGTTCGAGCACACGAGCAAGAGCTCGCAGCCGAGCTCCTGCACGAGATCGAACTTGCGTTCGGCGCGTGCGAAAACGCGCTCCCGCTTGCTTGCCGGCATGCCCTCGAAATCTCGGAAAGGCTGGAATGCGATGATCTCCAATCCGAGTGCAGCGACCAGGTTGCGCACGTCGGTCGGGGTGCCATTGAACGAAAGGAGGTCGGTCTCGAAAATCTCCACGCCGCTGAAGCCGGCGGATGCGATCGCCTCCAGCTTCTCAACGAGGCCACCGCTCAGCGACACCGTTGCAATCGATAGCTTCATGACCAGCCTCTTCTCTGTTGGCTACTCGATTGCCGCCGTCGCCGCATCGCGCGCGGCGAGCGCTTTCGCAAAGGTGAGGTGCATGCGCTTGGTATCGGGCGACAACCCGGTGAACAGCCGGAAGGCCTCGGCCGCCTGATGCACGCACATGCCCCCGCCGGTAAGCGTCCGGGCGCCCTTTGCTCGGGCGGTCTTGATGAGCTGCGTCTCGACTGGGGTGTAGATGACGTCCGCAACCCAATGATCTGCGTGCAGCGCCCCGACGGGGACCGGATTGCCCGGGAAACCCGTCATGCCGACGGGCGTTGCGTTGACTACGCCGGCAGCAGCGGCGATTGCTTCGGGAAGAGCGTCGCCAAGCTGCCCACATGAGGCGCCATAGTGAAGCATCAGATCGGCTACGAGCGAAGTAGCTCGCGCCGTGTCCGTATCATGGACCAGCACGATTGCAGCGCCGAGGTCCAAGAGCGCAAAGGCGACAGCCCGTCCCGCCCCGCCAGCGCCGACGACGACAGCGGCCTTGCCTTTGATGCTTGCTCGCCCGAGCTCCTCCTCGAAGCTGCGGCGGAAGCCGCCGCGATCGGTGTTGTGGCCGGTCGTACGGCCGCCGGCGGTGATCGTCACGGTGTTGACGGCGCCGATCTGCTGTGCCTCGGCCGACACCTCGTCGAGCAACGGTATGATCGCCTGTTTGCATGGGAAGGTGACATTGATGCCGTCAAAGGCCGCTGCCTTGACCGCGGTCAGCAGGCTCTCCAAACGACGGCCGGGCAGGCGATCGAGGTCCATCAGATGGTAGTAGCCATGGATGCCCGCGGCCGCGAAAGCATCCTCATGCAGCGCCGGTGACAGCGATCGCATGATATTCGTGCCAACGAGACCGACGAGACGTCTGGGCGTGCTCATCGCCCGGCCTCTACTTGCTGTTGCAGTCCGCCTCCCAGAAACAGCTGCGCGATGCGCTGGTCGGCGAGAATTCGAGGCGCCGTGTCCTCGATGCGCGTCTGGCCCTGCTCGAGGACCAGGGCATAGTCCGACAGCTGCAGGGCCTGTTTGGCGTTCTGCTCGATGAGCAGGATCGTGACGCCCTTCTTCCGCAGGTTCTTGAGGATGGCGAATACCTCCTGGACCATCAGCGGAGATAGGCCGATGGAGGGCTCGTCGATCAGCATCAGCTTGGGATCGAGCAAGAGCCCACGGGCGACCTCGAGCAGCTTCTGCTGGCCACCCGATAACGTGGACGCCTGCGCACGTGCCTTTTCGCGCAAGATGGGAAACTGTTCCATCATCGCGTTCATGCGCTCGGGGAGGCCCGATTGATCGGCGAGCGCCACGCCGCCAAGCTCGAGATTGTTCAGGACCGAAAGCTCAGGGAAGATGTTGCGCCCCTGCGGCACGTAGCACATCCCGGCATCGATCATTTGCCGGGGCGTACGATTGGTGGTGTCCTGGTCATCGAAGACGATGCTGCCGGCCCGCACTGCGAGCAGGCCAAACGCGGTCTTGAACATGGTGGACTTGCCGGCCCCGTTCGGGCCGATGACCGTGGTGATGGCGCCGCGCCGGATCTTGGCTGTGGTGCCGTTCAGGATCGTCATCTTGCCGTAGCCGGAGACCACGTCTCTCAATGTCAGGATATGCTCGGACGTTTCCACGATGGGCTCCTCAATGTCCGAGATAGGCCTCGATCACCTTGGGATCGCGGCGCACCGCGCCAGGCGTGCCCTCGGCGATGAGCTGACCTTCGGCGAGCACCAGGATGCGCGAGCAAAGCGACATGACAAACTCCATGTTGTGCTCGATGACGACAAAGGTCGACCGTGTCTCCTTATTGATGGCCTGCAGCCTCTCTCGGAGATTGCCGAGCATGGTTAGATTGACGCCGCCGGCGGGCTCGTCGAGCAGCACGAGTCGCGGGCCTGCCATGAAGGCCATGGCGCAATCGAGAAGCTTCTGCTGGCCGTAGGAGAGCCCGCCGGCCTTCTCCTCGGCGAGGTGGCTCAGGCGAAAGAAGGCGATCATGCGATCAGCTTCGCCGGTCAGGCCGGCGTCGGTTGCGCCGAACAGCCTGGCAATCCGCGAGCCCTTGTGCTCTTGGGCTGCGAGAATGAGATTTTCCCGCACCGTCAGCTGCGGAAACACCTGCAGGAGCTGGAACGTGCGGCCCACGCCCAGGCGATTGAGCTGGGAGGGGCGCAGATTGGTGACGCTCTTGCCATCGACCCGCACGTCGCCCCGCGTCAGCGCGAGCTGACCGAGGATGCAATTGAAGAGGGTCGATTTGCCCGACCCATTTGGACCGATGAGCCCAAGGATTTCGCCTTCGTAGACGTCGAATGAAACGCCACGAACGGCGTGCACCCCGCCAAATGACTTGGCCGCATCGCGTACCTCGAGGACCGCTTTCACGTCTTAACCTCCCCGAGAACGGGGCGCTTGGCCTCTGCATGCGGCCGCCGTCCAAGCCTGAAGAGGCGCTCGAGGAGGCCAACGATGCCGCTCGGGCAGAAGGCCATCATCACCATGACGACCACGGCATAGATGATGAGATAGTAGCTCTCAGCGAAGCGTAGCCACTCCGGCAACAAGACCGCGATCCCGGCGCCAATGAAAGGTCCCGTGAACGATCCCGCGCCTCCGACGACGACCATCAGAAGGAACAGCAATGAAGGACCCAAAGCGAACGGCGCCGGGTCGATGAACTCCACGAGCGGTGCATAAAGCGACCCCGCAAACCCGCCGTAGGCGGAGCCGATGGCAAATGCCAGCAGCGTGTACCCGCGCACGTCGACGCCGAGGCTCTCGGCACGCATCGGGTTCTCGCGCAGCGCCGTGAAGGCGCGCCCCCAGGGCGAACGGAGCAGCCACCACATGGCGAAGGTCAGCGCCGCAGCAATGGCGAGCGCGAACCAGTAAAAGTAGAGCGCGGGCCTGAGGCTCAGCCCGAACAGCGACGGCCGGTTGATATTGGCAATGCCCGAGACGCCGCCGGTCAGCCATTCCTCGTTGCGGATGACGAGCCAAACGAACACCGAGAAGGCGAGCGTCACGAAGGCGAGGTAGTGCTTTTGCACCCTGAGCGCCGGAAAGCCGAGCACGACACCCACCACGAATGCGGCTACGCCGGAGGCGAGGAACGCTACGCCAAAGGGCACGCCGGCCTTGGTCATGAGCGCTGTCGTGTAGGCGCCGATGCCGAGGAAGGCCGCCTGCGCCAACGTCTCCTGCCCGGCGTAGCCGACGATTAGATTGACGCCCATCGCCGCGACGGCGGTCACGAGCCACAGCGTGAGAATGTATGTGCCGTAGCGCTTGAGCCCGGCATAGGGAACACCAAGGCTGGTGAGATCGGCCGGTGCCAGCACGAGTGCCACGACGGCGAGCGCCATCAGGATGGCCGGAAGCGGGCCTCGGCTCATACGGCGCGCTCCTCTTTGCGGCCGAGCAGCCCCTGCGGGCGGAACAGAATGATCAGCACCAGCAGGCACAAAGGTACGGCCTGCCGGTAGGCGGTAGAGACGTAGGCGGCCGCCAGGTTGTCCATGATGCCAACGACGAGCCCGCCGGCGATGGCGCCGCGCACCTGATTGAAGCCACCCACGATCGCCGCCACGAAAGCCGCAAGGCCCAGGGTCTCGCCGTTGGAGAACTTGGCGAGGTAGATCGGCGATATCAACAGAGACGCCATCGCCGCCAGGGCAGCATTGATGAGGAAGGTGTAGAGGATCATGCGCTCGACGTTAACGCCGAGGATGCGCGCCACAGTCGGGTTCTGCGCAGTGGCCTGCATTTGCCGTCCCGTGCGCGTCGCCGCCAGGAACCAGCTCAGGGCCGCGATGGTCGCGAGGGCAACGGCAAGCACGCCGAGTTGAGCGAGCGAGACCTTGACGCCGAGGAGCGAGACGATCCGGTCGGGAAAGATCGTGGGAAAAGGCTGGGCCTCGGCACTGTAGACGTCCTTGACGCCGTCCTTGAGAAAAATAGCGAGCGCGATGGTCGAGATGACAAGGGGAAGCACACCCTGGCGAATCAATGGGTCGACGATCATCGTCTTGAAGAGCAGACCGAGCACCAGCATCGCCAGTGTGACGGCGAGCAATGCCGCGAGCGAGAACGGCAAGCCCAGCCACTTCATGCCAGCAAGGGCGAAGAAGGCCGGCAGCATGACGAACTCGCCCTGCGCGAAGTTGATGGTCTGCGATGCCTGCCAGAGCAGAGTGAAGCCGATGGCTGCGAGCGCATAGATCGCACCGGTAGCCATGCCGGCAATCACAAGCTGGAGAAAGTCCGTCATCGGTCGAGGCCCATCAGAAGCGCCGAAGCGATGGGTGTCTGCCAGCCGGTCGCGTCCTCCGTCGCGCCCGCCTGGCTGTTGGTCGCAAGGTCTGCGCCTAGGCCTTGAGCTTGGGCAGGATCTGGGTGATGACCTGCTTGCCGTCTCTCACCTCGGCCAGGAACGAGAT
The DNA here is from genome assembly GCA_963827545.1 of uncultured Alphaproteobacteria bacterium. Taxonomy (GTDB): domain Bacteria; phylum Pseudomonadota; class Alphaproteobacteria; order Rhizobiales; family Hyphomicrobiaceae; genus AWTP1-13. Next base: position 18,633 of record CAWHBI010000007.1, read on the forward strand.
ACGGTCGATTTCGCCGGTCTGATCCCAAGTTGCTTCGATCAGGATCCCCGGCGTCTTGTCGGGCGTTATCGTGAGCCCACGCAGCGCATCGGCTATCGCTTTGGGGTCGAGCTTGCCCGCCTTCTCGGCCGCAGCTTTGATCATGGCGGGCGCGATGTAGCCCTTCACGCCGTTGTGGTCCGGCTTGTAGTTGAACCTGGCTTGAAACTTCTTGCCGAACTCCTGAATGGCGGGGATCGGCGCATCGACAGTAAGCCCGACGTGGCCCCGCACGCCGTTGGCGGCCTCCTTGGCGAGGTCGATGACCTTCTGGCCGAGCAGCGTGGTCTCGCCGATCAGAGGCTTGTCGAGGCCCTGCTTCCTGGCCTCGATCAGGAAACGCGCGCTCTCCTCCTCGTTGAGGTAGACGAACACCGCATCAGCGTTGGCGCCCTTCACCTTGATGACGTCGGCAGCGAAATCGGCCTGGCCCGCTTCGGTGGAGAGATCCGCCACCACCTTGATGCCGCGGCTCTCGAGCTCTTTCAGGATGGCATTGCGGCCACCCTTGCCGAAGTCGTTGTTGACGTAGACGATCGCCAGCGACTTCGCCTTGACCACGTCGCGCAGATAGTTGGCGATCTTCGGCATGGACACGTTCTGCCCGAAGGATGTGCGGAAGAGATATTTCGAGCCCTGGGCGGTGAGATTGGCCGCCTCGCCGCCGATTATCTGCGGCACCTGCGCTTCGTTGGTCAGCTGCAGCGTGGCGCTCACCGAGCCGGAATAGATTGGGCCGAAGATCGCAACGGGTGATTCATCGAGGGCGCGCTGGATGGCGGCCCGCGCCTTGCCGGGGTCGCTGGCGGTGTCGACGAATTCGAGCTGTATTTTCCTGCCGAGGATGCCGCCAGCCGCATTGATCTCCTCGACAGCCAGCGAGGAGCCGTTCTTCCAGTTGTTACCGACGGTCGCGCCGGCCCCTGACAGCTCGATGATGTTGGGAATCTTGATCGTGTCCTGCGCTGACGCAGATGGCACGACGCGAAGAGCGGCGACCGCCGCCGCGGACGTTAGAAATGTTCTGCGATGCATGGGTGATTTCCTCGTGTGTTTCCACTGCTCGTTTCTTCTTGTTGTTCTTGTGGAGGCAGCGCAGGGCCATCCGCGCGCAAGAGACCTTGCAGCCGCGCTCAAGTGCGGTCAATTACCAAGAATTCGGTCGGACTTAACCTGATGTTACTTTTTTCGGGCGGGTCGGCGCGCCCTGGGTCTCGCCCGCGCGCCCATTTCCGCCAGGCGCTCCATGTGGTCCCGCAACGAGGCCACGAATTGCAGGCAGTAGCTGGAGGGCGTCGCATCCTTCCGATAGGCGACATAGGTTTGGAACACCGTGGGCTCGGTGATTTTGATGGCGCACACGCCCGGCCAGTTGCTGCCGGCGAGCGTGAACTCGTCGATGATGGCGATGCCAAGCCCGTTGGTCACCAGTGCACACACAGTGGAGCCGAAGCGCGCCCGGATGGTGACATCGTAAGAGAGGGCGTGGCTTGAGAAAATGCCGGCCATGATGCGTCCGTAGGGATCGTTCGGATCGATGCCGATCAAGGGGTGTTGAACGATTTCACGGGCTGAAGCCTGCTCGCGCCGCGCGAGCGGATGACCTAGCGGCACAATGCACTTGAGCCGGCCTTTTGCGAGCGGCTCGAAAGTGAGCATGGGATGCTCGAACCTGTGGCTGACGGCCACGACCTCACCCTTGCCGAGCAGCAGGTAGTCGATGGCTTCCTCGATCTTGAGGATGTCGATGTCGATCAACAAGTTTGGGAACTTGCGGCGTACGTCCGCGATGGCGCGCGGCACCATGACATTGGAGATGCTCGGCACGGAGCCGATCCTCAGTTCGAGATCGGCGCCGCGCTTCAGCCGCCCTATGACGAAGGCCAGGTCCTCGACCTTGTCGTAGACGCCATTGATCTGGCTGAAGATGTCGCTGGCCTCTCGCGTGGGCGAGTAGCGTCCGCCCTTCCGACTGAACAGCTTCAAACCGAGCAAGCCCTCGGCATGCTTCATCACACGGCTGATGCCGGGCGATGACACATTGAGAAGCCGCGCGGCCCCGCCGACGCTGCCAGTGATCATGATGGCGCGGATGACTTCAATCTGCCGAAGGGTGAGCATTGTTCAAACGGTGGTCTTGCCGCTGCCCGAACCCAGAATAACAAGGGTATTCGAGCATGGACAGAATCGGGCTGGCTCGCACCATTCGCTGCACCGCACCATCGCCGGCCAGGCTCGGCGTCTCCGGGTCGCGCTACTTGTCCCAGTCTTTGCCAGGGTTGAAAAGGGGCTGTCTCCGGGGAGCTGGCCCGACGTGTTTCCTTCGTCGAAAGGGGCAAACGCCAGGCCGCGCTACTTCGTCATGCCGGTGATGCTCGGGCTGACGGCGCGGGGATCGCGCGCAGGCCAACGGCCGGCGTCGACCTGGGCGAGAAAATCGGCGAGCGCGGCGTTGAAGGCCGCGGGCTCCTCGATGTTGACGGCGTGGCCGCTGTTGGGGATCACGAGCAGGCCGGCAGACGGGCAGGTGCGCTTGATGAAAACGCCGGGCAGCAGGCACGGCCAATCCTCGTCGCCGGTGACGACGAGCATCGGAACGCGCGAGGCGGCGAGTTTGTCCTCCAGATCGAAGATCGACGGGCGCTCGCGCTGCACGCCGAGCTGGGTGTTGGCCGCGCCCTTGGCTGAGTGCTCCGCCAGCATCGCCTTGAACTCGGCAAATCCGCGCGGGTCCTTGTTCTCGAACTGCACACGGGTAGGGCCGTAGGCATAGGCTTGCGCAAAGGCGGCCATGCCCTCCTTCTCCAGCCTGGCGGCAATGACGACCGCCTCGGCGCGAAACTTCTCGCGCTCGCCGGGCTCCGAGCCGTAGCCCGCCCCGGCAACCAGCAGCGAGCGCGCACGGGAGGGGTAGGTGAGGCCGAAGTGGAGGGTGGCGAGGCCGCCCATCGACAGCCCGACGATGTGCGCCTTGTCGATTTGCAGACCATCGAGGACCGAGCGGATGTCGTCGCAGGCGCGCGCTTGCGAATAGCGAGCCACGTCCTCTGGCACCTCGGAGGGCGGCCAGCCGCGTGCGTTGAAGGCGATGCAGCGGTAGCGCCGCGAGAAGTACCGAGCCTGCGGCTCCCAACTGCGGTGGTCGCCGGCAAACTCGTGCACGAAAACGACCGGCGCGCCGCTGCCGGCCTCCTCGTAGTAGAGCCTGACGCCGTCGTCGGTGGAGAGGTGGGGCATCAGAGGTTTCGCCCTCGATCATCCCGGTCATCAAAGCGCAGGTACTCTATTCCGGCCTTGGGGGTCTAGCAGACGAACCGCCGGGAAGCCAACCCGTCATCTACGATGCTGGCTGAGGTGCTCGTCGCAGCGACGTGCGACGGGCGTTGCCGAGGATCGGCTGTACCCGTAAAGTTGGCCCGGTGAGCTACGGCAGCAGCCGTGTGCGCGCCGACGCGGCTGATTGGGTCCGTATGGATTGGGGGTGTTGGATGATAAAGCAGCTCGCGGGCACCGGAATTCTGGTGGTCACCGCGCTCGTAACCGCCGCGGCGCAGGCTCAGGAGCTCAAGGTTGGCATCATGGCGGTGCTTTCCGGGCCGCAAGCGGTCCTGGGCGGGCAACTCCGCGACGGCTTCAATCTGGGGGTCAAACATGCCGGCGGCCGTCTCGGTGGCTTGCAGACCAGCATCGTCGTGCAGGACGATGAACTCAAGCCGGACGTGGCGGTGGGCAAGGCGAAGCAGTTGCTCGAGCGGGACAAGGTCGACTTCGTCGTTGGTCCCATCTTCTCCAACATTCTGATGGCGATCCACAGACCGATCACGGAGGCCAACGTCTTCCTGATCAGCCCGAACGCGGGCCCGTCGCCGTTGGCAGGCAAAGGCTGCAGCCCGTTCTTTTTCAACACCTCATATCAAAACGACCAGCCGCCGGAGGTGCTCGGCAAGTTCGCTCAAGACAAGGGTTTCAAGAAAGCCTTTCTCCTGGCGCCGAACTATCAGGCCGGCAAGGACATGATCGGTGGCTTCAAGAGGCATTTCAAAGGCGAGATCGCAGATGAGGTCTACACGCCGCTCGGCCAGCTCGACTTCTCTGCCGAGCTCGCCAGGATTGCGGCCGCAAAGCCCGATGCGTTCTTCGTATTCATGCCGGGCGGCATGGGCGTGAACCTCGTCAAGCAGTACCGTCAGGCCGGACTTGACACGATCCCCTTCCTGTCGGTGTTCACCGTCGATGAGTCGACGCTGCCGGCCCAACAAGATGCAGCGGTCGGCTTCTTCTCCGGCATGACCTGGGCGCCCAATACCGACACGCCCGAGAACAAGAAGTTCGTTGCCGACTTCGAGAAGGAGTACGGCTATGTGCCGGGCAGCTACGCCATGCAGGCCTATGACACCGCGCAGCTGATCGACAGCGCGGTGAAGGCGGTCGGCGGCAAGCTCTCCGACAAGGGCGCGTTGCGGGCTGCCCTGAAGAAGGCCGACTTCAAGTCGGTGCGCGGGGCCTTCAAATTCAACAGCAACGGCTTCCCGATCCAGGATTTCTACCTGGTGAAAGTGGCCAAGCGCGTCGACGGCAAGTTCCAGACCGAGATCGTTCAAAAGATCTTTCAGAACTATGGCGACGCCCACGCCAGCGACTGCCCCCTGAAGTAGCTCAGCCAGCACCAGCATCCGATCAGCTGGGAGGCCATTGTAGGGGTTGCTCAGGCTGTGGCCGCTGGATACTGGCGACAGGGGCCGGTATGACAGAAGCGCCCCCGATGGCGATACACGAGGGGTCGCAGGCGTCCCATGTCCACTCCACTGCTTCTCGTCCAGTTGTTCAATGGGTTGCAACTGGGCATTCTCCTGTTCCTGGTCGCGGCGGGGCTCACGCTCGTCTTCGGCGTGATGGATTTCATCAACCTCGCCCACGGCGTGCAGTACATGCTGGGCGCGTACCTGTCGGTAATGTTCTACCGGTTCACGGGCAGTTTCTTCGCCAGCGTCTTGCTGGCTCTGCCGGCCTCCATGCTGTTCGGCTTGTTGCTCGAAGTGCTGGTGTTCCGCCATCTCTACCAGCGCAACCACCTGGAGCAGGTGCTGGCGACGTTCGGCGTCATCATCTTCCTGAACCAAGGCGTGAAGATCGTCTGGGGCGCGGCGCCGCTCAACATGCCGATCCCCGACCTCCTCTCCGGCTCCATCCCGCTGATGGACGGGCTGCGCTATCCCGTTTACCGATTCGCCATCATCGCGGCGGGCCTTGCTGTGGCCGTGGCGCTCTATCTCTTTGTCACTGCGACCCGGGTCGGAATGTTGGTGCGGGCCGGCGCTACCAATGCGCCGATGGTGTCGGCGCTCGGTGTCGACATCAACCGGCTGTTCATGTTCGTATTCGCTTTCGGTGCGATGCTGGCGGGGTTCGCCGGCGCGATGGTGGCGCCGATCCTTTCCGTTGAGCCGGGAATGGGCGACCAGATCCTGATCCTTGCGTTTGTCGTGATCGTCATCGGTGGCATCGGCTCGATCCGCGGCGCCTTCATCGCGGCCCTCCTCGTCGGGGTTATCGACACGCTGGGCCGCTCCTTCATGACGGATGCCCTGCGACTGTTCCTTGCCCCCAGCACGGCGCGCGTCATCGGCCCGGCGCTCGCCTCGATGGGGATCTATTTGCTCATGGCTGTCGTGCTGGCGGTGCGGCCGGCCGGCCTTTTCCCGGCTGGGCGACGAACGTGATGCGCGCAGTTGCGCCCTTCACCAAGGATGTTGCGGCCGCTGCGCTCCGCACGCTCACTTTCGACCAGCGCATGGCATCCGGCCTGTTCGCCCTGCTGGCACTGCTGCCCCTGCTGAGCCCCATTCTTGGTGGCGGCTATCTGTTGCTGGTCGGCGAGCGCGTGATGATCTTTGCGATGGCAGCTCTCTCGCTCGAGCTGCTGATCGGCGTCGGCGGCCTGGTATCGTTCGGCCACGCAGCCTTCCTGGGCATTGGCGCCTATGGTGCGGGCATCGTCGCCAGCCATGGTCTTGGCACTCTGTCGATTGCCTTGCCGGCCGCGCTGTTGGCATCGGCCCTGTTCGCGCTCGCCACCGGCGCCATCGCCGTGCGCACGCGTGGGGTCTATTTCATCATGATCACCCTGGCGTTTTGCCAGATGCTGTTTTTTGTCGCCACCTCAATGGCACCCTACGGTGGTGATGATGGTCTCAGTTGGCCGACGCGCACGTCGGTCTTCGGCACGCGCATGCTCAAGAGCGAGACGGCGTTCTTCTATGCAGTCCTTGTCCTGCTCATCGCTACTTACCTCTTCACAGGCCGCCTGATCGCTTCCCGCTTCGGCCGCGTCCTGCGTGGACTGACCGACAACGAGACACGGATGCAGGCGATCGGCTTCACGCCGTACCTCTACCGCCTCACCGTCTACGTCATTGCCGGCACCATCTGCGGTCTTGCCGGCTTTCTCCTGGGCAATCAGGTCGAGTTCGTCAGCCCCGCCTACATGCACTGGCAGCGATCCGGCGAGTTGATCATCATGGTCCTGTTGGGCGGCACCGGCACGCTGTATGGCCCCATCGCTGGTGCGCTCGCCTTCCTGATGCTCGAGGAGACCCTTTCGCGCCTCACCGAGCATTGGAAGGCGATCCTGGGACCGGTGCTGGTGCTGGTCGTCCTGTACGCCAAGGGTGGCATTGCTGGTGGGGTCGATGCGTGGCGGAGGCGCGCAATGAGCGCTGACCAGCTGCTGGCTGCTGCCGACGGCTTCGCACGGAAAGTGACGACCCAATGCCTCGAGGTGTGGCGGATCGGGGGCTTGGCCCTGCGCCGTTGGCTCGATGGGCTGATGCTGTTGGCCAAGCACGCAGCCGCGGAAGCCACAACCCACTGGAAGGCGTGGAAAATGGCGCTTGGGCGCTGGCTCGTATCGCTGGTGCTGAGCGCCGAGCGCGGCATTGCCGTAGCGGTCGATCGGTGGAGGCGGCGATGAGCAATCCGGTGCTGCGACTGGAGCACCTCTGCAAATCGTTTGGCGCGCTGAGGGTCACCGACGGCATTGATCTCGACATCATGGCAGGCGAGACCCATGCCATCATCGGCCCCAACGGTGCCGGAAAGACGACGCTCATTCACCAGATTTCCGGGGCGCTCGCCCCCGACGCCGGCTCCATAACCTTCGACGGCCGCGACGTCACGCATTTGGCGATGCCCGCTCGCTCTCATCTCGGATTGGCCCGCACGTTCCAGGTCACGCAGGTGCTGCCCAGCTTCACCGCACTGGAGAACGTAGCGCTCGCCGTGCAGGCACGCTCAGGCTCCAGCTTCCATTTCTGGCAACCGAGCGCTCGGGAAGAGGCGCTCAACAGGCCCGCATTGGAGGCGCTGAAGGTCGTGGATTTGACCTATCGCGCGCACACGGCTGCCGGGGTCCTGTCGCACGGCGAGAAGCGCCGGCTCGAGATCGCCATCGCCATCGCCCAGGCGCCCAAGTTGCTGCTCCTCGATGAGCCAACGGCGGGAGCCGGCGCCGAAGAAGCGCACCGCCTGGTCACGACGCTCAAAGGCCTCAAGCACCGCTACGCCATCGTCCTCGTGGAGCACGACATGCAGGCGGTGTTTGCGCTGGCCGACCAAATCTCGGTGCTGGTCGAAGGCCGCATCATTGCCAGCGGCGACCCGCGGTCCGTGCGTGCCAACCCAGCCGTGCGCGCCGCCTATCTCGGGGAGGCGGCATGAGCCCGCCACTGCTCGCCGTCTCGGGTCTGGAAGCCGGCTACGGCCAAGCCCAGGTGCTGTTCGGCCTCGATCTTACCGTCGGCGTCGGCGAGGTGGTGAGCCTGATGGGTCGGAACGGCATGGGCAAGACCACCACCGTCCGCGCCCTCATGGGCCTGTTGCCCGTGCAGGCAGGCCAGATCTGGGTCGAAGGTCGGCCGATGGCCGGGGAGCCGCCGTTCCGCATCGCCCAGGCCGGCATCGGCCTCGTGCCGGAGGGCCGGCAGATCTTCCCGACCCTCTCCGTCGAGGAAAACCTCCTCGCCACCGCGAGCAGCCGCAACGGCGATGCGCAAGACTGGACGCTCGAGCGCATCTATTCGTTCTTGCCGCGGCTGGCGGAGCGGCGACGCCACCTTGGCGACGAGATCTCGGGGGGCGAGCAGCAGATGCTTGCAATCGGCCGCGCCCTTATGACCAACCCCAAGCTGCTGCTCCTCGACGAGGCCACCGAGGGCCTGGCGCCGCTGATCCGCCAGGAGATCTGGGACAGGCTGAGTTCCCTCAAGCGCGACGGGCTTTCCATCCTGGTGATCGACAAGAACGTCGATGCCCTGTTGCGTCTGTCCGACCGGCATCTCATTCTGGAGAAGGGTAGGATCGTGTGGCAGGGCAGCTCCAAGGAGCTCGCAGCTGATCCCGTCACACGCGACCGCTATCTCTCGATCTAGGTCCAGCTACGGAGCAACTCCATGAAGCCCATGAAGGTAGGCGTGACGAAGCAGGGGAAGGGCATCGAGAACCTATCGTGGAGCATCCTCGGCCAGACCTATGTGCCCAAGGCGCTTTCCGAGACCGCCTTCTCCTGGCACGCCCTGCTTCCGCCCGGCACGTTCGTGCCGCCGCACATTCACACCAACCAGGACGAATTCATCTACGTTCTCGAAGGCAAGTTCGACCTGATACTCGACGGCAAAGAGTCGACCGCCACAGCCGGCGATTTCATCCGGCTGCCGATGAAGATCATGCACGGGCTCTTCAACAAGAGCGACCAGCCAATCAAATGCCTGTTCTGGGTATCGCCCACCGGAAAGCTGTTCGACCTCTTCAAGAAGATCCACAACGTGCCCGACCCGGCCGAAGTCACGCGCCTCGCCGCTCTGCACGACGTGAATTTCCTCCCGCCACCGCCCGGGAAGGCTTGAGCCGTGGCCCGTCCCTGACGCTGAACCGGATGGGAGCGCGAGAGGAATGCAAGCGTATATCTGCACCGCCTGTGGTATCCAGTACACGCCAAGCAAAGGCCCGCCACCACAGTGCGTGATCTGTGAAGAAGAGCGGCAGTACGTGCCGCCCGGCGGACAAGGCTGGACAACTTTAACAGCGCTGGCCGCCGGACGCTTCAATGCCTACCGCCAGCACGAGCCCGGTGTAATTGGCATTGGCACGCAGCCCTCCTTTGCCATCGGCCAGCGCGCGCTCATCATTTGCACGGCCCACGGCAACATCCTGTGGGACTGCATATCGATGCTGGACGAGGCCACCGTCACCTTGGTCAACGGGCTCGGGGGCCTGAAGGCGATCGGCATATCGCATCCCCACTTCTACACCACAATGGTGGAATGGAGCCGCGCGTTCGGCGGCATCCCCGTGCACATTCACGCCGATGACGAGCGCTGGATCATGCGGCCAGATCCTGCCGTGGCCTTGTGGAAGGGCGAAACGCTGACCCTATTGCCGGGCGTCACGCTGATCCGCGGCGGCGGGCACTTCGCTGGCGGCAGCATGCTGCACTGGGCGGAAGGCGCCGGTGGCCGCGGCGTGCTGTGCTCGTCCGACATCGCCACGGTGACCATGGACCGGAAATTCCTCACGTTCATGCGCAGCTATCCGAACCTCATTCCCCTTTCGGCCAAGCAAGTGACCGCCATCGGCGCGGCGCTGCAGCCGTTCGCGTTCGATGCCATCTACGGCCACTTCTTCGATCGGGTCATTCCAGCAGGCGGCAAGGGCATCCTACAGGCGTCGATCGCACGCTATGTCGATGCCATCGCAGGTGCATACGATCGCAAGTGAGGCCCAGTTCACTTGTGCGGGCTTCGCGCTGTCCGCAATGGCCCTGATTTGCCGCTGGCGGGAAGCTTCGGGCTTGCCCTTCCGCCTCTGTTCACCTGCTCCTTCGCAAACCCCGCAAGCTGGGCATAGCCCTTTACGATTGCCTCGCGCTCGGCATGGCTGAGCACATCGTCGATATCGTCGAAGCCATCGGGTGCCCGACGCTCCACCTCGTCGATGACGCCCTCGGGTCCGCCCTTGCGATTGTTGCGCACGATCTCCGCCGTCTTCGGTGACCGGTCCGCTTCGTAAGTTGCCAAGGCGGCGCGCGCGTGCTCGCTCGAGACCAGCTGATCGGCAAGGCAACGCGCATCGAGGATAGCCTGGCTCGCCCCGTTCGAGCCGACGGGATACATGGGATGCGCGGCATCGCCGAGCAGGGTCACCCTTCCATGCGTCCAGCGCTGGAGTGGATCGCGGTCGGCCATCGGATATTCGTAGAACGCTGGCGCGCCCTTCACGAGCTTGTCGAGATCGACATGCGGGGTGCTGAACCGGCGCACGTGCGGCATGAGCTCGTCGAGCGTGCCGTGCCTGTTCCAATCCTCTCGCCGTGGCGGTGGGTCCGAGCCGTCTCCCATGCGATAGGTGACGACCCAGTTGATCAGCTGCTTGCCGTTCTTCGCCGGCGCGATCGGATACAGAACCAGCTTGTTATTGAATCCGCCACCGACAATCATGGTTCGCCCGTCGAGGAAACTCTTGGCCGCGGTAGCCCCGCGCCACATCAACACGCCGTTCCATTTGAGTCCGGTCTCGTCCGGATAGAGCTGTCGCCGTACCGCCGAATGGATGCCGTCACAGCCGATCAGGATGTCGCCGGCAACTGTGATGCGTGAACCCTTGGGCAGCTGCTTGAAGCGGGCCTTTACGCAGGCCTCGTCTTGCGCAAACGAGGTGAACACGTGGCCGGTGTGAACCGCCTTGCGGCCGAGCCGCTCGAGCACGGCGTCGCGCAGGACTCCCTGCAGATGCCCACGGTGAATGGAGAACTGCGGCACCTCGTAGCCGGCCTCTACGCCGCGCGGCTCGCGCCAAATCTCCTGCCCGAAGCGGTTCGCGTAGATCAGCTCCCTCGTGCGGATGGCCACCTCGTCGAGCCGCGCCAGAAGTCCCAGCTCGGCAAGCTCGGCTATGGCATGCGGCAACACGTTGATGCCGACCCCAAGCTCGCGGATTTTTGGTGACGCCTCATAGACCTGGCACTCGATGCCGCGCGCATGCAACATCAGTGCGAGCGTAAGCCCTCCGATCCCTCCACCCACAATGACGACTTGCATCGGATTTTCCCCGTCGGCAGCATACCAAGTCGTAGAGCCCAATCTGCCGAAATCAGTCCTGGCCGAAACGCACGTGGATATTCTTCTCCAGCGTGTAGCTCAGAAGCTCCTCCAGGCACTCCTCGCGGCCGAATCCCGATTGCTTGGCGCCGCCGAAGGGTGCACCCAGGAAGTGTTTGGAAGATTCGTTGATCCAGACGTAGCCCACCTCCGCGGCGCTGGCCGTGCGGTGCGCAGCAGCGAGGTCGTTGGTCCAGATCGAGCACGTCAGGCCGTAGTCGACGGCGTTGATCTCATCGAGCATCTCGCCCTCGTTGCTCCACTTCAGCACGGCGAGCACGGGACCGAAGACCTCCTGGTTGGCGATCCGCATGGCCTGCGTAACGCCGCAGAAAACAGTCGGCTCGATGAAGCAGCCGTTGCGCAGCGCCGCCTCCGGCGGTGGGCCACCCCCAGTCACGAGCCTTGCGCCCTCGGCCTTCGCGCCCTCGATGAGTTCCAAGATGCGCTGGTGCTGCTCCCGGCTCACGATCGCACCCATGCGCGTCTCAGGGTCGGTGGGCAGGCCGGGCCGCAGGTTCTTCAGCCGAGCGACGAGCCGCTCCAGCACGGCATCATGGATGGCCTCGTGCAGGAAGGCGCGGCTGGTCGAGCCGCAGGACTGGCCACACCACGCGAAGTTCATGCCGGCAACGATACCTGCCGCGACCGCATCCGGGTCGGCATCTGCGAAGGCAATCAGCGCATTCTTGCCTCCAAGCTCGAGCATCACGGGTTTCACCCGATCGGCCGCGGCGCGCATGACCGCCCGGCCCGTGTTGACACTGCCAATGACGGAAATCATCGCCACCTTGGCGTGACCAGCAAGCGCCGAACCCGCCTCAACGCCGCCCGGCACCACATTGAACACCCCTGGTGGGAGGAGGCCATCGATCAGCTCGGCAAAGCGCAGTGACGACAATGGAGCCTGCTCGGGCGGCTTGACCACCACCGTATTGCCGGCCGCCAGAGGTGCCGCGATCTTGCCGGCGCAGAACATGAAGGGGTGATTGAAGGGCAGGATCTTCGCAACGACACCAAGCGGCTGGCGCACCGAGAAATTTACGACGTTCGGGCCCATGGGGATCGAGGCGCCCTTCATCTCGGTGACGAGGCCGGCAAAGAATTCAAGCTGCGCTGCGGCGATGGCCGCGTCCCCGATCATGGCGCTGAAAGGGTTGCCGCCGTCGGCGGCATCGATCATCGCCAGCTCTTCGGCATGCGCACGAACGATCCCCGCAATTTGACGCAGAAGCCTGGCCCGCTCGAGGGGAGCAACGTCGCGCCACGTCTTGAAGGTTTTGTTCGCCGCTTCAACCGCTGCATCGACTTCGTCGCCCGAGCAATGCGCGACCTCGCCCAGGCTTTCGCCTGTGCCGGGGCTGTGCGTCGTGATCACACGGCCCGTCTTTGGTGTATGCCAGGCGCCACCGTAGTAGGCGCCGCGTTGCTTCGGCAGCACCAGGCGCAGGGGGCTCGTCTCGCTGCTCATGGCTCCTTCCCTCAGTCTACTTTGCGCCGGGAATTTGGATCAGCTCCTTGAGCTGCACCTCGGTCAGCTTCTCGGTCGTGTACTTGAACTTGACCGCGTTGTCGGCGAGTTCGGCGGCGCCCTTGAAGTTCAGCGGATCGATCATGTCCTTGCTGAAGAAGTCGGTGCGCACGAGCTTGGCATTGTCGATGGAGGTCTTGGCAAAGTCGGCATACTCGGCCAGCGCTTTGTCGCTCGAATGCATGTAGTCGACCGTCTCGCGGTAGGCTGCGATGAAGCGCGCGAACGCCTTGGGGCGCTCTTTCAGCTCGTCGGCATTGGCGATGATGGTGCGCACCGTCTGGCTGCGAACGTGCTCGAGATCGTTGCCGCGCCAGATAAGCCTGATCTTGTTGCCGGCCATGGCGTCCAGACCGAAAGGTGGCGAGGACCATCCAGCATCTATTTGGCCCGACATGACGCTCGTGAAGGTGCCCGCCGGATCGCCGGTCGCGGTGGGTTTTGCCGCAATCTTGTACTTCTCGATGAAGCCGAGAACCATCGAGTGAGTGGAAGAGCCGTTGGTGGAGAAGGCCATGGTCTTCCCAGACAGGTCCGCCGGCGTCTTGATGGGGGAATCAGCACGTACGTACCAGAAGTCGGCGGCGCCTGTCGCTTGCGCGCCGATAATGCGCACCGGTGCTCCCTTCGAGAAGGCACCCATGACGCCCAAGGTGCCAGCGGCAAGCCCGATGTCGGCGCTACGCGCGATCACGGCCTGTTGGGTCTCGCCGCCACCCTTGGTGTAGAGCAATTCCAGCTCGAGCCCGTGCCTGTTGAATATGCCGGCACGTATCCCGAGCTCGGGGATGGCCGTGTCCCAGTTGCCTTTCTGGCCGATGGCGAGTTTCAGCTTGTCCTGCGCGACGGCACCGCCCGCACCGAGTGCGACCGCCAATGCGACGCCCAGTGCCGTTGCTGTCATGGTCCTTTTGATCATGCTGTGTCCTCCTCACGAGCCCATTCTGCCGCGCGATCAGCCCAAGGCTGCGGACGCGCGGGCACCGTTGCCGCTACGGGCGAGACGGCTCAGACCCGCATTCAACCCCACAGCGAGCACGAAGATCACGATCAGCAGGGCATACATGGCCGGCATATCGAAGCGGGAATAGCTGTCGATCACCATGAACCCCAGTCCGCGGTTGGAGAGCTTGGTTTCGGCGAGCAGCACGCCGATGACTGCCACCCCCAGCCCGAGCCGGAAGCTGTTGACCACCGGATCACGCATGGCCGGAAGGTAGACCTTCGAAGCCATCTGCAGAGAACTGGCGCGGAAGCTGCGGCCCACCCGGATCAGCACCTGATCGATCTGACGCATGCCGGCGGCCACGCTGAGAGCGACCGGAAAGAAGCACGAAACCGCGCCCATGGCGATCTTCGAGCCCGGACCGGTCCCGAACCACATGATCATGATGGGAAAGAAGATGATTTTGGGGGTTGGCCCCAGATAGTAGAGGTACGGCTCGAACGCCCGCCCTAGGAAGCGGTTGGCACCCAGGACGAGACCCACCAGCAAGCCGGCCGAGCCGCCGATGATGAGCGCGGTCCCAACCTCGCCAGCCGTGGTCTGCAGGTTGGTGTAGAATGCAGGCGCAGCGAGGAGGCGCCCAAGTCCTCGCGCGATGACATCCAACTGCGGGACGACGCCCTCGAACAACAGTCGGGAGCGCGCGACCAGCTCCCAGAACGCGAGCAAGGCGACAGCGATGACGGCGCGCGCCACCAGCACCTGGCGTACGAAGGCGCGCCTGTGCGGCGCGGAGCCTATTGCCTGGGTCGCAGCCATCGCTCCAAGTGCTCCAGTCCCATGAAAAACACGACGCTGACCAGGATCACGAAGCAGATCGTCGCGTACATGGCGGGAAGGTCATAACGCTCCGCCAGATCGTTGATCAGCTGGCCGAGGCCGCCGAAGTTGATCAGGAACTCGACGCCGACCACGTTGATGAGCGCGAAGATCAGGCCTAGCCGCATGCCGGTGAAGATGCTGGGCAGGGCAGAGGGCAGCAAGATCTTCCAAAACTGCTGAGCGCGGGAGAGCCTGAAACTGCGTCCAACGTTGAGCAGTACGGGGCGCGTGGCTCTGAGACCCTCCAGCGTCTTGAGGATGACTGGAGCCAGCCCGGCAGCAAAGCCGATCATGATGATGGTGAGGGCGTTGCGGCCGAAGATGACGAGAAAGAGCGGATAGATGAGGACGAGCGGAGCGGCGGCCATGGCCGCGATCCAGCCCTCCACTGCCGTACAGATGAGCTGGGTCCGGTGCAGAAGGACGCCCAACGGGATCGCAGTGGCCGCCAGGAGAAGTGCCGCAGCCGCTGCTTCGCCCGCCGTCGTAAGAAAGCGACCGAGCACATCCTCCTCGGCAATCACCCTCGGAAAGGCCAGCAGCACCTGGCTTGGCAGCGGCACGACGTGCCGGTTGATGACGCTAGCGCGGATCAAACCCTCGATGGCGGCGAAGAGTGCAATGACGCTCGCGACACCGACGATCGCCGGCGAATGGCGGAGAAGGAGAGACGGAGCGGTCATCACATCCTCTCCGCCTTCGCCGCCCGACCTTCCTGCGTGCGCATGCCGCGGCTCGCCTCCTCGCGAAGGTCGCCCCATATTTCGGCTACGTACCGGCCGAACGCATCGCTGGAGACGATCGCGGACGTGCGCGGGCGCGGCAGGTTGATCTCGACCACCCGCTTGATCCGTCCAGGCCGGTAGCTCATGACCAGGATGCGGTCGGAGAGCTGCACCGCCTCGGTGATATTGTGCGTTATGAGGAGGATGGTCTGGCTCAACTGCTGCTGAAGCTCGAGGACCTTGTCGCCCAGCAGCAGCCGGGTCTGCTCATCGAGCGAAGCGAAGGGCTCGTCCATGAGCAGGATCTTCGGGCTGAAACCCAATGCGCGGGCGATCGAGACGCGCTGGCGCATGCCGCCCGACAGTTCGGACGGGTAGCGCTTCTGGAAGCCGTCGAGGCCGACAATCTCGATGAAACGCATGGCACGCTCGATGCGCTCTTTCCTGCGCATGCCCTGAATTTCGAGCGGAAAGGCAACGTTCTCCAATACCGTGCGCCAGGGAAAGGTTGATTCCTCCTGGAACACCATACCGATGGCCGGGTGCGGTCCGGACACCACCCCGCCGTCGACCATCACGCGGCCCTCGGACATCGGCGTCAGTCCACCGATCATGTTGAATATTGTCGACTTGCCGCAACCAGACGGTCCGATCAGGGAGACGAGCTCGCCGTGCCCCACCGCGAACGATACCCGGTCGACCGCGATCAAAGGCCCCTCTGGTGTTTCGAAACTCTTGGCGAGGTCCTGCACGAGCAGCAGTGGACGGGTCGCCGCTGCGACCGCGGCGTCCCGCTCCATCTCTTCCCTCGATGTCGCCGACACGGACATCAGGAGCTCCCGTGCCACCCACTCAATCTGAACGCGCGACCGCCGCGGCCATGGCCGGCGCATATCCCGGTTCGACGTGCACATCGACGACCGCTGTGCCTCCGGCCTCGACTGCGGCGATGGCGGCTTCGAAGGCGGGGACCAGGTCCTCACCTCGCGTAATCGGCCCGAACGCCTGCGCCCCCTGGGCACGCGCCAGCCCGGCAATGTCGACGTCCGGATCGGAGATGCGCTGGCCGATCCACTTGTTTTCGATGGGCCGGCCGCGCTGACGAGCCACGCGCTCCTGATGTACTTCGTCGTTGTAGAAGGAACGGTTGTTGGCGACGACGACCAGGAGGGGAATACGGTAGTGCACAGCTGTCCAAAGCGCGGTTGCGCCCATCAGGAAATCGCCGTCACCACAAATCCCGATGGGTAAGCGGCCGCTACCGCGCAGGGCGAGGGCGGCGCCAACCGAGATGCCGGGCCCGGCGCCGACGCCGCCTCCGCCGTCCTGGCCGATGAAGTCGAGCGGGTGCCGGAACGGCCACAGTCGGCCGTCCCAGGACAGGGGGAGATGGAGCAGCGAAACTTGGCGCCCCTGTGCCGCGCGGCGCAGCCCGTGGGCCAAATGCGTGACGCGCAGGGCATCCGCCGGCACATCCTCGACGGGAAACGATCGGGGCTGCCCCCGCATAGGCCTGGATGGTCGCGATTGCAGGGCCTCGAGCAGGGCGCCGACGACCGTGTCGGAGTCCGCCGCCAGCAGCACGTCGATGGGCGCCAGGCCTTGGTAGTCCATGCTCCAGCCACCGTGCAGGTGGTGATCGAGGGAGGCATGGATGACCTTCGCGGACGGGCTCGCCAGCCCAAATGCGGCCCTCAGCGTCCCGGCAAGGTCGACCCAATCGAGACTGAGGATAGCGTCGGCTTCCTTGAGCGCGGCCGCGGCTTCGGCGTCAAGCCACGTGGCAGGCATTCCGACATGAAGGGGATGATCAGTGGGAAAAGCGGCGGCGAGCTTTAGGTCGGTGACGACGCGGGCACCGATACGCTCGGCCAGAGCGATCCGCCTCTCCCATGAATCCGAGCGCGCGCGAGCCGCGCCCGGCCAGCATCACCGGCCGCTGGGCATCAGCAAGGGTAGCGGCCGCACGGCTGACGAGACCGGGATCAGCTACACTCTTGACTGCCGGGACTAGGCGCAAGCAGTCGATCGGTGGAAGCGCGGCCTCGAGCGCAGCCTCTTGCATCCCGGCATCCAGGTTGACGTAGACCGGACCCTGCGGGGTGGCCTCCGCCAGCCATTTTGCACGGACCAAGGCCTCGCGCGACGCCGCCGGCGATGCCGGCTGATCGTCCCATTTCACATAGCCGCGCACCAGCGCACCTTGATCCCGAGCCGTGTGGATCCAGTCGATCCAGGGCCGACGCTTCTCGGCATCGACGGGCCCCGTTGCACCGATGAGCAGCACCGGCATGCGATCGCACCACGCGTTGAAGACCGCCATGGTCGCGTGCATGAGGCCTACGTTGGCATGCACTGCGGCTGCCATGGCGCGGCCTGTGACTTTGGCCCAGCCGTGGGCGATGGCGACCGCGTGCTCCTCGTGCAGGCACAGCAGCATGGAGGGGCGTTCGTTGCCCAGGTAGTTCACCAGGCTGTCGTGCAGGCCGCGAAAGCTCGAGCCGGGATTGAGAGCGACAAAGGGAATGTCGAGGGCACGCAGCGTGTCGGCAACGACATCGCTGCCAAACCCGGCCTCGCGCGCGAGCGCGCCTGTGGGCTGCTCGAGCGTGGAGGCCGCTGCGTCCCGCGGCCCTTGCTCCTTTTCTGCCCTATCGGCCATGCGAGCCTCACGGAAGACGCGACGTCTGAGGCAGCTGAATAGGCCATGGGTGCAACCACAGCGCAAGAGTTAGCGTCGATGGCGCCTCCAGGATCGGACTGGCAGGCGCGCGGGTCTCGTGTAGTATGCCCCGCAGACGCCCAAAGAGCAGTCGACGGAGGGAGCGCAGAATGGCCAGGGGCACTCGCGTTGCACTGTCGTGCTCGGTTGTTGCATCATCACTATTCCTCATGCCTACCATCACCGTTGGCCAGGAGTGGCCCTCCAAGCAGCCCATCAAGGCGGTCGTTCCCTTCAGTGCGGGCAGCGCCACCGACGTCATCGCGCGCAGCGTCTTCGATCAGGTTTCCAAGCAGGTCGGACAGACCATCGTCGTGGAGAACCGTGTCGGTGCAGGGGGAACGATCGGTGCCAACGCCGTCGCGAAAGCAGAGCCCGATGGCTACACCCTGCTGGTCAACTCCTCCTCCCATACTGTGACGCCTTCGACCTACTCGAAGCTGCCCTACGACGCGGCCAAGGATTTCACTGCCATTGCCCTGCTTGCCAATCTGCCGAGCGTTCTCGTTGCTTCGCCGGCGAAGGGGTACAAGTCCGTCAAGGATCTCGTGGAAGCAGCGAAAAAGAACCCTGGCGCGCTGAACTACGCCTCAGCAGGCGCCGGGAGTGCGGCGCACCTGACAGCCGAGCGCTTCAAGCTGAGCGCAAACATCCAAGCCCAGCACGTCGCCTTCAAGGGTGCGCCCGAGGCGCTGACTGAGATCGTCGCCGATCGCATCGACTTCTATTTTTGCCCGATCCTTCCGGCCTTGTCGTTGATCAGGGAGGGCAAATTGTCGGCGCTGGCTGTCAGCAGCGTGCGGCGCGCCTCGGCGCTACCCGGCGTGCCGACAACCGTGGAGTCGGGATACCCCAATTCGGAGTACGAGTTCTGGATCGGCACATTTGCGCCGCGACAGACGCCGAAGGCCATCACGGACCGCCTCTATGGCGAGATCAGCAAGGCTCTAGCCGATCCGGCGGTTGCCGAAAAGCTTTCCAAGCTGGGAGCTGATCCGATGCAAATGTCCTCGCCAGAGTTCGAAGGGCTCGTTGCCCGGGAGATCGAGTCGAACGCGGCGCTCGTCAAGGCCGCGGGCGTCAAGGCAAACTGACCGGGAGTCCTCGAGTTGGCACAGGTTGTCGCCGCGTACGGCGTGCCGCATACACCGTTTTTCCCGTGGATGGTGCAGCGTGACGGCCCGCAGTCACCGACGGCTCAGCTCTTCGCAAAGGTGCGCGAATCTTTTTTGGGGGCGCGCGCCGATGCCATCGTCATCTTCGATACCGACCACCTCAATACATTCTTCCTCGACAACCTCCCGGTCTTCGCAACGGGCATCACCGAAGCGTTCAAGGGTCCGAACGACGAGCCGCGCGCCGTTCCGATCTACACGATCAGATCGCTTCCGTCGCTTGCGGCGCACGTGCGCGAGCGTGCGGTGCGCGCGGGCTTCGATGTTGCGCTGCTGCAGGACTTCGAGGTCGATCACTCGGTCATCGTCCCATTGCACTTCATGACTCCGGACATGAAGACCCCCGTTATCCCAGTGTTCATCAATGGCCACATCCCGCCGCTGCCATCGGCGCAGCGCTGTTTCGACCTCGGAACTGCGATCAAGAAAGCGATCGAGGAATGGGCCGAGCCCCTGCGCGTCGCCGTGGTCGGCACGGGCAGCTTCTCGCTCGAAGTGTGGGGCCCTCGCATCGATCCCGGAAAATCGGACGGCGTTCCCGACCCCGCTTGGGTGCACGAGGTGTGTCGGTACGTACAGGAGGGGCAAGTCGCTGCGCTGATCGAAGCGGCAACCGAGGCGCGCATGCTGCAGGCCGGCAATGTCGGGGGCGAGCTGTTGAACTGGATTGCGATGCTCGCCTGTGTCGGCAATCGCAGGCCGGACTTCCTGGAGAAGCAAATGGAGAATGGCCACGCGTATGCGGGCTGGCGGTGGAGCTGAGCCATGTCTGTTCTCGCTGTCAATCGTCTGTGCCGGGACGTGCTGCGCGATCGCGCGTTTCGCGAAAGACTGAAGGCGGACCCTGCCGGGACAATAGCCGATCGCGATTTGACGGCTGAGGAGCGAGAGGCGCTTCTCGCCGGTGACGTGGCCCAGCTCTACCGAATGGGTGTCAACGCCTTCCTGATGGGGTACCTCTGCCGCTTCGAAGTGTGCGGGCTCACTTTGCCCATCTACAGCGAGCGGATCAGGCTCGCTCGCAGCTGAAGCCTTGCGTGCGGCTTCCCAGCGATCACCAGATGCGCGTGACAATCGGGGCCCGATGTGTGCGTAATGGCGAGTTGGGAGACGTCGCCATGTCCACACTCGTCCGCGCCTTATGCTTGATCGGTGTCCTTGCGTGGCCGAGCACGCTGGTTGCTCAAGATTTTCCGAACCGCACCGTCAAATTCATCGTGCCATTTCCTGCCGGTGGTCCGGCCGACACCATCAGCCGTATTTTGACGGAGAAGATGGCGACGATACTCGGACAGACCATCGTGATCGAGACTCGCTCCGGCGCCGGCGGCCTCACCGGCATCGCTTCTGTCGCCAAGGCAGAGCCCGATGGCTACACCATTGCGATCGCGCCCTCGAGCGGGCTCGCGATGAACGTGAATCTGCGCGAGAATATGCCCTTCCACCCACTGAAGGACCTGGCCCTCATTACGCAGGTCGTGTCGGTACCGGAAATTCTCGTCGTCAATGAAAACGTGCCGGTGAAGAGCGTGGCTGAGCTCGTTGCCGCGGCGAAAGCGCAGCCCGGCAAGCTGGTGTTCGCCTCGACAGGCCTCGGCGGCATGCCCCATCTTGCCATGGAGCTGCTGAAGCTCACGGCCCAGATCGACTTGGTGCACGTGCCCTACACCGGGGCAGCACCAGCCGTGAACGACCTGCTCGGCGGCCATGTTCAGCTGATGTTTGCCGATGTTCCGGTGCTGCTCGGCAGTGTGCAGTCGGGCAAGCTGCGCGCGCTGGCGGTCGGCAGCCGGAAGCGCGTTCCGAACCTGCCGTCGGTTCCCACAATGGCAGAGCTGGGCATGCCCCAGGTGGAAGCCGACAACTGGTACGGCCTCGTGGCCCCCATCGCGACGCCGCCGGCGGTCGTTGCCAAACTTCACTCCGCCGCCGTCCAAGCTCTCCACTCCGCTGAGGTCAAGGACAAGCTCGCGGCGCACGGCGCCATCGCCGTCGGCAATTCCTCTGAAGAGTTCTCGGGCTACGTAAAGAGCGAGATCGACCGCTGGGGCAAGGTCATCGCCGCAACGGGCATCAAGATCAAGTAAGGGCTCGCAGGCTTATAGATGCCTGTTCCCATGCGGCCGGTATCAAGCGATAGCCGGTGCCGTTGCGTACCAGGTGGGCAAAGCCTGGGAAGTGCAGGTGCATGCCCGTGACGAGCAGCCGGTCGGTGGCGACCATATCGAACACCTTGCGGCGCGAGGAGGCTGCCGCATCCTTGTCGGTGTCGAAGTCCATGCACACTTCAGGCCGCGCGGTCTGCACTTCGGGTACGTGCACGGTGTCGCCCCAGATCAGCAGCTGCTCCATCCCGGAGCTGATCATGAACGTGGTGTGGCCCGGCGTGTGGCCGGGGCGCGGGATGGCGGTGATGCCGGGGAAGACCTCGCCCTCCCTGAAGAGGCGCCAGCGATCCTTGTAGGGTGCGACCTGCTCGCGGCCGGCTTGGAAGAAGAGCTTCCTCTCTCGCTCAGTCCCCTTGGCCATCTTGGTGTCATCGAACCAATGCCCGGGTTCGTTCTCGTGCATCACGAGCTCGGCGCTCGGGTAGTTGCGCGTGCCGGTGGCCATGTCGGTGAGGCCGGCGGAGTGGTCAGGGTGCATGTGGGTCAGCAACACGGCCTCGATGTCGGCGGGATCGACGCCGGCCGCCTTGATGTTGGCCATGACCTTGCCAGCCGTGGGCAGCAGATAGTTGCCCGATCCGGTTTCGATCAGGGCGAGGCGGCCCGCCGAGTAGACCAGGAACGCGTTGACGGCCGTGCGGCGGGCCGGACGGAAGGACTCGGTCAGGATCTGGCGGGCCTCGTCCTGACTGATGTTGCGCAGCACTTCCAGCGTCCCATCGAGGAAGCCGTCACTGATTGCGGTGACGACGATATCGCCAACGCGGCGATGGTAGACGCCGGGAATTTGCTGCTGCGGGGCCTTGATCATGTGCTGGTCCTCTCATGCGGCGCCGGGTGGGTCTCAATAGACGTCAGCGTACTCGGTGGCCCGCATCGACGGGCGACTGGCAAACTCAGCGTACCAGGCCGACAGCGTGGGCCGGCCGGCCCGCCAATCGTCTGCAGAGTAGCGAAAATCGAGATGTCCCAAAGCGCAACCGATGGCGATGTGTCCGATGTCGGGCAGGCTTGCCGAGCCTATTCCCTCAGCCTCGATCCGATCGAGCGCGGACGCGATCTTGAGCCGGTATGACGCCAGGTGGCTTTCGCTTTGCGTCTCTTTGGGACGGTTCTGCTCGCCCAGCCGGAGCACGATGACTTCCATCAGGCCGTCCCCGAGGGCCTGCCGACGCAAGACGGGCCAACGCGCAGCCTTGGCGGGCGGAAAGAGCTTCGGTCCGTCGTGCAGGGTGTCGAGATACTCGCAAATCACGCGCGAGTCATAGAGCACGGTGCCGTCCTCGAGCACCAGCGTCGGGATCTTGTTGAGCGGGTTCAGCGCCATGACGCCCGCGTTGGGCTTGTTGGCCGCCACCACGACGCGCTCGAGGCTGACGCGATGGGCAAGGCCGATTTCGTGCGTCGCCACCATGACTTTGCGCACGAAGGGCGATCGGGACGACCAAAGCAGCTTCATCGACCCAATGCTCATGACACTCGCTCGGCTTGATGCTCGATGCGACGATTGTAGTCGGCGGGGCGCAGGGAAAACAAACCACAGTTGATTGCCGCTGCGCTACAGGGCTAGAAACGCAGCTGGCAGTCATCGTGCAACTTGGGACCATCGACACGCATGCCCGGCAATCAAGACGCTCCTCTCAAGACATACGTCGATCACCTCGAACGCGGCGAGCTGGCCTATCAGTTCAGCCCAGACGCGGGACGAGCCGTGTTCTATCCCCGTTTGCTCTGTCCTTTCACCGGCAGCGATCGGCTGGAGTGGCGCGTCAGCAAGGGGCTTGGAACCGTCCACGCCACAACGGTCGTGCATCCCGCGGAGGGCAAGCCTTTCAACGTGGCGTTGGTCGATTGCGACGAAGGCTTCCGTCTGATGAGCCGGGTGGAAGACATTGCGCCGGAGCAGGTGCGCATCGGGCAACGCGTGCGCTTCCGCGTGCACCGGCCTGGCGGCGAGGAGGCACCCTATCCCGTCTTCGTTCCGGTGGAGGGCGCGTGATGGAAGGGCTCAAACGGGGCAGCGCGGCAATTGTGGGGGTCGCGGAATCCGATCTCGGCCAGGTGGCAGACGGTCTCTCCGCTATCGACCTGATGGCGCAGGGAACCAGGCGCGCGCTCGACGACTGCGGCTTGAACCTGAAGGATGTCGATGGCCTGTTCGCGGCGACCGCCCAGAGTCGGCTATCGGTGCTGGCACTGGCCGAATATCTCGGCATCGACCCGCCATTCCTCGGCTCGACCATCGTCGGTGGCTCGTCGTTCGAATACCACGTTGCCCATGCCATGGGCGCGATTGCGCTCGGCCTCTGCAACGTCGCCGTCATTGCCTACGGCAGCACGCAGCGCAGCGTCGGGCGCAAACAGGCGTCGGTGCGAGAGATCAATCCGTACGAAACACCCTTCAAGCCGTTCATGCCATCGAGTGCGTACGCGCTTGCCGCCTCGCGGCATATGCATGAGTTCGGCACGACGCGGGAGCAGCTGGCCGCCGTCGCTGTTGCGGCGCGCGAATGGGCGCTGCTCAATCCGGTTGCCTGGGAGAAGAAGCCGCTGACGATCGAGGGGGTGCTCTCTGCACGCATGGTGAGCTATCCTTTCACGGTACGAGACTGTTGCCTGGTCACCGATGGCGGCGGTGCCGTGGTCGTCACATCTGCCGAGCGTGCCCGCTCGCTCAAGAAGCCGCCTGCCTATGTGCTGGGCTGCGGCCAGTCGGTCACCCATTCCAGCATTTCCAGCATGCCGGACCTGACGGTGACCGGGGCGCTGGCTGCCGGAAAGGCGGCCTACCAAATGGCCAAGCTCGGACCTGCCGACGTGAATGCCGTCGAGCTCTACGATGCCTTCACGATCAACACCATTCTGTTCCTGGAAGATCTCGGCTTCTGCAAGAAAGGCGAAGGTGGCGCGTTCGTCACAGGGGGGCGCATCGGCCCCAAGGGCAGCCTCGCAGTCAACACCAATGGCGGCGGCCTGTCCTATTGTCACCCGGGGATGTACGGGCTGTTCCTCTTGATCGAGGCGGTGCGTCAGCTCCGGGGCGAGTGCGGCGCGCGTCAGGTGAAGGATTGCGAGGTCGCGCTGGCGCACGGCAATGGCGGGGTTCTGTCCTCGCAGGCAACCGTGGTTCTCGGCACGCAGGCCACCCTGTAGAGGGACTCACGCGCCCGCAGCGTCGAGGAACTCACCGATCGTCTGCGCATACAGCTCAGGCGTCTGCACGGCCGCGTAGTGTCCCGTCTCGAGCACGACGTAGCGCGCGCCGGGGATCGCACGTGCCACCGGCTCGACCAGCGCCGGCGGACGCGTGCGATCGAGCGCGCCGGCGATCACCAGCGCCGGACAGGCGATGTGCGGCAACTCGGCCTGCAGGTCCGTGCCGGCGAGCATGCGGTAGATGGCAGCAAAGCTTGCCGGATCGCTGCCGAGCCAGCGGGCGCGAAAAGCGGCAAAGCGCCGTGCGTCGCCGCGCAACTCAATTGGATAGGCATTATCGAGCGTATCGAGGACGGCACGCAGGCCATCACGCTCCATCCTCTCAACCCGTGCCAGGACGGCGGGGCGGCGATCGGGCGCAATGCCTATTGCAGGGCTGCTCACTACCACGGCTGCGACCCGTTCCGGGACGCGAACGGCAGCTTGCAACGCAATGGCTCCGCCGACGGCTGTGCCGGCAAGCGCAACTTTGCAGGTGATATCGAGCGCATCCATGAGCGCGACGAGATCGTCCACCATCGTGTCGATGGTAAGAGCGCCGCGTAGCTTCTGCGACAAGCCGGCACCGCGCGTGTCGTAACGCAAGATGCGTCGCTTGGCCGAGAGCATTGGCAGCACGAGGTCCCAGCTCTCGAGGGTTCCGCCCATTTCGTGGATCAATACCAGGGTCGAGGCGCCGCTGCCGCTCAGGTCGTAGCGTAGCGCGGTGCCGTTGACTTCGATGAAGTCCATGTGCGGGCCTCAGTCGGGTAAGGCAATCGGCGGGGCCACCAGCGGCCGGCAATCCGGCGCGAAGATAAGTGGTGCACCGGTTCGCTTGCGCAAGTCGGCCTCACTGAGGTCCTGGAGCATTTCGCGCACCACCATGCCGCTGGGGGTGATGTCGACCACGGCGAGATCGGTATACGCACGCTTGACGCAGCGGACCGCCGTGAGCGGCAGCGTGCAGGTCTCGAGCAATCGCGGCGTGCCCTTGCGCGTCACGTGCTCCATGAGCACCCAGACCGCTCGCGCACCGACCGCAAGGTCCATGGCGCCGCCGACCAGCGGGCCTTTGTTCGGAAGCCGCATATCCCAGTTGGCCAAGTCGCCGTTGGCCGCAACCTCGAAGGCGCCGAGGATCGTGACATCGATATGGCCGCCACGGATCATGGCGAATGACCAGGATGAATCGACGATCGCGGCGCCCGGTCGCAACGTGATCCGACGGCTGCCGGCATCGACGAGGTCGGTGTCGACGCGATCCGGCGGCGCAAGCGGACCGGCGCCAATCACTCCATTCTCAGACTGAATGAACACATCGACCTCCGGCCGCAGATAGTCGGCGACGTGCACCGGCATGCCGAGACCCAGGTTGACGAACATTCCGTCGCCGATGTCCTGGGCGGCGCGCCACGCGGTTTGCAGGCGGTTGAGCGGCTGCATGGTCATGTCCCGACGGCGACAACGCGGTCGACATAGACGCCCGGCAATTGCACTCGATCATGCGGGATCGGCTCGTCGAGTAGGGCGCGCACCTCCGCCACAGCGAGCTTCGCGGCTGTCGCCATCACCGGGCTGAAATTCATCTGCGCGAAGCGGAAAGTGAGATTGCCGTAACGGTCGGCAATGTCGGCGCGCACGAGGGCGAGGTCTCCTTTGATGGCTTGCTCGAGAACGTGCTGGCCACCATTAAAGCTGCGCACCTCCTTGCCGCGCGTCAGCTCGGTGCCAAAGCCGACGGGCGTATAGAAAGCCGGGATGCCGGCGCCGCCGGCGCGGATGCGCTCGGCAAAGGTGCCCTGGGGTACACACTCGAGCTCGATCTTGCCATCCATCCAAAGGCGCTCGAAGGGCGAGGGTTCCTTGGTTTGACCACGCGCGGCGGTGCACACCACCTTGCGCACGAGGCCGGCCTCGATCAACTCGTGGGTGAGCGAGTAGCGATGGGTGGCCGAATTGACGACCAGGGTCAGGTTCTTTGCGCCGCGATCACGCAACGCCCGGATCAGCACATTGGGAAAACCGGCGCCGCCGAAACCCGATATGAAGACCGTCGCACCGTCCTGCACATCCGCCAGCGCCTCGGCGGCGGACGTGAATCGCTTGTCGATAGGCATGCGGCTGGCGTCCCCTTCTTGCCATCTAGCACCGCACGTCCAACCAGGGTCAAAAAAAAAAAAAAAAAAAAAAAAAAAAAAAAAAAAAAAAAAAAAAAAAAAAAAAAAAAAAAAAAAAAAAAAAAAAAAAAAAAAAAAAGCTCACACCAACGTGCATCGCCGACGCTTGCGCATCGACGCCCATCGACACCTGTCATTTTGTTGAGCGAAAGCCGGTGTTTGATCCTGCGAGTAACGTACGGGAACCTTAGCTGGAAGCAGTGCGTTGTCTGATTAGCCCTCAATGAACAAAGAGGTCTGCCATGCACACTGGCTTGAAGGTTGGAATGATCGCGGTAGCGCTGTCGGCCGCGCCCCTGGCGGCTGAGGCCGGGAGGGTAGAAGGCGCAGGTATCGGCGCGGGCGTTGGAGCCGCGGTTGCAGGACCGCCCGGAGCCGTAGTCGGCGGGGTGATCGGCTACAATGTCGGCGGTCCCAACATTATTACGGGCAAGCGCTATCGCACGTGCTGGCGCGGTGACAGCGGCCGACGCCACTGCTCTCGGCGCTGACGCGAGGTCAGCGGTCCGTGAAGAACTTACCGGTAGAGAACCCGCAGTTGTGGGCTAGGCGGGATGCACTCGTTGCGCGATCCGGAGCCGGAAGCCATACTGCGGCGGGCACTCCGAGACCACCCCTGCGAAAGTGCCCGCCGTCAAGCCATGTCGCATGTTGAAGTCACGACAACAGCCGGCACGACAACGAGAGGTTAGCGAAGATCATTCACGTATGGTGGCTCACATTTTTGTGGTGGTGTCGGCGCCACGTGGGGGCCGGTGGGGCTTGCAAATGCGCCGCACTCAATGTGAGGCGAAGCTCAACTCGCAAGCGTATCGCAAATTATCTACAGGCACGGCGGGACGCTCAGGAACCAAGCTGAGAGTGGGGTGTTCTCTTGGTGCGATCCGTGGGCGATTTAGTGTGCCCCTACATATTTGCGTCCGCCTGAGGGTCGCCAGCAGGAGGCACCCCGTCGGAAACTCTCCCCTCGACGGGGTGCCGTTTGTCGCCCCCGCCATGCGATCGCCACCAAATGTACAAACCCGATGGTCGCGACAGTCTCGCCGATAGAGTTCTCGCCGCGGTGCTTGCCGTCCTGATCGCCGCGTGGCTCATCGCTTACATGTTCTTTGCGATACGAGCTGGGCTTGCTCGGTAGTGGCGAGCTGTCGGCGTTTCGCCCTAACGTTGGCGCAAAATGCGGGCTGATCAGCGTCTCGCAACGGCGGGTTCAACATTCTCTTCGTTGCTCACAGGAGGTGCATGCTGCTCCACAACTTCACGGACCATGTGCAGCGCTGCTCGCGATCAACGGCGAGAGCTCGGTACTTTTCGAGGGTGACGAGGCGCGGTCAGGGCAGGTTCGGGCTGCTCGTCACGACGTTGGATACCTCTACGAGGTTCCCATCGGGATCGTAGAAGTACACAGAAAGCAGCGGGCCAGCAGCGCCCACGCGCTGCGCCGGCCCTTCGACAATCGTTACTCCAACTCTCTGAAAGTGCTCCACGACCTGATACATCGGCCGGTCGTGAGCAAGCAGAAGTTCCCGCTGCCAGGCGTCGTGCGCCGCGCGATCGGCGGCGCATTATCGGCCGCTTGCAGGCTGATCTTGTTGTGGCCGAATCGTAGCGCCCACTGTCCAGGTCGGTGCTGGACGGCGCGCATCCCGAGAGCCCTCTCGTAAAAACTGCAAGTGCGCTCCACGTCAGCGACTACGAGGACGAGGTGATCGATGGCTGTGACTTCCATTTGCCCTCGCTGAGGAGTTGGGATTGCCGCCCATCTCCACTTGTTATTGCCCTAACTTGGCTTCGGCTCGCTGCGCACGTTGAGGACCGTCAACAAATAAGGGCAGGCTGGGGCCAGCGCTAGCCTGTATTCTCCAGCGATTCGTCGGGAGGAGGATGCCATGGCGAGGCACGCAAAGAGGCAGACCAAAGACGCCGAGAAGGAAAAGTCGAAATCTCTGATGGATCGCCTTGCCGCGTTGGCGAAGGAGTTCGAACAGGAGGTCGCTAGGCGGAAGCACGCAGACAAGAGGAAGGGGTAAACGGTGGCGGCGGCAACCCGCGCCAACGATGGTGAGGCGCTTCGTGCGGCGTGGGAATGTTAGTCTCTTGCATCCAGCACTTTGCGAATTGCTGCCAGAAGGTTCTGCCGACGGTACGGTTTTTCCAGGAGAGGAACGCTTTGGTGCGCGGTCTCGCGCCCCCTGACGAACTGCTCTGAATAGCCGGATGTGAAAAGCGCCTTCAGATTGGGTCGACGCTCGCGCGCCATGCCAAGCAAGTCCTGGCCGCTGATGCCGTTGGGCATGACCAGATCGGTGAACAGAAGGTCGATCTCGCGTGGCCCATCGAGCACGTCGAGCGCTACCCTTCCGTCGGGCGCCTGCAGCACGCGATAACCCGAGCTCTCGAGCGCGCTCGTGGCGATCTTGCGTACGGCAGCGTCGTCTTCGACCACCAGGATGGTCTCTCGACCTCCGATGCCAGCTTCCGGGACGGATGCAGAAGGGGTATCCGCGGCAACGCCCGTGGATTTCGGAAGATATAGCTTGATCGTCGTGCCATGGCCGACTTCGCTGTAGATCTTCACGTGACCACGCGATTGCTTCACGAAACCATAGACCATCGACAGGCCAAGACCGTGCCGCGCCCCACCTCCTTGGTGGTGAAGAACGGCTCGAAGGCGCGCTCGATGACTTCGCGCGGCATGCCGGTGCCGGAGTCGCTGACGGTGATGGCGGCGTAGTCCCCTGAAAAGACCTCGGCGTGGCTGGCGGCGTATTCCTCGTCCAGATGGACGTTGGCCGTTTCGATCAAGAGCCGACCGCCTTTGGGCATGGCGTCGCGCGCGTTGACGGCAAGATTTACGATGGCATCCTCGAGGCGCGATGGATCGGCGAGCGTGTTCCACAACCCCTCGAAGACGACCGTCTCGACCTCGATGTCCTCACCCAGCGTCTGGCGCAGCATGCCTGCGGCTCGGATCACGATCTCGTTCAGGTCCAGAGTGCGTGCCTGGAGGGGCTGCTTGCGGGCAAAGGACAGCATGCGCTGCGTGAGCTGGACCCCGCGCTCGGCTGCCTCATCGATGGATTTTGTGATTTGGGCAAGCTTGGGATGGCCCGCGACGGCGCTCGCCAGGAGTTCGTTCATGCCGATGATGATGGTGAGGATGTTGTTGAAGTCGTGCGCAACTCCGCCGGTCAATTGACCAATCAACTCCATCTTCTGCGCTTGGTGGAGCTGCTGCTCGAGCCTGATGCGCTCGGTCATGTCGCGGCCGATGAAGAAGTGCTGCTGCTCCGCCTCGGACCATACCCCCTTCCAGGCGAGCGTGACGACGCTGCCGTTCTTATGGACGTAGCGGCAATCGAAGTTGCGCTCAGAGCGGCCGCGTCGCGCCAGGCGCATTTCGTTGCGGGTGTTGTCGAGATCGTCGGGATAGAGGAATTCCCCGGCGCCGCGGCCCATCAGCTCGTCTGGATGGTAGCCCAGGATGCTCTCGGCGCTCGGGCTGATGCGAATGATGTTGCCCCAGCGATCGACCACCATGATGAGGTCGAGCGAGGTCTCGAACAACCGCTGGTTGATCGCCTGGATGCTTTCGATCGACCTGCTGGCGAACTCGGGCGGTTCTGGCCGCACCGGGAAATCCGAGTGCAGTGGGTTGACGGATGCCTGACCGCTCACGTGAACCACGCCTGCGTTGTCCTCGCTCGCTCACCAACCACCGCCATGAATTCCGATTTCGGTATCGGTCGCGCGAAGTAGTAGCCTTGAGCGATGTCGCAGCCCATGTCCCGGATGGTGGCAAGGTCGCGTGCATTCTCGACGCCTTCGGCGACCGCTGCTGTCCCGAAGTGATGCGCCAGGTCGATGACCGACCGACAAATGCCGGCATTCCTCTTGTCGTCGGCACATCCCCGCACGAAACTGCTATCGAGCTTCAACTCGCGAAACGGCAGCTCGCGCAGGCGCGCAAATGACGAATAGCCCTCGCCGAAGTCGTCGATGGACAACTCGATGCCATAGATGCGCAGCTGCGTCGCGATCTCGTGCACCAGCGCGACGTCCTTGATGACCTCGCCCTCGGTCAACTCGAGGATGAGACCGGGCCATTTGCCGCTCGTTGGCCGATGCTCTCGCACCAGCGACGGAAGGTTCACGTTGCTGAGGGCCCCGATGCTCGTATTCACGGACGCGCGCAGATTGATCCCGGCATCGGCGAGCGTGCCCCAATCGCGCATGGCCGTGGCGACGACGTACTCGGTCAGGGCCGTCAAGCCGACTTCGCTCGCTTGCGGCAAGAAGGTGCCGGGGCTGAGAACGCCGAACTGGGGATGGCGGCACCTGATGAGGCCCTCGGCGCCGGCGAGAGAATTGGTCCGCAGATCGATCTTGGGCTGGTACCAAAGTTCCAGCCACTGGTTGGCGAGCGCTTCCTCGAGGCTCAGTCGGTTGGCGCGAGGAAATCTCACCACCGTCTTGGATGAAGGCTCGCGAGGTGCCGCGCTCACGGCCCGCCGGATGGCTTCGGCCCGGAAAGGCTTCACGATGGGCGGGCACATGTTGAGGCCGTGGCGGTCACCAATGCGGCGCACGTCATCGAGCAGCCCTGCGTCGGTGCCGCTGATCAATTGCACGATCCCGTCGTAGCCCCTTCGCCCAGCGCGCGGATGACCTCGATGGCGTCCGATCCTTTCAGGGCGATATCGAGAAACACCATTTCGGGATGGCCGCGGTCGAGCGCGGTTACTGCTTGTTGAGCAGAGGCGTAGCTGCGGGCGCTGATGCCGAGGGTGTCGAGCGTCATCGAGATGAGCTGGCATATGCCATCCTCGTCGTCGATGACGAACGCGCTGGACGGACCTCGAGGGATGGGTTGGGCTACTGCCGCAGGTATTGTTTGATCGCCGTCGCCATGCGCCGGTGCGGACGGCCATCGCGATCTGTAAACAGGTTTGTGGTCATGGCCGAGCTGCGCCCTGCCTGATAGTCGGATGGCGACCGGGGAGAGGGGCCGGGAACTCGGAGACTAGGTGGGCCGGATGAACGTCGACTTAAGAAGAAGAGGACAACTCGATGCGTTGCCTGGCCATGTTGCACCCTCAACATCGTG
>CAWHBI010000008.1:0-28402 GCA_963827545.1 uncultured Alphaproteobacteria bacterium
GAAAGTGCTCGGCGTGCCAGTCGGCCTCGAGGTCGGGATTGATCTTGGCGTCGATGACGAAGGTGCCAGGCGCTCCTTCCCGCACCCAGGCGCGCACCGGCTCGAGGTCATGAACTGTTCTGACGGTCGCTGCTCGCGCACCGTGGCCGCGCGCGATCGCGGCGAAGTCCGTATCGGGGAACTGCACGATATCGATCGCGTACCCGCGACGGCGGTAGAGGTGGACTTCGGCCGCATAGGAGCTGTCGTTGTAGATCAAGATGCACACTCTGAGTTTCAGGCGGATGGCCGTCTCGAGGTCGGCGAGCGACATCAGGAAGCCGCCGTCGCCGGCGCCGAGCACCGCGAGCCTGCCCGGGTTGGCGATCGCCAGGCCAATGGCCGATGCGAGACCCAGCCCGACCGACTGGAAGGAATGGCTGAGGCACGACGCCTTCGCGTCGGGCACGCGCAGGTAACGAGGAACCCAGCCGCAGAAATGCCCCGAGTTCGACGCGACCACGCGGTCGACCGGCAGAATTGCGTCGACCGCCTTGCTCAGAGTGCGCGGATCGATGAAATCGGCGCTCGATGTATCCTGATAGGGCGCGTTGTGGTTGTTGCCCTCCTCGATCCGTTTGCGCGTCTCATCGCTGCGCCGACCCGTGCGTGGGCCGATGGCGCGCGTGTCGAGCTCGGCCAAGATTGCCTCAGCTGTTACCCGAGCGTCGGCGTGGATGGCGTGCTGGACTGGCATCTGGTACCCGAGCTTGGCGGCGTCGACATCGACCTGCGCGACCACAGCGCCGGGCGCGATCAGCTTGCCCCGCTTCGTCGTCCAGTGCGTCAGGCTCGCGCCGAACCCAATGATGAGATCGCTCTCGGAGATCAGCTCGTTCGCGGCCGGCGAGGCAAAGCCGCCGCTGATGCCGACCGACCACGGGTCGCCCGCAAACAGCCCATGCCCGCAGATCGAGGTGGCCAGCAGAGCACCGGTGCGCTCAGCCAGGGCGGCTAGCATCACCTCCGCGCCTGCGATAACCGAGCCGCGGCCAGCCAGAATGAGCGGACGCTCTGCGTTTGCCAGGGCATCGGCAAGCCGCCGCACGCTCACCGGATCAGGATGCAGGGGGCCCGAAGCCGGCGGCGGCTCCAGCGGGGCAATGGTGCCTGGGCACGGCGCATCCTGCACATCGGTCGGCAAGCTCAGAACCACTGTCTGGCGGTCGCGCAGCACCCTGGTGACGGCACGCAGGGTGTCCTCCCGCGCGGACGCGGGCGTGTGGATGCGCTCCGAAATGGCGCCGACCGAGCGGACCATTTGTGCCTGCTCGACATAGAAATTCGATTTGATCGCGCCGGTCGGTACATCGCCGACGAGCACCAGCAGCGGCGTCCGGCTCTTGGCGGCCTCGCCGATCCCTGTCAGGGCGTTGGTGAGCCCCGGGCCCGAATGCAGGCTGACCAGGGTCAGCTCCTGTGTGGCCTTGGCGTAGGCATCGCCCATGGTGGCGGCGTTGCACTCGTGCCGCGCCGAAATGAGCTCGACGCCCGCCTCCACCAGCGCGTGCGAAATCTTGAAGTTGGCCGTGCCGAGCAGGCCGAAACACCGGCGCGCGCCATATCTGGCGAGGTCCTCGGCGAGCACCGCCGAGATTGTGGTTTCTTTCTTCATGTGCTCATCCAACGAGCCGGTTAGGCAGCCAGGTGGCGACCACCGGAAACAGCAGCAGCAGAGCGAGTAGCAACAGACTCATGATCACATACGGCACGACGGCCTGGAAGATGTGCCCCATCGTCACTTCGGGCGGCGCCACACCGCGCATGGTCATGAGCAGCAGGCCGTGCGGCGGCAGCAGGAGCCCGAGCTGCATGCAGATGAGGAAAAGAATGCCGAACCAAATGGGATCGACGCCGAGCCTCAGCACGATCGGCATGAACACGGGGAGCGTGATCAGCATCATGCTCACCTGATCGACGAAGATGCCGAGGAAGATCAGGATCAGCATCATCAGCGTCACGATAGCGAACGTCGACAGGCCCTGGCCGAGAATGGCCGAGACCAGGCCCTCGGTCGCACCCGAGAAGCTCAGGATCTGCGAGAAGGTGGTAGCGCCCAGGATGATGAACAGGATCATGCCGGAAATGGCCGTCGCTCCCTTGAGCGACTTCATCAGGGCTTCGAGGCTCAGCACGCGATAGATCGCTGCCACGGCCATGGTCGCGAGCGCGCCGAGGGCAGCCGACTCGGTCGGGGTGGCAAAGCCGCCCGACATGGCGCCGACGACCACGGCGAAGATGGCGCCCAGCGGCACGACGTAGAGCACGAGAAGTCGCCAATGCTCCCAGCCGGCGTGGACAACGATGGGGGTCGGCGGCGCCAGCCCGGGCGTCAGCCTGGCGCGGACGACGATGTAGGCGACGAAGGCCAGCGCCAGGATCAGGCCCGGCACGACCCCGCCGATCAGCAGCTTCGAGATGGAGATCCCGGACAGGCTGCCGAGCAGCACGGTCAATGCCGACGGGGGGATCAGCATATCGACCGCTCCGATCGCCATGATCGGCCCCGTCGCCATGGTCGGATGGTAGCCGCGCGCCAGCATCAGGGGCAGCATCAGCGAGCCCAGCATGGCAGTTGTGGCAATGGTCGAGCCAGAGATGGCGGAGAACACGGTGCCGGCAACCACGGCGACGACCGCGAGGCGCCCCGGCACCTGGCGAATGAGGCGCTCCACGCCGTCAATGACTTTGACGGCAAGGCCGGTGTGGAACAGGATCTCGCCCATCAGCACGAACAATGGGATCGGCGTCAGCGAGAAGTTCATCACCGACACCACGCTGTTGCGCACGACCTGGCCGAGGCCGGCATCACCGCCGAGGAACAGCAGGGCACCGATGACGTTGATGGCCACGAACGAGAGCGCCACCGGCATGCCGAGCAGCAGCAGCGCCGTGGACCCGCCCAGAAGCAGCAGCGCCGCCGATTGCCAGGACATGCTCAGCGGGCCTCGCGCTGCCCCGGCCAACCCGCTGTCCTGGTCGCCCTCATGACGCGGACACCGCATCGGTGCGCGGGGCACGCTCTGCACGACCCAGGCGATGCATGCGGAAGATGAACTCGATGGCGAACAGCCCGAAGGCGAGCGGCAGCGGCGCCAGCAGCCACCATTCGGGCGTCACCAGCGTCTTGATGGTGATGGCGCCGGCCTGGTAGCTGGCCGCGAGCACTTTCCCGCCGTACCACACGAAATAGAGCGAGCAGGCGAGCCCCAGCACATCACCCACCCACTCGAGCAGCCACCCGATCCTCGCGGGCAGCGCGCGCAGCAGGATGTCCACGCGAATGTGCTGACCTTGCCGCAGCAGCCAGGGGGCCGCCATCAGCGTCAGAAGATAGAGAATGTCCTCTGACACCTCGCCGCTCCAGGCGATCCCGCCGAGCCCCAAATTGCGGGTGACGACATCGGCCCCGATGAGCAATGTCATGGCTAGCAGCAGCAGACACGCCGCCAGCATCAGCCCGTCGAGAATGCGGCCATAGGCCTGAGACAGGCGGTCCATGTCGCGCTCTCCCGGCGCTGCTGCTGCCCGATCAAGTAGGTTGGGTCGAGCGTCAGCGATGACCCAACGTGAGTACGGTGCAAGCGTGGTGTTGGGTCTGTCCCGGCCTTCGCCGAGGTTGACCCAACCTACTTGGCCTTGGCGAAGAACTCCTTCAGCTTGGGGCCGTGCTCCGGGCTCTGCTTGGTGATTCCGGCCCAGCCTGCCTCGTAGGCTTTGGCGCGGTAGGCCTCGCCGTCGGCGCCCTTGAACTCGATGACCTCGATGCCGGCGGCCTTCTGCCTGGCGATGTCGGCGGCGTTTTCCTTCGCCGTATCGGCGGCCTGCGCCTCGAGCCAGGTAGCGGCATCCATGATGACCTTCTTCTGCGCGTCGTTGAGCTTGGCCAGCGCGCCCTTGTTGATCAGGATGCTCACCTCGGCGCTGTAGAAGCCGGGATCGACGCGGAACTTGGTCTTCTCGTGCCAGCCGAGGTCGAAGATCCCGGTGATGGGCCAGCCGTAACCGTCGACCACGCCGCGCTCCAGCGCCGTGTAGACCTCACCCGGCGCTGTCTGCACCACGGTGGCGCCGAGCGCCTGGAAGAACTCGCGATAGACGGGGGTGATGCGCAGCTTGAGCCCCGTCAGATCAGGCTTGGTGATCGGCTTTGTCAGGTAGAGATGGAACGGGTTGTCGTCGATGTGGCGCGCCAGGAGGACGGCGTTCATCTTCTGGTCGTACAGATTGGCCATGTAGTCATAGCCGCCGTTCTTGCGCAGCTCCGCCATGGGCCGCTGGGTGAGCTTCCAGGCATCCGCCTCGGGCATCACGTTAGTGTAGAAGGCGCCGGTCACGTTGGCGATGTCGACAACGCCGCTCTTGAGCGCATTGCCGACCTCGAAGGGTGGCATCGCCTTGGGTCCGCCGATGTAGTTGATCTGGATCACGCCTTTGCCGTCGGCGTTGACCTTCTCGATGAATTTCTCGAACCCGCGAGAGTAGAAGGTCTTCTCCGCGAACGACGTGATGCCCTTGAGCGTAACCTCCTGGGCCTTCGCAGCATTGACCGAGATCACAAGCGGAAGCGCGGCCAGTGCCGCGTACAGCCGACTATGCATTTTCTCCTCCCTGGCTGCGCCTACGTTCTTTGGCCTGTGGCGACTGGTCGTCGCGGGCGCATTGCGTGGTTAAGCCCAACAAGAGCACATGGCCCTGCCGATCCGCAACAAGTCTCCTCGCGGACGCGGCCCGCGAGGTGCCCACACAGGGCGCTTGACACGCAGAACTTTGTTCATGCGAACTCATTTTCCATTGACTGGTGCCTTGTTGTTGTTGTCGGCCTGCCGAACGCCACCTTTGCCAGGAGACCCGTCCATGTCGGAATCGCTCACCCGCGCGCTAGGTGCATTCGTTTCGGAGCTGCGCCTTAGCGCGGTTCCAACCGACGCTCTCGCCGTTGTCCACACCGGCTTTGCCGATTGCGTCGGCACCATGATTGCGGGCAGCGTCGAGGAACCACCCAATATCCTGCACAAGGCGCTCGCTTCCCCTACAGGAGATGCCAGCCTTTATTTGGTGGGACCGCGTGTCCCGGCGCCTGAAGCGGCATGGATCAACGCTACGGCCGCGCACGCATTGGACTTCGACGACGTCGCGCTGCGCGGCCACCCGAGTGCTGTCCTGGTGCCCGCAATTCTGGCCGAGGGGGAGGCGCTGGGCGCCAGTGGAGCGCAGCTGGCGACGGCCTACGTCGCAGGCTATGAGGTCTGGGCCGATCTGGCCGGCAGGGACCCCGCACAACATCATGAGAAGGGCTGGCATCCGACAGGTATCTTCGGCGCCATCGGCGCCGCAGCGGCATGCGCTTCGCTGCGGGGGCTGGACGCCGGCGAAGCCACGCATGCGATCGCGCTCGGTGCTTCGCAAAGTGCAGGCCTAGTGGCGAATTTCGGCACCATGACCAAACCCTATCACGCCGGTCGCGCGGCGCATGCGGGTGTCATATCCGCTCGCCTGGCAGCTGCAGGCTTTACCGCCTCTCCGGATGCGCTGGAGCACCCTCAGGGCTTCCTCGCCGCGACGTCGCCGACGGGCAAAGTGGATCGCACCTCGCCCACGCGGGCGGGGCGCGACTGGCAAATCCTGTCTCAGCGCCTGAGTGTGAAGAAGTATCCGCTTTGCTTCTGCACGCATCGGGCGCTCGATGGGGTGCTCGATCTTCTGCACGAGCACAAGATCGGGCCCGACGAGGTGAAATCCGTCACCGTTTCGACGAGCCGCCGCAACGCCACCATACTGCGCAACAGCCGCCCGCAGACCGGCCTCGAGGCGAAGTTCAGCATGCAGTTCGCCATGGCCTGCGCCATCGTGGCCAAGCGTTGTGGGCTGCCCGAGCTGACCGATGCATTCGTGCTCCACAAGGACATTCAGGCGCTGATGCGACGCGTCCACGTCGAAGTGGATGACCGGGAAGACCCCGCGCGGCCGGGCCACGCGCCCTATGACTTGGTGGTAGCCGAGACCATGGACGGCGGCCGGCTGGAAAGCGCACGCATCACCGACGAGCGGGGCTCGGCAAACTTGCCGCTTTCAACCGAGGAGCTGTGGACAAAGTTCGAGAGCTGCCTGGCCGTTGGCAATCCCAACCTCGAGGCCAGGGCTGCTTTCGAGGCCCTGACGTCGATCGAGAGTCAGCCTGGCGTTCTTGCGCTGACCGGCCTGCGCAAGGCGGCTTGAACGGTAGTCTGTGGCGAAACCGGCCAGGGGTTTCTGCGGCGCTGAGGTCGGGCCGGAGATGAACGCCCCGCAAGATGGCAGGTATTTTTCGGCTCCTGCCGACATGACATTGACAGAGTCTCGACTTCTCCTACTTTTCGCCGTAGGGGAGATTACGCAGGGCGGGTAGGCCCGGGCGAAGAACAGGTGAGGGCGTATCGTGTTGGGGCCTGTGCGTACTAGGGTGCCTGGGAGCGCGCGCATCGCACCAGCAACGACGGATGCGTTCAGCCCTGGCGGTCGGCCCGATCCCATATCGTCGCTGCACGAGCCGACAAGCAGAATTGTCGCCGAGCTGAAACAGGCGAGACGCAAGCTCGAGACGGCGATTTCACCTGGATCCGCACTCGCTCCCACTATTCGGGCATTCCGGCGCACCGAGCGCCGCTTGGATCGCCCGCTGCGCCTCGCCATCACCGGGGAGTTCAATTCCGGCAAGTCCTCGCTTGCGAACCTGCTCGCCCGGATCGAGAGCTTGCCGACGGCCGTGATCTCGAATACCCGCATCCCCACGCTCCTCTATCATTCGCACGAACCCGAGATCTGGGCGGTGCACGAGAACGGCAAACGGGAATGGCTGCGTGCGGACCGAGCGATGCTATCGTGGTCGATCTTTCGGCTGGAAGTCGGCTTGCCGTCACAAAGGCTGCGGGCGATGCAAATCCTCGATCTTCCGGGGCTGGCTGACCCGAGATTCAGTGCGCCAGTTGTTGATATCGCGTTGCACGACGTCGACGCAGTCGTGTGGTGCACGATGAGCACTCAAGCCTGGAAGGAGAGCGAAAGGATTGCATGGGACCAATTGCCCGCCCGCCTGAGCACCCGTGGGCTGCTGGTGCCAACCCACGGAGACCTGCTGCACGATGATCGTGACATGAAAAAGCTGCTGGGGCGCTTGCACAGCGAGGCCGGCTCCAAGTTCCGGAATATCAGGCCCATCTCCACTGTGGACGCGCTCGCCCTGATGCGCGAAGGGCAGCAAGGGTTGGACGATGCCGGGTGGAAAGCTACTGGTGCCGACGCCCTCGAGACTGCGTTGCACGACCTACTCTTGAATGTGCGCAAACAGCGCACCGAAGCTGCCCTCAGGATGACCAGCCGGATCGCCGATCGCGCCCTGTCACGCCTCGAGCAGCAGCCTGTATGGTGACATCATCCGCTGATGCGGCACGTCACGGTCTGCTCGTCTTTGTTTCCCACAGCCTCATGAGATGTCTGCGGACGATGGCGGCGTAGGCGTCGGTCTGCTTCAGCTGCTTCAAACCTCGATTTACGGCGGCGATGAGCTCCGATGCCTGGGGGTGCTCTCTCGACACTATGGCGTGCACGCCGCGTGTGCCGAGGGGGCGTTCCGCCATCTTGAATTGCTGCGCCAATCCCAATCGATCGAGCACATATCGTCCTTCGAGATCGTTGGCGACAAAGGCATCGGCCTCGAGCCTCTGCACCGCGCTCGCGCAATCTAGCAGCGTGGCGTGGCGGAGAGCAGCGACCCGCTTTTCCGAAAGCCAATTGCGGCCGTGGCCGTTGAGGGTGGAAACATCCTGATCCAGCGGAACGCAGATCGTCTTGCCGTAGATGCTCTCGTCGGTGTCGAAGCTGAAGGTGCTGTCCGACAGTGAGAAGAGACCTACGACCACTTGAAGGATCGGATCCGAGTAGACGGCATGGTCGCACAGCACGGCCGAGGCTTGAACGAGATCATTGGGCCGCTCGCAGTCCGCACCCTCCCACGGCCAGGAAATATCGATCGAGGAGTCGCCAAGCAGTGCCCGGATTGGAGGCAGGGCTGCCTTGGTCCATCGCAGTTCGATGTCCGAGGGCATGGCACCGCCCGGAGCGGCCGCACCGAGACTGGTCCTGACCAGCGCGGTTATCACACCGCCATCAGAAAGGCCTTCGTCCGCTAGCGGGGCCCGCCCAATGGCAAGCACCCTGATCTTCGGCCGCTCGACCGCTGCGGGAGGAGGGAGCTGCGGAGGTTGAGGAGGCAGCGGAAGGACGGCCTGCGACCGCTCGACGGCGGCCAGCTCGGCGAGCTGCACCTTCCCAAGCGCGCGGCTTGGCCCCGCTCCGGCGTGCCGCGTCCAGCCGGGGATCTTGGCGTTGATATCGACCTGCCGCCAGATAGTACCGATGTTCTGCTGGCGCAGCCCTGGGAGCGCTGAGAGGAGCCCCAGCATGAAGCTCGATACAGTGGCGTAGCGAACTCCCTGCGTGGGGACCCAGTTATAGACGGCGAGGAGCGTCGACACCGCCAAGGTATCGACTTTCGCCGAATGGGCAAACCCGGCAAGCTCGTGTGCCTCGATCACCGCCGGTTGATAGGCTTTGCCTAGCGCGGGGGTCAGCGGGATCGGGAGAACGCGCCAATCCTGACGGGACCCAAGCCGAACCCGGGCAAGTTCATCGCTCAAAAGGAGCGCACCGTCGAACTTGCCGAGACTGACGTCATCCAACGTAGTATCGGGGCCGAGTGGCTCCAGCGAAACGGCAATCTTCAGCAGCCCGAACAGTGTCGTTGCCGTGGTATGACTGGCGCCGCCCTTGGACAAGATGGCAAGCTTGCGCCCGCGCAGGTCGTCGATGGTGCTCAATTCGTTGCGCACCAACAGGTAGACCTTCTGATCGAAGAGATGCGTCACGTAGCGGATACGCTGCCGGGCATCCGGGTACTGGCGGGTCTGATCAAGGAATTCGAGAATATCGCTATTCAGGATCGCGAGATCGACGCCCTGCAGGTAGAGGAGGTCGCGCACGTTCGCTGCGGCCCCGTGACCGGCAATCGGCAGCACACGAATATTGCCGATGGCGGCCGGTCGCACCGCCAGGTCATTGACGGCTCGTGTCGCCCGGCTGCTGGGCTCAACAATGCCGTCAGTGAGAATGGTGACCGCACCGGCTCCAACAACATCGGGCGGCTTTTGCCGCGGGGCCTGGCCTGACAATGCCAGGAGGCCAATCACGCCGGCCATCACTTGCAACAAGATGCGACGCATCACAAACAACCGCTCAATGCAATGGATGTGGCGGCCCCATTTCCTGCCAGCGCGGCCTGCCCAAAGCCGACACCGATGAGGTCCTCGCCCAGCCGTCGTCCCCCTGCTGATGCGCCATGCGCGCAACGCTGAGGATTTCCGACCTTTATGGCATTGCGACGGCCAAGCTTCCCGGCAACCGCCGCGTGAGTGACACCTGGCGCCAACTGACCACCTGTCTCGACAACTTGGAGGATGTAGAGTGCCCAGCCATGCACGCCGGCCACCCAGACAACCCATTTTCGCCGCAATCCCTAGCGCATCGTGCCAACAAGCGCTCAAATCAGCGTTCGAGACGCTCAGGGACCATCATGCTCTGACGCGGGAGGGAGAGGCAAAGAATGGTTGGCAACAGACTAGGCGCCTTCCTCCAGCTCAGCTATCAACCCTTGGTGCGGACTGAAAGGCGAAAGTGGGCCGCCGCTCGGTCCAAGTTTCATTGTCATTGACGGGTGATACCATGTTTCGGTTGGTTGCTGGCGTTGGCGGTTTCCGACGCGTGCTCGGCTGTGTGATTGTCATTGCGTTGGTAGGGTTGCGATCGAGCATCGCATTCGGCCAAACGTGCGGCACTGAGTATACGCTGAAGGAGGGGGAGACGCTCGCGCAGATCGCCGCCCGCATCTACGGCAACCCCGCACAGTGGACCGTGATCTTCTACGCCAATCAGGACCGCCTCGGCACGAACGTGTCGTTGCTCGTTCCGGGACTTGCGCTCAGGCTGCCGTGCATTGGCGGAGCCCAGCAGCCTCAGGCCCTGCCTCCCATCGCGACCACGCCGGCCCAGACAGCGACGCCAAGCGCGAGCGAGACGGCCTTCATCATTTCCTCGCTGTTGCGCCGCGTCGAGTTTCTGACCGCCGATGGGTTCGCCCCCTATACCGGGCGTTCACTGGAGGGTGGTGGCATGCTCACTCAAGTGATCGGTTCCGCCATGGGCCTCATCAAGGAGGATGCCAAGGGGCGCTTCGACTACGGCATTTCCTGGGTCAACGATTGGGCCGCGCACTTGAATCCGCTCTTGCTCACGCGGGCCTTCGATGTCGGTTTCCCCTGGGCGCGCCCAGACTGCGAGGGTGGCCTCAATCTGGATCAAAGCTCGCAGTTCCGCTGTCAGCGGTTTTTCTTCTCTGATCCGCTCTACGAGGTGATCACAGGAATGTTCGTGCGGACGAACTCGCGGATCAAGTCGCTGCGAAACGAAGACATCGCTGGCACGACGCTATGCCGGCCGGCTGGCTATCCGATACACGAACTCGATCAATCCGGGCGGAACTGGGTCAAGGACAGCAAGGTTACCCTCATGCGTCCACCGACGGTGGATGAGTGCTTTCGTCTCCTCGACAGCGGTACGGTTGATGGCGTGGTCGAAGCCGAGCTGGTGGGACGCACCAGCATGGCGTCGCTTGGCCTCGGCGAAAGGGTGCGCATGATTGACCAGCCCGTGGCGCTCACGACCTATCACGTGCTGATCTCCAAGTCGCACCCGCACGCGCGCACCATCCTCTACTACATGAATAGCTCGCTGGAGAAGCTGCGCGAGAGTGGCGAGTACGATCGGATCGTCGAGCGGCATCTGGCCCGCTTCTGGGAGGCTCAGGGCTCGCCCAATCCGGCGCTCAGCGTCATGCCGGCTGCACGGCCAACGTCTACGCCCGCCCCGCCGAAGGACGCGCCAGCACCCCTTCGCCCATAGCCGGCAGCTTGCCTGTAGCACCACCAAAGGCGAAAGCCGAGGCAAACAAAAAGTAATGTCTCAACGCATCGAGCCGATGATGCGTTCAAGGGACACGCTGTCCGCAACGAGGCCCTGCTTCACCGCAGCAGCGTACCATGCTCGATACCAGCGAGTAGCCTGGCCGACGTCGGGGCCCGCATCAGCGGCTGGTATCGTGCCGAGGAAGTTGGGATCGTAGGAGCGCGCGAGCGCCCATGCAACGTCCGCCGCATCTTCTGACACCAGAGCCAGGAGCTCCTTGCGTGCGGCCAGCACGCGACCCGCCGTCAAGTGACTAAGGGCCACTTCCAGGGCGGGCTTGACCGGTGACTGCCCTGGCCGTTGAAAAGCCGGCGGCATGATGGACGTTTGGCTGCCCGGAGTTGTGGGGCTCTGGGGTACAGCAGCAGGTTTGCCTTCCGGGACCGACCTCCGCGGTGCGGCCACAGGTGGCGGCTGCGGGCGGGTGGCCGTCGATGTCATTGGCCGATTGAAATCGAGGAATGCGAAGGCACCAGCAACAATGAGCACGACCGCCGCTCCTGCCAGGGACACAGCGACGGCAACGCGCCGCGGTGGCCGGATGGGCTCGTCCGGCATCCTCTCGGAATCGGCGGAGCCCGGCTCGGCCGATATCCGTTGAAGGCGTTGAAGAACCGCCTTCACTTCACTCAATTTTGGATCTTCTTTCTGGGAACGATCCATGCTCATCCGCGAAACACGCGCCTGTAGCAAATCTGCTTGCGCAGAATCTGGTCGGCAAGGTGGCGAGCGAGTGGAGCGCCCTGCCGTCGTCGAAAATACTGGCGATGCATCCTTGGCCGCGCGCAGCATGAGGCGGCAAGCCGTTACAGACTTCCTCACTTCCGCCCTACTCAGCCGTACTCTCATCGGTGGCGTATTTCCAGGCGGCTTGTGCGGGGCATTCATGCGACCAGGTGGTCCATGTCTACTGGAGCGCGAGGGGCAGACCCTGTACACCCTGTCATGGTTCAGGGCTAACAGGCCTCCAACTCGGGAGCTTTACATCCGAGTTTGCGGTTGGGCTTGGCGGATTGCCAGCAGGGATCGGGGCCAATGGTCGGGTCAGGGTGCGGCTTGAGGACCGGTAGAGTAGCATCTGTCCGTGGGGACCGCATGATTATCACCAGCGCATGCGGCGAACGGTTTTCGAGGGGGAGGCAGTGTTGAATCCGCTGCAGAGCTTTCGCGGGCGTCAATCCCTGTCGAGTGCGACCGCTGCGGCTGAGGCCGAGCCGCCCGCCCGATCTATGACAACACGGCTCATCGGATCAGAACTCGAAGCCTTGCGACGAGAGCTTGTCGCGTGCGGGCGAGAGCTGCAATCCGCGCCACCTTTCCGGGGCGGCTCCTTCGTCGACGACACGCTTCGCCTGCTTGCCCGGCTGACATGCCGTATCGCCATTATTGGGCAGGTGAAAGCTGGCAAGAGCAGCCTTATCAACGGGCTCGTGCGCAGGCCG
Organism: uncultured Alphaproteobacteria bacterium; assembly: GCA_963827545.1. GTDB lineage: Bacteria > Pseudomonadota > Alphaproteobacteria > Rhizobiales > Hyphomicrobiaceae > AWTP1-13. The sequence continues at coordinate 12,537 of CAWHBI010000008.1, forward strand.
GGCCTGCTGCCGACCGATGTCAACCCTTGGACAACGGCGGTCACGCACCTGCATTTCGGCCGCTCCGATGCTCCGGCCAACGTGGCCGCCCAGTTCACTTTCTTCGAGCCGAACGAGTGGGAGCGCCTGGCGCACGGCGGCGGGCACATCCGGGAGTTGACGCAGCGACTGGTGCCCGGTTTCGAGGTCGAGTTGCTGCAGAAGCACCTCGATGCCATGCGCCGCCGCTCCGAGCAGCGGTTGGGGTCTACCCTCGGCCAGCTCCTCGGAAAAAAACATGCGTTTCCATCACTGTCGCTGGATATCCTCGAAAGATACGTCTGCTCCGGCCTGCCCGGCACCGGCACGGAGCACAAAGGTATCTACTCCGATGTCGTCAAGACGGCCGATCTCTATTTCAGCAGCAGCGACTTCGGCTTTCCGACCACAATCGTCGACACGCCAGGGACCAACGATCCGTTCCTGGTCCGGGACGAGATTACCCGACGTTCGCTGGAGAACGCCGACGTCTATATCGTGATTCTGACGGCGCGCCAGGCGTTGTCATCAGCCGACGTCGCGTTGCTTCGCATTCTGCGAGGGCTCCACAAGGAGCGCATCGCCATATTCATCAACCGAATCGACGAGCTCGGAGACGTGGCCCGGGATATCGCTCCCATCATTCAGCACGTTCGTGAAGGCCTCCGGCGCGAGTTTCCCACGTCGGAGATCCCGATAGTAGCCGGCAGCGCTTTCTGGGCCGAGACGGTGTTGGGCGCCTCCGAGGCGGAAATGGAGCGCGTCCTGTCGCCGAAGGTAAGGGCTTACAGGCAGCACCTGGCTGACCAGGCAGGCGCGTCCGCTGGCATCGATCCGGCACAGGAGCGCGCCCAGACCCTGTTCCTGTGCTCGGGCCTGCCGGCCTTGACCGATGTTCTTGCGCGGCTGACGCTGGACAGCCACGCTGGTCGTGTTCTCACACAAATATCCAGATCGTTCTCCGAGCTGGGACGGGTGGGCCAGAATGCCGCTCGCCATGAAGTCACGGTGCTGGAAGCGGAAGAGAAGTCGGGTGTCTCCCAGAAAAAACAGGGCGAGGAAGAGCTGCGTGCCATCGACGCCGAGGTCAAGGAGAACGAGCGCCTGACCACCGCGCTGCAAAGCCTGCTGACGGACCTGCAGGAGCGCACCGATCGGCTGATTGAAGAGCGCTGCGCGAGAATAGTCGAGACTCTGCGCGACGTGGTGCAGGGCTTTGCGGAAGTGGAGTGCGAAAACCTGCGTCAAGCCGTTGCCGACGGGCACCGGGGGCGTGTCTGGCGGTGCGACGCGACCCTCCTGCGGCAACGGCTGGAGGAAAGCTTCATCGGCGCATACCGCGAGGCGGAGCAGGAAATCGGGAGGCTCGAATCTCACATCTTCCCAAAGCTCAAGCAGCTATTGAACCGCTACCATCCGGAATGGGGCCGTCCGGACGGAGACGGGGGCGAGGGCATCGGTGCGGAGTTGCCTTTGCTCAGCGCTTTGAGCGAAGTCGTCGCCCTGGACCTCGACGAGCCGTGGTGGAAGCACTGGTGGACACGTGGTCGAAGCCCTGACGGACAGATCGAGGAGCTAGACCGGTTGATCCGGAGCGAGTTCTATCCCATTGCGGATGCCCTTGCGGAGGCAGCGCGCGGCCATCTCAAGGCCCGGCAGGCGGCGACATTGCAAGAGGCCAACATGGTCTACATAGGTCTGGTCGAGCTGCTGAAGGAGCAGAACCGCGCGCGCCTTGAGCGCACGCGCGCCCTGATCTCAGGCGGGGATCCCGCGCGCAGGTCCGAGTTGCAGCGAGTCCGAGATGGTCGAGTAGCCGAGCTCAAGAAACAGATTTCCAGCATGGATCTATTGGTACGCCGGCTGGAGAACATCGAGCAGACCTGGGCCGAGAAGATCGGATGAAGGGCAAAGGCGGCGCCCCCTAGCGAGATGCTCTACCTTCACAGGCCCAGGAAGGAAAAGAACAGAGCGATCGCCCACATCGCCACGGCGACCAGCGACGTCCACAGCGCAAAGGTCATGTAGGTCTCGCGCAGCACTACGGAGGTCAGCTGCTGCGCAGAAGCTGCCGGCGGACGATGCTCCTTGGGGAGGTAGAGCCACATCTCGGTACGCCGATACGGCTTGGTGCGGGCTTCCTGCGCCTTCAGTAACAGGATGCCGGTCATGATCATGGTCAGCACGCCCCCAGACTGGAAGGCGATGCGCGGCTCGAACGACAGGCCGACCATGAAGCAAAAGATGGCAAGCGAGCCGAAGCCGCAGGCGCGCAATACGGTCGCATAGGCGACGCGACGCATGTCTTCCATGAGACCTCCAGCGGCCAAGCCAGGGCAGCGAGGCTATCCCACGCGTTCGAGGCGTTTCAACCGTAAGACGAGGTCACAACCGCGTGCAGCGATCGTGACTGCGCATTCAGGGAAATGAACAGCGAGGTGGTGTAGAGCACGATGGCGACGCCGGCCGCGGCTTGGGCAAACCGCAGCAGCAGGTCTTGGAGATCGTCGCGCGCCGAGCGGCGGCCTGCATCGCCGATGGGGCGCTCTTGCGGCCGGAGAATGCGCCAGACTTCGGTGCGCTCGATGCGGTCCTCTCTGAGGCAGGCGGCCCGCAGCACCATGCCCAGCGAAAACACCAGTGCAATGTTGGCGCCGATGGAAAGCGCGAGAGCCGGCGCAAAGCTGAAGGCGACCATCAGCGTTGCTGCAGCCAGCGCGACGAAAGTGGCATCGCGAGCGATGGTGGCAAAGGCGAAGCGATGAAACGCACCCATGGCGCCATCTCCGCGGGGCACCCCAGGGCCGAGCCCATATTAGACTTTAGTATAATACAGTAGTGTCGCAAATCACAGGTCGGTGAACCGTGGAGGAAGCTGGTCCTCGCCGCCGTGTCAGAGCCCGATCCTCAGGAAATTGCCGATGGCGGGAACGGTTAGCAGCCCGGTGCCGGCAAGCCAGATCCACAACGAGACCTCGGTCGAGTCCTCCTTGGCGCCCACGAACCGCTCGTAGAGCGCCGCAGGAATGCCACCCAGGATGATGGTGGCGGTCGACACCATCAGCGACGCAAACATCAGGGTCAGCGACACGCTGCCAAAAAAAAGGGCCGGCGCGAGCACCTTCATGGGGATCAGTGCGAACAGCAGCCACACCTGGTTGAAGATGCCATTGACCATCCCGAAAAAGGCGATGCCGATATAGTACCAGTTGCGTTCCATGACAGGGGCTCAGGTGATGCGGGGCGCCAGGCCGAGGAACAGGTACGCGTAAAGCAAAGCAACGCGCAGCCAGAACAGCCACACGACGCCGAACAGCCACACCACGACGGGCGCAGCCGCTTTGGGCGTCACGAAGGCGATGATGGCGACGACTGGGTCGGTAATTCGGCAAAAGAAGCGCCAGATGTAATTCGGCGAATCGGGGTCGACGTACAGCCCGAGCAGGACGCGGCCGAGCAGCGTGTACATCAGCGCCGCCAGAACGAAGTTCGGCAGATGATAGTACCAATAGGTGACAAACGGATAGCTAGCGCCCACAAGCAACTCCAGCGGCGGCCTACTATGACGTCACGGGGCCTTCGCAGCAAGGAACAGGGACCCCCCCGCGCCCGAAAAGAAGCGGGGTCCCGAAGGACCCCGCCACCGATCCGACCGGGAAGACTCTGATCAGTTGGTCTTTTCCTCGAGCACCGTTTTGCCGCGTGGCTTGCGGATCTCGTCGATGTAGGCCGCCATTTCCGCCGACGGCTCTTTGCCCAGCAGGCTGACCACATAGATCACCAGGAAGCCGAGCGGCATCCCCAACAGTCCGCAGTTGATGTTGTTGAGATCGAACCAGCCGACCCTGTTGGCCATCGGGTTCGTCGCAAGCGCCGGCCACTGGTTCATCCATTGCGGATCAGCCATGAGCTTGGCGATGTCGATGAGCGGCTTGCCCGTCTCAGGGTTGAGCAGCGACGTCATGCCGGCGTAGGTCACGCCGAACTGCGGGAAGTACCTCGATACCACGAGGTAGAACAGGCAGATGCCCCAGCCGGCGAGGATGCCGCAAATGGCACCGGTCGTCGTGGTTCGCTTCCACCAGATGCCCATGGTGATCGCCGGGAAGTTACCGGCCATGGCGAGCGAGAACGCCCAGCCCACCATGGCCAGAATGTCCGACGGCTTGGTCGAGGCGAGCGCTGCCGAGCACGCCGCCACGTAGAGCAGCAGGATGCGCGCCACGGTCAAACGCTTGGTGACGTCATTCATCCCGATCCAGAAGGGGAGAGTCACGACGGGAGGAATGAGGCCGAGGCCCAGCACCCACCAGCGCAGCGAGATCCCGTACCAGCCAGGGCCTGGCAGGAACCAGACGACGGCCGCGATGATCGCGGCCACGATAAGCATGATGACCGTGGACCGCCCAGCGGGCCGGAGCGGCTGAATCATCTTGTAGTAGATGTCGTGGCTCAGCGCGTTGGCGATGGCGAGCAGCAACCCGTCGGCGGTCGAGAGCGCTGCGGCGAGACCGCCAGCCGCCACAAGGCCTGAGATCACGTACGGAAGGCCCGCGATCTCCGGGGTGGAGAGCACGATCACGTCCGTATTGATGATGAAGTCCTGGAAGCGGATGACGCCGGTGTGGCCCGGGATCGCCTTGCAGGCGGCGATGATCGCGTCGAGATTCGGCGCGTTCTTGCCGCAGATCTGGATCAGGCCAAGTTCACCCCAGGTGAACAGCCACGGCTTGATCGAACTGATGTTGTTGCCGATGATGTTGGTGTAGACCTCCAGCTTCGAGAACGCCGCATAGGCCGGCGCCGAGAAGTAGAGCAGGAAGATGAAGAGCAGGGACCAGCCCACCGACACGCGCGCTTCACGCACACTGGGCGTGGTGAAGTAGCGCATCAGGATGTGCGGCAGCGACGCTGTGCCCACCATCATGCAGAAGATGATGCCGAAAAAGTTCAGTGCGGTGTAGTTCATGAAGGGCTGGATGTGCGGCCTGAGTGTTCCTGGCGGACAGGCCTCCTTCGTGCACAATATCGCGAGCCCGTCCTTCACCAGTTGCTGCTCACGAGCCGTGATCTCCATGATCGCCTGGCCATACGTGAACTCGGGCAACGGGATGCCGTAGCGCTGCGTGGACAGGATCACGATCGGCACGAGATAGGCAACGATCAGCACGATATACTGCGCGATCTGCGTCCACGTCACGGCCCGCATGCCGCCCAGCATCGCGCAAAGCAGGATGCCGACGAGGCCGACGAACACGGCAATCTCGAACTGCATGCCGAGGAAGCGGGAGGCGATGAGACCGGTGCCGTAAATCTGCGCCGTCACATAGGTGAAGGAGCAGCAAACGAGCACGATCACGCCCAGGAAGCGGGCGAAGTTGCCGCCGTACCGGAACGCCAGGAAGTCGGGCACAGTGTAGGCGCCGAACTTGCGCAGGTACGGCCCGACCAGGATCGATACCAGCACGAACCCGCCCGTCCAGCCGAGCACCCAGGCGATGCCGTCGTAGCCGAGCAGGAAGAGGGAGCCGGCCATGCCGACGAAGGAGGCTGCCGACATCCAGTCGGCGCCAGTGGCCATACCGTTGTAGAACGCGGGCACGCGGCGGCCGGCGACATAGTACTCGGAAACCTCCGCCGTGCGTGTTGCCACGCCGATGATGGCGTAGATCGCCAGAGTGAAGAACACGAAAAAGTAGCCGAGGATGCGGTTCGGGACGCCGAGCTGCTCGATGACCGCGATGAACAGGATGAAGGCGACAAAGCCTCCGGTATAGATGCCGTACAGCCGTCCGAGGGACTTGCTGAACTCCGCAGTGGTCTGCGTAGTACTGGTAGTGGCCATGATCCTCTCCCTCAGTCGTCTTCAGCGACGCCGTGCTCGCGGTCGATCTTGTCCTGCTGCCATGCGAACACGAACAGCATGACGACGAACACGATCAGCGAGCCCTGCGCGGCCATGTAGAAGCCGAGCGGAAACTTGAGGATCGGGACTGTGAACTGGTTCAGGGTATGCACGAACATGTGGATGATGTAGCCAAAGAAGAACCAGATCCCGAGATGCACAAGCATCAGGCGCGTCGTTCTCCGCCAATGAATTTCATCGCTGGATTTTTGCATTGACTTGCTGTCCTCCCAGTAAGGCCTAGCGGTATCCGGTCGCGATCCGGATGAGGGAGGAAGGAGCTCTGCGACATCCCCCCGGTGCCGCCCCTCCGTCCGGTGTTCGCCCAGATCGGAGTTCACGCTAAACGCTCATTTTGAGTCTAAAGGCTAACATTGTGCGGCCACGAACTCTCATAATACTTTGGTTCAAGAGAAGCAGACCTGGAAGCGCGGAACGCTGATGAATTGGCGAGACCTGTTCTTTCGACGGCGGCCGCCCGTCTCCGACCTGAATACGCTCGCCGATTTCATCGACGAGCAATCGGCCTTCGTGACGCAGAAGGGCATTTACGAATATTCCCGCGCGCGGGCCGGGCACTACGCGAAGGTGCTGTTCGCGGAGAGCGCGTTTCTGGAAGCTGTCGAGCGATCGCGGTGGGGCGCCTACCCGCTCGGTCTCGCGATGGTGGGAGAAATCGTCGAAGGCGTGTTGCGTCCCCATGCGGACGTCGATGCAAATCGCCAGCTTGAACGGCTGGCAGAGCTCGTTCTCTCGGTCTTCGACCGCTATCCCGTGCCGGCATCACTCGGCGAGCAAACTTGGGGCGATGCGCGAGCCGAACTCGCCCGGCGACTGCAGCAGATCGGCTTGCATCCGCCAAAGCGCGCCAAAGATGTCCCGGAGCCGTTCGCAAGAGCCTATTTCGATCTCATGCCAATTCACAAGCAGCTGCGCGGCCGCGATTTCTCGACGACCCACAACTACTTGCGCGTCACGATGTGCAACATCCATGACGAGCTGTCGGACCGCATGGACGCGGCCGCGCTCGTCAAGTCGCTGCTCGATGATCGCAGCAGCGCTACAACGACCGCGCGTGCGCCGTAGTAACGCCGGGCGATCGAAGGTGGCTGTCAGATCACGCTGCCTTCTGTGCGGAAGCCTCTCCGTAGAACGTTTCGCCCGCCTCGGCCATGCGGCGCAGCTGGTTGCTCGGGGTGAAGCGCGGACCATGGGCCTGCGCCAGCAGATCGCACTCCGCGACGAACGCCTCGAGCCCGACGGTGTCGATCAGCGACAGCGGCCCGCCGCTCCATGGCGCAAAGCCCCAGCCGAGGATGGCGCCCACGTCGGCGTCCTCCGGCGCGGTAACGACATTTTCTTCATAGCAGCGCGCCGTCTCCAGCGCCTGGATATAGAGGAAGCGCTTCTTGAGCTCGTCGACGGAGGGTTGCTCCGCCGCCCGCGATGCGAGCTCAGCGAGACCAGGCCACAGGTGCTTTGGGCCATCCGCGGGGTAGTCGTAGAAGCCCTTGCCCGCCTTTTTGCCAAGGCGTCCCAGCCCGACGACGAGCTTCTCAATCAGGTCATCGGCACTGGTGCGGCGATAGGCGTCGCCCATGTCCTTCTCAGTCTGCTTGCCGATCCTGTAGATCAGGTCGAGGGCCACTTCGTCCGACAGCGCCAGGGGCGGCATCGGCATGCCTGTCATCTTGCCGGCGTTCTCGATCAGCGCAGGATTGATGCCTTCCGACAGCATGCGCATGCCTTCGCCGGTGTAGGTGGCAAACACGCGGCTGGTGTAAAAGCCTCTGGAGTCATTGACGACGATCGGGGTCTTCCTGATGCGCTTGACGTAGTCCATCGCCACAGCGAGGGTGGCGTCGGACGTCTTCTTGCCGCGGATGATCTCAACCAGCTGCATTCTGTCGACGGGCGAGAAGAAATGCACGCCGACGAAGGTGGCTGGATCGCGCCACGCCTCGGCGAGGCCGGTGATCGGCAAGGTCGAGGTGTTGGATGCGAAGGGCGCGTGCGGAGGCAGTACTGCGGCCGCTTTCTTCGTCACATCGGCCTTGATGGCGCGGTCCTCGAACACGGCTTCGATGACGAGATCGGCATCCTTCAGACCGTCGTAGCCGGTCGCGGGGACGATGCGCGCCAGAATGGCATCGGCGGCGTCCTGTTGCATGCGGCCGCGCTCGACTTGACGTGCGAGCAGCGTGGCGCTGTGGGCTTTGCCCTTCTCGGCCTCCTCGATGGAGCGGTCGATCAGCACCACGTCGAGGCCAGCCAGCGCCGAGACGTAAGCAATGCCGGCGCCCATCATGCCGGCGCCCAGCAGGCCGATCTTGTCGAGCCTGGCCGGCGGCACGCCCTTGGGCCGGCGCTCGAGCTTGTTGGCCTTCTGCATGTTGATGAAGAGCGAGCGGATCATGTTGCGCGAGGCGGGGTGCATCATGACTTTGGTCATGTAGCGCGCCTCGATCCTCAGCGCGGCGTCGATCGGCACCAGTAGTCCCTCGTAGACCGCCGACATGATGGCCTCGGCAGCGGGATAGTTGCCCATGGTCTTGGCGTGGAGCATGGCGTTGCCGGCCACGAACACCTGGGAGCCCGCCGGGCTGTAGGGGTCGCCGCCCGGTATCTTGAAGCCCTTCTCGTCCCACGGCTGCACTGCCTTGCCGCCGGCCTTGATGAAGGCTTTTGCTTCGGCGATGAGGTCGGCGGCGGGCACGACCTTGTGCACGAGCCCGCCCTTGAGCGCGGCACCGGGCCCGATAGTGCGGCCTTCCAGCATCATCGGCAGGGCGGCCATGGCGCCCATCAAGCGCGGCAGGCGCTGCGTGCCACCGGCGCCCGGCATCAACCCTACCTTGGCTTCAACCAGGCCGAGCTGGATGCGAGGATCGTCGGCGGCGACGCGGTGGTGGCAGGCGAGGCAGACCTCCAGCCCGCCGCCGAGCGCCAGGCCGTTGATGGCTGCCACGAACGGCTTGCCGCCTTTTTCGATCCGGCGCAGCGCCAAGTTGAACTGCATGAGGTTGTCGAACACGGCTTTGGCGCGCTGTTCCGGTGAGGCCGCGGCCTCAGAGGCTTCGCCCGTCTGCTTCTGCAGCATCGACAGGTCGGCGCCGGCAATGAAAGCAGGCTTGCCCGAGGTGACCACCACGCCTTTCACCGCCGGGTCGGCAATCGCCTTCTCGGCGGCCGCCACATATTCGCTGATCGACTCCTCCGACAACACGTTCATCGAGCGGCCCGGCATGTCCCAGGTGAACGTGACGATGCCGTCGGCGTCTGTGTCGACGCGGATGTTGGTCATGGAATGCAAACTCCGGAGAGAGAAATCACACGCGCTCGATGATTGTGGCAGTGCCCATGCCGGCGCCGACGCAGAGCGTGGCGAGGCCGGTTGCAACGTCGCGCCGCTCCATCTCGTCGAGCAGCGTGCCGAGAATCATGGCACCTGTCGCGCCCAGCGGGTGGCCCATGGCGATGGCGCCGCCGTTGACGTTGAGCTTGTCGTGCGGGATGTCGAGCAGCTGCATGAACAGCATGACGACCGACGCGAATGCCTCATTCAGCTCGTAGAGGCCGATGTCGGTCGTCTTCATGCCGGCGCGCGCAAGCACCTTGCGCGTCACCTTTTCAGGCCCGGTCAGCATGATGGAGGGCTCGGAGCCGATCGAGGTGAAGGCGCGGATGCGGGCGCGCGGCTTGAGGCCGGCCTTCTCGCCCGCCTCCCTGCTGCCGATCAGGATGGCGGCGGCACCGTCGACGATGCCGGACGAGTTGCCGGCGTGGTGCACGTGGTTGATGCGCTCCACTTCCGGGTAGCGCTGGATCAACACGGAGTCGAAGCCTGCTTCATCGCCGAGCTTGGCGAACGACGGATTGAGGCTCGCCAGCGATTGCATGGAGGTGTCGGGCCGCATGTGCTCGTCGTGATCGAGCAGGGTGAGACCGATCTGGTCCTTCACGGGCACGACCGACTTCTTGAAGCGGCCGTCCTTCCACGCCGCCGCAGCGCGCTTCTGGCTCTCGACGGCGAACGCATCGACGTCGGCGCGTGAGAAGCCCCACTTGGTGGCGATCATGTCGGCGCCGATGCCCTGCGGGGCGAAGTAGCTCTTGAAGGCGATCGTCGGGTCGGTCGCCCAGGCGCCGCCGTCGGAGCCCATGGCCACCCGCGACATGCTCTCCACGCCACCGCCGATGGCGAAGTCCGATTGGCCGGCCATCACCTGGGCAGCGGCCATGTTGGTGGCTTCCAGCCCCGAAGCGCAGAAGCGGTTGATCTGCACACCGGCAACGGTTTCGGCGTAGTCCGCGTTGATCGCCGCCACGCGGGCAATGTCCGAGCCTTGCTCCTTGACTGGAGACACGACGCCCAGCACTACGTCGTCGACCAGCGAGGTGTCGAGGTCATTGCGATCACGCACGGCCTTCAACACGGTCGTGGCGAGATGGAGCGCCGTCGCCTCGTGCAAGGCACCGTCCGGTTTGCCTTTGCCGCGAGGGGTGCGCACCGCGTCGTAAATGTAAGCCTCGGCCATCTCGGTTGCTCCTTCGTTCTCGAACGTCGGCAAGTCGGCCTGTTTTGTTACCCAGGCGACAGCTACCGCCGCCAATCGCCCGCCGCAAGTGTGTTGCTCAATGCGCTAAGACAGATAGCCGGGCCGATGCCCCTGTCCAGTCGTCCGGCCGCGACCAAGGGAAGGACATGCTGGCGTGAAGCGATGGCTTTGGAGCGGTGGCGCGAGCGCGAACGGGAAAAGGAATGCACGCATGAACTTTGCTGGTCGATGGTTCACGTCTTTCGGCCCCATGACGCTGAGCCAGGACGCAGGCGACCGGGTGAAGGGCACCTACGGCAGAGACGGGACGGAGAACACCATCGAGGGCGCCGTCTCAGCGGGCGGTTTGTCGTTTCGCTATGCCGAGGCGCGTGAGAAGGGAACCGGCTGGTTCAGGCTCAAGCGTCACGGTCATTTCAGCGGCGAGTACCTGGCGGAGGGCAGCCAGGGGCCGTTGCCGTGGCGGGGCTGGCGCGAGTTCGACGGCTATTGGGACAGCTCACTGGGGCGCCTGCGGCTGTTCCAGGAGGCGGACCGCGTGCATGGCTGCCTGGAAGTCGACGCGGCGGCAGGGCTGCAAGGTCGCATCGAGGATGGTCGGCTTGCCTTCAGCATCGAGGGGCCGAGAGGAGGCGGCCGGGGGACCTTCGAGCTGGACCCTATGTGCAGCACGCTCAACGGCCAATGGATCGAGGGCGATCAGCCGGCCCAGCCGACCGGTGGCGGGCGTGTGTCGGCCAGGCCCGGGCTGATCTGGCTCGTCGTGCTCGAGGCGCACTGGCAGCGCGCGCTCGACGACAGCGAGTTCGCGTTCGGCCACATGCTGCACGAGCTGTTCGCGCGGCTGCCCCGCGCACTGGTCCGGCACCGGTTCTATCACGACGAGGCAAGCCTCATACACTGGTGCCGCCAGCTGCTGTTCCTGCCCGAGCCCGTCGTCCTCGTCATCACCGGTCACGGCGAGGCGGACGGCCTGTCGATCAATGGCCAGATCGCAAACATGCGCAGGATCGTCGACAGTCTGCGGTTCGCCGACACCCTTCAGCTCCTGCACTTCTCCTCCTGCCTGGTGGGGCAGGATGGAGGCCAGGCTCTGTGCGAAGCGCCGTTTCCCGCCTCCGGCTATACGACGCGAGTCGATTGGGCCGAGAGCGCGCTCATCGAGTTCATCTACCTCGACATGATGCTCGAGAAGGGCCTGCCGCCGTCCCAGGCGGCGGAGCAGCTGGTGCGGCTCGTTGGCTTCGCCGGTACAGAGGAGATCCCAGGCTCGCCATATCGTCCTGCCGGATTTCGGTTTTTTGGTCCGCCCGATACGCCGCCGACCGCCGGCACATGAGCGCAAGAACGCCCTATGAGGCGAGCCCGGCCGCAGGCGGTAGCGGAGGCGATAAGGCAGCAGCTGATCCCTTGACGAGCGGCGTCACACACCATGTGCTGCGCGCGACCCGGATCGCCATGGTTCTTCCTTTAGTTTCAGAGGAGTGTGGAGCAGGTTGACCGATCCCACCCCCAAAACCAGTTCCGCCGAGAATTGATGACAGGAACCGTGCCGGCGCATTCCATAATTTGCACACGCACCTCATAGGATAGTGCCACCAGCAGTTGGTTTTGAGAGATTGCAGGCCCCCGCCAATGCCGCGCAGCCCCACGTTCCGGACCAAAGCCCTGGCCGCCGGCCTGCTCATGATGGCGGGATCGGGCGCGCAGGCCCAGTCCTACGCCAAGGGCGACCTGATCACGGGGCCGGCGTCCGTGGTCGATGGCAGCTCCCTCAACATCAAGTCCGAGCGCATCCGCATCTGGGGCGTCGATACACCCGAGCGCTCCGCCTGGTGCTACCGCAACGGCCGGCGCTGGAGGCCGGCAAGCGAAGCGGCGGTCGCGCTGCGCCGGTGCGTGCAGGGCAAGACCATCACGTGCCGCATCCAGAACCTGGAGGTGGGATGGTTCCGCACGGTGTACACATCGGAATGCTGGGCTGGCGACGGCCAGGACTTGGGTGGCTGCATGGTGCGGGGCGGGTGGGCGACCGATTACACCTGCTACTCCGACGGCCACTACCGCAACCTGGAGGCGGAGGCGAGCACCAGGGGCGTAGGCCTGTGGCTCTGTGACGTCGGACTGCCGACGCGGCGCTGGGGCAAGAGCGGACCGGCAACACCCTGCGAGGCGCCGCCCTACAAGCCGACGGGCCCCGGCGCCAAGTGAATTGGCCGCCCTGCACCGTCGTTGCTTGCGTCGGCGGGTGCGCGCTCGCTAGTGTCACGATTATCAGCGATACGAATGAGCCGTTCGCAGGGCAGGTGCGCCATGGTGCAATACCTCAAGAAAGCGGAACCGCAGTCGCGCCAGGACACCCGCGCTCTCACCGAGCGCGTGCGCGCCATGCTCGACGACATCGAGCAGAACCGCGATGCGGCAGTGAGGCGCTACGCGAAGGACCTCGACCGCTGGGAGCGGCCCGAGTTTCGCGTCAGCGAGGCGGAGATCGCCACGGCGCGCAAGTCCATGAGTGAGGTCTTCAAGGAGGACTTCGCCCTCTGCAAGCAGCAGGTCACCGACTTCGCTCGGCGCCAGCGCGACTCGCTTCGGGAATTCGAGGCCGAAGTGGGCGAGGGCATAACGCTGGGCCAGAAGATCATCCCCGTGGAGACTGTGGGCTGCTACATCCCCGGCGGCAAGTATCCGCTGATCTCGGCTGCCATCATGAGCGTGGCTACCGCCAAGGTGGCCGGAGTGCCGCATGTGATCGGCGCCGCGCCGCCGCGCGACGCACAGGGCATCTTTCCGGCGACGCTGTACGCCCTCGCAGAATCCGGCGCGGACGAGATCTACGCCGTCGGCGGGGTGCAGGCCTTCGGTGCCATGGCCTACGGATGTGTCGGCATGCGGCCCGTGGACATGATCACCGGCCCTGGCAACCCGTACGTGGCCGAGGCCAAGCGCCAGTTGTTCGGCCTGGTCGGCATCGACCTGCCCGCGGGGCCGACAGAGATCCTGGTCATTGCCGACGACAGCGCCGACCCGGCGCTGGTGGCCACCGACCTGCTCGGCCAGGCCGAGCACGGGCCCGACAGCCCAGCGTGGCTCGTCACGACATCGGAGAAGCTCGGCCGCGAGGTTCTGACGGAGATCGATCGCCAGCTCGTCACCCTGCCGACGCGCGAGATTGCGGGCGTGGCCTGGCAACGCCTGGGCGAGGTGGCCGTTGTGGAAGACGACGACGCGGCGATTGCGCTGAGCGACCGGTACGCGCCCGAGCACCTGGAAATCCAGACGCGGCGCAATGCCTACTACCTCGCCAAGCTCAGGAACTACGGCAGCCTGTTCGTCGGCGAGGAGAGCACGGTGGCCTACGGTGACAAGGGTGTCGGCACCAACCACACGCTGCCGACCGGGCGCGCCGGCCGCTACACCGGCGGGCTGTGGGTGGGTAAGTTTCTGAAGACCGTCACCTATCAGAAGCTGACGGCCGAGGCGAGCCAGCGCATCGCGCCGGTCATCGGTCGCATGTGTGCTGCCGAGGGCATGCTGGCGCACGAGCGCACTGCGGCGGTGCGGGTGGAGCGGTATGCGCAAAGGCGGCGCGGCTGAGGCTATCCCGGGCTCTTCGAGGCATGCGCGGGCAAATCCAGGAAGCGCCATGACATGATCCATGCGGCCATCATCGGCCTCGGACGCTGGGGCCGGTCGATCGTCGAGGCCGTCCAGGACCGGAGCGCTCGCGTCCGTTTCGTGCATGGCGTCAGCAAGGAACCCGATGCGGCGTCGGAATTCGCTGCGCGGCACGGCTTTCGGCTGTCGACCGAATTCGAGGAGGCATTGGCCGACCCGCAGGTGCAAGCGGTGTTTCTGGCCACACCCCATTCGCTACATGTCGGCCAGGTGGTCGCGTCCGCCCGCGCCGGCAAACCCGTGTGGTGCGAAAAACCGCTGGCCCTGACCAGAGCCGACGCAGCGCGCGCCATCGAGGCATGTCGCAGCGCCGGCGTGGTGCTGGGCAGCGGCAACAACAAGCGCTGCTTCGCGTCCATGCGGGAGCTGAAACGGATGGTGGATGGCGGGTCGCTCGGGACCATTCTGCACGTCGAAGGCCACTTCTCCAACGAGCACTCGACACGCGTTTCGGGCGGTTGGCGCGACGACCCGTGTGAGGCTCCCGGCGCGGGCATGACGGGTGCCGGCCTGCATGTGCTCGACGCCTTCGTCAACCTGGCGGGCCCCATCCGGCGGATCGACGCGCGCCTCTACGCGCCAAAGCCTCCGCCCGACCCGCGCGACGTTGTGGCGCTCCTCGCCGAGTTCTCGTCCGGGGCGACAGGGCTGATGGCGACAGTGCGGGCCGCGCCGATGGTGTGGCGGATGCAGGTGTTCGGCACCAATGGGTGGGCCACCGCGCTCGGCGAGGACACGCTGGTGGTCGCGCTGATGGGCCGGGAGCCGCAGACGACCCGGTTCCCCCACGTCGACTCGCTCAGCGTGCTGGTCGACGCCTTTGCCGATGCAGTGGAGGGGCACGCGCCCTTCCCCGTGTCCACAGTGCAGATGCTCGATGTGATCGCCGCATTCGAGGCCGTGATCGCCTCCATCCCCGAGCGCGGTCCCCACGACGTCAGCGCCACCTGAAACCGCCCACTTGGTCGGCAACCGACGCAAATGGGAGAACGCCCAAAGCGCTGCAGGCAATCACCTGCGGCGGCGCTGCTGCCATCCGCGAACCGAGGGGGCACTGTAGTAGCTGGGTGCGGCGGGGGCCGATCCGAACAGCGACGGGCCGCGGGCCGGCATAGCGCTTTGCAGGATGCCGGAGCCGGACATAATGGGGGCCTCCAGGCCGACGTCGCCACCGGGAATAGGTCCGGCGCTCCTCAACTGCGCGCGTGTTGGGACACGCATGGGCGCACTCGGCCGAGGGTTCGTATAGCCATAGACTCGCGTCGGCGACCGGTAGCCGTAGCCATCGCTGCAGCCCCACCAGCCGCAAGCGCATGCCGGCGTTCCGCCAAGGACCATGAATGCCAGAACCGCACCCAGCTTGGCGTGACGCCCAGGCGCCTCTCGCGGTCTCATCACTACCAGCGCCTGCAAACGGTTCGCCGGAAGCAGCCGCGAGGGCCGCAGACGCGACGGCGCCAGCATGCTGCTTCTTCTACCGGGCTCGCCTCGGTGAGCGACGCTCGGACGTCCGATGAGATTCCGTACATCGCGGCCTGCACCTGATGCGGCAACAGCAATGCGCCGCAGACCAGCGCCATCCCAAAGAAGGGGAGCAACCACTTGCGCATGCATTCCTCCACGATTTGAGTGACGCGGAGGCTAGGCTCAGCCGGGCACAGTCGGTATCCGGACAATACCCCAGGAGAAGCAGGGAAAGCACTCAC
>CAWHBI010000009.1:0-91558 GCA_963827545.1 uncultured Alphaproteobacteria bacterium
TGCGCTTCCACCTCGTTTCGGGGTTTGCTCCTGAGCTCGCGCATGAGCGCGTAGAGCACGCCGAGTGCATCGAGATATTCGCGTTTCTTCGGCACGGCGTACTTCAGCGCCTCGACTTATCCCCTTGCCGCAATCCTTGATCGTCTTCATGGGATTGGAGACGACGAAGGTGCCGAGCGCCGAGCCGCAGATGATCACATATTCCCAGGGCTGCCAGATGACGTGCACGTGCCCGCCCATGGCAATGAAGCCACCGAGCAGACAGCCAAGCGTAATGATCAGCCCGACGATAATCGTCACGGGCGGCTCCCGGATCGCAAATTCCCCAATCTCAGTAAGCGCTTCGCCCTTGTGCGAGCCTGATTTGCGGAACCGCGCGGCGCAGAGGGTCAGCTTCGGACAAGGCAGTTGCGGCAGCTACTAGCCGGTACGCAGTTCCAAGAAGGGCCCCAGTTGTGCTGACGACCTCCGCGAGCTATCGCGTCATCACCGACAACATCACGCGATCCTTGAAGGCGGCCGCCGACAAGCCGCAGGTCGCGCGCGAGACGGCCTATTACCTCGAGAACATCGAGAAGGTGAAGTCGATCGACGGCTTCCTCGGCAATGACCGCCTCTACCGCTACGCGATGAAGGCGTTCGGCCTGGAAGAGATGACCTACGCGAAGGCCTTCATGCGAAAGGTCCTCACCGAGGGGGTCGCCGAAAGCGACAGCTTCGCCAACAAGCTCCCCGACAACCGCTATCGGGAGCTCGCCGATACCTTCAACTTCGCCCAGTTCGCAAACGCGACCACCATCTTCGACGCCACCCGCCAGGGCACGGTCGACCGCTACGTGCGCCAAACCCTGGAAGAGGACGCCGGCAGCCAGGACGAGGGCGTACGCCTCGCGCTCTACTTCGAGCGCAAGGCCTCCAGCCTCGAGGGCCCCTACAACATCCTGGCCGATGCTGCCCTTCTCAAGGTAGTGCAGACCGCTTTCGATCTGCCGGCAACGATGTCGCTCCTGGACATCGAGAAGCAGGCCGAGATGATCTCGTTGCGCCTCGATGTCGAGGACCTGGAGGACCCTGACGAGCTCGCCCGGTTCCTCAGGCGTTTCACCAGCCTTTGGGATGCAGCAAATCCGAAGACGGGTGCTTCCGCCCCTTCGCTTCTTGTCGGGCAACCGATCGAGGCCGGGATCGGCGGCGACCTGCTGGCGAGCCTGCAGAACCTGAAGCTCGGGGGGAACTGATCCATGCAGGGAAACCTTTACGTCGGGTTGTCGGCGCAAGTCGCCTTGCAGCGGCGCCTCGAGACCATCGCCCACAACGTTGCAAACGCTTCGACCGCGGGCTTCCGTGCCGAGGAGCCCAGGTTCGAGGCCGTGCTCTCGCGCGCGAGCGTCGATCCCGTGGCTTACGCTGCCACGGGGCCCACCTTTCTGTCCCGCCGTTCCGGCGAGCTCGTCAAAACCGACAACCTGTTCGACGTGGCCGTGGAGGGTGACGCCTGGCTCGCGATTCAGACCCCCGCCGGGCAGGTCTACACCCGAGATGGTCGCTTGCGCATGACCCCCACCGGAGAGCTGCAGACACTCAGTGGTCACGCGGTGCTCGATGCCGGCGGCGCCGCCATGCTGCTCGACCCCAATGCCGGTCCGCCCCGCATCGCCCGCGACGGCACGGTGATCCAGGGCAACCGCCAGATCGGCGCCCTTGGCCTTTTCACTATCGAGAGCAACGCCAACCTGACGAGGTACGAGAACTCCGGCGTGGTTCCCGATGTGCCTGCCACACCGGTGGTGGACTTCAGCCGGGCCGGGGTGCAGCAGGGCTTCGTTGAAAACGCCAACGTCAATCCCGTGATGGAGATGACCAGGCTCATCATGGTGACCCGCGCCTTCGAGATGGTAACTGCGTCCATCGCTGCCTCGGAGGCGTCCCTGCAGGAGGCCATCAAGTCGCTCGGATCGACCGGGTGAGCACATCCCTGCCCCCTCCCGTCGTGGCGCATCGGCTCGATGCGCTGGACCGCCTCGTCGCATCCGCGCCGGACCTGCCGACGGTTCGCGTCACCGGCGTGGTCACCGAGGTTACGCCCGCCTACTGCCGCGTCTCCGGCCTGTCGCCTTTCGTGAAGCTCGGCGAGTGCATCGAGCTCGACACGGGGCCCAGTCGTCAATTGGGCGAGGTAGTCCGCATCGACGAGAGCGGCGTGACGGTGAAGCCCTTTGGCACGGTCATGAAGGCGGGGCTCGGCACGGTCGCCCACCGGCGCGGCTTTGTCACCATCAGTCCGCACCCATCCTGGAAAGGGCGCATCGTCAATGCGCTCGGCGCGCCCATCGACGATGGAGCCCCGCTGCTGAGGGGTGAGCGCACGGTCTACAGCGATCGGGAACCGCCGCCTGCGATGCGCCGGCAGCGCGCCCGCACGCCCCTGAAGACCGGCGTCCGGGTGATAGATTTTTTTACCCCGCTCTGTGCCGGTCAGCGCATCGGCATCTTTGCAGGCTCCGGCATCGGCAAGTCCACATTGCTCGCCATGCTGGCCCGTTCACGCGGCTTCGATACCGCCGTGCTCGCGCTGGTTGGCGAGCGCGGTCGCGAGGTGCGCGATTTTCTCGAGGACGCCCTCAAGCAGGATCGGATGCACGCGGTCACCGTGGTGGCGACAGGTGATGAAAGCCCGATGATGCGCCGCCTGGCGCCCAAGACGGCAATGTGCATCGCTGAGTATTTTCGCGACCGCGGCGAGAAGGTCCTGCTCATCGTCGACTCGGTCACCCGCTTTGCGCATGCTGCGCGTGACGTGGCCCTGGCGGCGGGCGAGCCTCCGGTATCGCGCGGCTACACGCCGAGCGTCTTCGGCGAGCTGCCTCGGTTCCTTGAGCGCGCCGGGCCGGGCGAGGAGGGTGCTGGGTCGATCACCGGTGTGTTCTCGGTATTGGTCGACGGCGACGATCACAACGATCCGGTCGCCGACAACATCAGGGGCACGCTGGATGGCCACATCGTGCTGGAGCGCGCCATCGCCGACCAGGGACGCTTTCCCGCCGTCAACGTGCTGACCTCCATCTCGCGCCTAGCCAAGGCGGCCTGGACGGCCGAGCAATGGGCCCTGGTCGTGAAGCTGCGGGCCATGATCGCCCGCTACGAGGACACCCGCGATTTGCGCCTCATCGGTGGCTATCGCAGTGGATCCGATCCGGATCTCGACAAGGCGGTTCTCCTCGTTCCCAGGATCTATGACGCCATGCGGCAGAGCCCGGACGATCCGGTGTGCGCTGATGCCTTCCAGGATGTCGCCCGTACTCTGGCCGTGGAGCCCAAGCCCGACGGCCAGTCGCCCGCGCGAGCGCTCGCCAACCGCTGACGGGGCCTCCACATCGGGCGCAAGTGTCGAACGGCGGCCGCCGTCGACTGCCGTGAGCCGGCCGAGCCCGGCCTCCGAGATCGGGTCCGCCGCGCGGCCCTCGCCGCCGCTGCACGGTCGCGCTTCGGCGTGATAGCCCGGATCTGCGGCTGCTCAGTATTACTTGCCTCCGGCCCGGATCCCGTCCTTGCTGATGTAGTTGAACTCCTGCAGGAATGCGTCATCGACAACATGGGTGCCGTAGCGTTTGTTGGCACCCTCCGCGATACGCTTGGCAAGATCCGGAAGGTCCTGCTTCCTCATCTGCCGAAAATCGACCGCTTCATCGCTGTAGATCGCCTTGAGGGCCTCGTCGAGCACCACCATCTCCGGCTTCACCGACAGTCGCTTCATCATCTTGGCATCGGCAGTGAACGAGAATTGCGCTACGACGTAGCCTTGGAGCGCTCCGGAGCGGATGATGGGAACGCTGATCATCCTCGTTCTCACCGTCTCCAGGCCGCCGTAGAGCTTCTCCGGCTCGGGCTCCGGCGCCGCCGACGTACTGCCCGCCTGCCACGAAACCGCGGCGTAGCTGGCTCCGAGCGTGACCGCGCAGGCCCACGCGCCGGCGATGACGGTCTTCATCATGGCAGGGTGCCGTAGCCCGCTGCCGATTGCGAGTAGGTGCCGTCGGAATCGGCGTTGCGCATCGCGTCAGCCACGACCGACGAGATCTCGCGCACGGCGTCGAGATGCAGCTTGAGAGCGGCGCGGTTGAGCTCGAGCTTCGCGCGCAGCCTCGAGAAGCGCGCGAGAGCCGCCTGGTCCGGCACCGCACCTTCGATGTGCCGCATGGCGCGCGTGAGTTCCAGGAGGCCCTGGCCCTTGCGGTCGTTGAATTCCTTGAGGTCGACAGCCGCGCGGGCCTGCAGCGCGGCTGTCTCCTGATCCACGACTTCCTCGAGCCGCTCGAGAGCCTTTTCGACCAAGCTCAACACCGTCGTTCCCTTGTCGTCCGCCCTTGCTCGTGCGCCGGTCGGCGCCCTGCCGCTTGCGCTGCCGGAACGCCGAAACTTCGCGCCGCCCGTGGCCGAACCGAATGTACCCAACATCTCGACCTGGCTCCGCTCAGAGATTGGGGGTGCTGGCGCTTGCAGCCACGTCGGTGCCGGGCAGAGTATCAGCAGGATGCTGCTCAATGTAGGGCAGCATGCTGAGCAAAGGTACTGGTGGCGTCAGAGGGCCTGCTGTCGTGCTGGCGATGGGGTGCACCGGATGCGTCGCGCCGGCCGCCAGCCGGCTGGCGATGCCGACACTGCCGCTGCGGGCAAGCTCGCCGCCCATCTTCTCGGCGAGCATCGACCTCCAGAACTCACCTGCGCTGCCTCTGCCGAACACGTTGATGGCATTCCTGGGCAGCATCAACTCGATGAAACTCTGCAGCACGAAGGCCTCGAACTGGCCGTAGGCATCCAGGCGGCGCCCGACCTGGCCAGACGAGCCGGCTCGTGAAGCGAGGTTGGCGGTCGTCACGCCATCCGCAGTGTCTGCCTGTCGAGCGGCTGCAGGATCGCGCTCCCTCACCGCCACAGCAAGCGTCTCGGCGCTGGGAGGGTTGGAGCGCAACCGCGCGAGCCGCTCGGCGGCCGCCCGATACCTCTCGGGATCGGCGGCTCGCGCAACGTCTAGGACGATGTCTGAAGGAGGAGTGATCGCCACTTGCGCCGTCCGCGGTCCCTGCCAAGCCTCGCCACTATGCGCCGACAGTCTTACGGGAGGCTTGTGCCCTCGCGATTGAGGACCTGCTCGACAATGTCCAGCAGCTCCTTGCGCTCATCCTCTCGCTGCACATCCAATGCGATCGCCTCGGCCAGCCGCTCGGCGATCCGCACCCGGGCCGCATGGTCGGTCAGCTTGAGCGATTGCGCATTTTTTTCGCGCGCGACCCGCTCCGCTTCCTCCGCCAGTGAGCTCAGGCGACGGGCCATGGTGTCGATGAAGAGGCCATGCAAGGCGTTTGTATCGTTGAGCGCGCTGATCAGCTCCAGCTGCGAGACCTCCAGATCGCCGAGGCGGCGCTGTAGGTCGGCCATCTTCCACTGCTCGATACGGTGCAGCTGCTGCTGCGCAGCCAGCATGCGGCGAGACTTTCTGGCGCGCGGGTCCAAGGCTCAGCCTGTCGTCAGCCAGGCCGTGAACCCGGTGATGAAGAGGCGCAGGGCCTCCCCGATCGTGAGGTAGAGCAGCAGCAAACTGCCCGCGAGCACGAAAGGCACGGAAATGAAATAGACGGGTATCTGCGGCACCAGCTTGTTGGCGAGCCCCACCATCAGGTTGATGATCAGTGCATAGACGACGAAGGGACTGCTGATCTGCAGGGCGAGGATGAAGGTGCTGGAAAAGGCGTCGGCCACCTTGGCGAGCCCGAAGTCGGCGGCCACTGGTTCGCTGATAGGAAGCACGGCATAGGATGCCAGCAGGGCGCGCAGCACCTCCCAGTGCTGTTCGGTCACGAACAGCAGCACCGTGGCCGTCAGGGTGATGAAGGCGGCAAGGACCGGAACGGGTTCGACGTCCTCCACCGGCGCACCCCCCACGGGGTTGAAGCCGGAGAGCTGGGCCGCGGCCGTCGCCATGAACTGCAGCGCCATATAGAACAGGCGTCCGACCAGGCCAATCAGCACGCCGATCAAGGTCTCGGAAAAGATGAGGAGCATCACTTTCGGCGCCGCCAGATCGGGCACGGGAACCGCCGTGTTGACCGTCGGCAGGAGCAGCGGCGTCAGAGCCAACGTCACCGCCACCGCCATGAACAGGCGCACCTGCACGGGCACGCGCGAGCTGGAGAAGCCGGGCATCAGCATGAGGCAGCCGCCGATGCGGCAAAACAGCAGGAAGACAACCAGGATCGTCTCCGGCGGCACGAGCCTCATGAGATGGTGCCCAGCGATTTGATCTGCACGCCGCGCGCGATCTCGACATGGCTCAGCACGGGAAGCGTTGCGAACAGCCGCTCGGTGACCATGCGCACATAGGGCCGCGCGTCGGGCGCAGCCACCAGCACGAGTTGGTGGCCCAAATCCATGTGCTTGCGGATGACCTTGGAAGCCTCGGCACCGAACTGCTCGATCAGCCTCGGATCGACGTCGAATTCGATCACCTCGCCCTTGGCGTCGCGCTTGAGGCTCTGATGGAAGGCCAAGTCCCAGCGGTTGCCGAGGCGCAGCACCTTCAGGATGCCGTTGTCGGCCAGATCGCCGCAAATCTGCTGCGCCATGCGCATGCGCACGTGCTCGGCGAGCTGCTCGGCCCTGCGCACATGCGGCGCGATCTCGGCGATGGCCTCGAGCACAAGGTGCAGATTGCGAATGGAGATGCGCTCCGCCAACAGCAGCTTCAGGACCGCCTGGAGTCCGGAATAGGACAGTTGCGAAGGAATGATCTCCTCGATCAGACGGCGATATTCGGGCTCGAGCCGGTCGAGCAGAGTGCGCATGTCCTTGTAGGACAGGAGCTGGGCCAGGTTGTTGCGGATCACCTCGCGAAGATGCGTGAGCAGCACCGACATGTTGTCGACCGGAGCGAAGCCCTCGCGCTTCACGTTGGCGGCAAACATCTCCGGCACCCAGATGGCCTTCATGCCAAAAGCGGGCTCGCGAGCTTCGTCGCCCGGCACCTCCGGGCGCGGCCCGTCCCCAGTCACCACCATGACGTCGCCGATGCGCAGCTCCTCGCTCGCCACCATCGTCCCATGAATCTTGATCTGATAGCTCTTCGGCGGGATGGCCAGATCGTCGGTGAGTTTGATCTCCGGCACGATGAAGCCGTACTGCTTGGCAAAGTTGCGGCGCATCCTGCCGACGCGCTGAGCCAGCTCGTTATGCTGGCGCAGGAACGCCGTAGCAATCTGCTTGCCAAGGCAGAGCTCGATCTCGGCGGTCTTCAGCGATTCCTTGACGGATTGGCGCACCTCGTCGGCGGCCTCGTCGGCGGCTTCCCGCGCCTTGGCTTCCTCCGCCGCCTTCGCCTCGGCCTTGCGGCGGGGGATCAGGTAGGAGACGAACACCAGGACGCCACCGAGCATCGCGAACGGGAGGAAGGGCAGTCCCGGAGCCAGGGCAAGCATGAACATGACGGACCCCGCGAGCAGGAGCGCGCGCGGGTAGTTTCCGAGCTGGCTGAAGATCGCCTTCTCGGCCGAGCCGCGCGTGCCACCCTTGGATACCAGAAGACCCGCTGCCAGCGAGACGATCAGGGCCGGTATTTGCGTGACCAGGCCGTCACCGACCGACAGCTTGGTGAATACGTCGGCCGCCGCCGCCGGCGTCATGTCGTGGCGGGTCACGCCGATGACGATGCCGCCGAACACGTTGACCGCGGTGATGATGATGCCGGCGATGGCATCGCCGCGAACGAACTTCGATGCACCGTCCATGGAGCCGAAGAACGCGCTTTCCTCCTCCAGCTCGCGCCGGCGCCGCGTCGCCTCTTTCTCGTCGATCAGCCCTGCATTGAGGTCCGCGTCGATCGCCATCTGCTTGCCGGGTATGGCGTCGAGCGTGAAGCGCGCACCGACTTCGGCGATGCGCGTCGCACCCTTGGTGATGACCAGGAAGTTGACGGTGATCAGGATCACGAACACGATGGTGCCGATCACGAAGTCGCCGCTCATGACGAAGTTGGCGAAGCCGGCAATGACGTGACCGGCGGCAGCGTAACCCTGCGCGCCGTCCGACAGAATGAGCCGCGTCGTGGCGATGTTGAGCGACAGCCGCAGCAGCGTCGCCAGCAGCAGCACGGTGGGGAAGGCGGAAAAATCGAGCGGCTTCTGGATCCACAGCGCCACCATCAGGATCAGCACGGACAGGGCGATGGAGAACGCCAGCCCCAGATCGATCATCCAGGCCGGCAGCGGCAGGAACAGCACCGTGAGAATGAAGACGATGCCGACCGCAAAGCCGACATCCTGGCCGCTGTTGCGCTCGATCGGCTTGATACTCGAAGCGTAGGCCATCCTTGCCGCTCAGCTCGTTGCCGGGGCGGCAGCTTGGCCTATGAACCTTGCGCGAAGGTGCCCTGCCCGTGCCTAGAGCAGGATCGCTTCGGATTGAATCACTTTGCCTCAACTGCAACGTGGCGGCCGAAGCGTGAATCCTGCTCTATTCATAAATTTGAGAGCAAGGTTCACGTTCCATGATCGAAGCAAAGTGCTTCGATCAGGAACGATCTTGCTCTAGAAGCCGATCTCGATGCGGGCGTACACCTGCTCGGCAAAGGCGAAAATCACGGCTCCAATGAAGGGAGCCGTCAGCGAGCAGATCAGCAGGATCGCAACGATCTTCGGAATGAAGGTCAGGGTGAGTTCCTGTACCTGAGTCAGGGCCTGCAGCAGGGCGATGACGATGCCGATCGCCATCGCTGCCCCAATGGCAGGCCCAGATGCGACGATCACGGTCCAGAGGGCCGACTGTACGATGTCGAGAGCATCCGCCTGGTTCATGGCCTATCCGATCGTCACGCCAGCGCCCAGCGTCACCTGGCGCCCGTCCTCGAGCAGCGCCACGGCCCCACCCGAGACGATCCGCAGGGCAGCAACAGTGCCGGAGACAGTCCCATCCGCGGAGACAATGGTGCGACCGACGACACCATCTACTTGGGACAGCGCCATCGATGTCATCAGCGTATCGAGCTT
Source organism: uncultured Alphaproteobacteria bacterium (assembly GCA_963827545.1). GTDB lineage: Bacteria > Pseudomonadota > Alphaproteobacteria > Rhizobiales > Hyphomicrobiaceae > AWTP1-13. The sequence continues at coordinate 9,036 of CAWHBI010000009.1, forward strand.
CTGGTTCATCTTGATGCCCTGCTCGACGTTCGAGAAGCTCGCCAGCTGGGCGATGAACTGCGCAGAGTCCATGGGCTTGGTAGGATCCTGGTTCTTCATTTGCGCGATCAGCAGCTTCAGGAAGGCGTTGTAGTCGACGGACGCAGCGTCGGCATCAGACGACGACGTCGTGGTCTGGGCGGTGAGGGCGTTCGAATTGACCGTTGATATTTCCATGACCCCGCTCGAGCTCCATCGTTGTCAGCACGCGATTCGGCAACACGCTGCTTGTTATGCAAGACCGTCGCGAATGTTCACGGATACCTCGATCAGTCCCTTGAAGTTCGATGACTTCTCGAGCCTGATCTGCTCGGCCTCGCGCATGATCCACAGCCCGATCGAGACGAGATCGGCGCGCAGCTGCTTCGGCAGATCGTTTTCGGGCTTGCCGAGATCCTCGATGAAGACGCTCCATAGCTTCCGCACGAACAGGAGTGCCTCCACCGCTTCACGAGACTGCGCCCCGGCCTGGTCTGCCGCCTGCAGCAGCTCGATGGAGCGTTCAATAGCTTGGCGCTCGCGCGCGCGCGCGGTTTGCGGGGTTTCTTCGAGCACCTCGGCATAGGGAAATTGATACATCTGCTGTCTCTCCGTCGTTGGTAGCGGCCGCTGTCCGTTGCTTCGCCCAGCGCATGCGAGGCGAGCACGCAAAACCGCATCATCATGCCACCGGCAGGTAGTTGAGCAAGCTCAGTTTCTGGATGCGCGCGGTCAGGGTATAGGCGGCTTCGATCTGGTTCATCAGTGCGGCCACCCTTGTCGACGCCTCGTAGGGATCCACCGCTTCCAGGAGGTTGATGTGGTTCGCCATGATGTCGATCTGGATCGACATGCGGTCGTTGGCGCTGGCAATGCGCTCCTGCGAGGTGCCGAGGCGCGCCTGCTCTTGTGCCAGGTCCTGGATCGCTTCGCCCGCAACACGGGTGGCCGTGTCGATAACCACTTCGTAGGTCGCCTGGTTGAGGTTCTCGACGCCCAGGTCGGCCACCATCGCATAGGCCTGGGCGAGCTTGCGGTACGCGATATTGTTGGCGTTGGTCGAGGTCTCTACCAGCTCCGACGTGGAGATGCGGCTCTTCACATTCTGATCTGATGCGGCCGACCAGTCGGTGGTCCACGCTGGATCGTCGAACAAGCCAGAGAAACTACCGTCGAGGAATGTCTGCATATCGGCGGCGGTGATGTTGCCGTTGGCAGGATCGCCGGCGGTGGTGCCGAAGCTGGCGAAGAACGCATCGGCAACGGCTTGGCGGTTGGCAGGGGTCGGCGTCTCGTAGTAGTAGGTTACCGGTTTGACGTCGGCGTTGATGCCCGCAAACAGATGGGCCCCGTCGAGCGCGGTATTCATTGTGTTGGTGAACGACGTGAGGGCGGCCTCGGCCTGCCCCTGCACCACGGATGCGCCGGTGTCCCGGTTGCGCGCGGCGATGAGCTGGCTCACGAAAAGCTGCGCATCGTCCGACAGCGATTTCAAGGCGGCCTGCGTGGCTGAGAGACGAGTCGACACGACCGAGTTGGTATCGATGATCGTTTTCAGTCGTACATGATCCTGGCGTAGCGTGATGGTTTGTCCCGTCTTGTAGCCGAGCGCTGCTCCCACGTCGGCGAGGCGGCCGGTGGTGACCTCCTTTTGCGCGTCGGCCAGCTTTGTCTGCGTCTTGATGAGCGACACCCGGGTGGCCGCGGAGAGTGCGCTTGTCGAGATGAAGGTGGATTTCATGACGCTATCCCGTAGCCGCCAGCAGCGACTTCATCATGCTGTCGATGGTTGAGATCAGGCGCGTGGAGGCCTGATAGGACCGCTCCAGCTCGAGCAGCGCCGTCATCTCTTCGTCGATACTGACGCCGGTTTCCTTGGCCAGGGCGTCGGAGGACCGCTGCAGCAGCGTGTTCGCGTAGTCGGCATCGTCGTTGGCAGTCTTGCGGGCCTCCTGCAGCCAAGCCGTCGAGGACGAGGCGAAGCCGGCGAGGGTCCCAGAAAGCACGAGTTGCACCGCAGGATCGAACGACCTCGGCGCAGCCAGATTGGCGACGTACTGATTGAGGCGATCAGAGAACGCGGAACCGCCGCTCTGATTGTAGACATAGGCCGGGTCACCGGCCATTCCCCCGTCGCGCAGCAGCGCAAGGTCGCCGCCCTGGGCCGGATCGACGGCCGGATTGATGCTGATTGTGCCGGCAAGGCCGACGATGAGTGTGCCGGTCGCTGGCATCGCTGGCGCGCCGGGATAGGTGAAGAGACCGGGGGCGTCAGGGAGGGATGGCGTGGCACTCTGGTCGCTTTCGGCGAACGCCTCGATGAGACCTCGCGCGATCTCGTCCAACTGGCTCTGATAGGCGACTGCGACATCGTCGCGAATAGAGGTCAGGCCGGTCAGGCGGCCCGACCCCACCAGCATGGTGCCGGAGTTGCCGGTAATCGGCACGCCATCGACGTAGACAGCATTGCCGGTGCCGGCTGGCGAATAGATCAGCGTGCGGTCGAAGCTGACGGTACGCGCTTTCACTTCGAACAGCGTCACGCCGCTGTCGGTGAATATCGCCATGTCGTTGTTGCTGCGCGTAACCGTCCTGATGCCGATATCTTCCGAGATGGTGGCTAGAAGAGCGTCGCGCTGGTCGAGATAGTCTGTGACATCGGCGCCGATGCGCGTGCCCTTGACGATCTCGTCGTTGAGCGTCTCGAAGCGGGCGAGCAGGGTATTGAGGCGAGTGACCGCGTCCGCAATACCAGCGTCGGCCTGCGCGCGCACATCCTGCACGGCTGCTGTCGCATCGTTGAGGCCAATGGCCAGGTTCTGCGCCGCCGCCACCGCGGACTGTGCGCGTATGGTATCCTGAGGCGCCGCAGCATATTGCTGGATGGCATCGTTGAGTTTTTGCACCATGGCCGCCGGCGACTGATCCAGCTCCGGATCATCGACGGTCTGATTGAGCTCGTTGAGGGCTTCGACGACAGCTTTCTGCGCTGCCGCCGAGGACGTCGCTCCCAGCATCTTCTCCAACAATGCAGCGTTGGCCGCCCGGGTAATGGAGGCGAGCCGCGTGCCGCCGCCGGACCAGGTGACGATGTTCGCCGTCTTGCGTGAAGCACGCGGGTCGTTCGCATTCGCAACATTGCGGGAGACGACGGCCGTCTGCTCTGCCGTTGTGGACAGGCCGGACAGTGCGACGTCCAGACCTATTGAGAGCGACATTCGCCGGCCTTTCTAGTGATCCCTGGCCTCACCCTCAGCGTTTGAGGTTGACCACCACGTCCATCAGCTCGGAGCCCGTCTGAAACACCTTCGAATTGGCGGTATAGTTGCGCTCCGACTCGATCATGGCGGTAAGCTCGGACGCCAGGTCGACGGTAGACTGCTCGAGCGCGCTCGACACCAAGCTGCCGAAGCCGCCCTCGCCCGCGAAACCCACCTGGATGTCACCGGAATCGACGCTGGGTGCGAAAACGTTGCCCGCCAGAGGCTGCAGGTTGTCGGGACTGGCGACGTTGGCGAGCGGAATGCGATAGGTCCCAATACGCGCCCCGTTCTGGAACACGGCATACAGCGTTCCATCATCGCCGATCTCGACGCGCTCCACCTCGCTCGGCGCGTTGCCGTTCACCGACGCATCGAGCACCGTGTAGTCGGCCGCGAGCTGGCTCGATTGCGACATATCCACCGTCACGGTCGCGCCGTTCGGGATCGGAATGTCGATCGAGGTCGGACTAGCGGCGTCGAACTGCCCGGTGGTGGGGTCGAACAGGAACGTCTCTGTGACAAGAGCCGCGTTGGCATATGGAAAGGCGCCGCTGGTTGCGTCCGCGTCTGCCTGGTCGTAGACGGCAATTTGCCAGGTGTCCGCTGCAGTTTTTGTCGCGTACACGTCGACCGTCACCTGATTGCCCAGGTTGTCGTAGGTGACGAGCGAGGTCTTTGCCGTGTAGGTCGATGTTGCGGTGTTGTCAGCCGGGGTGTCGCCTGTCACGTCGGTCGCATTGGAGGGGAAGTTGACATAGAGGTTGCCCTCCGTCGACGGATCCGCCTGAAGGGCAAGCGCGCCGATATTGACCACCTCCAGCCCGGCGGTGCCGTTCGCCACTGGCGTTGCGGCCCCGGGTGCCAAGCTGTAGCCCATCAGCGTGAAGCCGGCGGCGTTGACGAGGTCACCGTTGCCGTCCTTCACGAACGAGCCGGCCCGAGTGAGGTATGTCTGATCATTGTCGTTGTTAACGAGGAAGAATCCGCTGCCCTTGACGGAAAGGTCGGTGGTCGAGGTCGTGAACTTGAACGTGCCTTGTTCGCTGACGCCGTAGCGCACGCGCGTCTCGACGCTACCCAACTCGTAGGCCGAGCCTCCCGACTCGAGGACAAGAGTGGAGAATTCCGTCGATGCCCGCTTGTAGCCTGTCGTACTGGAGTTGGCGATGTTGTCTGCAACCGTGCTCAACCGATTGGCCTGTGCGGCCATGCCGGACGCACTGGTCCGCATCATTCCATAGAGGCCCATTGGGCAGTCCCCGCGCGAGCTTAGTCCCCGACGCAGAGTAAATCAGGCTCGGCTTGCGTGAGGCTGGATTTTGCCGCCTCGGCTTTGACTTGCGCGCCCGTCTCGGCAACGATCAGCCGGTACCCGAGGTAGCGCTGCGAGTCGATCGGATCATATCCCAGACGATGGCGCAGTCGCTTGCGCAGCTTGCTGATGTGGCTCTCGATGACGTTCTCGTCGATGTCTTCGCTGAACAGCCCATAGACCGAATTGAAGATCTGGGTCTTCGTCACCCGGCAGCCCATGTTGTTCACGAGGTATTCGAGGATACGCCGCTCGCGCCGGGGCAGTGGCAGCACCTCGCTCCGCGCCTCCGGATCGCGCCCATCGGAGAACACCCTGAGTTCGCCAACCACCGTGCCTTCCGTCTTGCCCCGCGTCCGCGTCCGGATCGCCTTGATGCGAGCCAGGATCTCACGCACGTGAACCGGCTTGCGCACCACGTCGTCGACCCCGGCCGCGAACAGGTCCAGCGTCTCTTCCAGAGATTTGTTGTCGTTCACTGCGATAATGGCGGCTCGCGATCGGCCCTTGATCAGTCTTGGAAATACATGGCGCTGGCGGCAATCGCCAAGAAGAAATGCCTCCACCGCAAGCATATCAGGATCTGATACTGTCTTAACCCAGTTGTCGAAATCGGACGGACTAAGCCCGGTTGCCGATACGCCTTCGCGATCGAACCAGGCCGAATAACCCTCTGAGACGCTGGCGCGATCATCCACAATAACGATCATTGGATATCCCCCGAATCGCATTGATCGTTGCTTATGTTTGCCCTACGTGTGCGCCTGTGCTTCGTCAACTGAAGCTTGGTCGCTAGCAATGCTTAGAGACCTCGCTGCGGGTACTAAAATGTATTTTCCGCGGACGCACCGTGAACTTCGAAAGAACTCACTTGCTGTGGGCTCGAAATTCTGCTGTCGACTAGGCAGTTTAGATTCTTCGCGCGGCGCGGGCCCGCCAGCCAGACGCGCCGCGAGGTCAGGGCAAGTATTCGCGGCCCTGTTTCAGCTTTTCCAACAGTAAATCTCATCTGCACAATCGTGGCTGCGGTTCCGACGAACGTCATTTGCTTTCGCTCAATGAGCATCGCGCACCAGCAGGCGCGCGTTTGTATAGACAATAACGCCCGAACCGCCCTACCGTTGGTGCGGATTGCGGTTCACAAGGGAGTGTCATCATGCGTTCTCTGCTGAAGGCGGTCGCCGTCGCCGCGCTTTTGGGCCTGCCGGCTTCGGGGTTTGCGCAAGACACCAAGGTCGGCATCGGCATTTCGGGATGGACGGGGTTCGCGCCGCTGACGCTCGCCAAGGAGGCCGGCACCTTCAAGAAAAATGGCCTGGATGTCGCCATCAGGAAAATCCCGCAGAAGGACCGGCATCTGGCCATTGCGTCCGGCGACATCCAGTGCGCGGCAACTACAGTCGAGACCTGGATCGTCTGGAACGCGAACGGCGTGGCGACCAGGCAGATCTTCCAGCTCGACAAGTCCTACGGCGCCGACGGCATGGTCGTGCGCAACGACATCGCCGCGATCAAGGACCTGAAAGGCAAGACGGTGCTCGCGTCCGCACCTGGCACGGCACCCTATTTCACGCTTGCCTGGTTCCTGAAGAAGAACGGCCTGTCGGTGAAAGACGTGACCGTCGTCAATCTGGAGCCCGCGGCCGCCGCGCAGGCCTTCGTATCCGGACAGGGCGATGTGGCAATGACCTACGAGCCCTATCTCTCCACGGTCCGGGCTGCACCCGACAAGGGCAAGATCATCGCCACCACGCTCGACTATCCCATGATCATGGATACCTTCGGCTGCACGCCGAAGTTCATCGCCGACAACCCGAAGGCGGCGAAGGCTCTGACCGAGAGCTACTTCGAGGCGCTCGAGATGATCACCAAGGAGCAGGCCAAGGCCTACGAGATCATGGGTGCAGACGTGAAGCAGACCGGCGAGCAGTTCGGCAATTCGGCCAAGTACCTGCGCTGGCAGGACAGGGCGGCCAATCAGAAATTCTTTGCCGGCGAGTTGCAGGCATTTTCCAAGGAAGCCGCCGACCTTCTCTTGGAGATCGGTATCATCAAGCAGACGCCCAACATCGCCGACATCATCGACACCAGCTTCATCAGGTAGGCCATCTCCCTCTCCCCACTCTTCAGTCGGGAGAGGGTCGGGGCGAGGGGCAGCAACACGCGCTAGCCTCCAACATTTGACACCACATGCTCCGACCCCTCGAGCCTGTCAGCACTGCCGCACGCATCTGGCTCGGCATTCTGTTCTTTGTGCTGTTTGTCGCGGCCTGGAGCTGGGCCACGCTCGGCGGCTATGTCTCGAAAACCTTCCTCGCCGATCCGCTGACAATGCTGGAGGAGGGCCGGCAGCTGCTCCTCGTGCACGGTTTCCTGTTCGACATCGCTATGACGATCTGGCGAGTGGTCGGCGGATTTGTACTGGCGGCCATCGTCGCCGTGCCACTCGGCGTCGTCATGGGCACCTACAAGCCCATAGAGGCATTCTTCGAGCCCTTCGTATCGTTCGCGCGCTACCTGCCGGCCTCAGCGTTCATTCCGCTGCTGATACTGTGGGCCGGCATCGGTGAAAAGCAGAAGCTGCTGGTGATCTTCATCGGCGCGGTCTTCCAGCTTGTCCTGATGGTGGCCGTGGCGGTCGGCAACACGCGTCGCGACCTGGTCGAGGCGGCCTATACGCTCGGCGCGAAAGACTGGGGCATCGTTCGCCGCGTTCTGATCCCGATGAGCGCGCCCGAGATCGCCGAGATTCTGCGCCTCGTGCTGGGCTGGGCGTGGACCTACGTGATCGTGGCGGAGCTGATCGGCTCCTCCTCCGGCATCGGCCACATGATCACCGACAGCCAAGCGCTGCTCAACACCGGACAGATCATTTTCGGCATCATCGTGATCGGCCTCATCGGCCTGATTTCAGATTTCCTGTTCAAGGCTGCGAACCGCTGGCTGTTTCCCTGGAGCCTGGCGTGAGCAAGCTCCGCATCGAGGACGTCAGCCGCACCTTTGCGCCGGCCCGTGCCGGAGCCGAGCCCACCCGTGCGTTGCAGCCGATCACGCTGGCAGTAGCCGACAACGACTTCATTGCTATCCTGGGACCATCGGGCTGCGGGAAGTCGACCCTGCTCAGGATCGTGGCTGGCCTGGACCGCGCATCGAGTGGGCGTGTGCTGCTGGACGACGCAGCGGTGGCAGGCCCCGGCCCCGACCGTGGCATGGTGTTCCAGTCCTACACGCTGTTTCCGTGGCTCTCGGTGGCCGACAACATCGCCTTTGGTTTGCGCGAGAGGGGCATGCCGGAGGGGCAGCGCCGCCAGTCAGCACAAGACTGGTGCGCGCGCGTCGGCTTGACCGGCTTCGAGCAGCACTATCCCAAGCAGCTATCCGGCGGCATGCAGCAGCGCACGGCGATTGCCCGCGTGCTTGCCAACGATCCCAAGATCATGCTGCTGGACGAGCCGTTCGGCGCGCTGGACAACCAGACGCGGGCCCTGATGCAGGAGATGCTGCTCGGAATCTGGGAGCGTGAGCGCAAGACCGTGCTGTTCGTGACGCACGACATCGAAGAATCCATCTTCCTCGCCTCGCGCGTGGTCGTGATGTCCGCGCGGCCGGGGCGCATCAAGGCCGACGTCCGCATCGACCTTCCCTATCCGCGCCACTACACGCTGAAGACCAGCCCGGATTTCTCCGCACTCAAGGCGCGGCTCACCGAGGAGATCAGGGCCGAGGCAGTGCTCGCCTCAGCAGCGCCCTGAGGCACCCGCACCCCCGACATTCCAGCGCCGCTTTCGACCATGGGAATTTCCTTTCCGGTTCAACGCGGTGCCTGGCCGGAGGCACACCCGTTTCGGCTACGGAATGCTCCGTGAATGGTCCCCGCGATGGAACGCAGCTGGGCAGTGGCGGCTTGCCTTGCGCCAGCGTGCGTCGAGCAGGCCCAACATCGCGTGGCCTCCACCGATTCGAGCAACTCGATTTGCTATTGCGAATGATTTTCACTTGCACTACTAGTAGACGGGCGGGAATTTGACCTTGGGCACAGCACGCGTTGCTTTCTTCGGGAGTTTTTGGGATGGCGTACGGATGGCCGCTTGGAACTCTGGCCGGCGCGCTGAGCGCCCTGCTGCTGGCGGGATGGCTGCATGAGGCGCAGGCGGCAAAGCGCTCGTTCACAATTGCAGCGGTGGAGCCTAAGGGAGGCGCAACGGTCGACAAGGAGCCCTTCCCTCAGGCTGCCCTACCGGAGGGTGGCGGCTATGTTCTGAGGAAGCCCGACCAAGCGGGGCGCTGGGAGGTGTCGACCTACGTCTGGCTGCCGAGCCAGATCATCGTCACCGAAGGTGACGAGGTGAGCCTGGAATTCATCGGCATCAATGGCGCCGAGCATCCCACCACGATCGTCGGCTACGACAAGGCGCTGCACCTCAAGCGCGGGCATACCGTCAAGCTGGAGTTCACCGCCAACAAGGTTGGCACCTTTCCAATCGTGTGCGCACACCACAAACCGTCGATGGTGGCGGAGCTCATCGTGTTGCCGAAGCGGTAGACGGACACACAATCCCTCTCCTTTCGGAGCATCGCCGCGATGTCGGTCGGTGTTCAGTCGGGAGAGCGGCGGGTGAGGAGGGCGCCGACGCCACGGTCCTCCTCACCTTTGCCGCATGACACACGTTCGCATGGTTAACGCCGGCTCCTGCCGGTGACCCCAGGGTAGGCGCGTCAGACCGGCGGTACAGCAGCAGGTAGACCACGGTCGTCGGTTCAAAGTACCACTGCGGCCCTTCACGCCGATTGACGGCAGGGCGGTGGGCACTTAGCGTCAGCGTGTCATGCGCGTCCGCCGCCACAAGTATGGATTGGGTTTGCTGGGGATCATCGCGATCCTGAGCAATGTCCTGGCCGGCGCACTTTGCCATATGCCATCGAAGGCTGCGGGCGTCGTCGACGATGTTCTGGGCGCCCTCGTCATCTGCACATCTGATGGCGCAACGGGCGTGCCGCATGAGGGCTCAGGTCCGGAACCTGACAAGAAGTCGGGCTATTGCGCGAGCTGCACCCTCATTGCCGGGTTTGCCTTGGTCGTCGCCTTGGTCTTCGCGGCGATCGCATTCCCGCCCTTGTCCGTTGCCTACCACCTTGCGACCGGCGTGCGCACGCTTGCCGATCACCTGAGCCTCGGCGGTATCCGAAGCCGGGCCCCGCCTGCTTTCGCCTGACCTCTGAAGCATTTGCACCTGGCCCACCGGACTCCGGCGGGCGCGTTCAGATCCAATCGGCGGAAGTTTCATCATGTTGCGTAAGCTTGCCCTCAGCGCGGGCGCTACTGCGCTGCTTGCAGTCTATCCTGCGTTCGCACACCACCCCTCCGGCTCCTCGCCCACCAGTGGCGCGGGCCCCATCGCGACAATTTCGGCAACGACGCTGGAAAAAGGCCAAAGCGTCGCCGGGGTCGTGGTCGAGTTCATAAGTCTCGACCCCCTACCTCTGGACAAATTGGGAGGCCATCCGCATCCCCACAACCTGGACGGCATCTATTCGACATCTCTGGTCTACGCGTACGGCATCACCAACGACCTAACCCTGTCTCTGCGGCTGCCGTTCATACGGCGGACCAATATTTTCGACCACCACGAAGGCGACTTGGGTGATGCGGCGGGCGTCGGTGACCTCAGCGTGCTGGGGCAGTACCGCTTCTTCAACAACCGCGCCTCTCAAATGGAGGCGGCGCTCCTGTTCGGTGCGAAGCTCCCGACTGGTGACACCAGCGTGAGTGCGGCCAATGGCGAGCGCTTCGAGGCCGAGTTCCAGCCCGGCAGCGGCTCGGTGGACTACTTCCTGGGTCTCGCTTTCACCAAGCGCTTCGGTGCCTGGTCGTTCGATACCAACGTGCTTTACCAGCTCACCAACGAGGGCGTTCAAGACACCAACCTCGGCGACAGGTTTCTCTACAATGCCGCGGTCTCCTACCGCATGTACGGCTTCACCGGGGCGAGCGGGCGCATGAACGCCGGACTGCCCGAGCCCATGTACCACGGCGGCCCGCGGGCGAAGCACCACCACGAGGAGGCGCCGCCGCCCTCGCGCGGACCTGCGCTCGACCTCGTGCTCGAGGTGAATGGCGAATGGCACGACCATCAGAGGGTCGGCGGGGTCAAGGACCCGAACTCGGGCGGCACCACCGTCTATCTGTCGCCGGGGCTGCGCCTGTCGATGGACCGATGGTCGTCGTTCGTCTCGGTCGGTGTGCCGATCATCTCCGAACCCAACGGCCTACAGCCCGAGCCCGATTGGCGCATCCTGAGCGGCGTCACGCTCAACTTCTGAAAGCCCGAGCAACCGACGGGCGCCGGCCTGTCCCCTGGCCGGCGCCGTGGCGGGAAGCAACCCTTATGAACAAGCTCCTTGCAGTTCTGCTGCTGGCCGGCGCGACGCTGGCGCCATCGGCAGGGCTTACACACAGCCACAAGAGAAAGAGCCTGGAAATCGTACATCCGTACACGATGGAGATGCTCAAGAAGGAGACGACGACCGCGCAGGTCTTCATGGTCATCAAGAACAGCGGCGGCACGCCCGAGCGGCTGATTTCCGCATCGACCCCGCGGGCGGCGAAGGTGGACCTCTTCCCCGATGACAACGCAGCTGCAGACCGCAAAGCCGTCGCACCATTCACCATTGACCCCGGCAAGAGCTTGGTGCTCGGCCCCAAGGAACAACATCTGGTCTTGACTGGGGTGAAGAGGGCGTTCACTGCCTACGACGAGTTCAAGATGACGCTCGTGTTCGAGAAGGCAGGACGAATGGTAATTGACGTGATGGTCGAGGAGGCTTCGACCGACGAGCCCCACAAGCATTGAGTGCCATTGGGCGTTGCTCGAGCCTGACAAAATGGAGGTTGTGGTGAGACGACTCGGGCATGCAACGTTCGTGCTGATCCTGTCGCTCGCGGCAGGTGCCGCGCTGGCGCAGGACTACGCAGTCGGCTCGATCAAGATCAGCCAGATCTGGACCCGCGAGGTGCCCGCGGGATCGAAAGTTGCCGCCGGGTTCATGACCATCACGAATACGGGCAAGGAGGCCGACACCTTGATCGGCGGTTCGAGCACCATTGCCAGCAAGTTCGAGGTGCACGAGATGAAAATGGGCGACGGCATCATGAGGATGCGAGAGCTGAAACCCGGGTTGGTCATAAAGCCCGGGGAGACCGTCGCACTGAAGCCGGGTTCCTTCCACATCATGCTGCTGGATCTCAAACAGCCACCCAAGGCGAGCTCCCCCATCAAAGGGACACTGGTGTTCGCGAAAGCCGGGAAGGTCGAGATCGAGTATCGTGTCGAGCCGTTCGGCACCCGCGTCCCTGGCGATGGTGGCATGCCGATGCCGGGGGAAGGTGGAAAACCCAAAGGTGGCCATGGCAGTCACTGACCCCGCGAATCGCGCTACAGGAGCGCCGGACAGGCACGCTCGGACACGCCAACACAGCCCGAGGCGTCCCAATTCTGCCGCCAGCGAGCGTTAGCAACGTCCCATCGCAATCCCACTCTCAAGGCAACACGCGCCCATGAAAGGCTGGATGTCGCAGATCGTCATCGGCGTCATCGTGACCGTCGTCGGCACGGTGATTGCCCACGCCATCATCTCGGGCAAAGGCGGCAGATATTTCTTCGGTGGCGGTCACTACTCCGGGCCCGTGAGAGGGGGCCGGTAGCGAGCCGCGTCCCTATGCCGACGCCGAATGGAGATGACAGGCGACGGCCCGGCCGGGGCCGAGTTCTGCCAGAGGTGGATCGACTGTCCTGCACACCGCCATTGCCTTCGGGCAGCGCGGATGGAACCGGCAGCCGGGCGGAGGCCGTAACGCGCTCGGCACCTCGCCCTTGACGATGACACGCGGCCGGCGCGCCTCAACCTCGGGGTCGGCCACGGGCACAGCCGCCAGCAGCGCCTCGGTGTAGGGGTGCAGCGGCCGCTTGTAGAGGTCGTCGCGGCTGGCTATCTCCACAATGCGGCCGAGGTACATCACCGCGATGCGGTCGGAGATGTGGCGCACCACGGCAAGATCGTGGGCGATGAAGATGTAGGTGAGCCGCAGGCGCTCCTGCAGGTCCATGAACAGATTGACGACCTGCGCCTGGATCGAGACATCGAGCGCCGATACCGGCTCATCGCAGATCAGCAGGCTCGGCTCGAGCGCAAGCGCGCGAGCAATGCCGATGCGCTGGCGCTGGCCGCCGGAGAACTCGTGTGGATAGCGCTCAGCCATGTCGGGCAGCAGTCCGACCATGGCGATCAGCTCGGCGACACGCTGGCGATAGGCGACCTGATCGCCGGCCAGCCCATGCACCTCCAGCGGCTCGCCGATGATGTCGCGCACCTTCATGCGCGGGTTCAGCGAGCCGTAGGGGTCTTGGTACACCATCTGCATGCGCCGGCGCACGGGACGCATGCGTTCCTTGTCGTAGCGCGTGATGTCGTGCCCCTCGAACAGGATGCGACCGGCGGTAGGCGCCAGCATGCGCAGGATTGCCAAGCCGGTGGTCGACTTGCCGCAGCCGCTCTCGCCCACGAGGCCCAGCGTGTCGCCCCGGTTCAGCGCGAAGCTCACGCCATCGACCGCCTTCACGGTTGCCACCTGGCGCTGAATGACGATGCCCTTCATGAGCGGAAAGTGCACCTTGAGATCCTCCACGCGCAGGATCTCGTCGTGCTGAGTCTCGTCGGCCTTCTGCGCCGGCGCGGCGGCCCCGTTAAGCACGGACGTCATTGAAGCAGGCCTTGAAGTGGCTGTTGCCAACCTGGACGAGCGGTGGACGGCCCACGCGGCATGGATCGGTGGCGATGCGACAGCGCGGGGAGAAGGCGCATCCTGGCGGCAGCTGCGCGAGGTCCGGCGGTTGGCCATCGATCGGCACCAGCGGGCGTCCGGCATCGCCATGGAGGCGCGGAACGGAGGCCATGAGGCCCAGCGTGTAGGGATGGCGCGGGTGCTTGTAGAGCTCGCGCGCCGGCGCCGTCTCGACAATGCGGCCGCCGTACATGACCGCCACACGGTCGGCATAGCGCGCGACGATGCCGAGGTCATGGGTGATCAGCAGCAGGGAGGAGCCCGTCTCGCGCGTGATCTCCTTCAAGAGGTCGAGGATCTGCGCCTGCACCGTCACATCGAGGGCCGTGGTCGGCTCGTCGGCGATGATGAGGCGGGGCTGGCAAGCCAGCGCCATGGCGATCATCACGCGCTGGCGCATGCCGCCGGAATACTGGTGCGGGTAGGATGCAAGCCGGCTAGCGGCATCGGGGATGCGCACCCGGCCCAGCAGCTCCTTGGCATACTCCAGCGCCTTCGCCCACGGCGCGCCGCGATGCAGGTTGACCGGCTCGGCAACCTGCATGCCGACGGTCAGCGCCGGGTTGAGCGACGACATCGGCTCCTGGAAGATCATGGCGATCTTGTTGCCGCGAATGGCGCGGATGCCGGCGTCATCGAGGTTGAACAGGTCCTGACCCTCGAAGACGACCTCGCCGCTCTCGATGCGTCCGGGTGGCGAAGGGATGAGGCGCATGATGGAGAGCGCCGTGACGCTCTTGCCCGAGCCCGAACTCGCCGACGATGGCGACCGTCTCGCCGGCGCCGATATCGAACGACACCTGATCGACGGCCGTGAGCCGGCCGCGCTCCGTATTGAAGCGGGTCGTGAGGTTGCGGACCTGCAGGAGGGGCTGCGGCATGGCTGATCGGCCCGTGCCGGCGGGGCTTAGCCCCGCCGGCCTCGGGCCTTGCACCATCAGTAGCCCATCTGCTTCTTGAGAGTTTGGTCGAGCCAGATGCGCGCATAGATCGGGCCCGGGCGAACCGCGCCCGCGCGCAGCTCGCCGTTGTAGTTCTTCACCCACGGCCACCACGCCGTGTAGATGTGCGGCGTCGGCAGCCAGATGTAGGGCGCCTTGTCCAGGATCTCGCGCGTCATCTTCTTCAGCATCGTCCTGGCGCTTGGCCTCGTCGCGCTCGAGATAGACGGCGTCCATCTGCTTGTCGTACTCCGGGTCGTTGTAGAGCGACGGGTTCCACGTCTGGCCGAAGATGAAGCTCTTGCGGATCGTGGTCGTCGGGTTCGTGTGCCCGTTGTTCATGAAATAGCCGGCCGTATGCGTCTTGCTCGTCATCGCCGAAAGGAACGCGCCGTACTCCATGGGCTGGATCTCGATCTTGACGCCCACCTTCTCCAGATACGCGGCGACCAGCGGCAGCAGGTCCATGTGGTCGGGACTGCACGAGCACACCTGCACCTTGAACGAGAAGCCGTTCGGGTGGCCCGGCCTCGGCCAGCAGCTGCTTGGCCTTCGCAGGGTTGTAGGTGAAGAGCTCCTTGACGCTGTCGGGCATGGCCTCCAGCGGCTCGTAGTAGCCGATGTAGTCGGGATGCATCGGATAGGCGAACAGCTCGGCGTTGCCGTTGTAGTAGGCGCTGACGATCTCCTGCTTGTTGACCGCCATGTTGAGGGCGCGGCGCACGCGGATGTCGTCGAACGGCTTGGTGTCGACGCGCATGGCCAGGAACGTGCCCGACATGTTGAGCCATCTCGACCACTGCAGCTGCGGTGCGCTCTTCTTGAGCTCGCTCGACGTTCTGCCAGCGAATGGTCTCGAGGATGTCGAGCTTGCCCGTCCTGCAGCGCCGTGATGAAGGTCGCCTCGTCCTTGATGGTGCGGTAGACCAGCTTGTCGAGGAAGGGCAGCTTGTGCTCGGCGCCGTTGATCTTCTCCTTGTCCCAGTAGATCGGATTCTTCATGTAGGTGTTCGAGTTGCCCTGCACGAAGTCGGCAAGCATGAAGGGGCCGGTGCCGTTGGCGTTCTTCCAGTTGGCGGCGCCGGCATCGACCACCTCCTTCGGCATCGATGCCGGAGTAGTAACCCCAGCCGAAGCGATAGTCCCACTCGGCGTTGTACTCCTTGAACTGGAAGACGACCGTGTGCTTGTCGGGCGCATGCACCTTTTCGACGTGGTCGAAGTAGGTGGCGATCTTCTTCGGGCTGTTGGCGAGGCGCGTGTAGCTGAAGACCACGTCATCGGCGACCAACTCGCGCGAGGCCATGACGCCCGGCTTCTCCGGAAACATGATGCCCTTTGCGCAGCTTGACCTCGACGCGCAGCGGGTTGTCCTTCCATTCCCAGCTTTCCGCCAGCTCGCCGCGGATGGCGTCGGAGGGCAGCCAGGCGTCGGCGTAGAAGGGATGCTTGCCGCCGTTCTTCTTCGCTTTCGAAAGGTCGGCCGCGAACAGCTGCTCGTAGAACTGGCCGGCGTCGTGGTTCTGCTTCCAGTTCCAGTCGGCCAGGTCCCACGACAAGGCCGACAGCGTCACATAGACGGTGCCGACCTCGAGCGTGCCGCCGTACTGCGGCTTGGTGTCGGCCCTGGCGGTGCTCGCACCGAGCACGAGCAGAAGTCCCAATACACTGGCGAACAGCGTCGCCGCGATGCTACCCTTCCTCATTGGTTCCTCCTCTTCGCTTCCATGTCATCCATTGTTCTCATGCAATTCAGCGCGAACCGCGCATGCGCGGGTCGAAGATGTCGCGCAGGGCATCGCCGAACATGTTGGTGGCATAGACGACGACGGTGAGGCACAGCCCCGGCGCCAGCGCCAGCCACGGTCCCTGGAACATGAAGGTGCGGCCGCTGCCCGACAGCATGCCGCCCCACGTCGGCGCCGGTGGCGGCACGCCGAGCCCCAGGAAGGACAGGCCCAACTCGGCCAGGATGACGATACCCACGCGCGTGGTGAACAGCACGATGATGGGCGGCAGCACGTTGGGCAGGATGTGGCGCCACAAGATGCGGGGGGTGGAGGCGCCGATCGACTGCGCCGCATGCACGTACATGTTCTCGCGCACGGAAACGACAGCGCTGCGGATGATGCGCGAGCCCGCGATGCCGAGCAGCAGGCCGAGCGTGACGATGATCTGCGGCATGCCCGGTCCGACCACCGACACCACCACGATCAGGATGATGAGGTCGGGAAAGCTCTGCCAGGCATCGACAAAGCGCTGGATGACGAGGTCGATCTTGCCGCCGAGATAGCCGGTAATGATGCCGAGAAATACGGAGATGAAAGTTGCAAGGCCAGCCGCACAAAACCCGATAATGACGGAAAGCTGCGCGCCGTGGATGCAGCGCGAGAACATGTCGCGCCCCAGATTGTCGGTGCCGAACGGGAATACCCAGGATGGCGGCTTGAGACGATTGATGGGGCTGATCTGGTTCATGCCGTAGGGTGCGAGGACATCCGCGAAAACCCCCACGAACAGGAACAGCACGAACACGACGCCGCCGGCCGCACCTAGCGGCTTCTCGCGAAATAGTCGGCCAAGGAAGGTCAGTGTGGGGCCGCGGCTGCGTCGCCGGGCCAAGGTTTGGGGCTGGGCGACGACGGCCATCAGCGATACCTCACCTTGGGATCGAGCAGCCCGTAGCTCAGGTCGACCAGCAAATTGATCAGCATGACGGCCACGCCGACGATCAGGAACACGCCGGTGATGATGGGATAGTCACGCTGGTTGACCGCATCGAGCAGCAGCAGACCCATGCCGGGGATGACGAAGATCTGCTCCATGATGACGGCGCCGCCGATCAGCAGAGGCGCCTGGATGCCGATCAGCGTAACCACGGGAATAAGCGCATTGCGCAAGGCGTGGCGCGTGACGATGAGCCTCTCGCTCAAGCCCTTGGCCCACGCGGTGCGGATGTAGTCCTGGCGCAGAACCTCGAGCATCATGGTGCGGGTCAGGCGCATGGTGACGGCGGACAGCGACGTGCCGAGAATGATGGCCGGAACAATCAGGTGGGTGAGGTTCTGCAGCGGGTTCTCGCGAAACGGCACGAACATCATGCGCGGCGACCAGCCCCACCAGATGGATGGGAACACCATCACCATCGTTCCCATCCAGAAGCTCGGCACGGCGAGCATGAGGATGGAAAAGGAGCGGCCGATGTAGTCGCCCGCCGTATCCTGACGCATGGCCGAGTAGGCGCCGATCGGTATGGCGACGGTGAGCGCAACGACGAGCGCCATGAAGCCGAGCTGGAACGTCACGGGCAGGCGCGCTGCCAGCAGCTCCGCAACCGGCGTGTTCTGCCACAGCGAGCGGCCGAAATCCCCATGCAGCAGGATGCCGCCCGCCCAGCTCGCGTACTGCTCCCACATCGGCTTGTCGAGGCCGAGAACCGCGATCAGCTGGTCGCGGCCCATCTTGTCGGCGGCGATGTCGTTCTGGCTCAGCATCATGTCGATGACGCTGCCCGGGATGAGGCGCACGGTCACGAACACGATCAGGCTGGCGAAGAACAGCGTCGGTATCAGCGCCAGCAGGCGGCGCACGATGTAGGCTTGCATGCGGCCCTCTAAGGGGGGCGTGTTTCACTCCCAAGGTCACCAGCAGACTACGAAACCCGCGACGGCGCAACTGTTGTCCGACAATCGGACCGTGACCGGTTGAAGATTTCGGGCGAGACTGGCCGGAGCGCCCCAAGCGAGGGAGAACGAGATGGCCGAAAGCAAGCGCTGGAAAAACAAGCCGGAGAATTCGACTTGGGGCGACTATGGGCCCGATGACCAGCTCGGTCGGATGAACGAGCTGACCCCCGCCAAGGTGAAACAAGGCATCGCCGAGGTGAAGGAAGGCAAGACCTTCTGCCTCTCCATGCCGCTCGACTACCCCGGTGGCAACGTGCTGAACCCCCGCCGCCACCCGCCGCAGATACGCCCCTCGATCAGGGGCGAGAAGCCCAACTGGCACTATCGTACCGAGTGGGAAACACCGGGCATGACCGACGTCATCAACGACGACCTCGTCATCATGCACCTGCAGTATTCTACCCAATGGGACACGCTGGCCCACGTCGGCGCGCTTTTTGACGCCGATGGTGACGGGAAACCAGAGCCGGTGTTCTACAACGGCTATCGCGGCGGCATCGATCTGGTGGGCCCAAGCGACGTCAAAGGATGCCGGTGCGATCCCGGGCTCGTTCGTGGAGGCCAAGGGCACGTCGTCTGCCAATGCGCTGGGCGTCGAGAACATGGCGGTCAAATGCCTGCAGGGCCGCGCCGTGATGATCGACCTCTATGCGCACTATGGGCGCAAGCGGCACGCGGTTGGCTACGACGACCTCATGCGCATCATGGCAGCCGACGGCATCAAGGTGGAAGCCGGCGACTTCGTGTGCCTCAGGACAGGCTTCGACAACGTGATCTTCGAGGGTAAGAAGAACCCCGAACGGGAGACGCTGGAAACGAGCTGCACCGGTCTGGACGGCAGCGACGAACGTCTCAAGCAGTGGATCACCGAGACTAAGCTGGTTGCCCTTATCTCCGACAACTACGCCGTCGAGGTGCACAACCAGCCGCTCAAGCCGGGGCAGTGCGAAATGCTGCCCCTGCACCAGCACTGCCTGTTCAAGACAGGGGTCAATCTTGGTGAAATCTGGCACCTCTCCGAGCTTGCGGATTGGTTGAGGGCCAACAACCGCAGCCGCTTCCTGCTGACCGCGCCGCCGCTGCGCCTGCCGGGCGCCGTCGGCTCGCCGGCCACCCCGGTTGCGACCGTGTGACGGCAGCCCTGCGAAGCGCGCAATTGCTTTGCGATACGCAAAGGCTGTTTAATCGAGCAAAACACACCGCCACCGGGAGCCGAGACGCGATGCAAGCCAAGGGGAAGCCGCTCACCTGTCTCAACGGTGTGCGTGTGCTGGATCTCTCGCAGTTCGAAGCAGGCCCCTCGTGCACCGAGGCGCTGGCTTGGCTCGGCGCCGAGGTGGTGAAGGTGGAGAACCCGAAGGGCGGCGACCCGGGCCGCAGCATCTTCGGCGGGCCTGGCGGCAACTCCTTCTATTTCCTGATCTTCAATGCCAACAAGCAATCCCTCACCATCGACCTGAAAACGCAGGCGGGCAAGAAGCTGGTGCTCGACCTGGCCCGCAAGGCCGACGTGTTCGTCGAGAACTTCGCACCGGGCGCCATCGAGCGCCTCGGCTTCGGCTACGATGTCATCTCCAAGGTCAACCCCGGCATCGTCTACGCCCAAGTGAAGGGCTTCGGCGAGGGCAGCCCGTTCGAGAACAACCTGGCCTTCGACATGATCGCCCAGGCGACCGGCGGCGTCATGTCGATCAGCGGCGAGCCCGATGGCCGCCCCATCAAGCCAGGGCCCACGCTCGGCGACACCGGCACCGGCATGCTGCTCGCCATCTCCATCCTGGGCGCCCTCTACGAAAAGAAGAGCACCGGCAAGGGCCAGCGCGTGCAAGTCGCGATGCAGGACGCGATGCTGCAGTACATCAGGCTCGCGTTCGCCACGCAGGCCCGCAAGGGCGGGCCGGTGAAGCGGGCTGGCGATCAGACGATCTCCGGCGGCAATCCGCCGTGCGGCATCTACCCGTGCAAGGGGGGCGGACCCAACGATTACGTCTATGTGTATACCAGCCGCACCAACCCCGAGCACTGGAAGCGGTTGCTGCAGGTGGTGGGGCGCGAGGACCTGATCGGCGATGCCCGCTACGAGTCGCCCGAAGCGCGCAATGAGCGCGAAGCCGAGGTGAACGCGCTCGTTTCCGAGTGGACCAGGAAGCACGACAAGCACGAGGCGATGCGGGTCATTGGCGCCGCCGGCATCCCGGCCGGTGCGGTGCTGGACACCAAGGAACTGGCCGAGGAGCCCACATTCTACGATCGCGGCATCCTGCAGGTCATGGATCACCCGAAGGTCAAAGACTATTGCATGCCGACCTGGCCGGTTCGCCACAACGGGGCACCCACGGTGGTGAAGCCGGCGCCGCTGCTGGGCGAGCATACGGCCCAGGTGCTGGAGAGTTGGCTCGGCCTTGGCGAGCGCGAGATCGAGGGGCTGGCGCAGGAGAAGGTCATTTCGCGGCCGTAGGGGTCAGACCCCTTGCCTCCACGTTGGTTGCATAAACTGAAACCATGATCGCAAGGGGTCTGACCCCTTCAAGGAGACGAACCATGGCGGAGCTGACGGGCTCGGAAATCCTGGCAAAGGCGCTGAAGAAGGAAGGTACGGACAACCTGCTTTTCATCATGGGCGGGCCCATGCTGCTGGCGGAATCCTCCTGCATCAAGGAGGGCATCCGGCCGATCGACGTGCGGCACGAGCAGGCCGCCGCCCTGATGGGGCAGGCCTACAGCCGGCTCCTGCAGAGACCCAGCGTGTGCATGGCGGCAAGCGGCCCCGGCGTCATCAATCTCACCACCGGCATGGCCAACGCGCTGATCGACTGCTGCCCGGTTGTGGCGATTGGCGGCTCCAGCCCGATCTTCCAGTTCGGCCGCCAGGTGTTCCAGGAGATCGACCAGGTCGCCATCATGAAGGGCTGCGTGAAGTGGGCCGACCGGGTCTACAACCTCAAGCGCATCCCCGAGCAAGTGAACAATGCCTTCCAGCACGCTATGAGCGGCAAGCCGGGCCCGACCTATCTCGATTTCCCTGGCGACATCCTCTACGCCAAGATCCCCGAGGAGCAGGTGGACTGGTCCATGAGCGGCCGGCCGATCCTCAACGCACGGCCGCTGGGTGACCCCGAGCAGGTCGACGCGCTGATCCTGGCGCTGTCGCGTGCAAAGAAGCCCGTGATCATCTCCGGCAGCGGCGTGATCTGGTCGCGCGCCTGGAACGAGATGCAGCAGCTGGTCGAGAGGGCCGGCATTCCTTTCTACACGACGCCGCAGGGGCGCGGCGTGGTGCCCGACGACCATCCGCTGTCTTTCATGTCGATGCGTTCGACCGCCTTCCGCGAGGCCGACCTCATCATCGTGCTTGGCACGCGCATGAACTATATCATCAGTCACGCCGCGCCTCCGCGCTTCAATGCCGACGCGAGGATTGCCCGCATCGACATCGATCCAGGCGAGATCGCCACGGCAGCGCGCAAGGTCGACATCGGCATCGTCGGCGACTGCAGAAGCGTGCTGAACCAGATCCTCACCGGCATGAAGGGCAAGGTCGATCCCGACCGCTACGGGGACTGGCGCAAGGCACTCGCTGACGGCGTGGAAGCCAAATTGAAATCACCCGGCGCCAACAAACCCGTGGAGGATGGCGACATCCATCCACTGCGACTGTGCGAGGAGATCAGCAACTTCATGCAGCGCGACGCGATCCTGGTGGTGGACGGCCAGGAGATCCTGAACTACGGCCGGCAGTCGATGCCAACCTATGCGCCGGGCCACCGGCTCAACTCGGGGCCCTTCGGCACCATGGGCGTGGGGCTGCCGTTTGGCCTCGGCGCCAAGCTCGCCAAGCCCGACAAGCAGGTGATCGTCGTGCACGGCGACGGCTCGTTCGGATTGAATGCCATGGAGCTCGACACTGCGGTGCGCCACAAGCTCCCCGTTCTGGTAGTGATCAGCCTCAACGGCGGCTGGACCGCCGATCCGAAGCGCGACAAGCCGGGCCGCGACCTTGGCTACACGCGCTTCGACAAGATGGCCGAGGCACTCGGGTGTTACGGCGAATACGTCGAGAAGGCCGAGGACATCCGCCCCGCCCTGGACCGCGCGCAGAGACAAGTCGATTCCGGCATGGTGGCGGTGGTCAACGTGCGCACCGACTATCGCGCGCGGGCGACGACCATGCAGTTTGCGCAGTATTCGACGTAAGGCATTTCCACCCGTCCGGAAGCTGAGCGCAGTCGAGGCTGTCCGGGATCTGCCGCAGAGATCCCCGATAGCCTCCGCTGAAGCGTCGGCTTCGGGGATGACGGGTAAATTGCTGGTGCCGGCAGAACCTACACGAGGCAAGAGGCGGGGAACCAGTCGGCCGCCGCGGGGTCCTTGTAGATGAGGGCCTTGAGGCCGCTCCGGTCGAAGGGCTTCCAATCACCGTCCGGCTGGGCGAGGCGATCGGCGATGGCGTAGAGCACCGCTGGGTTGACGCCGAGGCCAATGTGGCTCGCCTCGACCTCGATGCTCTCGGCCCGCGCGCTTTCCTGCTGCACGCTGCACTGCCAAGCGACGACGCCGTCAGTGCGGCTGTAGATGGATGTGGTCGGCACGGGCGGCGCCTCCTTGAGGCCGTCCCAGTTGCGCCGCTCGTCGACGCGCTCGCCGCTCAGCAGCTCGTAGAGCCTCCAGGCGTTGGTAGCCCTTGGGTGGCCGGCGAACGGCGTGCCGAGCGTGATCACGCAGCGCACGTCATCGGGCAGCTGCTTGGCGGTCTCACGCGCATAGATGCCGCCGAGGCTCCAGCCGATCAGGCTGACCTTGCGGCCGTGGCGTTCGCGCAGGCGACGGACCAAGTGCCCGCACTCTTCCAGCACGCCGCGACCCGGCCCGAAGTTACGCCCCTGCTGCCAGCGGTGTGGGGCATAGTTGCGATCCTTGAGATAGCGGCGCAGCGGGCCGGTCGAGATGTCGGAGGCTGCCAGCCCGGGGAATATCAGCACGGGATGGCCGTCGCCTGTCGGCGCCATGCGCAGGATCGGCAGCGCGGCCAGGCTGGCGCCCAGCTCCCACAGCGCACGCAACTCGAGCGCCAGCCGTAGCGCGCCGGGCGCGCGGATCTCTGCGGTATCAGCTCGCTGTTGCACGGTCACCTCGGCAGGCAAGAGCACATTTACATCAGTACAAGTTAGGGTACGCTGAGTCGGCTACAAGGTCAGTTAACCTTTTGCTGCCGCTTCGGAGCCGGCCGTGCGGCCGCGGCAACACTCGCTTCAGCTGAAGGTGCCGTGGACTTTCGCTTGCCTGCCTTTGATTTCGCAGCGGATTTCGCTGTCTTGGATTTGGCTGCAGCTTTCTTGCCGACCGACTGTGCCTTCTTGGTCTTCTTGGCCGGCCTCTTCCCTTTGCCTGCAATCTCACCTTTGGCTGGCTTGGGCTGCACCGCCGCTGGGGGAGCATGGGCGACGGGGGCAGATACGGCTCCTTGCGCCATAGCAACGGCGTCAGAACCCAATACCAGCCTCTTCAGCTCCCGGTGCGCTTCGACGAGATACTCGGCGATCTCGTCCACATCAGGCACGGCCTTGCGGCATGCCGTGAGGCCATAGTCGAGCGAGCCGTTGTAGCTTTGCACCGTGATGTTGAGCGCTATTCCGTGGGAAGGGATCGAGACGGGGTAGTAGGTGGCGAGCTTGGCACCGGCCATGTAGAGCGGTACGGGCGCGCCCGGCACATTGGAGATGACAGTATTGGCAATCGGCGGGATCTGGTCCGAAATCCGCGAGCGCCCGAACAGTGTGGCGAGCCCGGTCATGATCCAGGGCGCGCCGAAGGAGGGGAAGTCGGTGGGAATCGCCGCCTTGAAGCTTCCCGTCAGCTCCTTTGCGGAGCTGCTGGAGGCGTTGATGGCCTTCAGCCGCTCGAGAGGATCGTCGACGTTGGTGGATAGACTGACCAGCACCATCGTCACCTGATTGTTGAAGTCGGTGTTGCCGGCTTCGCGCAGACTGACGGGCACGCCGGCGGTCAATGACCGGTCGGGCAAACAGTTGTAGTCGGCAAGGTAGCGTTTGAGAGCCGTTGCACTGGCGGCGAGAACAACGTCGTTGAGCGACACGTTCGCCGCCTTCGCAACCTGCTTGACTTCCGCGAGCGACACCGATCGCGCCGCGAACGACCGCTGATTGGTGATCGACACGTTGAGCGGCGTCTTTGGTCCGAAGGTCCAGTTGGTCGGCAGCCCGAAGCGGGTCGTCTCACTCCCGCCGAATTTGGGGACGGCAATGCTGGCCACAGCGCGCATGGCGTTGGGCAGCGTGGTGATCAGCTTGACGTACTGCTGCACGGTGTTCTGGACGGCTGCCGTGGCGAGCTCCGCAACGCCGAGCTGGTACTGGTTGCTGCGCTGCCGGGCACGCGGCGGCTTGATGGGGCGCGGCTCCGGCGTCAGGTCGTAGAGAGCCTTGGCGAGCGCAACGCCAGCCTGGCCATCAACCGCTGCGTGGTGCACCTTGGCATAGATCGCCGGCTGCCCGGTCTGCAGCCCTTCGATGACGTAGAACTCCCACAGCGGCCGGCTGCGATCGAGAAGGCTCGAATGCAACCGCCCGACCAGCTGCTCGAGCTGGCGGAAGGTGCCGGGCTTCGACAGCGTCACCCGGCGGATGTGGTAATCGAGATCGACGTCGTTGTCGTCGACCCACACCGGGTCGGACAGCTCGAAGGGCATCTGCGCCAGCTTACGCTCGAACACCTCGGCAAGGTGCATGCGTCCGGCGATGTGCGCCTTCACAGCCTCGTAGAAGTCGCCGCCGTAGCCTTTGGGCAGATCGAAGATGTTCAGGCTGCCCACATGCATGGGCATCTCCGGCGTTTCCAGATGCAGAAACGAGGCGTCGATACCGCTCAGGTGCTTCATGTGGAGACCTCCCGGGTGCGCCCTGTCGGTCGGGACGGCGCTGTGGCGGGGCTGATTGCGCCCATTTTTCTCATATTCGCAGACGCCCAGGCTCAACTCAATGATGTCGGGCGCAATTCTTTGAGATTCCGGACCAGCCTGCACGGACCACCATGTATCGGGCCTATCCGGCCCGGCGAATGCCTGTTGGCACCAGCATCGGCGCGTGCGTAGATTGGTCCGCCATCCACGCCAGAGTACAGACTATGGCCACCGACAACCCCCTCCACCCCATCCCTCATCCCCCGCGCAAGCTGCTCGTCGGCAACATACTCTCGGTCAGCGCCAGCGCGCCGGTGCAAGACCTGATCCAGATCGCGCGCCAGCTCGGACCGATTTTCTGGCTCGATATGATGGGCAAGCCGATGGTCATCATCTCGGGCCACGCGCTGGTGGACGAGGTCAGCGACGAAGCCCGCTTCGAGAAGAGCACGCGGGGGCCATTGCGTCGGCTGCGCCCCTTGGCGCACGGCCTTTTCACCGCCGATACCCAGGAGCCGCGCTGGAGCAAATCGCACAACATCCTGCTGCCGACCTTCGCCCAGCGCGCCGTGCAGGGCTACCACGACGCCATGCTCGACCTGGCCGATCAGCTGGTGCTGAAGTGGGAGCGGCTCAACGCCGACGACGAGATCGATGTCACCGACGACATGACGCGGCTGACGCTCGACACCATCGGCCTGTGCGGCTTCGACTTCCGCTTCAACTCGTTCTACCGCGACGGCAACCATCCCTTCGTCGACGCCATGTTCCGCGCGCTGCACACCACCATGCAGACCCGCGGCCTGCCGCTGGAAGACATCATCTACCGCCGCGAGCAGCGCCAGCTGCGCGACGACATCCGCTACATGCACGGCATGGTCGAGCACGTGATCAAGGAGCGGCGCACCAGCGAGCGCGACGAGGGCAAGAAGGACCTGCTCAATTACATGCTGTCCGGGGTCGACAAGAAGACCGGCCAGCGGCTCGACGATACCCAGATCCGCGACGAGACCATCATCTTTCTCATTGCCGGCCACGAGACCACCAGCGGCCTGCTGTCGTTTGCGGTCTATGCGCTGCTGAACAATCCGGAGGTGCTGGCAAAGGCCTACGCGGAAGTCGACAGCGTGCTGGGGCCCGACCCGGCGGCGAGGCCGACGTATGCGCAGGTCAACAAGCTCATCTATGTGCAGCAGATTCTCAAGGAGACGCTGCGCCTGTGGCCGACCGCGCCGGCCTTTGGCATCCACGCCCTGCAGGACACTTTGGTTGGCGGCAAGTATCCCCTGAAGAAGCACTGGCATTCGATCGTGCTGGCGCCGATGCTGCATCGCGACCCCGCCGTGTGGGGCGATCAGGCCGAGGCCTTCGATCCCGACAACTTCACGCGCGAGGCGGAAGCAGCGCGCCCAATCCACGCCTACAAGCCGTTCGGCAACGGGCAGCGCGCCTGCATCGGCCGCCAGTTCGCCATGCAGGAAGCGACGCTGGTGCTCGGCATGGTGCTGCAGCGCTTCAAGTTGATCGACCACACGCGCTATCAGCTCAAGATCAAGGAGTCGCTGACCATCAAGCCCGACGGGCTCAAGATCAAAGTCCGCCCCCGCACCGACCGCATCGTCGGCAAGTCGTCCGCACCCATCGTGGTGACGACCAAGGCGCCCAATGGCACGGCGCCGGGCGGAGAAGCTTCGGTGAAAGGCGAAGGGCGCGTGCTCACCGTTCTCTACGGCACCAGCCTCGGCACCTGCCGCGACATCGCCGACCAGATCTCCGACCGCGCCGCCGCCGGCGGCTTCCAGGTCGCCTGCAACCCGCTCGATGACGCGGCGGGAGGGCTGCCCGAAAGCGGCACGCTGGTGGTGGTCACTTCGACCTACAATGGCAGCGCCCCCGACAGCGCCACCAAGATGGAGACGGCCATCCGCGAGAAGCGCATCGGCGAGGTGGAGCGCCCCGATCTCACCTATGCGGTGCTCGGCTGCGGCAATACGCAGTGGAAGACCTATCAGGCCTTCCCCAAGCTGATCGAGAGCACCCTGCGACAGACCGGCGCCAGGAGCCTGCTGCCGCGCGGCGAGGCCGACGGCAACGGCGATTTCGATGCCTCCGTCGAGCGCTGGATGGGCGAGTTCTGGAAGGCGCTGGGAGACGGCGGCGGACCTGCCAAAGCGGTTGCCGCCGCGCCCAAACTCAAAATCGCTTTCAGCGACGAGCATGCGACCCGCGCCAGCGTGCTGCCCGAGTCGGCCTATCGGCTCGAGGTGGTCGGCAACGAGGAGCTGGTGAAGGACGCAACCGGCCTGTGGGATTTCAGCAAGGAAGCCCCTCGCTCCTCCACGCGCCATATGACCATCCGCCTGCCCAAGGATGCGACCTACCGCACCGGCGACCATGTGGCGGTCTATGCCCGCAACCGCCCAGATGTGGTCGACAGCATTATCGAGCGGCTTGGTTTGAGGCCAGACCAGGTGGTCGTGCTCGACGGACAGGGCAGCCGCATGCGGCACCTTCCGATCGGCAAGCCGGTAACAGTGCGCCAGCTGCTGACCGATTTCGTCGAGCTGCAGGACGCAGCGTCGCGCAACGACGTGCGCGCGCTGCTGAGCCATACGCGCTGTCCGGTCACCATCAAGGAGCTGACGAAGCTTGCTGGCGAAGACGACGAGGCCAAGAAAGCGTTCGCGCGCGACATCACCGACAAGCGCGTCACCATCTACGATCTGCTGATGCGCTATCCGGCGATCGAGCTCACGCTCGATGGCCTGCTGGAGATGACCTCGGCCATCCGTCCGCGATTCTATTCGATCTCGTCTTCGCCGCTCGTCTCGCCCGATGCCATCAACCTGACGGTGGGAACGGTGGCCGCGCCGGCGTGGTCGGGCAGCGGCTTCTATCAGGGTGTCGCCTCCTCACACCTGCGCTCGGTGGAGCCCGGCAAGGAGATCCTGGGCTTCGTGCGCCGGCCCAATCCGCCGTTTGCACCCCCTGAAGACCCGGAGGTCCCGCTCATCCTGGTGGGACCGGGCACCGGCTTTGCGCCGCTGCGCGGCTTCCTGCAGGAGCGGGCGGCGCAGCGCGCCAACGGCATCGAGACCTCGACCGCGCTCCTGTTCTACGGCTGCCGCCATCCCGATCACGACTGGTTCTATCGCGACGAAATGGCAGCCTGGGAGGAGCAGGGCGTCGCCAAGGTGCACTGCGCCTTCTCCAGCTCCGACAAGTCTCCATACAACTTCGTGCAGGACGCCATCTGGGCCGCGCGCGAGCAGGTATGGGCAGCCCTGGACAGCAACGGCATGGTGTTCGTGTGCGGTGACGGTCGCTTCATGGCGCCGGCCGTGCGTGAGACCCTCATCCGCATCCACATGGACAAGCGCGGCACCACGCTCGAGCAATCGTCCGAGTGGCTCGAGGGCATGATCGAAGGCGGGCGCTATCACCAGGACGTGTTCGGCTTCAAGTGAGTTTCCGTTCGCTTGGCGCACCCCAATGGATGGAACGGAGTCCCAGGCGCCCTGGTGCTATGAGGTGGTCAGCCCAAAAAATGTTTCACGTGAAACATCAACGGATTGGTTAATTTTCTTGGCTGCTTTGCGCGCCCCACTTCGGGTCTGCGAGGCAGGCGCTCCACCACAGCGTGGTAGAGCGCCGCACCACCGCAACCCCCACTGCCGACCTCGCTCGGTCAAGCGGCGGCTTAGGCCGCGGGCCGCTCAACGATTTTGCGCACGGTCTCACCCAGCGGCGACCAAGCGGCGATCGTCTTGGACTGCGCAATCGCGTTCAGCTCGTTGACCGACGCGAACATTGCCTGATTGCGCCGCGTGACGTAGTCGACGTGCAGCTCGAGGAGCTCCCTGAGGCACTTGGCCTTGATGGTCTTGCGGCCGAGCTCGATGGTGTCAGTCAGGGCCTCCTTGCCATAGCGGCCGAGCGCGCCATTGAACTCGGCGACGCCGTCGAACGAGGTGCGGCCGGCGTGGCCAAGCGTGCCGATGACCTGGCTCCCGATCTCCCTGGCGTCACTCCATTTCGCCTGGGCATCGGCGAGCGTGCCTTCCACGCGTTCAACAGCGGCCAGGGCTGCCGCTTCAGACTTGGAGGCGGCTTCCTGGACCAGCGTGCTGGCGTTCCTGATGACGGTCTTCAGACCGGTTTCCTGGGCTTGCATTGGCATCTCCTGTGGGGCGACGTTGACGATAACGTCAATATAGGCTTCTTATGCTGCATTGCAACAATCAACTATATTGCGTCGCACAATTCCCCTGCGACATTTTCAGCATGGCATGGCCCAATCGTATTGCGCGTAACCCCGTACACCCGGCCCGGCCGAGCAATCTGGGGGCATCTGCCGACGTTCGGTGGGATTTGCGGCGCGCGGCCGTTATGTTGGGGCACCGCCGAAGCCCCTTGGAGGACGTCATGGCCCAGCCCCCCACCTTTGAAATCCCCCAGCAACTGCGCGAACTCACCGAGAGGAACTTGGAGCATGCGCGTACCGCTTACGGTCAGTTCATGGATGCGATGACGCAAGCGATGGGTGTTTGGGCCAACGCGGCGCCGGCGAACGCCATGACCTCGGGCTTCAAGGTGGTGCAGGATCGTGCCGTCAAATTCGCCAAGCAGAACGCCGAGGCGTGCTTCAATCTGGCCAGCGAGCTCGCCAACGCCAAGGACCTGACGGATGTGATGAGCATCCAAACCCGCCATGCGCAGACTCTCATGCAGACCTACGCGCTGCAAGCCCAGGAGCTGGGCCGGCTCATGATGGAGGCCGCGCAGAGCATGCAGCAGAAGTAGCCCTGCTGCGGGCGCACCCCTGCGAAATCAATCGGTCAGCGTGCGTGTCCCGCAATGGCGTCGATGATCTGCGGCCACATCGAGATCGGCAGGGCATGGCCCATGCCCTTGATTGTCAGGAACTTGGCGCCCGGGATTGCCTTGGCCGTCGCCTGACCGCCTTCGATGCGCACCAGCGGGTCGGCATCGCCGTGGAGGACGAGCGCGGGCACGTGCACGGACTTGAGGGCTTCCGTCCGGTTGCCCGACGCCAGGATAGCGGCAAGCTGGCGAGCAACTCCCGTCGGATTGAGCCCGCGCTCATAGGCGCGGGCGGCGCGTTCCAGGTCCTTCGCCTCGTCAAGCGGGAAACCGGGACCGCGCAATACGCTCCACGTGCGAACGTAGCTCTGGAAGTATTCCTCCCGGTTCTTGGGCGGCGGCGCCAGGAGCACGCCAAGCGCCTCTGGCGTCGCCTGCGGCAGGCCCGGATCGCCGGTCGACGACATGATGGATGTCAGGGTGCGCAGGCGGGGCGCATGGTGGATCGCCATCTCCTGCACGATCCCGCCCCCCATCGACACGCCGACGACGTGCGCCTTCCCGATGTTCAGGGCGTCAAGCAGCCCCACCGCGTCAGCGGCCATATCGCGCAGCGTATAGGGGGCGGAGACGGGCTTGCCCGTCAGGGCTTGGCCAAGCAACGCCATTATATCGGGCGTGCCGTGCTGTGGGAACTTGGTCGAAAGCCCGATGTCGCGATTGTCGAAGCGGATGACCCAATAGCCGCGCGACGCCAGCTGGCCGCAGAAATCCTCGTCCCATCCGATCATCTGCACGGCAAGGCCCATGATCAGGAGGATTGGAGGGGCCTTGGCGTCACCGAACGTGTCGTAGCAAAGCTCGATCCCGTTGGCCTTCGCCAGGGCCGGCTCCGTGTGGCGGACTGATGGGGTCATGATCATCCTCGCTCGCGCATGGGGCTTTGGGCCGCCGGGGAACCAACTTGTGATCGCCTGATCATAACCCAGCCTCCTTCGACGCAAACAGCATGGACGCCGACTGCAGCAATCTTTGGCCTTCGTTCCCCCTTGAACCTCGTAGCAACTCCACAAAGGCAGTTCGCAATCCGGCGAAGACCCCCTAAGCTGTGGGCAAAGATAGAGCCTTAGGGAGGCGACTGATGGATAAGATCTGGGTCAAGAACTACCCGCTGGGCGTGCCGGCCGACATCGATGCCGCGCAATATCCTTCCCTGGTTGCGCTCTTCGATGAGAGCTTCTCGAAGTACAAGGAACGCAATGCCTACGCCTGCATGGACAAGAAGCTGACCTATGGTCAGGTCGACGAGATGTCCCGGGCGCTCGGCGCCTGGCTGCAGAGCAAGGGTCTGACGCGGGGCGATCGCGTCGCCATCATGATGCCGAACGTGCTGCAGTATCCGGTGTGCGTCGCCGGCATCCTGCGCGCCGGCTACGTGGTGGTGAACGTCAATCCGCTCTACACACCGCGCGAGCTCGAGCACCAGCTCAAGGACTCGGGCGCCAAGGCCATCATCATCATCGAAAACTTCGCCAAGACGCTGGAGCACGTGCTGAGCAAAACTCCGGTGCAGCATATCGTGCTGGCCAGCATGGGCGACCTGCTGGGCTTCCCCAAGGGCGCGATCGTCAACATGGTCGTGCGCAAGGTTAAGAAGATGGTTCCGGCATTTTCACTGCCCGGCGCTACCAAGTTCAACGATGCGATCGCCGCCGGCCGACGGCTGAACTTCTCCAAGCCCGACCTCGAGCGCGACGATGTCGCCTTCCTGCAGTACACGGGCGGCACCACGGGCGTGTCCAAGGGCGCTACGCTGCTGCATCGCAATGTGATCGCCAACGTCCTGCAAAACGAGGCGTGGCTGCAGCCGGCCCTCAAGAAGGGCAAGCAGGTCGATCAGATGACGATCGTCACTGCGCTGCCGCTCTATCACATCTTCGCATTGACGGCGTGCGGCCTGCTCGGCATGCGCATCGGCGCCATGTGCCTGCTCATTCCCAATCCGCGCGACATTCCCGGCTTCGTCAAGGAGCTGGCCAAGTACGAGTTCCACATGCTCCCGGCGGTGAACACGCTCTACAACGGGCTGCTGAACAATCCCGAGTTCGCCAAGCTCGACTTCAGCGGGCTCAAGGCGGCCAACGGTGGCGGCATGGCCGTGCAGCGGGCGGTGGCCGAGCGCTTCTTTAAGCTCACGGGCTGTCCCATCATCGAGGGATACGGCCTCTCCGAGACATCGCCGACGCTCACCTGCAACCGCGCTGACAACAACGAGTACACCGGCACGATCGGGTTGCCGGTGCCATCCACCGAGATCTCGATCCGCGACGACGACGGTAACGAGGTCCCGCTTGGCCAGCCGGGCGAGATCTGCGCGCGCGGTCCTCAGGTGATGTCCGGCTACTGGCAGCGGCCGGACGAGACCGCGAAGGTCATGACCCCCGACGGCTTCTTCAAGACCGGTGACGTCGGCGTCATGGATGCCGGAGGGCAAGTGAAGATCGTCGATCGCAAGAAGGACATGATCCTCGTCTCGGGCTTCAACGTTTACCCCAACGAGGTCGAGGACGTGGTTGCGAGCCATCCAGGCGTGCTGGAGTGCGCAGTCGTTGGCGTGCCCGATGCGGCCTCGGGGGAGGCCGTGGTCCTCTTCGTCGCCAAGAAGGACCCGGCACTCACGGAGCAGGCGCTCATGAAGTTCTGCTCCGAGCAACTCACCGGCTACAAGAAGCCCAAATACATCGTCTTCCAGCAGGAGCTTCCGAAGACCAACGTGGGCAAGGTTCTGCGCCGTGAATTGCGCGATGCCGCCATGAGGGCGGCCAAACAGGCAGCGTGAACGAGCCATCGGCGGTCGGCAATGGCGCCGTTCGCGGCGTTCTGCGCAAGAAGCATGCTGCTGGTCCTTCGAGGGTGCCTATGCTCCCACCGGGCTTCAGTTGGGGCGTGGCAGGTTCAGGTGCACCGTGGTTACTCGGAAACGATCGACCATCGAAAAACGCAATGCCAAATGAAGGGCTTGTCAGTGCGGCGATGGGCGCGCAACAGTTGTGTGGACAGGCAAAACAGGTGCCGATAGGAACAACTCGCAGCGGCGCAGAGGTGCCCAACGAGGGTTGGATTTGCAAGTCCCGAACACATGGGGGGTGGCGCGGCGGTGGGCCCTCATCGCTCTGGCCTTGGCCCCAATTTTTTTCATCGCGTTGTCGGGCTCGCGGCACACGGTCCAGACCCTGGCCCACGAAGCGTCTGCAAGAGCAGATACTGCTGCCACCGCGACCCACTCCGCGTGGCACAAGCGCTGGTGGATCGATAAGGCAGCCAGGCTGTTGCGCGGCGGCGAGGGCCTCGGGCCCGACGACGACATCCAAGCCCTGATGGGCCTGTCCAAAGAAGCGATACTACGCCGCTTCATGGAGGATGTGCGCTTCGGCAACTCGATACTGGACTTCAATCTGTTCTTTCTCGGGTTCAAGTCCGACGCCCTGAAAGCTGGTGCCGTCTACGACAGAACAGTTTTCGATTTTCCCAACGCGGTGGCGGCAGCCCAGGCGCTCCTGACGGGCGGCGACTACTTCAAGCTGTTCGACTTCGAGGGACCTTTCTACATGGCGCCCTTGCGCAGCGAGCCGTCCGAGGATCCTCCTCTGCCTGCGGATGTGGGCCTCTCCCCAGCCCAGCTGCGCAAGAAGGCCATGGGCGAGATCGAGGCGGAGCTCGCGACCGTGGCGGCTTCTGTGAAAACGGTCACGGGCATGGCCGACGTGTGCCGCAAGGTCGAGAAACTGGCGGAACGCGTGGAGGAACTCACCCAGAAACTCCACCGGGCGTTCGACGACGCGGAAATCTTTGCCCTCATTCGCGGGGAGGTGCTGGCGGCCCCGCTTGATGCACTAGCAAAGCTCGCGGAGAAGGAATGCGCGAAGCGAGGCGCGTCGGGGCCTGCGCGAAGAAAGTTGGCGGCCGGCGTGCAGCGTGCCCAGCAGCGGATCAAGCGCGCCTTTGACGAGATCGCGACGTTCGAGCCGGCGGTCTATCGGCCAAAATCCGTGCTCGAGTTCCGGCGACTGGACCTTTCCGCGCTCCCGACCAGGCAGAAATGGCTCAGCTTCGGCTTCGAGCAGGGCATGGCACTGGGGAATTCGTCGACGAACTTCAATCGCAAGCGATCCGCCTACGTGTTGAAGCGCTTCTTCTGCGATGATCTCATTCCCATCGGCTTCGAAAGCCCCCAAGAGCACATCGGCGGCGCGCACGGATCGCAGACAACGTGCTTTGCGTGCCATCACAAGCTCGATCCCATGGCCGGCTTCTTCCGATCCCATGGCGCATATTTCTTCGACTACTCACGGTCCGACGACATCATCTTCGATGACCTGGCCAGCAAGGAGCGCAAGCTCTACGAGTCGCTGTGGAAGGCGGCAAACAAGGCCGAGCGCACATGGAACATCGGCTACATCCGCTCCTCGCGATGGCAGACGCACAACAGCTACGGCAGCTCTATGGCTGATCTGTCGCGCATCGTGCGCTCCGCGCCGGAGGTCAAGCGCTGCCTCATGCGGCGGCTGCACGAATATGTCGTGGCGGAGCACCAGACCATCGACAGCGGCTACCTCGACTATTTGACCCGCACCTTCGAGGCCGAGGCCGCAACGGATCCGTCAGGGGCCATGAAGAGTGCGATCGTCCGCATTCTTCAGAGCTCGGCGTTCGAGCAACCCGATGCGGATCCAAGGCGCTGCTACGACCTGGCCCCGGGAGCGACCGTCGGCCCGGGCCCTCCTTGCCGCGTCTCTTCCATACTCACCAAAAACTGCGGTCAATGCCACCATGCAGGCGGCGAGAAGGGGGCAGAGCGGCTCGACGTGCATTCCTGGATCGTTGCGCCCGACGGTAAACAGCGTTCGTTCCGCCATGTCGACGCCGATACGCAGCAGCTTTCCGCTCAGGACAGTTTGGCTCGCGTCATCGAGCGGCTGTCCAGTTTCGATCAGAAGACCCGCATGCCCCTGGGACGCGTCATGCCGAACGACGAGCGTCAGGAGCTCTTTCTGTGGGCTCAGGAGGAGCTCGCCGCAATCTCGAAACAGGTGAGCCGATGAGCATTCCTCGGCTCGCTGCTGCCCTCGCCATCTGCCTCGTTGCATCGGAAGGCTTGGCGCAGAGCTCGCAATTCAAGGGCTGGGAGACGGTCTCGAGGGAACTGTCGGTCAGGATCGCCCCCAAGGACAAACCCCTGCAACTCGACCAGTTTCTGCCGGTGGACAGCATGGATGAGCTGCTCGGCACGTGGTCGACCTTCGGGACGGAGCATACCTTCCGCAACGGCGTGCCCAACGCCCTGAATCTGATGATTTGGCATGTCGGGCTGTCGAGATTCTCCAATGCAGTGGGGCAATCCTGCACCACTCCCAGTCTCGAGTTTCATCCCAGGTTCATGGCGACACTGCAAAAACTTTGCCGTTGGCCAGCTGCCGAGGCGAGAGACGAAGCCGTGCTTCTGGAGTTCTGGACCAGCGTGATGGGCCATAGCGCGTCGGCCGACGAATACATCGCCTGGCGCGATTTCTTCACGGGGGAATACGGGGACCGTGCGGCTGCCGAGACGATTGCTGCCATGACACTCGCCATCACGATGAACCCCCGGTTCCTGCTGCACAGGTGAGCGGGCGCGTCATGGAAAGCTTGTCACGACGCGAGTTCATCAGGCTGGGAACGCTGGGCGCCGGCAGCATTCTATTGCCAGGCGTGGATATCGTGGAAGCTGCCGAGCCGGAGCAGGAGCCGCACTTCTTCCTGCTGATCGTTCTCGACGGCGGTGCCGACCCTTCCTACATGTTCGACGCGCGGCCACTGTCGATGACTGCCGCGGGCAAGATCCAGAACTACCTGGGCGAGGAGCCCAGCGTCTGGACGGACCGCAATGGCCAGTCCACCCTTGCAACCCGCCTCGTCGCTCCCCTCGGGAAATTTCGCGATCGGTTCAGCATCCTCAACGGCGTCTATATGACGCCGAGCTTCGACGGGCACCTGCAGAACATGAACTTCCTTTTCTCGGGCAACCCGTTCGGCGGCGATTCCTTCATTCCGCACTTGAACCTTGCCGAGACAGGCCGTCGGCAGGGCTCACTCGATGCGGTGCTGCCGACCGCTCCCGTGTTCCTCAACGTCAGCAACCATTCCAGCGTGGTTCCGCTGGAAACCCAATCGCTGGAGCAGCTCGCAGACAGGCTGAAGCAGGCCGCGCCGCCTCGCGCGGACGACAAGATCGGCGGCTTCATCCGCAGCCGCCTGGTTGCCAATGCCAGTGGGGAAGGGCGCATGGCTGCGGGTGCGCGGCTGATGCTGTCCAGCCTCGATCAGGCCCCCGACATGCACCGCAAGCTGGCCGGCCTGCGGGCGCCCAGGTCCGATCTCAAGCCCGAGGAGCAGTCGATCGCGCTCATCGCGGAATGCTTCCGGCTCCTGCTGTCGCGCTCGGCCATCTATGTTCTTCGGGAGCAGTTCGACGTGCACGACGCGGACCAGGCAAAGCAACAGCCGAGGCTCTTCACACACGCAGTCGAGAGAATTGCCACGTTGTTTGCGGCACTGGTGGACACGCCGTTCGATGCCAGGCGATCGATGTTCGATGTCACGACAGTGATGGTTGCGAGCGAGTTTGGCCGGACCATGCGCTCTGCGGGCATGCACATCGAGAACACCGGCACCAATCACAACCAGTTCGCCAATTCGATCCTGCTCGGCGGCAAAGGCATCCGCGGCGACATGGTGATTGGCGCGTCCGACCTTGCCGACGAGAAGGCGCGGCCCTCTAGGGCCCACGTCGCCATGGACCCGGTGCTCGAAAAAGTGATGGGAAGGCCGATCGATCTGAAAACGCTGCGGGTGCGGCCCGACCAGCCCGACGCGTTCGATCTGCGCGACTATCTTACGATCGGCTCCGTCGTCAACACACTCTACGCCATGTTCTCCGTGCCGAAGTCGCGCTACCGCCCGATCGGCCGCAACCTGCCCGAAGCCCCGGTCCTCCACGGGTTGCTCGCGTGAGACATCTGGAGCAGGAGACCTTTGCCATGCCGGGCGCCGGCCTCGTGGCCTCCGGCCACTCGCCAATCGCAGTGAACCTGCGCAGGCGGATCCACGTTCTGGGTGCCACGGCCCTCACCTCGTACGCCGGCATGGCTGTCCTCTCGTACGTGCAGGCGCCCGCGCTCTGGCGCCACGAGGACGCCCCGCACACCAAGGCCTTCTTCGAGGGGCTCGCTGCTTGGCTGCAACCCTTGCTGCCCGCCCCGGCGGCCTGGCTGTCTGGAAATCCACTCTTCGACAGCCCATCCTCGGTCATCTTGAGCTACTGGCTGCCGCTCGCCGTGGTGAGCACGGTTGTCCTCGCCCTGGTGATGTTCTTGTCGCGGCACGGTGAGCGTACCGACGCCGAATTGGCCAAGCTGCTCTTCAACTGGTCTCTCGCCTTCGCAGCTGTCTGCGCCCTGGCATTTCCGGTGTTCACCCAGGACTTCTGGCTATCGGCGGCATGGGGGCGGATGATCGCGGCGGGCCTGAACCCTTACTACGCGCTCTTTACCGCTGACTCGCTGGCCGGCCTGCCTCTCGATCACTTTCCGATGCCGATGTCATACGCCCCCCTGTGGGGGCTTGTCTCCGGCGGCGTGATGCTCATCGCTGGCGCCAGCGTTGTGGCTTCGGCCCTGCTCTTCAAGGCGACGCTGGCGACCGCATGGATCGCATCGCTGTATCTCGTCTCCAGGATCACGGAGCATGCGCCGCCCCGCGACCGATGCCTAGCCATCTCCGTCTTCGGGTGGACCCCCGTCGGCGTGTCGCAGTCGTTGGCCGAGGGTCACAACGACATCGCGATGGTCGCGCTGGCCCTGCTCTGGCTGCTCGGTCTGATGCGGGGCTGGCAAGCGGCGCCCATTGCACTCGCTGCATCGACACTCTGCAAGTACGCGACCGCGCCCCTGTTCATCATCGACGCCATCCATGCGATCCGGTACGCAAAAGCTGACTGGCGCAGCTACGTGCAGCGGCTGGCGGCCGCCACGGCCTTTGCCCTGGCGATCATGGCTGTCTTCTATCGATCCCCGCAGTTCTTTGACGGCATCAGGGTCGTCAATGAGTGGCACTTCCTGCGGCCCGTGGATGCGCTGCATGCGATCGAGCTGATGCTGGGCCTGTCGCTCTGGCCGTTGAGGATCGCAGCGCTCGCCGTTTTCCCGATCCTTGCCGTTCACACCGTCTGGACCGCCTGGAGAGAACCGGTATTCGAGCGGCTCATCCGGGCATCTATCGCTCTCATGGCGTCGATTCTATTCGCGGCCGCAAGCCACATATGGCCCTGGTACGCGGTGTGGGGTCTCGGGCTGGCAGCCCTGGTGCCGACGTGGTGGCTCTCGCGATTCATGATCGGCGTGGCAGTCTTGGCGCCGTTCACCCTGGCATCCTGGTGGGTCGAGCCGTTTGCGCACCATCGAGAGGTGGCGGCGCTCGTCATGTACGGCGGTGCCTTCGCGTGGATGGTTTTCACGCGGCCAGGGTCGGTCACTAAGGAGACTGTTCGAGAGACGGGCCGGCCCTTGCCCGGCGTTGAAGCACGGCCGGTGGACCGTCCCGCGTTTCACATCGAGCGGACCGGCACGCATGGCTAGTGGAGCAGTCTTGCGCTTGCCGAGTGGCAAACCGTGAAGTCGGAGCGCTGCGAATTCGTCTCGGGAGCTCAAGCCCGTGCATAAGAGGCTCACACGAGGAGAAGCGGCCGGTCGAGCCACGCGACGCCCCGTGCCGCTGCCTGCGAGGTCTTCGAGGCCTTGGCCACCAATCGCTCCGGGCAGGTTTTGGTGGTGCGCGCTCCTCGGCACGGTCGTACATGTGGCCCTGTGGCAGGTATCGGAGCCCCCGACGCTCTTCAGCGACTTCTACAAGGCCTACTACCCGGCCGCCGAAGTGCTGTGGGAGAACGGCTTTCACACTACTTTTCCCTTCACCGAGGCCGGCGCGGGCGGCTTCGTCAACCTGCCCATAGTGGGCTGGCTGTTCGTGCCTTTGGTCCCGCTGGGTGAAGAGCTCGCAGGGTGGGCCTTTCTCGGCTTGGGCGCCATCGCCACGATGCTGGCCTATCTTATGCTACGTCGGATGGCGCGCCCCGAGGCCGACATCGGCGCGCCCTTGATCCTCCTGTTTCTTCTCAACGGACCGTTGATCAACAGCCTGCGCGAAGGCAACACCACCCACTTCGTTCTGCTGTTTCTGATCGTGGCCCTGATGCTCCTGCAACGCGGGGCGGACTTCACGGCGGGACTACTGCTCGGACTGTGCGCCATCATCAAGCTTCCTCTGCTCCTTTATGCGATGTATTTCCTGCTGCGGCGCCGCTGGATGGTGGTCGCGGGCGGGGCGAGCGCCATCGGGGCGGTGGCGGCGCTCTCAGTTGCCGCCTTCGGATTGGCCAACAATGTCAGCTGGTTCAACTATTGCATCGAGCCATTTCTCGGAGGCATCATTCCGGCATTCAATGTTCAGTCGATCGACGGCTTCGCCGTCCGGCTGATCACGGGCACATCGAGATTGGCCGACTGGGATCCGATGGACCCACCCGCGGCGTACAAGATCATTCGACTCTTCATCTTTGCGGCGATCCTCGGTGGCGCCGTTCTCGTGGCACGGCGCTCCAGTCGGAATGAAGCCACCGCACCGAGCCGGCCTCGAACGCGCACGCGAGAGACGCTCGAGTATTCCCTGGTCTTGACTCTCGCGCTCGTCGTCAGCCCGATCTCCTGGTCGCACTACTACCTGTTGTTGCTGCTACCCTGGGGGCTCTATCTCGGCAAGCAACTGCCGCTTGTCGCAGATCCCCTGACGCGTGTGCTCACTGGGGCATCAATTGTGCTGGCCTCTTTGCCGATCTTGGTGCTGCCGCTGCAAACGGACGTGCTTGGCGAAACGCTGGCCCGAACCCTTGTGTCGGCGCACCTCTTTGGCGGTGTAGCGCTGCTGATAGCGCTCATGCGCTCCCTGTATATGCTGAGCGACGCGCCGCTGCGCGTCCATGCCGCTGACGTCGTCACCTGATGCACGAGGGCCCGTCATCCCCTGCCCGGACTCCGAAGGCCCTGACGCTCGGCTTGCTGCTCTTCTTGCTGATGAATGCTCTTGGGGTCAGCGGGCTGCTCTGGTTGGCCTCGCCGGAACCCCACAAGGAGACCGTGCTCAAGCACAGCTGGGAGCTGGTGCGAGGCGTGGCCGGCGACGATTCATGGGGCACCATGTATGCCGCGCTCGAACGTGTTCGCGAAAGACCCGACCTGCCGCTCTATACGCAGGTCTTCTTCTTGGAGCAGTTTCGCTTCCAGTATCCCCCGTCGTCACTGTTCGCCCTTGCCGCCATGCAGGTGGCTGCGCCTGCGAGACTTCAGATCGACGACGTTTACGAAGGGCCTTGGCCGCCCATCAATACCGTTGTCGCCTGGGTTTTCATCGTGCTGACGGCCGCGACCGTGGCGGCCCTGCTGGAAGATCGGCTGAGAAGCGCCCAACCGAACGTACACTGGCACCAGCAGATGTGGCTGCGGGCCGTGGTCGTCTTTGGCTTGGTGCTGACATTCTATCCGATCGTGAAAGCCTTCACGCTCGGTCAGATCCAGGTCTGGATCAATGCCCTGTTCGCGGTGGGGCTGCTCGCATGGGTCAAGAGGTGGAAAATTTCCGCCGGCATCCTGGTGGGTATCATCAGCCTCATCAAGCCTCACTATGGGCTCGTGCTGATCTGGGCCCTGCTGCGCCGGGAGTTCGTCCTGGCGGTTGCGTGCGCAGCTACGGTTGTGCTGGGTCTCGGCGCATCCGTGGCCGTGTACGGGATGGCGAACCATTTCGACTATGTGCGCGTCGTCTCCTTCCTTTCACAGCACGGGGAAACGTACTATCCCAATCAGTCGGTGAACGGTCTGCTCAACCGGCTGATGAGCATCCGTGATCCGCAGGCTTACGTCAGCCTCGACCTGCCAGCCGGACAGTTTCCCCCATTCACACCGTGGATCTATGCAATCACGCTCGCGAGCTCGATCGCGATCCTGATCGGCGCGCTGCTGCCCAAGCGCGGCAGCGGCGACGCGGACCGCGTCGCGGACTTCGCGATCATAGCGCTCAGCTGCACGATGGCATCACCCATTGCCTGGGAGCATCACTATGGCATTACTTTGCCGATGTATGCCATTTTGCTGGCGAGCAGCCTCAGCGATCGCATCCGCCTCGTCCCCATTGGCGTCTCATATGTGCTGGTTAGCACGTTCGTGCAGGTCGCCAACCTGCTGGCCGGAGGTCCGCTAAACGTCCTGCAGTCCACCTTGTTTCTTGGTGCCCTCGTGCTGCTCTGGTTACTTTATTGGCAGGCTACGGCCTCACCCGCGACCGAGGCCCGCGGTGCCAGCAGAATAGTCACTGATCGCACCCAACAGCCGGAATTTTCTGCATGAGCTTTTGCACGCTGGCCTGCTACAAAGGACTGCGTGGCCGGTCGTCGTGGAGGGGCAATGCAGCGGCGAACGAATGGCGGCGGCGAGGTGCCGGGGGGAGCACTACCTGACGACACCGGCATGCCCGTGCCGGCGGGCGCATCCAAATCACAGCGGCCGGCTGCGCTCCCTCATCGAGGATCGCCACTCTTGGTCCTGGGTGCGCTCGCCCAGAGCTTGCGGCCCCATCAATGCGTCAAGAACCTCATCGTGTTCGTGCCGGTCATCCTCGGCGGCCGCCTGACCGATCTGACCGAGGTCACCGATACGTCCGTCGCCTTCGTTGCGCTGAGCCTCGTCGCTTCCGGCACGTACCTCGTCAACGACATCTGGGACATTGCCGACGATCAAAAGCATTGGTCAAAGAGGCATCGGCCGATTGCGAGCGGGCGTCTCTCTGCAGCCACTGCCCTCGCCGCCGCATTGGTGATGATCCCGGCTGGCGTGCTGATCGGGACCCTGCTCTCTTGGGCAACCGGCGGCATGCTGCTGCTCTACCTGGCCGTTACGCTGTGTTACACGTTGCGCTTGAAAGCCATTCCGTTCCTCGATGGGCTGACGCTGGCCACCCTCTTCACCATCAGACTCGGGATCGGCGCCGTTGCAGCCGACGTTCCCCCGTCACCTTGGCTATTTGTCTTCTCGATGTTCCTGTTCTCCTCGCTCAGCTACGCGAAGCGATACACAGAGCTCGCACGAGCAATCCTGCTGCAGGACAAGCATATGAACGGCCGAGGCTATCGGCTGATCGATGCGCCAATGGTGCTGACCGTTGGGCTGGCGACCGGTATCGGCGCCGTCATGATCATGGTCCTCTATATCGTCGAGGAAGCGTTCCGCAGCAGCTTCTACGGCAGCACGAGTTGGTTGTGGGGCTTTCCGCCGCTGGTGTTCCTGTTTGTCGTGCGCATCTGGCTCGTGAGCTCGCG
Source organism: uncultured Alphaproteobacteria bacterium (assembly GCA_963827545.1). Lineage (GTDB taxonomy): Bacteria > Pseudomonadota > Alphaproteobacteria > Rhizobiales > Hyphomicrobiaceae > AWTP1-13. The sequence goes on from CAWHBI010000009.1 coordinate 51,295, forward strand.
CGGCGAAATGAACGACGATCCAGTCGCCTTCGCCATCAAAGACCGGATCTGCATTGCACTTCTGGGCTTGCTGCTTGTCTGCTTCGGGTTCGCGTGGCTCAGCTGAGGTCACCGAGGCGGCCAACTCAAGTGACCGGCTCGCACAGGGTGGGCCGCCCGCCCCTGAGAGACATGTGCACGATACACGCCGCCAACATTTCTTTCTCCCGCCCGCCTGTCTGTTATGAGCAGATCCCCTCCAGACCTCAGAGAGTAGAATATTCCTAGTCTCCACGCATTGTGGAAAGATATTCCTTTTTTATTTTGAGATGCATGCTTTTCTGAGAAATTGTTTCCTCTATATTCCGCCGGATCAGCCAAGGATAGGCACATGTCGCAGCCGCTCATCAATGATCGCAACGTCCAGGGCCCTGCCCTCGCGTCCGCACTCGATGGCCGGCTCCGCCTCTTACACGACCTCGGGTCCAGACTCGCATTGGTTCGCAGCGCGGTGCAGGGACCTGTCGCATTTTCCACCAGCCTGGGGCTCGAGGACCAAGCCATCCTTTGCGCCATTGCCCAGGCGGCTCCCGGCACCGACGTCTTCATGTTGGATACCGGTCGCCATTTCCCCGAGACGCTCGAGACACTCGACCAAAGCGAGCTGCGCTTCGGCTTGCGTATCCGCGTCATCGCGCCGGACGCCAAAGACTTGGAGGAGCTGATCGCCCGAGACGGCGTGTTCGGCTTTCGCCTGTCCATCGAGGGCCGCAAGGCCTGCTGCGATGTCCGCAAGGTTCGGCCGCTACGGCGCGCCCTCGAGGGTGCCGCCGCCTGGATTACAGGGCTGAGGCGCGAGCAGTCGGCTGGCCGAGCTGCAGTGCCCTTCGCCTCCTGGGACCCCGACCACCGGTTGGTCAAGATCAACCCGCTGGCGGACTGGTCGCTCGAACGTCTGGAAGCCTACATCACGGCCAACGATGTTCCGGTCAATCCCCTGCATTCGCGCGGCTTTTCCTCCATCGGTTGCCAGCCGTGCACCCGCGCGGTTCTGCCGGGTGAGGATGCCAGGGCCGGGCGCTGGTGGTGGGAGCTGGAAGACGGCAAGGAATGTGGGCTGCACAGCCCGCGGAGGCCGCAAGCGGAGGCCGCGGCGTGACCGCGCCTCTCACCCATCTCGATCTGCTCGAGGCGGAAAGCATCCACATTTTTCGGGAGGCCGCGGCGCAGTTCCGGCGGCCCGTGCTGCTCTATTCCATCGGCAAGGACTCGACCGTGCTTCTGCACCTGGCGCGCAAGGCGTTCTATCCGGCCAAGCCGCCGTTGCCGCTGCTGCATGTCGACACGACCTGGAAGTTTCGCGACATGATCGCCTTCCGCGATCGCACCGCGCGCGAGCTCGGCCTCGAGCTGATCATCCATACCAACAAGGACGGGCTCGCTGCCGGCATCAATCCGATCGACTACCCGCCCTCAACCTACACCGACGTCATGAAGACACAGGCGCTGCGGCAGGCGCTCGATCTGCACGGCTTCGATGCGGCGTTCGGCGGGGCGCGGCGCGACGAGGAAGCCTCGCGGGCCAAGGAGCGCGTGTTCTCCTTCCGATCACAAGGCCACCGCTGGAACCCGCGCAAGCAGCGCCCAGAGATGTGGCGGCTGCTCAACGGACGCCTCGGCGGCGGAGAAAGCGCGCGTGTCTTCCCGCTCTCCAATTGGACCGAGAAGGACGTTTGGCGCTACATCGCCCGCGAGCAGCTCGATGTGGTTCCGCTTTACTTCGCCGCCAAGCTCCCGACTATCGAGCGCAATGGCAGCCTGCTGGTGCTCGACGACGACCGGATGCCGCTGCGCCCAGGCGAGACCGCGCTCCCCCGGCAGGTCCGGTTCCGCACGCTGGGCTGCTGGCCGCTGACCGCGGCCATCGAATCTCGATGCCACCGATCTCTACAGCGTCATCGGGGAGACGCTGTCGGCACGCGTTTCGGAGCGCCAGGGGCGGCTCATCGACCACGATGAAGCCGGTGCGATGGAGCGCAAGAAGCAGGAGGGGTACTTCTGATGACGGCGCTCGCCGAGGTTCACCGTGTCGAGGAACGTTCAGCTCCGGCGCCTCGTCGGGCTTCGGCGGTCCGGCTGGCAAGCAGGGGATCACAGCAACATCTTGCCGGCAGCTTGCATGTGCTCACCTGTGGGTCCGTCGACGATGGCAAGTCAACGCTGATCGGCAGGCTGCTCTGGGATGCAGGAGCGCTTCATACCGACCAGCGCCAGGCATTGCAGCGGTCGCCCAAGACAACAGCCGGAACTCCCGATTTCAGCCTGCTCGTCGACGGCCTCGTCGCCGAACGTGAGCAAGGCATCACCATTGATATCGCGTGGCGCTACTTCGACACGCCGGCGCGCCGCCTGGTCATCATCGACAGCCCGGGCCACGAGCAATACACGCGCAACATGGCGACCGGCGCGTCGCATGCCGATGTTGCCATCCTGCTCGTCGACGCCCGCACCGGCGTCAAAGTGCAGACACGGCGCCACGCGGCCATCCTCGACCTCATGGGCGTCGCCCGCGTGGTCCTCGCCGTCAACAAGATGGACCTCGTCGACTGGTCGCAGGCGCGGTTCCGCGACATCGAGACGGAGTTCCTGACGCTGGTCGACCGATTTGGCTTCCGCGATGCGCTCGCCATTCCGGTGTCCGCCGTGCTCGGCGATAACATCGCGAAGCGCTCCACGGACATGCCCTGGTACGAGGGCCCGTTGCTGCTCGATCACCTGCAGCAGGTGCCAGCGCGGCGAACGAAGTCGGATGACGATTTCCGCTTCCCCGTGCAGATGGTGGTCCGGGCCGACCAGGATTTTCGTGGCCTGGCTGGTACGGTGGCGTCTGGTCAGGTCGCGGTTGGCGACGAGGTGATCGACGCCGTCAGCGGCCGACGCGCCAGTATCAGGCGCATCGTGACCATGGGCCGCGACCTCGAGAGTGCCAGCGCAGGCCAGGCCGTCGTTCTGCAGCTCGACACCGATATCGACATCTCGCGCGGGGCCGTGCTGGCGTCACCAGGTCTGGAACCTGCCGTGGTCCGCAGCCTCAACGCGCGGTTGGTGTGGCTGGCCGACGAGCAGTTCAGTCCTGCCCGCGGCTATTCGCTGCGCACCGCAACCGACCTCGTTCCCGTTTCATCGATCGATATCAGAGCGCACCTCGATCTGGAGGCGCTGACCGAGCGGCCCGCTTCCACGTGCGCTGCCAACGACATCGCCGTCGCACGCTTGGAGTTGGGACGGAGAGCCGTCGCCGAGCTGTTTTCGCAGCAGCGCGAGACCGGCAGCTTCATGCTCATTGACGCCGTTAGCGGTGCATCGGTCGCCGGGGGCGTGGTGACGGCAGTCTACGGCCAAGAAAGCAAACGCCCGCATGACGCCTTCCAGTTGACGCGATCTCTGCTCAAGCAGGGGGTGGGCGCAGACTTGGGGCACGACGCGGCCTCCGAGGAGGAGCTTCGTCGCCGCGCCAACGAGGTGGCGATCCTGCTGAGGGGCGCGGGCGTGGCGGTCGAGATGGAGGATCGCTGGGCGCGGGCTGGTGTCGACGCAGCGACCTTGTGGCTGAGCGTCCTCATGGTGCTCTCGTTTGGTTTCGTTACCGCGGTGGTGCTCGGCGCAGTTTGAGGCACGAGAAGAGACCCGCGCCCCACCCCTCGACCAGCAGGAGAGTTCGCCCGCGGCTGCCGCTATTCGGCGGGCGCCGCCCCACCGACGCGCCCTTTTGCGGCTTGCTTTTCAAGCCACAGACTGTGGTGCTGCCGGGCCCAATTGACGTCCACCTCGCCCTTGCCCATGGCCTCGAAGGCGCCCTGCATGCCGATGGTGCCGATGTAGATGTGGGCCAGCATGACGGCGATGAACAACAGGCCGACGATCCCGTGGATCATTTGCGCCAATTGCATGCCGGCGACGTCGGTGGCGTAGAAGGGGAACATCAGCAGGTAGCCAGTGATGGCGACAGCGCCGCCGCCCAGCACGACGATCCAGTAGATCACCTTCTGACCGGCATTGAAGCGCCGCGCAGGCGGATGCTTGCTGCCTACGATCCCGCCACCCTCCTTGAGCCATCTGAAATCGACGCCCGACGGAAAATTCCAGGCAATCCACATCAGGAAGATCAGCACCACGCCGAGCGTGAACGGGAAGCTCAGGTAGTTGTGCGCGTACTTGGCCCACTGCGACCAGGCCGCGAATGCCTCCGGCCCAATCCACGGCGTCAGCAGCTCCCTGCCGAAGGTGATGTTGAGCCCGGAGACGGCAAGGGTGATGAAAGAGAACGCGGTCATCCAATGCACGAACCGCTCGAAGGAGTTGAAGCGCACCAGGGTGCGACCGGAACGACCGGCTTCAATCCGCACCATGCCTCGGATGAGATAGAACAGCACGAGCAATGCAAGCATGCCCAGGACGGCGATGGCGCCGATCCAGCGCAGCGTCACCTGGTGGAACTGGCGCCAATCGCGGCCGGCGGGCTGTTGCAGCACCTGGGACCTGGCATCTGGAAGAGTGCCGCGTCCCTCGATTTTCTGCAGCTCCTTCAGCAGTTCCTGCTCCTTGACCGAGCGTGCGGTCGGATTGACCGATGTCGGCTGCTGCGCAAACGCCGGTGCGGTGAAAGCCGCAACTAGGCACAGCATCAAAGCGGCGATGAAGAACTGAACCGGTGCGCGCAGCGCCATTTGCGATTTCTCCCTAGTGCACCTCGCCCTGCCATGCGAGGGCGACAAGGGCGACGGGTTGGTTCCCGTCGCCCGCCAACCGAACCTTCAGGACGCAATCGTCTCGCGATAGGCCGTCTGCCAGCCCCACGCGCCCGAGGTGTACCCACGCCTGACCACGCGCTCCCTGTAGATCTGGGCGATGATCTCGCCATCGCCAGCCAGCAGCGATTTGGTCGAGCACATCTCGGCGCACAGCGGCAGCTTGCCCTCGGCGAGCCGGTTGGACCCATACTTGACGTACTCCGCTTGCGTCAGGTCCGCCTCCGGGCCGCCGGCGCAGTAAGTGCACTTGTCCATCTTGCCGCGCGAGCCGAAATTGCCGACGCGCGGATACTGCGGCGCGCCGAATGGGCAGGCGTAGAAGCAGTAACCGCAGCCGATGCACAGGTCCTTGGAGTGCAGCACCACACCGTCCGCCGTGGTGTAGAAGCAGTTCACCGGGCATACGGCGGCGCATGGCGCATCCGTGCAGTGCATGCAGGCCATGGAAACCGACCGCTCGCCGGGCCTGCCGTCATTGATGGTGACGACACGCCGGCGATTGATGCCCCACGGCACATCGTGCTCGTTCTTGCAGGCGGTGACACACGCGTTGCATTCGATGCAACGATCGGCGTCGCAGAGAAACTTCATTCGAGCCATGGTCGTTCCTCCTTACGCCGCGCTGATCTGACAGAGCGTGGCTTTGGGTTCTTGCATGCCGGTTACCGGATCGTAGCCATAGGTGGTGAGCGTGTTGACGCTTTCGCCCAGCACCACCGGGTCCGCACCGCGTGGATACTTGGCGCGCTGGTCGACACCCTGGAACCAGCCGGCAAAGTGGAATGGAGACCAGGTCACTCCCTTGCCGACGCGCTCCGTCACCAGCGCCTTCATCCTCGCCTTGGGCCTGGTATCGGCCGGGCCGAAGACCCAGACCCAGGCACCGTCCTTGATACCCCGCTCGGCGGCATCGGCAGGATTGATCTCGATGAACATGTCCTGCTGCAGCTCGGCGAGCCACTTGTTGGAACGGGTCTCCTCGCCGCCGCCCTCGTACTCAACCAGTCGTCCCGAGGCGAGGATCAGCGGGAACTCCTTGGCGATGCCCTTCTCCACTGCCGCCTTCTGCACGTCGAAGCCGACGTTTGGCATGCGGAACTGGCGCGCGTTGGGCAGCGTCGGATACTTGGCAACGAGGTCAGGTCGCGGCGAGTAGATGGGCTCGCGGTGCACCGGCACAGCATCGGGCAGTCCGAAGGCGACGGCTCGTGCCTTGGCGTTGCCGTAGTGCATGACGCTGTGGCTCAGACACACGCGCTGGATGCCGCCTGAGAGATCGATCGCCCAGGAGACGGCATCGGGATTGGCACCACCGATGCGCTCGATGGTGGCCCGCTCGGCGTCGGTCAGGTCCTTGTCCCAGCCGAGCTTCTTGAGCACGCCGTAGGTGAACTCCGGATATCCGTCTTGGAGCTCCGAACCCAATGAGTAGGCGCCTTCGGCCAGCAGGTTGTGGCGCACCTCCTGCTCCACCTCCTTGCCGTCGACCGTCGCCTTGGTCTTGAGGACGCGCTCCACGCCGAAGCGAGCGCGGAAAGTGCCGCCACCGTCCTTCACGTTCAGGTGCGTGTTGTAGAGGATAGGCGTGCCCGGGTGCTTGATCTCCGGCGTGCCCCAGCACGGCCACGGCAGGCCGTAGTAGTCGCCCTTGGCCGGCCCGTCGCTCGCCCTGAGGGTGACCAGGTCGAAGTCCTTCTGGTTGGCCATGTGAAGCTTCAGGCGCTCCGGCGACTGGCCGCAGTAGCCCGTAGAGAAGCCGCCGCGGTTGATCTCGCGCAGAATGTCTTCGGCAACCGGCACGTTGCCCTCGACCTTGATGTTCTTGAACATCCTGTCGGCAAAACCGAGCTTGACCGCCAGCCGATACATGATCTCGTTGTCGTTCTTCAACTCGAAGATCGGTTGCACGATCTGCTCGCCCCACTGGATCGAGCGGTTCGAGGCCGTGCGTGAGCCTGTCATCTCGTAGCTGGTGGCGGCAGGCAGCAGATAGGTGCCATCCTTCCGCTCCGAGAGCACGGCCCATGTGGTGGGCACCGGATCGACGACGACCAGAAGGTCTAGCTTCTCGATGCCCTTGGCAGCCTCCGGCATGCGGGTCACGGTGTTGCCGCCGTGACCCATGATGAACATGGCCTTCAGGTTGTCCGGCTGGGAAACCTGGTCCTTGGGCAGCAGCGTCGCATCGAACCATCGGGTCGACGGGATGCCAGGCGTGTTCATCATCTTGACGGGTTTGCCGTCTGCGCCCGTGTACGTGGAGAAGCGCTGACTCCATCCAGGCGTAGTCGACCTCCCAGACGCGGCACCAGTGGCGCCACGCACCTTCCGCCAAGCCGTAGTAGAGCGGCAGCGTCACGATATCGAGGCCAAGATCAGTAGCCCCCTGGACGTTGGTGTGACCGCGGAAGATGTTGGCTCCGGCGCCAGCGCGGCCGACATTGCCGGTGGCAAGCAGCAGGATGCAGCTTGCGCGCACCGTGGCAGTGCCGACCGTATGTTGGGTCTGACCCATGGCCCAGATCAAACAGGAGGGCCGCTCGGTCGCGAACAACTGTGCGACGCGCTTGAGCTGCTCGCCCGGCACGCCGGAAACGCGCTCGACCTCCTCCGGCGTCCACTTCTCGACCTCCTTGCGGATCTCGTCCATGCCGTAGACGCGCTGGGCGATGAATTCCTTGTCCTCCCAGCCGTTCTTGAAGATGTGCCACAGCATGCCCCAGATGACCGGAATGTCCGTGCCGTTGCGCAACCGCACGTATTCCGTCGCGTGTGCAGCGGTGCGGGTGAGCCGCGGATCGGCAACAATGAAGTTGGCTCGGTTGAGCTCCTTGCCCTCGAGGATGTGCTGCAGCGACACCGGATGCGCCTCGGCGGGGTTGCCGCCCAGGAAGAAGATCGTCTTGGTGTTGCGGATGTCGTTGTAGCTGTTGGTCATCGCGCCGTAGCCCCAGGTATTGGCCACGCCCGCGACGGTCGTCGAGTGACAGATGCGCGCCTGGTGGTCGGAGTTGTTCGTGCCCCAGAACGCGGCAAACTTGCGATTGAGATAAGCGGATTCGTTGGTGAACTTCGCCGAGCCCAGCCAATAGACGGAGTCGGGGCCCGACTTTTCGCGGATCTGCAATAGCTTGTCGCCAATTTCGTTGATCGCCGTGTCCCACGTGACGCGCTGCCACTGCCCGCCGACAAGCTTCATCGGATAGCGCAGGCGGCGATCGCCGTGCGCAATCTCACGCGTGGCGGCACCTTTGGCGCAATGCGAGCCGCGGCTGATCGGGCTGTCCCAGCCCGGTTCCTGGCCGACCCACACGCCGTTCTCGACCTCGGCAAGGACCGTGCAGCCGACCGAGCAGTGCGTGCAGATGTTCTGGCGGATGATGCCCTTTGCCGGAGCGGGACCGGCCGCAGCCTCCGCCCTGCGCACGCCAGCCAGCGGCAGTGCGCCGAGAGCGGCGAGCCCGCCGGCCGCAAGGCCGGACCGGCGCAGGAAGGTGCGGCGATCGATGCTGCCGCTCGTGTGGCTTGCAAGCGCGGCAGCGAGCGCGCCGCGACGTGCCTGACGTTCGCTTTTCTTGATAAGCACGACGTAGCCTCCCTTAGCCCTTGTTCGGATATCTGTTGACCCGATAGAAGGTCTTCACGTGTTCACTTTCCTTGTAGCGAGCCTTCCGTTTCTCGTCGTTAGTCTCGCTGTCGGCCTTTGCGCTTCTCGCCAGCGGCCCCGAGGCTGCAACCGCGACGCCCGCACCAGCCCCGAGAGCGCGAAGAAAATCACGACGGCCAACCTTTGCCTTGCCTTCAGCATTCATGACCGTTTCCTCCTCTTCAGACCCGCGCCTGCTCAAGCTGGCAGCGCGAAGGCCTCGGTTTCTATTTCCATGAAAGTCCGGCCGAGCGCGCCTACGCGGGCGTAGAAGTCCGCCGACTTGGCGCGCTCCAAATCCGCAAAGAAGCGCCCGATCCAGGGCGCCATATGCTTGTCGAAGATTTCGCGGTCCGCGCCGACCGGCGCTGGAACGTCGCCTCCGGCGAGCCCTGCCATGATCTCGCAGAGGATCGCAGCATGGTCCTCAGGTTCAGATTGACCCTTGGTTCGTTCGATGCCGATGCGCTGAAGGTCCTGGCGCAGTCGGGCCAGCGGGCGCTCGTAGAGGAACCCCGTCAGGTAGTAGGACGCGTAAGGCAGCAACTCGCCACGTCCCAACCCGATGAATAGATCGAAATACTCCCGCCCCACCTTTTCGACATCAGCACGGGCCGCGGCTTCCCCAAGCGCTGCGTGCACGACGCCAAGTGCACTGGCGTCGCCGCGCAAGCGCGCCAGACGCGCCAACAGTTGAGCATCAGGACTGCGGGAAAGCAGCGTCGAGAGCAGTGCGTACTCCTGTGCGCGCGACGCATCGACCTCATCGACGGAGCGCTCGGAAGCTTCGCCATTGAAGAGATCGGGGCGCAGCACCGCGCGCGCTACACCGGTCGCCGCTTCCACGGAAAGCACCCGCTCGGCAGGAATGCGCTCCCAGTTCGAGACGGAGGGCTGAGAGATGCCGACGCGGCGCGCCAATTCGCTCACACCGCCAACGGCGCGAATAGCCTCCTGTAGACCAGGATCCCGCATGTGCTCAAATCTTGGACGGTTGCGGTCTTTTCGAGTTAGAAGCGTTCGAAACCGTAATGCCAATGCAACGCAATCGTCAATAGCTTTGAGCTATGCGTGGGCGGCTGTAGTTTCAAGCTATGAAAGACCTAAATTAGCCGAAGACTATGAGATGCGGATTTACTGCGGCAAAGCAGTGCCGTGGACGCGACGATTGGGAGTTTCCCCATTTTCTGCTGGTTCCCCTCCTTGCTGCGGCGCAGCATTTACTTCGTTCTGCTCTGGAGACGAGTTCGCGGCATTGGCTTCGGGGCGGATTCCCCCTGGCATACCAGATGCTTGCAGACTGGACCTGGCGGCAGCCTCGCGGGGCGGCGAGGCCTGGCCGGATGCCACAGGTGTCTCAGTGGCGAGCCCTTCGGCGACGCGTTCGCTGGCCGTGCCCCATCGTCCCATGGCCTGAGAGACCAGTTGACGAACATCATCGGTGGCCTCGAGCGGCCCGAAACCTGGCATCGCAGTCGGGTCAGTAAAGTCCCATTGATTCTCGGCGATGCCGACGAAGTCCCGGATGGCGGGATCGGCGGTCCAAGCGCGCCGCAGTGCGGCTTTGGTCAACTCGGCCGGCACTCCCGATTGCAGGAATGACCGGATATCGCTGCCGGCGGTAATGGACTCGATCGACGGCAGGCTGGCCAGATCGACCGATGGCGCCGAAGGGGCATTCGGTCCTGGCGGCGGCGCTGCCCCTGCAGCCTGCTCGCCTGCCGGCACCCCGGCAGCGTGGGGCTGAGTTGGCGGAACGGGTTCGGCGCTTGTCGGCTTCGCTGTCTCGCGCTTCAGCCGTGACCAGCGGGTAACGAAGTTCTCCGGTTCGCTCATTTGTCCATCTCCCACCTGTCCTTGCGGCGGGTCAGCGCTTCAGGGTCCACGCGGTCGCGCTGACGCTTGAAAAATGGTCGATCGACATGGTGCTCGACGATGAAGGCCTGCAAACGCTCGGCGATGACTTCGGGCATCGGCACGGTCTCGACCAGATCGTTGCCGGCTTCGGTGAAGGCCTCACCTTCCGCCGGGTCCGCAGTTACAGCGAGCAAGTGGTACGCGGGCTCAGCGCCGGTAGGTCGCAGGATGACCCACAGCGCCGGTGCCCCGGAGGTCAGATTGCTTCGGTAGTTGGCCGTCTCGGTGCGGTGCAGGTCGATGACGGCAGCGCCCGCATAGAATGTGGTGCTGTCCTTGTCGGAGCCAAGCTTTGTCCAAGGCGTCGCGGAGGGCTCACCCGCCAGCACCGACACCGGACGCCAGACATAGTCGAGCCATGGGCTGGCCGCCTTCAGCCTTTCAACCACTACGCCAACCGGAATGCGCACAAGCGCCGTCGAGCTCAACTCACCACCTCCAGGTGCCGGACCGGCAGGCCGATCACGAGGTTCTGCGGCTTCAGGCGCAGAACCTTGTCGGCCGTCATCGCGGCCATGAGATAGACGGGCTCGCCGCGAACCTTTTCCATAACGTCGGAGGGATCCATGAAGCTGAGCCGGTAGAGGCCGACCACGCGGGTCCGGGTACCCTCGTCGAGATCATCGCCCTTCCACAGCGCGTCGCCGATACGCGTGGCCTCGGCATCCAGGCCAACGTACCAGGCCAGCGCCACGTTCTGCATCTCCATCAGCGGCTCGATCTCAACGTCGACGCTCAGCAGGTGCGCCACCCAGCGCACGATGACATCGCCGAGCGCCGCGAGCCCGCGCCGGCCGGCCGTGAGATCGAGCGCCAAATCGAACAGATCGCTGCGCTCCCAATAGGTGCCAGCATTGGCATCGCTGAGCACATCGATCTCGGCGGCCGCAGGCAATCCCAGCATTGACACCAGCGGCGACAGCGGCTTGTCGCCGAGGCCCGAGACGGTTTCCTCGTCGGCGGCCACCAGCGAGCCCTCGTGCAGGGTAAGCTTCTGCGGTCGGAAAAACAGCTCGGCGGCACGCAGAACGAAGGCGTCGTCGCAACCGTCCAGCACATTGCGCAGGATCACGTGCACGATCTGGTTCAGGAAGATGTGGGGGAAGCGGAGATTGCGCCGCACGATGTCCAGATAGGCCGCCTCGAGCGTGCGATGGCGCACCAGCTGATCACGGAAGGCAACCATCACCTGCCAGTTCTCGCGCGCATCGTTGTCGGCGATGGCCGCAATCCGCGTGGCCGTCACCGGCTGCCGCGGATCGGCCAGCAATGCGCGATGCAACGCGCGCTCGGATGCGCAGGCATCCGTGGGCGGGGTGATCTCCGGCCGCGCCAGATAGGCCTTGAGAAACTCGTCCGTGACCAGGAGGCCGCCGCCCGTGTCGCGATCGAGCAGGTGGTGGCCGCAGGACAGCCAGAAGTCGCGCCCTTCGCTCAAGCACGCTCTCCTTTCCCGAGCGTCATGAGGTCGACCTGCTCAGCCGGTGCCTCGTCCTCGCCCGCCACCTCCAGGAACGCATAGGCGCGCAGCGGCTTGGGGCCAGCGCCGGGGGTGAGGGTGCGGAATGCCTCCCGGATGACTCCCTCCTCCCAGCGGCGCGACACGGCGGCCAGCATGCCCCTCGGATGATCGCTGAGCGAGGCTGCAAATGCGATCTCCTCCTCGGCTGCAGGGCGCGCTGTGGCGAGATCGGGCGCCCCGAACCGCTCGACCAGCCGCCGCGCAAGCAGCTCGACGGCCGCAGCTCGATCCTCATCGGTCGCCTCGACGATCTGCACCAGGGTCGACCAGCCGAGCAAGTCGACGCCCAGAAAGCCGCTGCGGAACGCCGCGCGGGTCTTGCCCTCGAGCGTTGCCGGATCGACGTGCGCAAACGCGAAGGCCCCCGACACGGCCCATTCACCGGGCTCGGCCGCCTTCTCAAATACGAAGGTGTCGGAAGGGTCGAGCCGGATGGTACGCAGCAGCTTCATGTGCGCGGCCCCCCGGTTGCAGGGTCGAGCCACGACGGCCGCGCGAGAGCCTCCACCAGCGAATGGCGGTCGGGCTCGTGCTGGCCGCGCCAGCGCATCAGCAGGTCACCCTTGCCGTCAATGGACGGAATGGCGCCTTTTTCCAGCGTCAACCGCTCGAGATAATTCTTGGTCACGGTCGCGAACTCGTTTGATTGCCAGGCGTCGACGGCAACCATGAGATGGCGGGAAAAGCTCTCGACCAACCGGCCCGAGCCCAGATCATCGAAACCCTCCTCATCGAGGGCGGCTCCGAGTGGCCGCAAGCCAGCCTCCTTCTCGCCCATGGCAACCGTGCGCACCATAGCGCCGAAAACCAGCCATTCGGGGGGTTCGTCCTCGTCGGCCTCTGCCGGCCATGCGAGCCTGCCGCCGCCGATCAGGCCGCCATCGACATGGATCGCATCGGGCCAAGCAAAGCTGATGGCCCGTTCGGGCGGCGCATGAACCAGCAGCGCATCCCGCAGCGCAACCTGCCCTGCATAGAACGCCCGGCGCGCCGTCCGCAGCGGCTCCTCCGGCTCTAGCACGACCGCGAACTCCACTAGATCAAAGCGGCCGACGTGGACCAAGGTGCCCGCCCCTGCTTCGGCCGCGATCCCCTTGGCGTGGGCGAAGGCATCACCTACCTCCCGCAACGTCACGAGCCGGAACGGCGGCGGCAGGTCGAGCGCGGGCGTAATCGGCGTGCGGGCAGGGCTGCGCATCGAAGTTGGTACGACACCTGTCAGATTCGCGATTTTTCCTTAGGATGATTATAAGCTGAGACAGGGGGGCGGCAAACAGCCCATGCATGAGACCTGAACGGCAATAACAAGGAAAGCCTCGGGAAATGCCCGATTCCGTCGGGAAAATCTTGATCTGCTCGTGCGAGGACACGATGCCGCTCGACGCCGAGGCCGTGCGTCGGGGCTGCCGTGGCGCCCAGGTGACGACGGCGCGCCAGCTGTGCCGGGCGGAACTCGATCGCTTTCTGACCATGGCGGCCAAAGACGAGCCCCTGACGGTCGCGTGCACGCAGGAAGCCGCGCTGTTCTCGGAAGTGGCAAGCGATGGCGGGCGAAAGGCCGGGATCACCTACACCAACATCCGCGAAACCGCGGGGTGGTCTGCGGACGCAGCCGAGGCCGGGCCCAAGATGGCGGCGCTCATCGCGGCGGCTGCGGAATCCTTGCCAGGGGTGCCCGTCGTCAATCTGGAGAGCGAGGGCATCATTCTCGTCTACGGCCGTGACGAGCGGGCCATCGAGGCCGGCAACCTGCTCAAGGAGCATCTCGACGTCACAGTGCTGGTCAAGCCGCCGGCGGCGATCGCTTCACCGCGTGCGACCGAATTCCCGGTGGCGAAGGGCACGATCCGGGCGGCCAAGGGCCACCTGGGCGCCTTCGAGATTGTCGTCGATGATTTTGCCTTGCCCGCCCCTTCCTCGCGCGGGTCGCTCGCATTCGGGCCATCGCGCGACGGCGCCGTGTCGCGCTGCGATGTCATGCTCGATCTCTCGGGTGGCACCGCGCTGTTCTCGGCGGCGGACCTGCGGGACGGCTATCTGCGCGCCGACCCTGATGACCCCGTGGCGATGCTCAAGGCCGTGCTCAAGGCGCGCGATCTCGTAGGAACGTTCGAAAAACCGCGCTACATCACCTTCAGCGAAGACCTGTGCGCGCATTCGCGCTCGCGCATCGTGGGCTGCAATCGCTGCCTCGACCTGTGCCCCACGGGCGCCATCACTCCGGCCGGCGATCACGTGGCCATCGACGCGCAGATTTGTGCCGGCTGTGGCCAGTGCGCCGCCGTTTGCCCCACCGGCGCAGCTTCCTATGCGCTGCCGCCGGCGGATGCGCTGATGCGCAAACTGCGCACCCTGCTGACCGTCTATCGTGAGACGGGCGGCAAGCTGCCAGTCGTGCTGCTGCACGACGATGCGCACGGCGGACCGATGATCGATGCGCTGGCCCGCCTCGGGGACGGCCTGCCTGCCAACGCGCTGCCGCTTGCCGTCAACGAGGTGACGCAGGTCGGACTGGAGACCGTTGCCGCAGCCTTCGCCTACGGCGCTTCCGCCGTGCGCGTCCTGCTGCGCGCGCGGCCGCGCCACGACATCACTGGTTTGACGAGAACCATCGCATTGGCAGAGCCGATCCTCGCCGGGCTCGGCTTCGGCACCGGCCGGGTCGCGACCATCGAGACCGATGATCCGGAGGCGCTTGGCGCGGCTCTGCGCGCGATCCCGCCCATGGAGCCGGCGCCGCGGCCGGCAAGCTTCGTTCCGGTAGGCCTGAAACGAAGCGTGCTGCGGGTAGCGCTGCGCGAGCTGCACGGCGCCGCGCCTGCTCCAGTCGATGTCGTGGCGCTGCCCGAGCGCGCACCATTCGGCTCGGTGGAGCTCGACGTGGCCGGCTGCACGCTGTGCCATTCCTGCGTTTCAGCCTGCCCCACGGGGGCGCTGAGCGACGACCCCGACCAGCCGGTGCTGCGCTTTGCCGAGGACGCCTGCGTGCAGTGCGGGCTGTGCAAGGCGACGTGCCCCGAGAAGGTGATCACCCTCAAGCCGCAGCTCGACTTCCGCGCTGCCACGGCGTCCGCGCGGGTGCTCAAGGAGGAGCAGCCGTTCTGCTGCATCCGCTGCGGCAAGCCGTTCGGCGTCAAAAGTACGATCGAGCGGGTGGCCGCCAAGCTCGAAGGCAAGCACTGGATGTTCAAGGACGCGCCCAAGCGCCTCGAAGTCATCAAGATGTGCGACGACTGCCGCGTCGCCGTCGTCTCCGAGCAGGACTTCGACCCCTACGGCTCGCCGCCGCGCGCACCGCCGCGCACGACAGAGGACTACCTGCGCGAGCGGGAGGAGGCGGTGAAGGACAAGGGGTGAGGGGGGCAGGCCCAAGGCCTGACCCCGAAGCATAGGGTGACACGGCGCTCGATATGTAACTTATAAGGTCCTGTAAACATGGTACAGATGCTTATAAGTTACATCTTGACCGCACGCCATTCTGCTAGTATGTAACTTCTAAGTTCCCTTACAATGCATACGGGGCAATAGAGGTTACATTTCTATGGCACGCCACAGCCGCTTGCTGGAAGCGCCTCCATTTGCAGTCGAACGAGCACTCAAAACGTTGGGCGCCAACATCCGGACAGCTCGCGTCCGACGGAAACTTACACTTGAAGAGCTCGCTCAAAAGCTTGGCGTCAGTCGGAGGATCCTCAGTGATATGGAGAAGGGGAAGCCCTCAACTGGGATAGGAATTTACGTCTCTGCTCTGTGGGCATTGGACCTGCTTGATCATCTCTCACCGGTTGCGGATCCGACGAAAGACGCCGAAGGCATGGCGCTGGCGCTCACGCGAGAGCGGTCGAAAGCCCGCAAGAGCGAAGTCCTCGACAATGACTTCTAAACACCAACCAAGACGCTGCTACGTCTACATCACTTTGCCGGGCCAAACGCAGCCCGTCACCGCCGGCCGGTACGAGCTGCGAATGGACCCGCAAAGACCTCCGGTAGGACGGTTCCTATATGGCCGCAGCTATTTGACCCGCAGCGACAAGGTGGAGATAGACCCTGTCGAGTTGAAGCTCGCGCCACGCCTGTATGAGACAACTCAACACGATGGCGTCTTCGGATCACTTCGAGATGCTGCGCCCGACTATTGGGGCCGGCTAGTCGTAGAACGCGCCCTTGGAAAGGACAGACTTCCCGAGATTGATTATCTGCTGAAGTCGCGAGACGACCGCACTGGCGCACTTGGCTTCGGACTCAACGAAAAACCGCCAGCCCCCAATTGGGTATTCAATAAGACACTTCATCTGGACAAGCTTCAAGCGATTGCTCTTGCCATCTTGAAAACCGATAAGCCGCTGACAGATCAAGAAGCGGAGCAAGTGCGCAAACTTCTCCTGCGCGGCACCTCCATGGGGGGCGCACGCCCGAAAGCTGTCGTTGAGGATGATGAAGGGTTGTGGCTCGCAAAGTTCAATCGTCCTGATGAACTCTTGGAACGTAGCGCTGGTCGAGCACGCCATGCTCACGCTTGCGAAAAATTGCGGGATCTCGGTGGCCGAGAGCAAGATCCAGCCCGTGGCGGGGAAGGATGTCCTCTTGGTCAGGAGATTCGATCGCGACAAGGTCGAGAACGGCTATCTCAGGCATCGAATGGTCAGTGCACTCACCCTCCTACGGGCCGACGAAAGCCTCGTTGATAGAGCAAAGTGGTCGTATGTGGAGCTAGCTGAAGAACTGCGCCGCGTGTGCTCCAATCCCAGGAAGGATGCCGCCGAGCTGTTCCGAAGAATGTGCTTTAACGCGCTCATCTCAAACACGGACGACCACCCCCGCAATCACGCGGTCATCGCCAAGGATCGACATTGGAAGTTGTCGCCGGCCTACGATCTGACCCCATCACGGCAGGTAAGCCAGGAGCATCGTGATCTTGCGATGGTGGTTGGCGACTTTGGGCGCTACGCAAGCGCTCAGAATCTCTTGTCTCAATGCAGAAGATTCCTCCTAGACCCGCCCCAGGCCGAAGCGATCATCACCGAGATGGGGAAGCGGGTTGAGAAAACTTGGCGGAAAGTTGCCCGAAGCGTTGGAGTGACGCAGGCGGACTGCGAGAAAATCAAGGGCGCTTTTGTCTATCCTGGGTTTTCGTTCGCACTGCAGCCTACAGGTTAGCGGATGGACTTGTCACCGCGCGCCGGTCGCCTTCTCCAGGAACTTGACCAGGGCTGCGCGGTCCTCGGCGCCGACGCGCTGCTCGGGCATCTTGGTGCCGGGCGTGTAGGCGGCGGGGCCCACCTCGAACAGCTTCGAGACGGTCTCGGGCGTCCATACGATTTCCAGCTTCCTCAGGGCCTCCGAGTAGTTGTAGCCGGGCAGGGTCGCAATGCGGCGGCCGAAGAGGCCAGCAAGCGACGGACCCGCGCGAATGCCCTCATCGGCTTTCAGCGTGTGGCAGGCAACGCAGGCGCGAAACACCTCGGCACCAGGATCGCCCTCGTAGGCGGCAAGGGAGTCCGCCGGCCCGCTCATGGCGACCTCGCCGATATGCTCGCCGGTGTGCGCGTTCCAGCGGCGGACCAGGCGGTCGGTGCCACCGGTGAGGAGGGTGCCGTTGTCGGGGAGAAAGGCCGCCGACCATGCGGGCAGCCCAGGGCCGACGAGCGTGCGCTCCAGCGTACGTCCGCCGCGCTCGATGATGGCAATGGATCCCTTGATGCTCGACGCCGCCACCAGCTTGCCGTCGCTGGCCAATGCGACCGCAATGATGGGAACGGCCGCCGCCTCCACCTCACCTTTCACGTCCCCCGATGGCGCAAGAAAGTAGACTTTGCCATTGGCGCCCGCGGTGACGATGTCCCCGTCCGGCGCAATCGCGACGGCATTCAAGGGCGTGGGCAGCGTTGTGATGGTCGGGGCGCCGCTGCCGGCGAGCGGCCAGATGCGCAGGGTCAAGTCATAGCCGGCGGTGATCACGCCACGCCCGTCGGGCGTGAAGGCGACGCCATTGACGCTCTGCTGGTGCCCCTCGAGCACGCGCGGCTCGCCGCCGGCGAGCGGCCACAGCCTCGCCGTGTGATCCCAGGCGGCAGAGGCGAGCAGTTTGCCGTCGGGCGATACCGCCAACCCGACAACCGGGGCACTGTGCCCCTGCAGCACGGCCATCGGCTTGTCGTCACCCGGCCTCCAGATGGCGATGCGAGTGTCCTCGCCGCTGGTCGCCACGCGTCCGTCATTCAGGAAAACGGCGCAGTTCACCGCGCCCTCGTGAAACCTCAACACTTTCTCCGCCGTGCTGGAGGAGAGCGACCATCTGATCGCAGTCGTGTCGAAGCTGCCGGAGATAGCACGCATGCCGTCGGAGGAGACCGCAATCGCCCGCACCGGCCCGCCATGGCCGCGCAGCTGCGCCTGGGCTGGGGAAACAACCCACAGCAGGATCGGCAGGGCGAGAGCAAGCACACGCCGTCGGGCCATGACGTCTCAACTCTCAAAGCTTCGTTTCGTTGGTCGGCCGCGTCGACGGCAACGAGGCCGATGGCTGCGCCGGAATGCACGGTGCTGCGCTGCATCCCGCATTTGACTTATCCGCAAGCAACACAAGAAAGTAACGGGCCAGGCGTTCCCGATCAACCAAGGTGGGGCGCGGCGGTTCCATCGGCGGAATGAGGCTGCGGTGCATCGAATTCTTGGTCTTCTTCTGCTGGTGGCAGCCTTCGGCGCAATCGCCGAGGCACGTATCGTCACGGACTCCGCCGGGCGCAAGGTGGACGTGCCGGACAGGATCGAGAAGGTGTTCGCGGCGGGCCCGCCGGCCTCGATCCTGCTCTACATGCTGGCCCCGGAGAAGATGACCGGCTGGCCCAACCCGCCCACGCCCGAGGAGCGCCCCTTCATTGCGTCGCAATATCGCGACCTGCCCGCGCTCGGCCGGCTGACGGGGCGCGGCGGCACCGCCAACCTCGAGGTCGTCCTCAAGGTGAAGCCGGACCTGATCCTCGACTTCGGCTCGGTGCGCGACACCTACGTCTCCCTGGCTGACAACGTGCAGGAGCAAACCAAGCTCCCCTACGTCCTGATCGATGGCCGCTTCGAAGCCACGCCGGCGGCGCTGCGGCTGCTGGGTGACATTCTCGGGATCAGGGAGCGCGGCGAGCAGCTCGCCAGATATGTCGAGGTGACCTTCAGTGAGATCGATGCCGCGCTGAGGGCGACGCCCGCAGAGAAGCGTCCTCGCGTCTATCTGGCACGCGGGCCGGACGGACTCGAGACCGGGGTGCTCGGCTCCATCAACACGGAGATCATCGAGCGGGCCGGCGGGCGCAATGTGGCACAAGCCGCCGGACAGAGCGGTCTGGTGCGGGCCTCCATGGAGCAGGTAATCGTGGCCGACCCGGAGATCATCCTGACGTGGGACCGCAATTTCTTCGATCGGGTTATGAAGGATCCGCTGTGGGGCGGCATCCGCGCCGTGCGCGAGAAACGCGTTTACCTTGCTCCGACGGCGCCGTTCGGCTGGATCGACCGGCCGCCGTCGCTCAACCGCGTGATCGGGCTCAAATGGCTGGCCGGGCTGTTCTACCCCGACACGCTTGCGCACGATCTTCGCGAAACCACGCGAACGTTCTATCGTCTCTTCTATCATGTTGACCCGAGCGACGCCGAACTGGACACCCTGATCGCATGGTCGAAGGGACAAGCCCCATCCGCGCCACCGCCGCGACGCTGAGCGGCAGCCGGCTGACCGCAGTCGGCGGTCTGGCGCTGCTGCTGGCCGTGCTGATGCTGGGCGCGTCGCTGGTCGGTGCCTATCCGCTGTCGCTGGCCGACGTGGCAGTCGCGGTCGGCCGGCGCTTGAGCGGGGCGCCGGCCCAGGGCCAGATTGACACCGTGCTGTTCGAGGTGCGGCTGCCGCGGGTATTCGCCGCCGTGCTGGTGGGCGCGGCGATCGCGGCAGCCGGTGCCGCCTATCAGACGCTGTTCCGCAATCCATTGGTCTCGCCAGACATCCTGGGTGTTTCCACGGGCGCAGGCCTCGGCGCCGTGCTCGGCATCTTCCTGTCGCTCCCCGTGGCCGGCATCCAGCTCACCGCGTTTGCCATGGGACTTGCCACGGTCGGCCTCGTCTACATCATCGCCTCGATGGTACACGGACGCGAGCCGATCCTGGTGCTGGTGCTGGCCGGCGTGGTGGTCGGCTCCTTGGCCGGCGCCGCCATCTCGCTCCTCAAGATCCTCGCCGACCCTTACGACCAGCTCCCGGCCATCGTGTTCTGGCTGCTTGGCAGCCTTTCCGCCGTCCGCAAGGGCGAGGTCTGGGGGGCCGCGCCCCTGGTTCTCATCGGCCTCGTACCCTTGGTGTTGCTGCGCTGGCGCATCAACGTGCTATCGCTGGGCGACGAGGAGGCGAAGGCGCTGGGCGTCGAGGCGGGGCGCCTGCGGGTCGCCGTGGTCACCGCCGCCACTCTCATGACCGCTAGCGTGGTGGCCATCTCCGGCGTGATCGGCTGGGTGGGGCTGGTGATCCCGCACATTGCCCGCATGCTGGTGGGCCCGAGCTTCGACCGGCTGCTGCCGACGGCCATGCTGCTGGGCGCCAGCTATCTCCTGCTGGTCGACACATTGGCCCGGACCATGGCGCGCATCGAGGTGCCGATCGGCATTCTGACGGCGATCATCGGTGCGCCGTTCTTTTTGTGGCTGCTGGCACGCGGAAGGGAGGGATGGTCATGACCGCCCCTATGCTGGCCGCGCATTCCCTCGGATTCGGCTACGGCGCGAAGGTTGTGGGTCGGGGTGTGGACCTCGAGGTGCGCCCGAGCGAGGTGCTCTGCCTGCTCGGGCCCAACGGCTCGGGCAAGACCACCCTCTTCAAGACCTTGCTGGGACTCCTGTCCCCGCAGGCCGGCGAGGTGCGCCTCGACGGCATTCTGCTGGCCCGGTTGACTCGGCCCGAGATCGCTCGCCGCGTCGCCTACGTGCCGCAGGCGCATGCCGCCAACTTCCCGTTTACCGTGATCGATATGGTGGTGATGGGCCGCACCGCGCATCTGGGCCTGTTCGCATCGCCCACACAGGAGGACCGCCGCAAGGCGCTCGCGGCGCTCACGACGCTCGGCATCGGTGCGCTGGCGGAGGCCGAGTACACGCGCATCAGCGGCGGCCAGCGCCAGCTGGCCCTCATCGCCCGCGCGTTGGCGCAGGATGCGCCGGCCATCGTCATGGACGAGCCCACCGCGAGCCTCGACTTCGGCAACCAGGTGATCGTGCTTTCCGAGGTCAAGCGGCTCGCGGCGCGGGGGCTGGCGATCGTGCTTTCCACGCACGATCCCGACCATGCGTTCAGCATCGGCCACCGCGTGGCGCTGCTGGACGGCGGCCGGCTGATCGCTCAGGGGGCATCACAGGATGTGCTTACGCCCGAGCGGCTGCGCTCCGTCTATGGCGTGTCGGTCGTGGTCGAGCGACTGTCCCAGGGCCAAACCGTCTGCGCCCCCGACTACGGTGCCGTGCCGTGAGCGAGCCGCTCACCAGGCCGCCGCCAAGGCCAAATCGAACACTTGTCCCTGACCAAAGGTCATCGCTGGAGGTCGACACGAGCCCGTCAGCCAGAACGTGCGCCCATTTGTTCCGCCGGCCATTAACCATGTCTCGCCGGTGCGAAGGCGCGCTGCACCGCCGAGCGGCTTTGCGTTGAGCGGCTTGGTGGAGGTTGATAAACTGCCTACGCTTGCAAGTTTGCGTCAGATGTCTGACGAGACGTGTGGTTGCATCGGCGCGCAGCCCCACCAGCATATGCCGTGAGCTGACGAGGCAGACGCACACCGCGGAGGCACTGATGCCTCGACGCGCGAAGAGTTGTCACCACCCAGGGCAGGTCGCGCCCGGCGACAAGGACCTGGGGGCGAGACTGATGCAGTTTTCGATCCGGACCAGCGAGCTTGCCACGCCCGAAAGCGTGCTGGATGCACTGAACACCACCACGTCTCGGTCGTACCCGCTGCAGGTGCTGAGCGCGGCCCGGTTTCCGCTCAAGGTGGGCGACTGGTCGACGCTGAAGCTCGGCGAGAGCGTCTTCCTGCACAGGGATGCGCCGCGGGGATGGTGGCAGGAGTATTCGAGCTTCGGCCAGCGCGCCTACGACCCTGCGATCATGATGGCGAGGATGAGCCTGGCTCCCTACACCTGGACCGAGAGCAGGCGCATGATCGAGCCGATCGGGATCGACCGCTGGCCCATGGATCTGGCCATGAAGTACGGGATGCGGGATGGACTGACGTGTCCCGTCGGCGGGCGATGGGTGTTGGCCTACTGGTCGCGCAAGGTGCTGTCCTCTGACATTCTTTCGGCAGAGGCGCGCGCGATGATCTTCATGGCCTCGTGCTTCGCCATCATGCGTATCGAGGCGCTGTCGGGACCGGACCCCGGCCGATTTCCCTCGCGCCCCCAGCTCACGCCCCGCGAGCGAGCTGTGCTGCAAATGGCGGCCGCGGGCCGAGAGCTCAAAGCCATCGCCACGGCGCTGCGACTGGGTGAAGAGACCATCCGCACGCACTTGCGCAAGGCCAAAGAAAAGCTCGGTGCCCGCAATCGCACGCAGGCGGTGGCGGAAGCCATCCGCCAGCACCTGTTTCCTTGAGCCCGGTTAACGCGCGCTCTGCGCGCCCGCTTGTCTCCCCCGACCCGCTGATCTCCCCCGAATCGGGGATGCACAGGGCCCATACGGTTCCTATTTTCCCCGCGACAGATGCAGCCGGCAGGTACCTACCCGCACTGGGTGCCGGCCGTCTGCGGGCCGCGTTCAGCCATCCCAGGAGCCAAGCGCAAACGGGACGGCTTGGGCGCGGCCCTTTTGCACACCAGCTGAATTCCCAAGAAGCGCGGCCATCGACAGGACAAGGGCAATTCCAGCCTATGACGAACATCGCCCAGCGGCTGGCTGAAGTCGACGTACGGATAGACAAAATCGAGACGCTGATCGTCCATCAGCAAAAAGCGCGCGGAAAATCTTCGTGCCAAAGGCGCCGATCCGACAGAGGCGCAGGCTGTCGTCGCAACGATGATGGAGACGCTGGCTGTTCTGAAGGCCCATAAGGCAGAGCTGTTGCGCCACCCTTTGGCCGACGAATAGCGTCCGGCATCTCGAGCATTCCAGGCAGCGATTTTTCCACAGCAATTCTTCGACTTGGACCGGAGGAGACAGGCAGCGGGACGCGCAATATCGGTCTCCTTATGCTGCGAGGCGCAACCATTATTTAACCGCAATGCCCCCAAATAGTCCGAGTGGCGCCCAAGGCTCGGGCCCTCGCGCACTGCTCGCACCGACAGCCCTCAAGGGAAATCCCATGCGCCTCAGGCCTCCACTCCGCATGAGCGTAACGAAGCGAGGGGAGAAGGAGCAGAGGCTCGGCGAGTTCATCGGCGAATACCTGGCCGAAGCGCGCACGGCCAGGCCCCAACCGAGCCTCGAGATCCTGCTGATTGCCCGGTCCGTGGACAGCCCGGTTGTCAGGGCCGTCGCCGGCCTTGCGTCCGAGATTGCGGCGGCCGGCTATTCGCTGCGATTGATCGTTGGACAGGCCGATCGGGAGTCGTTGCCTCCGGGGTGGGTGCTGTCGGAGGCCGTAGAGGTGGATTGCGAGGTACGCTGGGCCAGGAAACCTCGGCTGATCGAGGCCCATGAACAGCTGGTGCTGGGGCCACAGACCTGCTGGACGGGCGACACCATGCGGCGCGACCCGGCCAAGTGCGACGCCTACGAAACCTTCACCGACGCCTGCACCGATACGGCCGCCTCGGCCTCGGTCTCGTTCGAGCGTTTGTGGCAGGCCAGCGAACCCCTGTTCGGGCGCGCGCCCTCCGCTCGGTATTTGGGCGAAGCGCTGGGTGCCATCAGGCGGCACTGAGCGCTCGGCCGCAGCACGGAATCCTCCGGAAAAAAGGCGTAAGCCTTCGCATTTGGGGAGAATTAGCCAACTCCCGCCACTGTTCAGTCACGCGTGACTGATCCACTCTGGCGACCGGCGCGACATTGCACCGCCGCACGGCGAAGGATCGCCCTCTTACCCCACGCCAGGGATTTGACCCATGCTCCCCGCTCTCCGAGTGCTCGCCTGTGTCGTCGTCATGCTTGCCGCGGGCGGCGCCCGCGCACAGGACAAGGCCTTCACGCACGCGGGAGTGCAAGCCGACGCCAAGCGCTACGAAGCTTATCTCAAGGCGAACTGGCAGCCGGGCGCCAAGCAGGGACGCGAATTGCGCTCCGAGGGCCAGCGGCTGCTCTCCGCCGGAGCCGACTTCAGGGCTGCTTCGCGCTCATTCGCGCAGGCCGTGGTGTTCGACGCCAACGATACCGAAAGCTGGGCTGGACTTGCGCGCGCACTCCTCGCGATGCGGCCGGATCAGGGCAGCGAGCGCTACGAGTTGCCCGTCAACGCCTCGGGTGCCGCATGGAACGCTTATGAGCGGGCGCAGAGCCCCGCTGCCAAGGCGGGTGCCCTCTGGGTGCTGCACGAGGCCCTCAAGCGGCGCTCGTTCTGGCGCCCCGCCATCGAGGCGCTCAGAGTGAGCCAGGCGCTGGCCAGCAGCCCCGAGGTGGGCGAGGCCCTCGAGAAGCTCGTCGCCGAGCACGGATTCCGCATCGCCGAATACAAGGTGGACGCCGACGCCGCCCAACCGCGGATGTGCATCCAGTTCTCCGAGCGCCTGGCGCCCGGCCAGGTCGACTGGGCGCAATACTTCAAGGTCGACGGCAAGGACCCGCAGGCCGTCAACGCCGAGGCTCGCCAGATCTGCATAGACGGCTTCGCCCACGGCAAGCGCTACGAGGTCCAGGTGCGCGCCGGTTTGCCCTCTGCCATTGCCGGCGAGACACTGCTCAAGACCGCCGAGCTCGCCGTCTACGTGAAGGATCGGGCATCGTCTGTGCGCGCTTCCGGGCGCGGCTACGTGCTGCCCAACCGCGGCCAGCAGGGCATCCCCCTCGTCAGCGTCAACACCGACAAGGTCCATGTCGAGGTGTATCGCATCGGCGACCGCAGCATCGCGCAGACGGTGCAGAGCGGCGACTTCCAGAAGCAGATCTCATCGTACGAGCTCAACACGCTGAAGGAGCGGAGCGGCGCGCAGGTCTACGAGGGCGAGATGACGATCGCATCGCGGCTCAACGAGGAGGTCACGACCGCCTTCCCCATCGCCGAGGCGATCCCGCGCCTGCAGCCCGGCGTCTACGTGCTGGCGGCCTATGCAAACGCCAAGAAGGAAAGCGACAATGGTCGCAGTGCCACGCAGTGGTTCGTCGTCTCCGACCTGGGCCTGACGGCCATCAACGGCGATGACGGCATCCACGGCTTCGTGCGCTCGCTCGCCTCCGCGGCCCCGGTCGTGAACGTCAGCATTCGCTTGGTCGCCCGCAACAACGAGGTGCTCGGCACCGCAAAAACCGACAGCCGCGGCTACGTTCGCTTCGATCCGGGCCTCAAGCGCGGCGAGGGCGGCCAAGCGCCGGCCGTGCTCGTGGCCGAGACGCCGAGCGGCGACTACGCGTTCCTCGATATGGCGACTGCCGCGTTCGATCTCACCGATCGCGGCGTCAAGGGCCGAATGGAGCCGGGCCCGGTGGATGCGTTCACCTATACCGACCGCGGCGTCTATCGGCCAAGCGAAACCGTGCATCTGACGACGCTGGCGCGCACCCGCTCCGCCAGCGCGTCGACCGTTCCACTCACGCTCATCGTCTCCAGGCCGGATGGGGTCGAGCACTCCCGCATGGCATTGACAGACCAGGGCCTCGGCGGGCGCACCGCCAAACTCGCACTCGCGCCCTCGGCCATGACCGGAACCTGGCGCGTCAGGGTCCACACTGACCCCAAGGCCAACCCGATTGCCAATGCCGCGTTCCTGGTGGAGGACTTCGTTCCCGAGCGGCTGG
The DNA here is from genome assembly GCA_963827545.1 of uncultured Alphaproteobacteria bacterium. Taxonomy (GTDB): domain Bacteria; phylum Pseudomonadota; class Alphaproteobacteria; order Rhizobiales; family Hyphomicrobiaceae; genus AWTP1-13. The sequence continues at coordinate 77,082 of CAWHBI010000009.1, forward strand.
AGCTCAAGCTGGAGGCCGCGACCCAGGCGCTGAGCCCCGAGCTGCCGGGAACCATCAAGGTTGCAGGCCGCTACCTCTATGGCCCGCCGGCCGCCGGTCTCGCCGTCGAGGGCGAGATCACCGTCAGGCCGTCGACCAGGGACGTCGCCGGTTTCCCCGGATTCAAGTTCGGACTGGCCGACGAGCAGGTCAGTCCCGTGCGCAAGGCGCTGGACAAGCTTCCCGCCACCGGCGCTGACGGCAAGGCCGATATCGCGGTCGAGCTGCCGGCGATCGCCAAGACGAACCGGCCGCTGGAGGCCGACGTGATCGTGCGCCTGAGAGAATTGGGCGGGCGCACGATCGAGCGCACCGTCACGCTTCCCGTCGATATGAAGAGTGCCCGTATCGGCATCCGGCCGCTGTTCAAAGGCGGACAGGTGGGCGAAGGCGAGACGGCGAGCTTCGAGGCCATCGTGCTCGGCGCCGATGGCAAGGCCGCCGAGGCCAAGGGGCTGAAATGGGAGCTGCTGCGCCTCGACCAGCGCTGGCAGTGGTACAGCCGCGACGGCTCGTGGGCTTACGAACCGGTTACCAGCACGCGCCGCGCGGCTTCGGGTAGCGGCTGATGCCGCCCCCGGCGCCCCCGCCAGGATCGAGGCGCGGCTCGACTGGGGCCGCTATCGCCTGGAGGTGAGCGATGCGACGGGCCTCATTTCCAGCACCGTGTTCAATGCGGGCTACTGGGCGGACGATGGCGCGGACAGTCCCGAGGTCCTCGATGTGGCGCTTGATAAGCCGAGCTACCGGATTGGTGATACAGCGCGCATCAAGATCACGACGCGCATGGCGGGGCGGGCGCTCGTTGCCGTGCTGAACTCTGGCCTCGTGACCACACAGGAGGTCGATGTGCCGGCCGGCGGCGGCGAGGTGCCGATCCGGGTCGGCGACGCCTTAAACCCCGGCGCTTACGTCACCGTCATGCTCTATCGACCCATGGACGAGAAAGCCAAGCGCATGCCGAGCCGAGCGCTGGGCCTGCGCTGGCTCGCGATCGACCAGGCCCCGCGCACTCTCAACGTCACCATCGAGGCGGCGGAGAAGGCGAAATCCGGCGGCTTGCTGACCGTCCCCGTCAAGCTCACCGGACTTGCAGCAGGCGAGGAAGCGCGCGTGACGGTCGCCGCAACTGATGTCGGCATCCTCAATCTCACGCGCTTCGAGACACCCAAGCCCGACGATTGGTTCTTCGGCCAGCGGCGGCTTGGCAGCGAAATCCGCGACCTCTACGGCCGCCTGCTCGACGGCATGCGCGCCGAGCGCGGCAAGCTGCGCTCCGGCGGCGACGGCGGCGGCGGAATGGGCATGCAGGGCAGCCCGCCGGTCGAAGCGACGCTGGCGCTGTTCTCCGGCATCGTCCAGGTGGGCGCCGACGGCACGGCCAGGGTGGAATTCCAGCTTCCCGACTTCAATGGACTGGTGCGTCTGGCTGCCGTGGCGTGGAGCGCCGACAAGGTCGGCTCGGCCTCCAAGGACGTGATCGTGCGCGATCCCGTCGCCATGACAGTCTCCGCGCCGCGGTTCCTGACGCTCGGCGACGCGGCGCGCCTCGAGCTGGCGCTGCACAACGTCGAAGGCCAGGCGGGCAGCTATACTGTCGCAGGACAGTACGAGTCCGAGGCCGGCAGCCAGAGCCAGCCCGGCTTCGAGCGCACCGTGACGATCGGCGCGGGCGAGCGCAGGCGCGAGGCCTTCCAGCTCAAGCCCGGCGAGGTCGGCCTGACCAGGCTCGCCGTGCGTGTCACCGGGCCTGGCGGCGTCGACGTGAAACGCACGCTCACCTTCGACGTCAAGGTGCCGGCCGGCGACATCAAGCGCCTGACCGTCGCCACGTTGGCGGCCAAGGGCGGCAAGCTCGCGCTTTCCAGCGACCTGGTGCAGGACCTGATCCCGCGCCGCACCAAGGTGACATTGACGGTGGGGCCGCAGGGCGCACTCGACGTGCCCGGCATCCTGACCTCGCTCGACCGCTATCCCTACGGTTGCGCCGAGCAGACAGTCAGCCGCGCGCTGCCCCTGCTCTATGTCAACGACGTGGCCAAGCGCATCGGGCTGGCCAGCGATCAGCAGTTGCGCGAGCGCATCGACGGTGCCATCGCGCGCGTGTTCGAGATGCAGGACTCCTCGGGTGCCTTCGGCGTCTGGGGGCCCTCCGACGGCGACATGTGGCTGACGAGCTTCGTCACCGACTTCCTGACCCGCGCCAAGGAGACCGGCTACGCCGTGCGTCAGCAGTCGTTTGCTCAGGCGCTCGACCGCCTGGCGAACTACGTGAGCTACGCGCAGGACTTCGAGCGCGGTGGGGAGGCAAGGGCATATGCGCTCTATGTGCTCGCCCGCAATGGCCGGGCGCCGATCGGCGAGTTGCGCTATTACGTCGACACCAAGCTCGACAACTTCGCCACGCCGCTGGCGCAGGCCCAGCTTGGCGCGGCGCTGGCCATGATGGGCGACAAGCCACGCGCCGAGCGCGCCTTGCGCGCGGCCTTCGAGGGCGTTGCTGCCAAGGACCCCGGCGAGACGCGGCGCGACTATGGCACCACCATGCGCGACGGGGCAGCCCTCATCACGCTGGCCTCGGAAACCGGCGTCGCCAAGGCCGATGTTCCGCGGCTCGTCGAGATCGTGGCCCAGGCCTATGCCTCCAAGACCTACACGTCGACCCAGGAGCAGGCGTGGATGCTGCTGGCAGCACGCGCCCTCGCCGAGGAGGCCAAGGGCATGAAGCTCGCCGTCAACGGCCAGCCGCACCAGGGCCGGCTCATCCGCGGCCTGGGCCCGGCTGAGCTGCAGGGTGGGCCGCTGACGATCGTCAACGACGGCGATGCTGCAGTCGGCGCCGTGATCTCGGTGATCGGGGCAGCGCTGACGCCTGAGCCCGCCGTGTCCAAGGGTATGACGGTAGAGCGCACCTACTACACGATGGACGGCAAGAAGGTGGACCTCAAGAGCGCCACCGGCGGCACCGACCAGCTCAAGCAGAACGAGCGACTGGTCGTGGTGCTGAAGGTCGATGCAACGGACACCGGCGGCCGCATCCTGCTGGTGGACCGCCTGCCGGCCGGCCTGGAGATCGAAAACCCGCGGCTGGTCGACTCGGGCGACATCAAGAGCCTTTCGTGGCTCAAGACCACGCTTGCCCCGCAGCACACCGAGTTCCGCGACGACCGCTTCGTTGCAGCCTTCGACTTCTTCGGCGGCTCGGACGGTCGGCGCCGTGGTCGGCGCGGCGGCGACGACGATGGCGATAGCCGCGACCCGGCGTCAGGCGCCACCGTCGCCTACATCGTGCGGGCCGTGACGCCCGGCTCATTCGTGCATCCCGCCGCGACGGTGGAGGACATGTACCGGCCGGAGCGCTTCGCGCGCTCCGCCGCCGGGCGGCTGGAGATCGTCGGCCAGCAGTGACGGCAAGGCGCCATGGCGCACATGGACCAGCCTGAGAGGAGGCGCCGCGGAAGGCTCGCAAGAGTGCTTCGCGGCGCGCTGCTGGCCGCAGCCGCCCTGGCCTGCGCCCCGCTAGGGATGGTGGCGTGGACGTGGGCACGGCTGCAGCCCCTGTCGCTGGCTCGCGCCGAGGCCGTCTCTGTCACCGTGGTCGATCGCAACGACCGGCTGCTGCGCGCCTACACCGCGCCTGACGGGCGCTGGCGCATGCCGGTGGAGCCGAGGGATGTCGATCCGCGCTACGTCGCCATGCTCATCGCCTTCGAGGACAAGCGCTTCCGCCGGCATCGCGGCGTGGACCCGTTGGCGGTGGGCAGAGCCGGCTGGCAGCTGCTCCGCCACCGCCGCATCGTCTCGGGCGGCTCCACCATCACCATGCAGGTCGCGCGCCTGCTGCTCGGCGAGCACGACCGTTCGCCCACGGGCAAGATCCGCCAGGCGTTGCTCGCCCTCGCGCTGGAGCGGCAGCTGTCGAAGGACGAGATCCTGCGCATCTACCTGCGGCTGGCACCCTTCGGCGGCAACTTGGAAGGCGTGCGCGCCGCCTCGCTGGCCTACTTCGGCAAGGAACCACGGCGGCTGTCGGTGGGCGAAGCCGCACTGCTCGTAGCAGTTCCCCAGTCGCCAGAGACGCGCCGGCCGGACCGCTTCCCGGACGCCGCGCGGCGCGCGCGCAACCACGTGCTCGCCCGCATGCTGGCTGCCGGCGTGATCTCGCGCGAGGACGCGGCGCGGGCCATGGCGGAGCGCGTGCCGGTAGCGCGGCGCGACTTCCCCATGCTGGCCCCGCACCTCGCCGACGCAGAGGTCGAGCGCCACAAGGGCCGCACGGTCCACCGCCTCACCCTCGACTACCTGGCGCAGGCCAACCTCGAGCAGCTCGTGCAGGACTACGGCGCGACGCTGGGCGGGCGGCTTTCCGCCGCGATCGTGGCGGTCGACCATCGCACGGGCGAGGTGATCGCCCAGGTCGGATCGCCCGGGCTGCTCGATAGCGAGCGTTTCGGCGCGGTCGACATGACGGATGCGATACGCTCGCCGGGCTCCACCCTGAAGCCGATCATCTACGGCCTAGCCTTCGAGCTCGGACTCGCCCATCCCGAGACGCTGATCGAGGACCGGCCGTCCCGCTTCGGCATCTACGTACCCAAGAACTTCGATCACGACTGGCACGGCACCGTGACGATCCGCACCGCGCTGACGCAGTCGCTGAACATCCCGGCCGTGAAGGTGCTGGAGGCATTGGGCGCGGGCAGGCTGCATGCGCGCCTGCAGCAGGCCGGCGTGAGCCCAGTGCTGCCCAAGGGCGCGGACCCGTCCTTGGCCATGGCGCTCGGAGGGGTGGGCCTGCGGCTGACCGATCTCGCCACGCTCTACGCCGGCATCGCCCGGGGCGGCGAGCCGGTCGTCCTCAGGCACAGCCGCGAAGGCGCCCCACCAAAAGGCGCCGCGGCGGGCCAGCGGCTGCTGTCCCCGGTAGCAGCCTGGTATGTCGCCGACATCCTGTGTCAGGCCTTGCCGCCGGCCAACGCCAAGCCTGGCCAGCTCTGCTACAAGACGGGCACCTCCTACGGCTTCCGCGATGCGTGGTCCGTGGGCTTCGACGGGCGCTACGCCATCGCGGCCTGGGTCGGGCGGCCCGATGCCGCCGCCACTCCGGGGCTCTCCGGACGAGCATCTGCAGCGCCGCTGTTGTTCGACGCCTACGCACGGCTTGCCTCCCGGCGTACGCCAATGCCAGCGGCTCCCGCGGGCGTCCTGCGGGTCTCCAACGGCGACCTGCCACCGCCGCTGAGACGCTTCCGCGAAACTGCGGCAGACGAGCGCGCCAGCGCCTATCTGGAGCCCCCGGTCAGGATCGCATTCCCACCGGACCGCGCGGAGATCGAGGTCGAGGAGGGCGAAGGCGGCAGCGTGGTCGTCAAGGTCGAGGGCGGTGCCCTGCCGCTCACCTGGCTTCTCGATGGGGAGCCCATCGCCTCCGACTCCACCCGGCGTGAGTTCGAGCTGCCGGCAGCCGGCCGCGGCTTCTTCAAGCTGTCCGTAATCGACGCCAAAGGCCGCACCGATCGCGTGACCATCAGGCTCAAGTGAGCCGCCGTTCTGAGGTGAGTGCTCAGCTGGAACTGTTCCCAGAGCCACCCAAGAGAAAGTAGTCCAAGACTGGACTTAATCGCGGTTAAGTGCTATAGTGCACTTAACAGAGGTTTTGCGATGCGCCAAGCTGTTGTTCGGAAGGATAGGAAGAGAGCCCTCCAGCGGCGAGCGTTTCGGCCACCGCCAACACCAGACCACAACACCATAGCTGTGGGGATGCGTGCATTCTTCGCGATCATGGACAAATGGGGACTGTCGTACGACGAGGCGAGCACGCTATTGGGGCAACCCGGCAAGTCCACGTACTACACTTGGAAAAGGGGTGAAGTAAGAAACGTCGTTCACGGATTGGATCTGGCAAGCCGGATCAGTTATCTGCTTGGCATCTTCAAGTCCCTTGAGATCATCTACGACCAACCCGATCTGGCCGATAGCTGGGTGCGCAAACCCAATGCGGCATTTGGTGGCCAATCTGCGCTTGATCGAATGTTGGCAGGACAGATCGTCGATCTAGCGCGCGTGCGCGAGTATCTGGATAGCGTTCGAAGCTAACGGGCGGTGTGACTTGCCGAAGACTCTTGATCTCTTCTACGACCGCGCACGAGTAGAAAAGATACCGGTCAAACGAGTTCGATGGGCCGCCACCCATCGCCTCCAATCTGACCGCTATCCGCCCGTTCCTTACTGGGAGCGCATTGCCGACCCTGAAGATCGGAGCATCCTCGACGATCTGGAGCGACTAACAGACCCAGCTTCAAGGCAGGCGATCGGCAAGATCAGCTTGGTGCCCACAACAAAACGCGTCTTTGGTCCCGGCGCCTCTGCCGCCATGGGCCCATTCACACACGCGAGCAGAGACAACCCAAGTCGCTTCACTGACGGATCATATGGCGTATACTACGCTGGCAGGAAATTTGAGACCGCCCTCCGTGAAGTGGCCTTTCATAGAGGACGGTTTCATGCGGCGACCAACGATCCGCCCATCAACACCACCTTCAGGACGATAACCGCAAGCATCAACAAGATGCTGCATGACCTCCGCGCGGGGGATTGGGCAGAGTTTCTGGACCCCGACCCCAAAAAGTATGCCGCGCCTCAAGTCTTGGGCGCCCAGCTCAAAGAGGCGGGAAGCAACGGAATTGTTTACCCCAGCGTTCGCCATTCCACAGGCGAGTGCATCGGAGCATTTTGGCCCAACGTAATTTCCACCCCCATTGAGGGCAAGCGCATCGCCCTAAAGTGGAACGGCGAATTGATCACTGAGTGGTTCGACTTCGAAACCAATGAGTGGCAACGGCTTTAATTCGAGATCTGACGCTTCAACAGGAGGAGCCGCACCGCCTCTGTCCTCAGCGGCTCGGGATCGCGACTATCCTCCTTCGCCAAGCTCAGCACGATGTTGGCAAGGCTGAGCTGCGCCGCCTCGATGGCGAGCGGATTGCGGCCAACGCCTGGTTTGATTTCCTTCCAGGCCTGATCAAAGGCTTTGAAGATCGCGTTCAGCGCCTCGGGCCCGAACGCCGCCCTGGCGATAAGCCGGCGAGCCAACACGGCCGCCCGCCTCAGTCCCCGCACAACACAAGAGCCAACGTGCAACCTACAAACGTTGCAGGTCAGACCCGGTTCCAATCACTTTGAGGATTTCTTCGCGCGCTTGGTCGCGTCGGCGCCGCTTCACCATCTCGTTGTGCGTCTCGGGCTTGCCCGAGCAGCCGCTTCACGGCCCTATCCATCCGCCGCAGGGCCTGGGCGGGATCCAGCCCGTCGTCTGTGCCAGCTTGCTCTCAGGGCTTGTCGCCCATCCGTTCTCATCCCCGCGGTAGCTCTTTCTCCCGAGGGCTTCGCCTGCCTCAGCTGAGTTGCAGCCGGACCTGGGCGGGGCTTTCCTGATGCACGGAGGCTCTGCGCGCCTCGCCGTTGCCGGCCTGGCTTCGCGCTTCGCGGAACCAATCGGTGAGGAAGTCCAGCAGCACGCGCATGCGCGGCAGCATGTGCTTGGCGCTCGGGTAGAGGGCCCATACCGCCACGTTGCTCGCAATCTGGTAGTCGGCCAAAACCTGCACGAGATGGCCAGAATTCAGCTCGGGCAGGATCTCGAACTCGGAAGCGCGGATCAGGCCGTCGCCGTCGAGCGCAGCCTGGCGCAGCAGCTCGCCGTCGTTCGACTTTAGCGGCCCGCTCACCCGCACCCCAGTCTCCATGCCGTTCCTGCTGAACGACCACTGGAAGCGGTCACCGAGAACGAGACAGTTGTGATTGCTCAGGTCTTCGGCCCGCAGCGGGCGCCCCCGCCGCGCGAGGTAGGCGGGCGACGCGGCAACGACATAGCGGTCGGCCGCGAGACGCTTGGCGATGACGGACGAGTCCAACAGCGCACCGGTGCGCATGGCCATGTCGTAGCCGTCTTCCTGCAGGTTGACCGGGCGGTCCTGCAGATCGAGCTGCACCTCGATCTCCGGGTAGGCGCGCAGGAACACGCCAAGGGCCGGGGCAACGTAGCGTCGGCCGAGGCTTGCCGGGGCGGCGATCTTGAGCTTGCCCTTGGGCTTGTTCACCTTGTCGTCGACACTGGCGCGCGCAGCCTCAATCTCGGCCAGAATGCGCTCGACGTACGCCAGAAACGTGGACCCCTCTTCCGTAATGCGGATCGATCGCGTGGTGCGGTCGAACAGGCGGGCCGACAGCTCGTCCTCCAGCGCCTGAATGCGCTTGGAGATGGTGCCCGGGGTCAAGCCCAATTCAGTCCCTACGGCAGACAGGTTCTGTACCGCCGCCACACGCGCAAAAATGCGCATATCCTGAATGTCCATGCTTCCACCCCACCCCGACCGGCACTTGCTGCTGCTTTGGGGAGAACCGCGCCATGAGCGATGCTCGGCAGGCAGTCTTATACAACGGTGCGTTGCAGAGCCGACCTTAGCCGCGAAATCGTGCGGATTCAAATGCGAAGTGAGATGCTACGTCCCATCGATGTGGTGCTGTTGCCAAAATCACATTGCAGCACCAACATGCGGTCACACCACCGACATTCCATCGAGGCTGGCCATCGAGGCTGGCCATCGAGGCCGGCCATCGAGGCTGGTGCCGCGCGGCCGCAAGCGCGGTGAGACCGCGCGTCAAAAGCGCTTCAACAGACGCTCCAGATACTCGAGCTCGATGGGCGGCCTCGTCGTCTCGCCCAGGCGGCGGCGCAGCTCCTCCAGGATTTCACGTGCGCGCTGGACGTCGATCTGGTCGGGGACCTTGACGCCCACGCCCGGGTCCGGCCCGTCCGTGCGCTGGGGCGGGCGACCCATGGGATCGAGTTCGCCCTGGCTATCGTTGAGGCCGAAGCGCGAGGGCATCTGGCGCAGCATCTGCTGGGCCATCTCGCGGGCGCCCTGACGCAGCTGCTCGAGCGCGCGCGCCTCCTGGTCGGCCGCGCCATCGAGATCGCCGTTGCGCAGCGACCGCTCGGCACGCTCCATCGATTCTTCCGCGCCATTCAGCTGGCCCGGAGGCTGCATGCCGAACTCACGCAGGCCGCGCTGCAGCCGGCCCAGTCGCTCGCGCAACTCACGTTGGCGATCACTGAGGCCGTCGCCCTGGTCGCCGCTCTCGCCTTCACCCTGACCCTGCTGGCCTTGTTGACCCTGCTGGCCTTGTTGGCCCTGCTGCCCTTTCTGGCCCCTCTGTCCTCGCTGCCCCTGCTGCTGACGCTGCTGGCCGAAGGTATCGTCGAGCAGCTGCTGCTGGCGGCCGATGATGTCGCCGAACTCGTCCATCATCTTGCCCATGCGCTGGTTCTGGCCCTGGTCGGCCATGCGGCCCGACTGCAGGCGGTCCAGAAGGTCGCGCAACTGGCTCAGCATTTGCTGAGCCATGTCGCGGTTGCCCGAGCGGGCCATGTTCTCGAGATTGCGCAGCATCTGCTCGAGATCGCGCTGCGAGAGCATTTGCTGGTTCTGATTGTTGCCCTGCATGGGCGGCTGCCCCTCGGCCTGCCGGGCGAGCTGATCGAGGAACTGCGCAAGGGCCTGCCGCAGCTCCTGCATCAGGCGCTGGATCTCCTCGTCGGAGGCACCCTCTTCGAGGGCCCGCTGCAGGCGGTCCTGCGCCGCCCGGAGCGCGCGCTCCGCATCCGAGAGGTTCCCGTCCTCGATGCGCAAGGCCACGTTCCACAGCTGTGCGATCACGCTGTTGCGGCTCGCGCGCGTGTCCTCACGCTGCAGGCGCCAATACGCCGACCGCAGGCCCAAAAACACCTGCAGGTCCTCGATGAAGCCCTCGGGCTCGGAGGTGAGCGCATCGACCGCCTTGGCCACCAACAGGCGGTCGCGAGGGTCCTCGACCAGCTTGCGGCGCTGCTCCACCACGGCGCGTGCCAGCGGCTTCGTAAAGCGCCGCTCGGGCAGGGTGATCTCGACCGTCTCGCTCCGCCCCGTCTGGCCGGCGAGGTCCTTGGCTGTGAGAGTGAGCTCCACCTTCATCCCAGCCCACTGATGCTCGCCGATCTCGTGGAGGCTCTGTCCCTCGGCCAACTTGGGATAGGAGCGCGGCAGCCGGAGCGTCAGCGCTGGCGGCCGCTCGTAGGGCGGCCGTGCGCCTTTCTTCGGCTCGCGCGCCCAGGCAGTCGATGATGTGTCCGGCTTCGGAATAATGCGGCGGACGCGGGCCTCGGCCGAGACCACGCCGTAGTCGTCCTCGACCTTGTAGAACAGCTTGAGGGTGCCGCGCTGGGATCGCTCCGGCTCCTTCGTCAGGCTGATCTTGGGCGTATGGTCGGGCGTGACCGAGAAGGTCCAGCTCGCAACCTGCATGCCGCTGCTATGCACGGTGATCGTCCCGGAGCGCCGCACCTCGAGCTTGAGCTCGAGCACATCGGTCGGGCTGGCCGGTGCCGGCGCCTCCAGCCGTTGCGGCGCACCATTCTCGCCCGGCACCTCGAGCGTGAGGTCGCGCATGCCCGCCCCGCCAGCGCGCACGATCAGCAAGCTCTTGTCGGGAACTTCGAACGTGCCAGCAGGCCGCTTCTCCTGCGCGCGCAGCCCCGTGAGGCCGCCATCGGCGAGCATGATGGGCGGCTTGGCCGTGTAGGACGGCGGCGTCACCCAGGCGTCGAGGCGCGCCTCGGCCCCTTTGGCAAGCGGGCTGAAGCGGAACGCCGACCAGAGCCGGTCGGCCGCACTGTCGCCAACGACGATGGTCAGGACGAAAACACCGATCAGAAGTACGGCACGCAGTGCGAAGGGGTCGTAGCGGTCGGTGCGCGGCTCCGGGCGGCCGACGCGTAGCCTGCCGAGAAGGCTGGCGAGGCGCTGGCGATGCACCTTCCAGAGTGCGGCCGTGCGCGCGTCGGCGGCGCCGAGCGTCAGCGTGTCCTCGTAGGAGGATGCCGGGCGATGGCGGATTCCGGATACGCCTTCGACCCGCCGAATCGCCTCCTGCCGGGTGGGCCAGCGCACGCTGAGCATGGCAATCAGGACCGCGGCGAGAGCCAAGCCGAACAGGCCCAGAACGATCTTGTGGGGCAATTCCGGCAGCCACGGCCACAGGCCTACGAGCGATGCGGCAATGAACAACCCGGTCAAGCCCAGGAGCAGCCACGCGCGCGGCCAGATCTGCTCGAACAGCAGTGCCCACTTGCTCAGTAACACCTTGCGTTCGAACGCGCTTTCCGGCGCGGAGCGGGGCATCTGGTGGCGTGCTGACATCCGTCCACTCTATCACGCCGGTGCCCGGCGCTGTGACACTTTCTCGACACTTCAACCGTTATCAACGGCCGAAGTTGCTGGCGCAATAGGGCGATAGCGGGGCCAGCCATCGGCGGCAGACATGATGCTGGAGGCCTTTCGGGCCACAACACCTCGAAGTCCGCCGTGCGTGTTCACAATTTGTTCTTGACGCCTCCGCGAGCTTGCCCAATAGGTTGCCCAAGCATCGTGGGGGGCAGCCGCATGTATGGCCAGATTTCAACCGTCGCCTTCGTCGGGATCGAGGCCAAGCCGGTAGAGGTGCAGGTTCGCATCAGCGGCGGCCAGCACGTGTTCGCCGTGGTTGGCCTGCCCGACAAGGCGGTCGCCGAGAGCCGCGAGCGGGTGCGCAACGCGTTGCATGCCGTGGGCCTGGGCCTGCCCTTCAAGCATATCACTGTGAACCTGGCGCCGGCGGATCTCCCCAAGGAAGGCAGCCATTTCGACTTGCCCATAGCGCTCGCCATGATGGTGGCCATGGGGGCAATCTCGCCCGACGCCATCGAGGGCTATGCGGCGGTCGGGGAGCTGGCCCTCGATGCCTCCATCCGAGCCGTGCCAGGCACGCTGCCCGCTGCCATCGGCGCCAACGCCTTGGGCAAAGGGCTGATTTGCCCCGGCGCCTGCGGGCCGGAGGCGGCCTGGGCCGATGCGGAAATGGCCGTGCTGGCACCGCCGCATCTCCTGTCGCTCGTCAACCATTTCAAAGGGCTGCAGACGCTGGCGCGGCCGAAGCCGAACGTGGCGGCAGAGCAGGGCCCGCAGCCGGACCTTGCCGACGTCAAGGGCCAGGAGAGCGCCAAGCGCGTGCTCGAGGTGGCCGCCGCCGGCGGCCACAACCTGCTGATGATTGGTGCGCCAGGGTCGGGCAAGTCGATGCTGGCGGCCCGGCTGCCCTCGATCCTCCCACCGCTGACGCCCGAGGAGATGCTGGAAGTCTCCATGGTGCATTCACTGGCTGGCGAGCTGCTGGGCGGTCGCATCGCCACCCGGCGCCCCTTCCGCGCCCCGCACCATTCCGCCAGCATGGCAGCGCTCGTGGGAGGCGGATCGAAGCCGCGCCCCGGCGAGGTGTCACTGGCGCACCTGGGCGTGCTGTTCCTGGACGAGCTGCCAGAGTTTCTGCCCAACGTGCTCGACGCCCTACGCCAGCCGCTCGAAGCTGGTGAGACAGTGATCGCGCGGGCCAATCACCGCATCGCCTACCCCTCGCGCATCCAGCTGATCGCCGCGATGAACCCGTGCAAATGCGGGGCCAGCGCGCCGGGGCAGACCTGCAGGCGCGGCCAGCGCTGCGCAGACGACTACCAGGCGCGCATCTCGGGCCCGCTGCTCGACCGCATCGACCTGCAGATCGAGGTGCCGGCGGTGTCCGCTGCCGATCTCGTCTTGCCACCACCCAGCGAGGGCAGCGCCGAGGTGCGCGCCCGCGTCACCGCGGCGCGCGAGCGACAGCGCGCACGCTACGCCGCGCTGGGCGCCAAGGGCGTGCGCACCAATGCGGAGTGCTCGGGCCGGCTGCTGGAGCAGGTTGCCATGCCGGACGAAACCGGGGTGGCGCTGCTGCGCCAGGCATCCGAGATGCTGGGCCTCTCCGCGCGGGGCTTCCACCGCACACTGCGCGTGGCGCGCACGCTGGCCGACCTCGACGGCGCCGAGAACGTCAGCCGCGCACACGTGGCCGAGGCGCTGAGCTACCGCGGCGAGACGCTGCGGCAGGCGAGGGCTGCTTGATGGCAGCTGTTTGGAGCACACCAAATGTGCTAGAAAAAATGAGGTCGAATGGCTGAGATCGAACAGCGTGTCGCTCAATTGGAACGCGAAGTGAGATCGCTCCCGGAGATCCTCGATTTACAGGCGCGCGTCAACGAATCGCGCTTTGCAGCGCTGTTCGCTGAACTTGACATCATCAAGCGTGAGGTGCGTGCCCTGCCACGCATCCTGGCAGAGATGCTCGCCGAGCGTGGCAGGAGCAGCTGATACCTTTTTTGAACCGTGAGCTCCGCAAGGCGACGACAAAGCAGGTCCAAAGTCGCGCCTGCCCGTCGCCCGCACATCTGGCCGACCTCGGCGGTACGGCGAAAGTGGCGCCAAGCCATTGAGCCGCCGTGGCAAGACCTGCCGAGCCGCTAAACAATCTGTGATCTGCAATTCCGCCACGCATTGGCCATTCTGATGGCGAATACGTTGGGCGTTCGCGAAGCTCTATTCTGCGGGTTAGATCGCAAGTCCCGCGGCGACTTGCGAAGGTTTGGGCTAACGGCAAGCGGAGGGCTCCAACAATGCGTTTTGCGTCGATATTCCTGGCACTGGTGATGCTGATCGCCAACCCTGTCTCGGCCCGAGAGCTCAAGATCTCGCATCAATGGCCGGGCGGCACCGACGCGCGTGACCGAGCCGCGCGGCTGTTCGCGCAAGAGGTCCAACAGCGCGCTCCCTCAATATCGTTTCAGATTCATCCCCAGCTCTCGCTGAAGATCGGCGCCGAGGAGCAATTCGAAGCGCTGCAGACCGGCAAGCTCGAAATGAGCGTTTACGTGCTGCCCTACGCGGTCAAAAAGGCGCCCGAGTTTTCGCTGGCCGTGCTGCCCGGCCTCTACCCGAGCCTCGATACCGTCCGCGACCTCAGGGGATCGAAGCTGTTCGAGCATTTGCAGTCGGTCGCACACAAGCATGATGTCCACATCCTGGCCTGGTGGTGGGTGCCGGGAGGCTTCGTCACCAACAAGCGTGAGGTCGCCGGGCCCGACACGGTAAAGGGGCTGAGATTGCGCGGCGGCGACCGCCTGTTCGACCTCATGCTCAAGAAGGCTGGTGCCACGCCGGTGGCGCTGCACTCCAACGAGATCTACTCCGCGATGGCATCGGGCAAGCTCGACGGTGCGCTGACTTCCTACGAGACCTTCGTGTCGACGAAGATCTATGAGCACGGCAAGTTCTTCACTGCCGGCAGCCCGGGCATCTGGATGTTCCTGAATGCGCTCCTCATCTCGAAGCCGGTTTGGGACAGCCTGTCGGACGTGGAACGGGAAGCATTCGAGGCCGCCGCCGAAATCTCGGAGGACTTCTTCACGGCCACTCAGCGCGATGCCGAGAGGAGGTTCATCGAGACGTTCACCAAGGCGGGCGCCAAGTACTACAAGTTTACAAGGGAGGACTACC